>CALJEK010000007.1 GCA_938074445.1 Candidatus Kryptoniota bacterium | reverse complement strand
TAACACCGCTATAACAAACTTAAATTTCCTCCGAATTCATCACCTCGTAAAAATTTTAGCGTTTACAGTAAAATTAGGATTTTGAACTTCTCCCTCAAAAAGTTCAATTTTAATTTTTTCATCATTTAACATCTGAACTAACAAAGTTTTGGTTACTATTTGAGCAAGGGATCTCCCAAAAAATTCATCGCCTTCCATCACACCGATCAAATGATAAACAATCTTTCCAGAACTAACCCTAATATCTTTAAAATCAGGCGAGTTATTTTTAACTCTATTTAAGGTTCCGCCTAACTTTTCACCAAGACCTACTCTTAGATAGGTTGGGTCGTAAACATCATAAGCAAAAGAGAGATAATTTTTATAACTTTCATCGCTACTCCAACCATCAGTTCCTTCAAGGAACCAGTTGCCTGATAACCGACCATAAATATCAAAATCGTACTTGCCTCCTCGCGGTTCAGCAATTCTTTTTACCTTTCGATAAACTATTTCTTTTAACTCAGGAGCAAAATTATCAAGTGGTGAAATTGCTTGTTGAGTGGGGATGGGGTATTTTTCAGGATGTATATAGCTTAAAACATTCCGATCGTATGCTCCCATATCAGTTGAGCGCCTCAAGAAAATCCCTATCCCCTTTAAAATTCTCAGGCTCAGGGCAAAGATAATGTTTTTCGTTTTTATGACTTCTTATCAAAACAGGTGCAAGAGTTCTAAATATAGCCGAGTTTTTTCTTATCTCGCGTTTGTTTAAAACCCTTATCGACGAAACCTCAAAACTTTGCTTGTAAATACTTAACTTTTTATTCTTCACGAGATAATTGTAAACATAAATCTCATACGTTAAATCAAACGAACTAAATTTAAACTCTATCGGCTTCGTAAAAAAGATTTTGTCCTTGACTATTTCTATCTCATCCCCAAATGTCACTGCAAATGTATAAGGCTTAACGGTTCTTTTGTTGAACATAAGTTCATATTGAGCACCGGATTCGCTCCAGATGGCGCTTTTAATAATTGACATGAAACCGGGTCTATAATCGACAGGCAAGTGAACTCCACCTTCATTTGAAGCTTCTGCTTTTAAAATACTTAAAAGCACAAGCTTACCCTCTTATATCTTATCTGTTAACAAATTTAACCAAGGTTTTTAAATTTTTCAAGCCTTCTCACATGAAAACTCAATCCAATTTCTCGCAAACGGATTAAATTCGGGCGTTTTACTCTTAACTTGATGTAGAATCGTTTTCACTGCCAATTCAAGTGCACCACTTTTTTGCTCAAGTGTAAAATCTTCCGTGTCTTCCATGTCAATAAAAACACCTTGTATAAACGCATCATACTTACAAATTGCAAGCATTGCGCTTTCACTCAGCTCAACCCTAACACTGTTAACCTCAACTACATTAAAACCTGCATTTATAAGTTTCCTCTTGTAATCGTCAATTGACAAAATTTCAAATTGAGTTGCGTCTTTACTTCGCTTTTTCCCCAAGGATTGGAAAGCGATAAGTTTTAACATTCCCCAAAACTTTACAGTGTCAGGAGTGTAAGATTCCCTTGTAAAAGTGCTGTTCATAAAAAGTTTACCACCCGGTTTTAAAACTTTGGCTATGGCATTTAAAGATTCTTGTTTGCCTAAATCAGTTGGAATTTCATGAATTGCATTACAAAAATAAGCCACATCAACACTTTCCGAGGGAATAAAATTCGGGATATCCTGTGCGATGCATTCATAAAACTCAACCTTCGTCTCCCCAAATGCCCTCACCTTACTTTTTGCTATCTCTATTGACGCAAAATTTGGGTCTATGCCAACGATTTTGCATCTTCTTCCGTTCACCTTGTCAAGCAAAATAGATGTTATTAATCCAGTCCCACACGCGACATCAAGCATAACAAATTCCGTATCAAATGAAATTTCCTCGATCGGCAGAGTTCTTTCAACAAATTTTAAATTTACCTCTTGATATTCCTTCTGTTGGCTGAAGATATCAAAATTAAAATAAGCTCTTTCTTCTGATTTTAAAGTCCCCATAACTTTGTCCCTAATTTCTTTGCTTAAATAATACCTAAAATGCAAAATTAAAATCCAAAATCAAAATTCAACACCTAAACCAAATTTCACCACAGAACCAAGGCGGTTAAAATTAAGGTAGGCGAAGTCAAGGTTAACAGGTATTCCAATATTCAATCCGCTTAACCCAAATCCGAAGGTGAAATTTTCTTCATCGTAATTTAACTTATATCCACCCCTTAAACTCAACAAGTTTTTATATGTATATTCAACACCAAAATTTAACTTTTCAGGTGAATCGCTCGGATGCAAAGCTTCTATAGAAAGTGAAAGTTTGGTTGGCGTCGTATGATCTCCAATGATTTCACCAGCTATGCCAAGTTTAAAGGTCGATGGCATTTTAAACGAATCCCCAATATACTTGCTATCAACCCCGAAATTTTGAATCGCCCCGGCTATCCTAAAACTTCTGAAACCAGTGAAATAAAGAATCCCAACATCAAATACGAAATTATCAGATTTATAAATCCATATCTTTTCCCTCACATATTTCACGAATCCACCAAATGAAAATCTATCTGTTAACATTTTTGCGTAGGAAACCCCGAAAGCAAGGGCATTCGCTGAGAATGGTTCAGTTACTATATAATTGCCGGGCTGGTCTGGATTTGCATTCACTGCTCCTTGCATCGTTCCAAAATCCATACGGATAAAACCGAGCCCGAACACGCCAAGATTCCCAACCCTTAATGTATAAGCCCCTGATTGATGCTTTGTGTCGGCAAGCCAATTTGTAAAAGTGAAATTTACGGCTCCTCGCTTGCTCATAAATCCTGTAACAGCTGGATTAATGAAAATTGCATCAGCGCCAGTGTAAAACAATGCAACTCCAGCATCTCCAACCCCGCTTGATTTCACGCTTACGGGAATCTCAAGAAAAACATAGCCAGTTGTTCCAACTTTTTTAAAGTCTTGGGATAAAATAAATGCGCAATTTAAAACGACCAACAATGAAACAGTGATAAACCTTTTCATTTCCAAACTCCCGATATTTTTATCTTATTATTGCGAACTTGCCTATTTTTTTTCTTCCATCTGGAGTTTCGATGTGATATATGTAAATTCCGCTTTCAACATATTGACCATAATCTGTGACTTGATTCCAAGATGCTATTCCAGAACCATCGCTGTGATGGATTGTTTTAACAAGATCGCCCCGTATTGTGTAAATTCTTATCGTGCAGGGGCTCGGTATATTTACAAATTGAATCACATCTACATCTCTTGGATTTACAAATCCGGACCTTGCAACAAATGGATTAGGGACGACAAGGATTTTATCAAGTTCGCTTGTAGCTGGTATCGTTGCTTTAAACGGAACTACCATCCTATTTGCAAAAATTGAACTCTCCATTGGTGGAACCCTATTGGAATTAGTCTCCGGGAAACGAGCGCTCGGATTGGGTGGCCATGAAGCATGCCCTGTGTCATAGCTTGTAATTGAATAGTAATAGCTGAACCCAACTGTTACAGTGGTGTCAACGAATTTATACTTGCGCTTACTTGGATCGTAAAATCGGGGATCACCCTTTTTAATATCCGCTATAAGTTCCCATGGTCCGATAGGTAAATAATTCGATCGATAAATTCTGTAGCCGACAAGATCGAAGGCTTCATCCCCGGAATAATCCCTGTCTGGTATGGCTTCAACAGAATCAGACCACTCAATTACATTTGCGATTACACCTTCTTTCTCATCGTAAAGTCGCACCGTGAAACTTGGAGCTGGAGGCGGGTCAGGGACATTATATCCGTTCTCGTAATTGAATTGCGCACGACGAGAATTTTTTAGAAGTTCGTTATATCCCCTACTTCCAACTATTGACGCACCTACGTTTGGGTCTATGGCTTCTTTATAAGAAATTCCACCTATAACTTCTGCAGTGACAATTTTTATCGTATCCCCAGGTTTCAATGTCCACGGTCCAAGTGAAACAAGCGACCACATCCTTCGCGTTGTCCAGATTGGATCAGAAGGAGAGACAACTGGAGAGGAAGCATTTCTTGGGTCTTTGCAGATCGCATATCTTCCATCAAGACCAACGCTTGCTGTTCCAAATGGACCATAAAGATCAATCCTGTCATCAGCTGCAGACCAAGCGTAACCATTTATTCTATTTGCCCTCCCAGAACTATCTGGAGATATGTAAATGAACTTCAATCCAGGGTATCCAGGTGCAAGCCATTCACCCTTTCTTTGTGGACCGCCTTCGCTATAATATCCATATTTTTCATTTCTTCCTGTGGTTGCGGGGAAATCATCTGCATAGCCAAAAAGCAATCTCTCAGTTGGAATGAAGAAAAAACGATTATTTCTCGCACCTGAACTATATTGCGGATAAAACAATATTCTCCACGCCCTTGAGTTTATAGAGAAGGCATAAGTGAAAAGAACATACATTTTATAAATCGTGGCATTATAAAGACCAAATTTATCGTTGGGTGATAGTTCGTTACTTATGTTTTTTATCACATACTCAATTATGATATAATTTTCATCTGCTTGGGAACCGCTCCACTGCATAGCCTTTCGTTCAACTCTTATAGGCAAAGGTTTATCACCTTGATATTGGGGTTGATAATTTGGGTTATATTCCCAAACGCTTTCAATCAGTTCTTCTGGACCTTGAAACTTGATCTGCCAATGATTTTCAATTTTAAGATGCTTCTTGACGCTATACTTTGCCCCCGGCTCTGGAGAAACGGAGCCAGCATAAAGCGCCCAATCCTCAGCTGAGATAACTTTTCCGTTTGAATCAAGCCCAGCAATTATGATACCACCTGAAACCAAATGTGAAGCTGGTCCACCGATATCCGCACCGATCCACTCGGGATCAAATCCAGGCCAATCCATACCGTAACTTATCCTCTGCCAATTGTTAAAAGGTGGACAAATTTTCCCATAATAAAATGATTCCCATAACATCCCCCTTTTAAAGTAAAGGAGAGGTGCTGAAACCTGAGATAGCAGAAATGTTGGGACTAAAAGAAGAAACAAAACCTTCAATTTCATCATTAGGTCAATTTTTATTTTAGAAGCCAAAACCGACTGTAAAGTAAATTTCTCTTGGAACGTTTCGATACACCGTAAAGTAATTAAATTTATAACTTGCTCTTGGATTTAACGGGTCTTCGCCAGGCTTCAACATATCAACTGTTATATTTCTCTCGACCCAATCTCTTAAGTCATCTTGTGAGGAAATAGGCGTGAGCCATCTATTATTAAACAAATTCATCACCCTGACGCCAATCAACAAACTTTGCTTGCCGAGATATATCCTCTTTGTCAAGTTGAGATCAAACTTTGCTTCAAGCGGATAACGACGATTGTTAACCACATCCTTAAACTCATCATAACTTGTCACATAGGTAAACGGTGTCCCACTTTGAGCGGTATATGTTAAACTTATGTTAAAATCGGAAAATGGTTTGACGCCGAAAATTTCAACTCCGCCACCCTTCTCAACACTATAACTTACGAGGGCTCTAAATGTATGAGTTCTATCGTCGTAAGACAAGAAATCATTCGCTTGATTTCTCTCTTGATAATTTCTTGGGTCATTGGGGTCATCCGACCATATAGCACGAGGTCCATAATATCCAAATGTCGTCCTTGACAAACTATATGTCAACCTATATCCCCATCTTCCGGGGGCAACTTTATCAAGCGTGACTTCAACCCCTTTTGATGCCCCATACGAATTGTTTTCATAGGTTACATACCTTTTATCTCTCCTTATGCCTGCACTCGGGGCATAAACATAAAGTGTGCCAACTTGCTTAACTCTATCGTTGTAATAAGCGACAACATCAATTCTATGTGTACCCCTATAACTATGTTGTAGACCAAATTCATAACTTATCGTCTGCTTTGGTCCGATGTTTCCGTTGCCATAAGCTATCCAACCAAGTTCGGTTGTTCTCATTAAAGCTTCTTTAAATGTTGGCATTGAATAGAAATGACCGTATTGCAACCTAAAAGCGGTATTCTCACCTATTGGAAATGAAATCCCAAACCTTGGAGAAACTCTGAAATGAGACCTTGTGCGTTTTGTCCTCGGATCTCCAATCGCTTCAGCACCAAGAGCGGGATAGAATGGGTTAAATCTATTATAAGGAATTTCCGTGTTAAAATTATAACCATCAACTCTAACGCCGACATTCGCAACCATACCTTCATATTCAAATCTGCTCTGAACATAACCAGCAAGATAGTAAGGATACGCTTTGTAATACTCCGCATAACCAGTCCTTGAGATAAAAGCATTCGCTGCAAAGCTTGAGACAGCACTGTAATATGTATCCCAGTAATTCAGTTTAAAACCAGCCTTTAATTGAAATCTTGTCGTTATTTGATTTGTATAATCGCCATAGACGCTCCAAGCATCAGTTCTTGCATCTTGTCCGTAAAGCGTTGTGAAAGAATAAACGGTTCTATAACCCTCATCCCATGGACCAGGTGGAATTGACCATACATCATCCCTTAAATAACTTGGTCTTTGAGGCACAGGCAAAACTAAAACTATGTATCTTTCCCTCGAGTGATACGCCGTCAACTCAAAAAATGATTGCGGATTTATTGCGTATGTCCAAGTGAAGCTTTGAGTCGTTGTTATCTCGTCTCTTGGGGAATCGGTTACAAGAACATATTTCCAAGCCCCATCTCTTCCTGCCCAGCGAATATCATCCGAACCTGAAAATAATCCACCGCGATAGTATTGATATAATCCCATAAGCTTAAACTTATGCTTTGGGACGGGATTCCAAGACAAAGTCAAGGTATAATTTTGATATACTTGAACCCTTTCAATCGTTGGTATTCTTGTTGGTTTTTCTCTATATTCGGCGGATATGAAAAATCTCAACGCTTCAGGGCTTGAGCCAAGCGGACCGCCAAAGCCAATCAAAAATCTACGATAAGAAAGTTTTCTATAGTCATAAACCCCAAGTGGATTCGGGCTACCATCTGGATTCGGCGAATGATTTTCTACCCACTTTCGCCACATCTTGTAAATCCATTCATCCGACGAATCGGGATATGTTTGCTTCCATCTGTCTAAAGTTCCCCATTTTTTCCATTCAACAGTTTCGGGTCCATATAGATATGGTCCCCAATGATATTGTCCAGGTGGTCTATATTCAAAACGAAATTCCCCAGATAATTTTGGACCTCCCTCTTTTGTCACAACTTTGACAACACCAGATTGAGCGTTACCATATTCAGCGCTAAATCCCCCAGAGATTATCTCCATTTGCGCAACCGCAAGTGGATTATAATCATATTTCCACGAATTGTTTGACTTATCCCATGCAAAACTATAACCGGGAACACCAGTGTTTGTGGTTATCTGCTCAACTCCATTTATCATAAAGTTCAATTCGTATGCCCCACCGCCACGGATGCTATATGTTCCGTTTGGATTTTGAATTATACCAGCTGTTAATTCAAGAATTTGTTTCAAACCTTCAATCGGTGCGCTTTCAATCTCTCTGGACTCTATATTTACCGAGGTTGATGTTTTATCCCTTTCTATGACAGGTCTTTTTGCCTCAACTATCACCGGTTCGACCTCTATCGCCGTCGGTTCAAGAGCAAAGTTAACAGTCGTAGTCCTGTCAACATAGACGACAATATCTTTTACAATCATTTTTTTATAGCCGACCATACTTGCTATCAAATTATATCGCCCCGGCGGAACATTTATGATGAAATATTCACCTTCAAAATTTGCTGCAGCTCCCATCGTCGTCCCTTCAATTAAAACATTCGCTCCGGGTAACGGCTCACCTGTCGTCTTATCGATGATTTTCCCAAAAATTTTCCCCTTCGGGGTTTGCGAAAGTAAAACCGAAAATGAAACAAAGGTTAAAAGCGCAACTTTTAAAAACTTCATGGCTTTAAAAAATTATTTTATTAAAACCATCTTTTTGATTGGTGATTTAAAACCATCAACCTCAAGCTGGTAATAATAAACCCCGCTCGGCAAGTTTTCAGCGTTAAAACTCGCAATATGTTTACCAGAACTTTGAAACGAATTAACAATCGAAGTTACTCTTTGACCAAGCGAATTATAAATGTTAATTTTCACAAAGCCCTCTTTTGGAATTTCATAGATTATCGCAGTTGACGAGTTAAATGGATTTGGATAGTTTTGATAAATTGCAAAGTTTCTCGGGACCTCGCTATTTTGATCTACAGATGTAACTTTTTCAAAAACGAATGCTTTCCTCGCAAACATATCAATAACATACGCTCTTGATTCATCTGAATTTAGAGCGACATCGCACGGTGCCACAAATGGTGCTCCTTCAAGCGTCAAAACTTCCATAGCAAAATTTCCAGCGACCTCAAACGCCTTAACAGTCTGAAACCCCGAATCAGGTCTGCAAACCCACAACCTACCTTTTCTGTCCGCATAAATCCCCGACGGAACAAACCTGCCAAGCGCCAAAAAACCAGCAAAATCAGTCAACGCTTGCCCTCTATAATCTTTTGGCTCAACTTGTGTCCCGCCCGTCCAAATTGCAACATTTCCCGCTGTTGG
>CALJEK010000006.1 GCA_938074445.1 Candidatus Kryptoniota bacterium | reverse complement strand
ATCTCCTTGAGTTTTTCATAGTCCTCGGGCAAACCGTAGTTAACATATACAACTTGAGCTTCAACTTCACCATCCGGAGAATAAGCGTTGAAAAATGTAAAGATGTTATCATCATACGTATCCTTGTCCCAAGACCATGATGGTTCCTTTAATTCAAATTTAACTTTGTATGGTTGAGTTAATTCAATTGAAATATCCTCGGGAAATGGAAGATAAGCCCAATAGTCAACGATTTTTGAGTTTAAACCGTAGGATTTAAAAACGCTATCTATATACTCTGCCACTTTATGCCCCGCCTCGCTTCCTGCCGGATGTGGTTCCTCCGTAAGGATAAATAAATGCTTTTCGCAATTAGTGGATTTGGGAATGTTTAAAAATTTTTGTTCCCACTTGATTTGCCTCTCTAAATTTTCACCAACAAAACCTGTTAACACTTGCGCACTTACAATGAACGGTATGAGAACAAAAAGTAACACTAAAGCCTTTTTCATTTCTTGCCTTTTTGAAAAATTTAAACAACCAAAAAATTAAAGTCAAAATTTCCCCATTAACTAACTTCATGTATTAAGTCATCAATCCTCCTTCTCGGGGTCGGCTCTGGAGATTCGTCGGGATATCCAATAGGCAAAATTGCGATGGGGATTAAATCCTTTCCAATTCCTATTATTTTTCTGACTTTATCCTCATCAAAGGCACCAACCCAAACAGTGCTAAGCCCGAGCGCTGTTACAGCAAGCTGTGCGTAAGCGCATGCAATCGTAGCATCTTGCAGACAATAAAGCTTTTCCCCTCTGCTCCCATATCGCCACTTTGATCTTGAAGGACTTGCGCAGAAAACAAGTGCAACTGGCGCTTCCATTATAAACTCCTGTCCAAAAGCTGCATCCGCAAGCTGTTTTAATCTCCCCTTATCCTTTACCACGAAAACTTCATATGCTTGCAAGTTTCCAGCTGAAGGTGCTGAATTTATCGCCTCATAAATCAATTTAAGCTTGTCTTCCGGGATTGCATCTGGTTTAAATTTTCTTATCGACTTTCTCTTTTTCAAAACTTCAAAAAAATCCATAATCTCTCACTTTTTTTGTTAATACCATGGGCTTAACTCTATTCTCATTAACCCAAACCTCTGTGCAGTTTTCACAGCTTCTCTATATTCTTGAATTGTTATCCTCCTTGCAAGTTCAGGCTTTAAGAAAGCATTAAAGCATGGTCTATATTGTGCCATTATGTTAACATACGTATTTTTTGAAACTTCGTTGGCTATAAATTCAAAAACCTTTTCGGAACCGGCAATATTATTCGGCAAAACAAGATGCCTTATCAATAAACCTTTCACAGCAATCCCATCGACTATCTCGAGATCCCCAACCTGTCTCCACATCTCTTTAACGGCAGGTCTAACAACATCCCAATAATCTGGTACACCTGAATATCTCAACCCATTCAAGTTGTCCGAATATTTGATATCCGGCATATAAATATCGACAATTCCATCAAGCAACTTTAATGTATCAACAGATTCATATCCACCACAGTTATAAACTATCGGTATTTTTAAGCCTTTACCAGCAGCGATCTCAATTGCTTCGACAATTTGAGGAACATAATGAGTTGGCGTCACAAGGTTTATATTATGACAGCCTATTTTCTGAAGATATAACATTGAATCAGCAAGCGTATAAACGCTTACAATCTCACCTTGTTTAAATCTACTTATTTCGAAATTTTGACAATATATGCAATTCATATTGCAACTTGCGAAAAAAATCGTTCCAGAGCCGTGAGTTCCAACAAGACAAGGTTCCTCCCCGAAATGTGGATGCACTCCTGAAATTATAATCTCACTCCCAACCCTACATTTACCTTTCTTACCAGCATTTCTATTTACATGACAATTTCTGGGACAAAGCGTGCAATCATTCAACATTTGTTTCAAAATCTCAACCCGTTCTCGCAGTATCCCTCTGCGATGAAGTTTGAGATATCCAGGCTCGTATTCAGTGGTAATGTAGCTCATCTCGGATAAGCTAAATTTTTAAAAGCCCGAGGCACTTGCCTCGGGTTTGTTACATTACGATGACGGTTTAGTTAAAGCTCCCCAAAATCCAAGAACAATAAATACAATCCCAACTATAATTGCGTTAGCGATCCCCTGCAGTCCAGCTATAAACGATGAAATACCAAGCCAAATTCCACCAATTCCAATAATTGCAGAAAATACCTTCAATAAAGATTTAACTTGCCCTACGAACACCCATAAACCAAGCCCAAAAGCCAAGATGCCCAAAATAAGATAGATAACATCGAAATCCTCCTTTTTAACATAAACACCCATTATACCTGACCCCAAGAAAAGCCAAAGTCCTACCATGAAGGTTACCCAAAATTGCCACATGGCAGGCCTCCTTTTTTAATTTTTATTTTTTAACGCTCGCCTTTTCAGCGAGCGCATTTTTCGAAGCTTTTCTTAACCGTAAAAACTACATCCAAAATTTATGCCAAAGAAAAGTTAAAAAATTTTAAATTATATTGCAACACTTGGATAAAACATTTGTTGAAAAATTGTCGTGAATGGTCTAAAATACCACACAAACTTGTTTTTTTCTCTTTTTTTGTTCAAATTGGATAAAAAAACAGGCCATAGATGAGCGTTCCCGAGTATCATTATCAACCTATCGAATATAGACCTAATTATATTCTTCACATCTTTTTGTTCATCATAACATTTTTCACAGTAACAATCGCTGGGGTTCAATGGGTTCTTAAAGACCCTTTCGAACTAACAAATTTACATTTCGGGCTACCTTACTCTATTTCAATTCTTTTCATAATTGCATCACATGAATTTGGACATTTTTTTGCTGCAAGAAAACATGGCGTTGTCACAACCCTTCCATATTTCATCCCATTTCCCCCATTTCCATTTATTTTAAATTTTGGTACACTTGGAGCTGTCATAAGAATTAAATCATTTGTTCCAAATAGAAAAGCGCTTTTTGATATAGGCGTTGCTGGTCCAATAGCTGGGTTCATAGCAACATTGCTCGTGTTAATCTATGGTTTTGAAAATCTCCCTGATATAGAATATCTTTACCAAATTCATCCCGAATATCGTTCCCTTCCCAAATTACCAGAAGGCGATTTAACTTTCGGTGATACGCTCCTTTTCTTCTTATTCAAAAAAATCTTCTCCTTATTAAATCCAGATGCCTTTATTCCACCTATGAATGAAATTTACCATTATCCATACTTATGTGCTGGATGGTTTGGGTTACTCGTTACGGCGATGAATTTGATCCCAGTTGGTCAACTTGACGGTGGTCATATAATTTTTGCGATGTTTGGAGACAAACATAAATATATTGCGCGGGGTTTCTTTTTTAGCTTAATAGCGTTCGGGCTCTTTGGAATATTTGAACAGAACTTAGGTTGGCCAGGATGGCTCGTATGGGCATTTATTCTATATTTCATCATTAAAATTGAACATCCCCCCGTTGGAACTTTTGGAATGCTCGACAAAAAACGCAAGATAATCGGGTGGATAGCAATACTAATATTCATCTTATCAATTTCACCTGTGCCAATAAAAATAAAATGAAAATGCGAAAGTTTTTTGTAATCCTAATTGTCCTTTTATTTTACTCATGCGAAAACGAAAAACTAAATGTGATCGACATTAACCTCGCAAATCCACCAATTATAAAACTTGCTAAGGTTGAACCAAACGAAATTAACCTTGATACTATCTTGGTAGGGGCAGAAAAAAACCCGGAGGATACTTTAAAAATAAAATTTAAAGCAAAAGCGATTGTTTATGATAAAGATGGGCAAGACGATATCAGCGAAACTTTTTGTTATGTTATAAATCCCCACCGTGGAATTACATTGACCCAAACGAAGCTAAGTAGAATAAATGATTCAACCTTTTATGGGACACCTGAATTTAATATTAAAAGGAAAGATGCCGGGGTTTTCTATGTAAAAATTTTTTCCATTGATAAAAGCAATTTCACAAGCAATGAATTTTACTTTAACTTAAATCTTTATCGTGGAAATCGCCCGCCAGTAATTTCTGACTTAAACGCACCCGATACAGTTGTCCTTCAAACTCAAACAATTCTTATAAAAATTACGATAAAAGCTACAGACCCAGACGGCGAAAACGATATAAAAACTGTTTACTTTAACTCTTTTAAACCTGACGGCTCCCCTTCATCTGGAAATCCATTTCAAATGTATGACGATGGGAATTCAAGCGGTATAAGTGGGGATGACAAGGCTGGGGATGGGATTTACTCTATAATAATTCAGCTTCCGCCAAACACGCAGAGAGGCACCTATAGATTTGAATTTCAAGCAATTGATAGAGCTGGTGCCAAAAGTAACATTATAACACATCTTTTGGCTGTTTTATGAGAGTGAAAACATTCATATTTTTGATCACTATTCTAAATTTTTCATATTCACAACTTAAAATTACGTATCAATTAGCCCCTACTCAAGATATATCATCGCCAGGTTTTTCTGATTTGCCGGCTGGGAATATAGTGACAAACATCTGTATTTGTAATGACACAGTATGGATCGGCACGAGTAAAGGTTTAAGTAGAACAACTGATGGGGGTAAAACATGGAGAAATTACTATAAAACACCTGAGTTTGGGGAGAGCAAAATTTCCGCAATTGCATGCAGAAATGGAATAATTTGGGTTGCCCTTGCTCGAACTGTTAAGATAGATAACAATTACTTCCCAGAAGGTCTGGGTCTTGTATATTCAATTGACGGTGGCAAAACATGGACAAAAGTAGAACAACCAATTGATGATAAAACTGATACCGTCGAAGCATATGGGATAAATCAGATCAAGGCTTTACCTATAACGACTACGGTTAACAACATAATATATGATATTACGTTAACCGATGACGCTATATTTATAGCATCTTTCGCGGGTGGATTAAGGAAATCAACTGATATGGGAAAAACTTGGCAACGTGTTATCTTACCGCCCGATAATCTAAATCAAATTAGCCCAAATGATTCTTTAAGTTTCGAACTTAACCCTGTGAAAAATTATAATCATCGCGTTTTCTCAGTGATCTCGGTTGATGATTCAATTATTTGGGTTGGCACAGCTGACGGAATAAATAAGTCAATAGATGGTGGGATAAGTTGGGTGAAATTTAATCATCAAAATCAATCTATGCCAATATCTGGGAATTTCGTCGTGGCTCTTGGAAATCAAAAAATTAATGCAAATGATACAGTAAAAAACATAATTTGGGGTGCAACAATAAATGCAAATGATCCAGATGAATACAAAGCTTTGAGCTTTTCGGAAGACGGTGGAAATACATGGCGAACAACATTAATTGGTGAATTTGTTCATAATATCGCTTTCAAGGATTCCATTGTTTACGCAGTAAGTGATAATGGACTCTGGCGAACAAAGGATTTTGGAAAAAGTTGGGAAAAAGCTGGCAAAATAGTAGACCTTTCATCTCGCCATGTTATTTACACAAGTGTTTTTTATTCAATTGGAGTACAAGGAGATACAATTTGGGCTGGCAGTTCTGATGGGCTTGTTAAATTTACAGATTCAATAACCTTTGGGGACACCTGGACAATTTATAGAACATATGAAAAGGTGGCGGGACTAAACAAAACTTATGCATATCCGAACCCATTTTCACCCTGGCTTGAGGTCTCCAGAATTCATTATAGCATTGAAAACATACAAAGCAAGGTAACGATAGAAATTTTCGACTTCTCTATGAGGAAAGTTAGAACTCTTATTTCAAATGCCCCAAGAAGCGGGAAAAAAGAATACGATGAAATATGGGATGGAAGAGATGATGCTGGAAACGTTGTTCCAAATGGCGTATATTTTTACAGAATTAAAATAGACGATAAAGAGATGTATGGCAAAATACTCGTCGTTCAATAAAAAATTTTTTCTACTGTTTTTGTGCTTTAACTTTTTTATGAGAAACATCATCGCTCAAAATCTTTCAATAGCTTCTTTTTCAAGGTTAGGTTTCGGCTCAAGAGGAATAGCACTTAGTAATGCTATGAATTCAATGATCTATGGTGAGGTAACTGGCTACTATAATCCTGCTGTCTTAACTTTCTCAAATTCAAAAACTGCTTCCCTTACTTTGGGCATCCTGTCGCTCGATAGAGAGCTTGACTTCATTCATTATACTCAATCGCTATATCCAACCGCTGGTTTTTCAATCTTTCTGATCAGAGCTGGCGTAAAAAATATAGATTCAAGGGATGTCGATGGGTATCAAATTGAAGTTTTAAACACGAGCGAATTTCAACTTGGTTTTGCATTTTCAAATAAAATAACAGAAAAACTTTCCGCTGGATTGTCGCTGAAATTTTACTATAATAAACTTTATAGAGAAATGAAAACCCAAACTCTCGGGATTGACTTTGGGGTTTTAATTAAACTTAGCGATAACCTCACAATCGGTGCTTCCATTCATGACCTCAACGCAAAATACAAATGGGATTCCTCAATAATTTATCAAGAAAAGGGACGAACAATAGTTGAAACTTTTCCAAAAACAACAAGGCTTGGCTTAACCTATGCGCTCAAGGATATTTTATTAACATCAGTTGAATATGACAATATAGGAAAAGAGAAACTTTTTAACCTTGGTTCTGAGCTATATCCACTGAATTTTGTAACCGATAAGTTTAAACAAAATTTGTCCATAAGAGGCGGGATGCAGATTTCTCAAAGTTATTTAGATTTTTCTCTTGGCTTTGGAATAAATAGAAAAATAAGCAATTTTGTAGTATTTTTTGATTACGCGTATAAATTTGAAAAATATTCGCCCTATGGAATGCAGTTGTTAACTCTTGGACTAAAATTATAAAGAAAATTCTGTGTTCTCGCGATGGGCAACAACTTTAAAATAATTATGTCGCTATTACTTCTTGGCTTTCAAACTTTATTAAGTGGCGGTAAATCTGGATTTAACTTTTTGTCCATCGGCGTTGATGCAAAAGTAGTTTCACTAGCTGATGCTGGCGTTGCGTTGCCCCCAGAGCTTGGAACAGTTTATTATAATCCGGCAGGACTTGGCGCGCTTAGACAGAGCTCGGTGTTGATAACATATCGCAATTGGATGGTCGATGGTAAATTTCTCTATGGTTCAGTTTCGCTCCTAACAAACTTTTTTAACTTTGCGCTAAGTTTAACTTCTTTCAGCGTATCTAACATAGAGATAAGAGAACGTCCCGGTGAAGCAAGTGGTAAATTCACTGCGAGGGATTTTGGAGTTTTTCTTTCCGCATCCCCTAAATTAAGCACAAAAATTAAAACGGGGGTAACGATAAAATATATCTTTGAAAAGATTTTCATTGATGAAACAAACCTTGTTGCTTTTGATTTAGGGGTTCTATACTCCTTTAAACTTTCGCAATTTAACTTCCAAGCTGGAACTTCACTAAAGGACTTCGGCTTTAAGGGAAAATTCAGAAATGTTGATATTAATTTGCCAACAACATTATCAATTGGAGCATCGATTGGTTATTCAATTGCTCCAAGTGGCATAGATATTTTGCTAAATGCCGAAACAAGGCGAAAATTTTACGATTCATTGAACTTGTTGAGCATAGGTATTAATTTTAAATTTCTATCCAGCTTTAACCTAAACTTGGGTTATATCTCCGGTTGTGAAACTGGAAATTTAAGATTTGGTGGTGGGGTTGAGTTAAGGAAATTTTCAATTCACTATGCTTTTTCACCTCTTGAGCATAACTTCCCAGATTCGCATGTAATTACAATCAATTTCAATCTTTGAATGAAATCCAAAAGTTTTTTGATTGTTTTTCTTGGAAATATTTCTCACGACTCAAGAAGTTTCAAAATGTACAACTCGCTGATTAACTTGGGCTATAGCGTTAGGGTGCTTTGCACAAAGGAGCCGGACGAGGAGACTTTCGAAAGTCCAGATATAGTTTACATCATTCTAAAAAGCCACAAAAAGGCATTCACAAAAATTCTAACCTTTTATTTAAAATCAGTTTCTTTTATACCAAAGGCTGACGCAGATATAATAATTGCCTCGGATTTTTTTTCACTCCCCGTTGCATGGTTAATTTCCAAGATTAGAAAAGCAAAGTTGATATACGACTCTCGAGAGCTTTATTCCTCGCTTGCTTCACTTCACGGAAGAAAATTAAAACAACAATTGATCTCTATGTTTGAGCAATTTTTTGCTTCAAAATGCAATGCAATTTTGACTGTTAATCATACGATTTATGAAATTTTATCAACTAAATTCTATAATGTAAAAGTTCAGGTTCTTCGAAATCTTCCGCATAAAAAAGACCGATCTAAAGTTTTTACGTTGCCAGAGAATTTTTTTACTTCCAGCGATATACTGCTTGTTTATTTCGGTTTGTTTCATCCAGGGCGCGGTTTAAAGCTGTACTTCAGCATAACTGAAAAACTTTTGGCTGAATTCTTCAACTTAAAAGTTTTGCTTATAGGTAAAGGTGAGTTAAAATGGGAGATAGAAAAAGAGATCAAAAAGCGTCAGTTTGAAAATTTTGTTTTTATTTTTGGTCCATACGCCCCAGAACAATATATTCTGCTCCCAAATGTTAAAAAAGTCATTGGGTTATGCATTATTGAGCCACTTTCGAAAAGTTACATTTTTTCCCTTCCAAATAAGATTTTTGAATATATACAACATCAAATACCCTTCGTGGCAAGCGATTTTCCGGAGATAAGAGAAATCGTGGAAAAGTACAAAGTTGGTATTTTAGTAAATCCTGAGGAACCAGAGAACATATTGAACGCTATCAAGGTTTTGCTAAAAGATGATAAACTGTATAATGAGTTGGAAGAAAATTGTAAAGTGGCATTGAACGAGCTAAATTGGGAAGTTGAATTTGAAAAATTTCATGAACTCATTGAGTCACTTTGAGATGAGTTTCGATCTTTCCTCAAGCCGATTTTTTCAATTAACCTGCCAATAATGAAAAGAAGCAAGCCAATCCCAGCGAAAGTCATTTCACGAGCCATGCTACCTTGTAGCCCTGCAATTAAACCTATCATCGTCTCAGCAATTCCGATTGCCTGTAAAATTTTACCGAGCGTTATCATTTTTACTGGTTGTTTTTTTTAGATTTGCTTAATTGTTTGAGTAAAATAATCCCCAAAACAAAAATAATAATAGAAATTACCTGCGCCTCGGATAGCCCCCAAAGAAGCGGTGGATTTAGGCGAATGAATTCAATGAAGAATCTTTCAATTGAAGAAAAAATTAGATACAAGCCAAACAATTCTCCCGAATATTTAACCCTCTTTCTATATATCAACAGAAGGATAAAGATTAAAACCATTAAGATAAACTCGTATATCGGCGTTGGATGCAACTTTATAAAGGTATCAAATTCTGTGATTATCCCAAATCTATCTTCGCCGATAACTTTCGAGGCTTTTTCCCAATAACCGTATTTATCTGCGAGCTCGGGGTATCTTTCAAAATAATTGCGCAAGGCATATGTGGGTTTTAATGTTCCGTTGGCATAAATTGTACCCCAAGGTAATGAAGTTGGAATGCCATAATCCCCATCGCCAGAAAGGTGGCAACCAATTCTGCCAATCCCATACCCGAGAGCAGCTGCTGGAGCAATGGCATCCAGCACCTTCATAACAGGCAGTTTTTTCCGTTTTACATAAATAAATAAAACTATAAAGGCAGCAATAAAACCTCCATACCAAGTCAAACCACCAGCAGAAAAGAGCATTTCAAGCGGTGCTTTTAAAAAATCATCGAGGTTTTCGATCAAATATAAAAGTCTGGCGCCCACAATCCCAGAAACAATCGCTAAAACCAACATCTCATTAGCATAACTTACATTCAACCTCAATCTTTTAAACTCCCTAGCGAGAAGATAATCCGCTACTATAAATGCAAGCGCCATCATAAATCCATAGCTGTAAACAGGAATTGGACCTATTTGAAATAAAATTGGACGCATGATTTAATTCCCAACTATGTTCAACCTGACAAATTTATTTTTTCTTGGCTCGCTTTTTAGCGTAATTTTATCCCCGAAGATAAGAATGACAAATGTGTTCTTAACTTTTTCCTTTTTAACTACAGTTAGTGAATATGAACCTTCTTTGTAATCATAAAGGTTATATTCAAACCTTGCTGGACCTGAGCGAGATATCGGTGAAGTTGGAGCTTTAAAACCAAGCACTTCAAAAGTTATTTCTCCATCCCCAACTGATACATCGATATCAAGTTCGTAATTAAAGGCAAGAAAATGTTGCGTTGTTTCGAACACAAATTTCAAAAATTTTTGTTTTTTTATCTCATCATATCCTTTTGAAAGATAAAGCACAAAGTCATACTTAATTTTCGGTTCAATTCGTTGAAGCTTCCTGGGCATATCTTGAGGTAATAAATTCTAAAATTTGACTTAATTCGACCCCGAATTGCTCTCCACTTTTCATATCACGAATTGTGCACTTATTATTTCTTAGTTCATCTTCACCTATGATTACAACGAATCTAACCCCTTGTCTATCTGCTTCTCTCATTTGAGATTTCAAACTTCTATTGAGAAGTTCCATTTCGCAAGGGATCATTTTTTTTCTTAAGCTAAAAACAATGTTGAGGGCAAAATTTCTCAAGTTTGAGCCAAGATAAGCGACATAGACAAATGGTTTTGAAACCTCACCAAAATTATAAGCATTTTTTTCAAGTATTAACATCATTCTTTCGATTCCAAGCGCGAAGCCAACCCCGGGGACTTCAGGACCGCCAAGCTCCTTTGAGAGAAGGTCATACCTACCACCGCCAGCGATCGCATCTTGTGAACCGAGATCGGGGCTTATAATTTCAAAAGCTGTCTTTGTATAATAATCAAGACCGCGGACAAGAAAAGGGTCAAGTTCATATTTGATCCCGATTGCGTCGAGAATCCCTTTTAATTCTTCAAAATGTTCCGCACAATTCCCGCATAAATATTCATAAATCAAGGGGGCGTTTTCAACTACCGCTTTATCCTTTTCATCTTTTGAATCAAGCACTCTTAAAGGGTTTCGCTCCACTCGATTTTTACTATCCTCAGAAAGAAGGTCGTAAAATTTTCTCAAGTATTCTCGCAAAACCTCTTTATAAGCAGGACGACAATTCTGACAACCTACTGAGTTAAGTTTTAAAGTGTAATTTTTTATATCAAAATTTTCAATTATGTGAAGCGCTAAAGCTATTATTTCAGCGTCAACTTCCGAATTCGGACTTCCTATTGCTTCAGCTCCAATTTGATGAAATTGACGCAATCTCCCCGCTTGTGGGCGCTCTTGCCTGAACATCGGAGAGATATAATAGACCTTAAAAAGGGGAATTTGTTTGTTTACCTCATGTTGAAGATACGCCCTCATAACAGAAGCTGTCATCTCCGGCTTTAAGGTCAAACTCGTTCCACCTTTATCAAAAAATGTATACATCTCTTTGCTTACTATATCGGTAAGTTCCCCTATTCCCCGCGCAAATAATTCCGTTTCTTCAAAAATCGGTGTTCTCATTTCTTTGTAGTTATAAACTTCAAAAATTTTTCTTACCCTCTGTTCGATATGTTGCCATTTATATGATTCGTCCGGCAATATATCTTTGGTACCGCGAACATTTTTTAAAATTTTCTTCATCCAAGATATTTCTCTTCCTCTGTTTTAAATAATTCGACAACCTCCTTAGCATCTTTAGCGTCGATCAACCTCTCGCGAAACTTGTTATCATTCATAAGCTTCGAAATTCGGCTTAAAAGTTTTATATGCGGTCCAACCATACTATCCCTTCCAACTAATAAAAATATAAGACGAACAGGTTCACCATCGAGCGAGTCATAATCAATCGGTTTCTTCGTAATGGCAAAGGCAGCAACAATATCAGTGACGGCATCCGTCTTTCCATGAGGAACAGCAAAACCTTTTCCAACACCCGTTGTCATAATCTTCTCCCTTTCAAAAACCGCTTCCCTCACTTTGTTTACATTTATCACTTTGTCTGATTTGGCGATCAAATCAACAAGTGCGTTTATTGCGTCTTCCTTTGATGAAACATCCAATCCAACGATAACAAAATCTTCAGTTAAAATATCGCTTATTTTCACCTTAAACCTTTATTTTATTTTCTACCAAGATTTCATCCAGAGTTTAACTTTATCGGAGTAATCCTCAAGTAATTGTTCAACCTTTTTTTCATCGTCTGATTCAGCAAACAGGTGAACTTCATTACGTTGTCTATCGGGCAAAACTAAAATCCATGTTACATCATCCATAAATATTTTTACACCATCAATGAGCTGTCTTTTATACTTCTCCGATTCAAGTGTTGCAAACCGCATAACCTTCCCTTTCAAATCTCGAGGACAGGGCACAAGTTTACGTTTAAGGAATAGTCTTGGCAACGATTTTTCTATCTCTCCTATCTTCATTCCCGTTATTGCTATCAATTCAAGTATCTTTGATATTGCAAACATTCCATCTGAAGCGAAAAGAAACTCAGGAAATATGAAGCCACCTTTTGTTCCACCAACAAATTTTATATCCGGATCCTTTAAAACTGCCTCCATCATCCCGTAGTGCGAATCCTTCGTTCTTACAACCTTAACTCCATATTCATTTGCAATCATATCGACTTCAAGAGAAGCAGTAATTGGAACGGCAATTTTCTTAACTTTATTGCGGTTCGCCTCGAGATATAACTTTACAACTACAGAAAGAAGTCGGTTATTTTCAATAAATTTTCCACGCTCGTCAACAACCCAAATCCTTTCCGCCCCTGGATTAAGCATAAATCCAACATCATAACGAATCGAAGTAACAATTCTGGCCAATTCATTTAATGCTTTTTCAAATTCTTCTTCACTTCTTGTTAGTTTCGATGAATCAAGGTAGGCATTTAAAGAGACAACCTGACACCCGAGCTGTCCAAGGATGTTCGGGAAAATAGTGACTGCTACACCATTGGAATAGTCAATCACGATTTTAAAATTCTGCCTTTCGATGAACTCAATATTTAAGTTTGATAAAAACTTCGCGATATAACCTTCTACAACTCTAACTGGAAAATTAATCGTTCCAACTTTACTATAATGAACTCTTGGAAAGTCTTCACCAAAGAACAATCTTTCGATTGCTTTCGCTTTGCTCACAGGCAAATCGCTACCGTTCGAATCAAAAAAAATAATGTCCGTTTGATGCTTGTCCACAGGTGACTTTCTTACATGCAATCCCCCAGCATATCTTCCGCTTCGTAGCTCATGCCTAACCATCGGGATTGGAGCGGTTCTTAAATCATCAACATCAAGTCCGGCGGAAATAAGTCCACAGATCAAAGCGCGATTCATCATTCTTGAGACATTATCGGCATCACGACTTACAAGCACCGTCTTCCCCTGCCCAAGGAATGCACCGAACGCTGCACCAAGCTTCGCTCCGAATTCAGGCGTCATCTCAACATTAGAAATACCACTTACTCTTGATTCTGTAAAAAGCTCTTTGAGCCATTTATCTTCCCAAACTAAACTTTTAGACAAAATTGAATCGTCTTCTACAACCTTCCACGGCCAAAGCTTTATATTTGACATCAACTTCGCCCTATTTCCAATCGTGCAATGATCGCTGATGAAAACATTCTCGTTTATCTCAGCATCTTCACCTATTACACATTCATATCCGACAACATCAAGTGTTAGTTTTGCCCGATCTTTAATTTTTGTTCCAGCCCAAATGACAGAATTGGTAATCTCGCAATCATCTCCAATTTCACAATTTGAACCAATCACAGAATTAACTATCTTCACATTTTTCCCAATTTTTACATTTTCACCGACAACAACTACACCTCTGAATCTATCGTAATTTTCAATTTGTGTATTTTTGCCCAAATATACATTCGCTTTTTCCAAAGTTATTCTTTCACCATAAATTTCAACATTAACAACCCCAGAAAGACAATCAAGGTGCGCCTCAAGATAATCACCAAGAGTCCCAATGTCACGCCAATAGTTTTCCATCGAAAAGCCATAAAACGGTATCTTTTTCTCAAGTAAAATAGGGAAAAGGTCTTTGCTAAAGTCAAACTCCTGTTTATATGGGACAAACTCAAGCACAGAGGGATTGAGGACATAAATTCCAGTGTTAATTGTATCACTGAAAACCTCGCCCCAGCTTGGTTTCTCAAGGAATCGAGATATCTCACCTGTATCCTTAACTATAACAATTCCATAAGGAAGCGGATTCTTAACCCTTGTAAGAACTATTGTAGCCTTTGACTTTTTATCGAAATGATAATCTATCGCTTTTGAAATGTCAACATCAGTTAAGACATCACCACTTATCACAACAAATTCATCATTCCCTATTAATTCACTTGCATTTTTAACGCTTCCAGCGGTTCCAAAGTCCGCTTCAGCTTTTACATATGAAATCTTAACCCCAAAATCTTTCCCATCTTTGAAATAATTCATTATCACCTCAGGATAATAGTAAACAAGAGCGATTATCTCAGTAAGCCCATGTTTTTTCAGTAAAGTAATTATTCTGTGCATAACTGGGACGTTTACAACAGGGACCATTGGTTTAGGTATGTTCATCGTCAGTGGTCTTAATCTGGTTCCAAAACCACCAGCCATTATAACCGCTTTCATAAAACTAAGTGCCGATGTAATTTTTCACTTTTAGGTTAAATATAACATAAAGAAAGTAATTTAACAATCTCTCGAAAAATTGACTTAACTTAAAGTTCGCAGTTTGCTGTGTCTATAACCATAGGCGAAATAAATCAGTAGACCAATTAAAAGCCAGGCAATAAAGCGGACCCATGTTATCAAGGGCAAACTTAACATAAGATAAAAACAGGATAAAATAGCAAGTATAGGAACAAGCGGAACAAGCGGAGTTTTAAACTGCCTTGGTGCGTTTGGATTTGTATATCTTAACACAAGAACACCAGCGGAAGTCAAAACAAACGCAAAGAGAGTTCCAATATTTGTAAGTTCAGCAGCTTCACCGATATCCGCAAATCCAGCTGGAATCGCCACAAAAATACCCGTTAAAATTGTTGTCACATAGGGTGTTTTAAATTTAGGGTGAATTTTGGCAAACCATTGAGGTAAAAGCCCATCTCTTGCCATTGAAAAAAATATCCTTGGCTGACCAAGCTGGAAGACAAGCAATACAGCGGTTGTCGAAACAACAGCTCCGAAAGAAACTATCCCAGCTGCCCAATTTAACCCGATGACGCTAAAGGCTTTAGCAAGCGGTTCAGGGACGTTTAACTCAGAATAATGTATCATTCCCGTAAGGACAATGGCGACGGCGATGTAAAGTATTGTGGTTATAATAAGCGATACTATTATTCCTATCGGTAGGTTCTTTTGAGGATTTTTTGTTTCCTCAGCCGCGGTTGATATCGCATCAAACCCGATATAAGCGAAGAATACAAGCGCTGCTCCTGTCATTATGCCCTTCCATCCATTTGGAGCAAAGGGTTGCCAATTTTCAGGCTTGACATAAAAAGCGCCAACCACAATAAAAAAGAGCAAAACTGCAAGTTTTATAAACACCATAATTGCATTAAACGCGGAACTCTCCCTTATACCAATCACAAGTATAACTGTTATTAAGGCAACTATTCCAAATGCAGGAAGGTTAAAAACTACAGGTATCGTTTTGTTTAAGAGTGGAATTGTGATATGTGGAGCCGAATTTAAAATTTCTGGTGTATTCATCGCCCTAACATAATCTGTGGATAGCCATGCTGGTATTGTAATCCCAAACCCTCTAAGCAATTCGACAAAATATGCAGACCAACTGATGGCAACGGCTATATTCCCAACCGCATATTCAAGAATTAAATCCCATCCAATTATCCATGCGATAAACTCCCCAAATGCTGCATATGAATATGTGTATGCACTCCCAGAAATTGGAAGCATTGAGGCAAATTCAGCATAGCATAATGCAGCGAAGCCACACGCAAAAGCAGTCACGATAAAAGAGATTACAATAGCGGGACCAGCACCGATGTGATGTGCTCCACCCGCAGATGCAGTTCCGATAAGCGCAAAGATTCCTGCTCCAATTATTGCCCCGATCCCTAAAGCGATTAAATCAATAGCATTTAAAGCTCTCTTGAGTCGATTCTCTCCACTTTCAGCTTCACTTAAAATTTGCATTACAGTCTTTTTACGAAATAAATTCACCGTTTTCTCCCAAATTTTATTTTTAATTTATCGGCTCAAATTTCGCCGTAAAATGCCTTAAAAGTGGCGCCTCCCAAACGATTTTATAACCCTTTAACTTATCTCTGTTTCTATAAACTTCAGTTATCACCTCAATAACATAATCGATATGACTTTGGGTGTAAACTCTTCGCGGTATGGCAAGCCTCACAAGCTCCATTGTATGTGGGATAAATTTGCCAGTCTCTTTATCCCTCCTTCCAAACATCACACTGCCAATTTCGACGCTTCTTATCCCACCAACCCTATAAAGCTCAACGACAACAGATTGACCAGGAAATTGCTCTGGTGGAATATGCGGAGCAAACCTTTTAGCATCAAGATAAACCGCATGACCGCCCGGTGGAATTAAAACTGGAATGCCACGATCTATCAGTTTCTCAGCTAAATATTCAACCGACCTTATCCTATAAATCAAATAATTTTCATCAAGCACCTCCTCAAGTCCCTGCGCTATTGCTTCAAGGTCTCGCCCAGCAAGTCCACCATAAGTTGGGAATCCTTCAGTGACAATCAAAACATTTCTTGCCTTCAAAGCGAGCTCGTCATCATTCATAGCAAGAAATCCACCTATATTCGCAAATGCATCTTTCTTTGCGCTCATTGTGCACCCATCAGCGTAAGAAAACATCTCCCTGACTATCTCAAAAATTGTTTTATTCTCATATCCCTTTTCCCTCTTCTTTATAAAGTAAGCGTTTTCAGCAAACCTACAAGCATCTAAAAAAAGTGGAATTCCATACTTATTGCAAACTTCTTTGACCTCACGAATATTTTGCATCGAAACTGGTTGCCCACCGTTAGAGTTATTCGTTACAGTTAACATAACAAGTGGAATATTGTCAGGTCCTTTCTCTTTTATGAAGCTTTCGAGACGCTCCACATCCATATTCCCTTTAAACGGATGCCAAACATCTGGCTGAATCCCTTCGGAGATCGGTAAATCAACTGCATTTCCCCCAACAAATTCAATATTTGCTCGCGTCGTATCAAAATGCGTGTTATTTGGAATATACTTTCCAGGTCCAGCAACAATTGAAAATAAAATTTTTTCCGCTGCTCTTCCTTGGTGTACAGGAATGATATGCTTAAAGCCAGTTATTTTCTTTATAACGCTTTCAAATCTAAAAAAACTTTTCGAACCCGCATATGATTCATCACCATCCATAATCCCAGCCCACTGCTTTGAGCTCATAGCATTCGTCCCGCTATCCGTTAAAAGATCAATTATCACATCTTCAGCAGGGATATTAAAAACATTGTAACCTGCCCTTTTCAGTATCTCTTCTCTTTCTTCTTCAGTTGTAAACTTGATAGGTTCGACAACCTTTATCTTAAACGGCTCAATTATTGTTTTGAACTTCATATTAACTCCCATTCTATTTTATTAAAACCATTTTCTTAAAGTCCCTATAAACCAACCTGTTACGATCTGACACCGTCAACTCATAAAAGTATACCCCAGAAGGAATCCCATCAGCCGTGAAATTAACACTATATCTCCCTGAACTAAGTTCACCACGGAAAATCCTTTCTACCTCCCTACCAAGAACATCAAAAACTTTAATCTCACATAGATAAATTCCAAAACCACCGGCAACTTCAAATGAAATTTTTGTAGATGAATTAAATGGATTTGGATAGTTTTGATGCAAAACAAATCTAAGAGGCAAAGAAAGATTAATTTCCTTGGAGGGTAGCGAAAGAACTTTTTTCAAAACCTTTTCGCTCGGGTCGATTTGAACTTTTATATCGCTCAAAGCACCAGAGTAATTTAGGGCGATTTTATACACAGTGTCAGCTGTATATGTCCAGAATGTTAAAATCGTATCTAAATTTTGCAATTGAATTTTAAACTCGATTGGAAATTTAAAAATGATAGAATTTTTCTGCACCTGTTGCAGATGTAAAAATAAAGTATCGTAACTTACAAGTGAGACGGAAAAATCAAGCACTGGATACCCAGCTTCATAAACCCATTGATTGAAAAACCACGAGAAATCCTCACCAGTGATATCGTTTACAACTTGAATAAATTTTTGCGTCGTCCCTGTTTTATAAGCATATCTTCTCCCCCACTCCCTAAGGATATTAAAAAAAGCTGAATCTCCAATTAAATTTCTCAACATATGTAAAACCCATGCACCTTTATAATAAACCGCTGTCCCAAAAAGTTTTCCGGGTGGTGGATTATAAATTGGGTATCTAATAATTGAATCCTCTCTAAAGTAAGCTTTCGCCCACGATTCTAACTTTGACTTAAAAGATTCAAAGCCGTACTTATATTCTGTATATAAAGCATCACCATAAGACGCAAAGCCTTCGTTCAACCAAATTTCAGCCCAGCTTTCACATGTCACAAGGTCACCCCACCATTGATGAGCAAGTTCATGAGCTATGCCACCCTCATAGTTACCATCAAGCCATCTTCTATGAATTGTTGTCATCGTCTGATGTTCCATACCTCCATATCGAAAAGGATACACAGCAACCATCCCATATTTTTCAAATGGATATTCACCGAATTTTGTCGAGAAAAATTTCATCATATCAACGACATTTTTAAATGCTAAAACCGCCTTAAGTGAATCTTCACGCCAAACATAATATTTAATCTCAACTGAATCAGAAGGATTAGAAACCCTACGATACCAATCAGAAAATGTTATATACTCTGAAACTGCAAAGGCAATTAAATATGTGGACATTGGATATTCTGAACGCCAGTGAAAAGTTCGTTCGCTTCCACTGATTTCATCGCGGATTAATAAACCGTTAGAAGCGACAAGAAAATTATTTTTAACTTTTATAATCAAATCAACCTTCGCTTTATCCCACGGCTCGTCATAGCACGGCAACCAATACCTTGCATCAGATGGTTCGCTCATAGTATACGCTATGTCGGATGGAAGATTTGGGTATATTTCATCACTTCTATAAAAATAAAATCCCCGGTCCAGACTTGACCTGCGCTGAAAGTAAATTGCAACAGTTAAGGTTTCACCCTGAGAAATTACAGATGGAAAAGTTATTTTCAAGTTTTCATAATTTTGTTGATAGTTCAACTTGTTGCCAAACGAGAGAACTGAATCAATTTGAATTACGCCACTCGCTGAATGTATATTAATTTCGTTTAAATTTCTGCTTGTAACGAGTCTCATTTTAACATAGCCGTTATAATATCCGTTACGTTGCACAAGCCCTTCATAAAGGTTGATATAAATCTCATAATGAAGAACATCAAAATCACCTTGCACATCTGAAACTAACAAACTTGAAGCCAAAATTAACAGAATAATGTTCCAAAGGTAAAACCTTAAAAACTTACTCATACTTTCCCCCATTTGTAATTTTCTTCATTAAAAAGGATGAATTAACAAGAAGCATTCCCATTAAAACTAACAACGCGCCTATCAAAATGTTTACCGTGATACTTTCTTTCCCAATGAACACGCCGATTAAAATTGCAAAGACAGGGGTCAAAAAAGCAGTTAAAGACATTATAACTGCCGAAATTTTTTTCAATAACCAGTAATAAACTGTAAATGTCACGATCGAACCAAAAATTCCAAGATAAATTACGCTACCTATCCCCTTAACTCCAAATTTAATTGCGTCCCAATTTTCGAAAATGCTTGAGATAATGAAAAGCGTTAATCCGCTTAAAGTTAACGGAAGGAAATTAATTGCAAGGGGATGAATGGCGCCACCGTACCTTTTGACCATGATTAAAGATGAGGCATTAAAAAGGGCGCTGAAAATAACAGCCATCATACTTACAAAAAATTTTACGCTTTCAGAAGATGAAATATCGCCGAGATGTCCGATGTCAACATTAAAAATAAACACAACACCAGCGAAACCGACTAACAAACCAATTCCCTGAATCAGGTTTAAGTCCTCTTTTAAAAAAATCTTGGAAAAAATTGCAACGAAAAACGGCATCGTTGCAAAAAGTATGCTTGCGAGATTGCTTGGAATAGTTAACTCAGCCCAGTAAACAAATGAAAACGGGATTAAAAACGAAAAGAAAGTAAGATAAAGATAGAGAAAGATTTGTTTTTCATTTACTGGAACTTGAATGTTAAATTTCTTCAATAAGATCAAAAGAACTATCCCAGCAAGCAGAAAACGCATTGATAAAGAAAACAACGGTGGTAGCTCCTGCAACCCAACCTTTATCGTAAACCAAGTTGAACCCCATATAAAACATATCAAGACGAACAAAAAAATTTTTATTCCGTTCTTTTCCAAAAGATTTTGAAATTTCATCAATTGATGTGCTTTTAATTTAACAATGCATTGAATACAAACTTAAAAGTTCCCCACGTTTGAGATCTATGTTGTGGTCTAAATGCAAACATTATAATTTTACCCTTTTCATATGGGATCTCGCACAGCGCTGATTTCCCTTTCATTTTATCTGACCCAAGAAGATAACCACTTAACAAGATGTTGTCTTCATCAAAACTTGCAATAACTGAAACTTTATCAACATAAACAGAGGTTGAAAAAGCAATTGGATTTATGATATACGCGGGGATGTAACTTTTTAAACCGTAGGCTAATGGATTATTCAAATCGTTAATTTTCAACTTTACAATTGTCCCAGGGGCAAAAAATTCCTTAGTGCTTATGTTTTTCAGAACATTTCTTATGGGAACGTTAATCTGCTCAATCACAAAATTGCTGGACTCGCCCAAAGCGATCAAAGTTCCGCCGTTCTTGATAAATTCTTTTATGTTTTCAACGCCATCTTTTCCAATTCCACCTCTATATTCCTCAGGCATTTTCGGCAAATCAACCCTCTGTTGAGAACCTGTTCCAAATCCTTCAACAATTGCGTTTGTCCCCATGCTTGGTAAAATCAAAACATCAAGATCGTCGAATGTTTTTCTATTTTTTATATCCTGATTGTGAAGCACCTTATAAGCAAAATAAAAGCTATCAAGCACAAGGCGAGTCCATCCTTCGTCCATACTTGTAATCCATGGTTGATAAATCCCCACTTTCTTTGGCTTTATCTCAACTAAATTTTCACTCATAACTTCACTCGTCGAGTTTATAACAAGTCCAAGGTTTTTGGAGTATGATTTGATTTTATCGAGCGTTTTTTGCTCATTTCTAACTAAAAATGCACCTTTGAATTTTCCCGCCTTGCTGTAATAAACCTTTATCCCATCCCTCAAAAGTAAATTGACCAATCGATACGAATTTATAAACCTTCTTTCGATAACGAAGTAGTTTCCCTTCCCGATAAATTTTGATTCACCGAAATCGATTGTCTCAACCTTTTCAATTGGGATATCGATTTTCTCCGTAAGTTCAAATACATCAACGCCCATCTGAAGTGGCAACGTCCATGCAGTAACATCATAGGGTTGTTTCGGCGGTCCATCTGGATAAAGTCTAATATCGGGATAATTTTGAACTTCCATCACATCTTTGATGAAAGGTCTGCAAGGCTGTGAAAGTGGAATGACAAATGTATTTTCAGAGAAGGAAGTATTTCCAACTTTGAACTCTTTCTTTGCCTTATAAATCTCGACCCCAGCAAATTGCAACCTCTTAATAAGTTCAATAGCCGAATTAGGATCGTGCTGAACATTTATATCAATCAAATAAGCAAATGGCGGTTCAGTTAATCCTTTTTCAATTGATTTTTTATTCGCGGTATAGAAAGTCCATAAAATTTTTTCTCTGTTAAGAGCTGAAAAATTCAAAATCGCATATGTCGCTGCTTTTTCATAATCAATTATATCCCTTAATCTCCACCATCCTTCCTCAAACGGGTAAAGGTTATTATTTGACAAACTATTATCTGGAATTTCATAACCGAGCCCATCGATACTTCCGTATGGGAGGTAAATCGGCGTTGCAATTCTAACGCTTGCTGCTTCAGAAAGGATTCCAACCCTATTATGCCACAATGGTGTCTTTGACATTGTGCCCTGAAAATAAGCGTTGAACCTCCCGCCCGTCACGACACCCTTAAATCCTTTCTGTATCATATCGAACACAACATATTTTCCAAAAAGATTTGTAAGCGCCATTATCTCGGGCAAAACATTGGGATTAACAGGATCGGAGTAAGGAGGGACAAAAAAACGCGGACCACTTGAACCCATTTGATGCTGATCAAAAATAACTTGCGGAAACCAATCATGGTATAGAACTTTTGCGGTTAACCTCGTCTCAACTAAACTGAAAAAGTGCCAATCACGATTGTTATCATGCCCAGCATAATAATGATAAAGCCATGGCATCGGCGATGCTTCATGCTCCGTCCCAACATATTTTTTATACCAATCAACGACCATTTGCTGCCCATCTGGATTAAGGGATGGGATTAAGAGTATAACACAATTATCAAGAATTGCTCTCATCTCTTCATCATCTCTCGTCGCAAACTCGTAGACCAGTTCAACTGATTCTTGGCTTGAGGCAATTTCTGTGGAATGTATGTTCATTGTGATGAGCACAAATACTTTACCATCCTTGATCAGACCTTTAGCTTCTTTATCCCCAAGATCATATGGTTTCGCTAATTTTCTCTGGATCGCTTTCAATTTTTGCACATTTTTCATATTCAGCTCGGATGACGCAATCACAACAACAAATGGCTTCCCAAGTGTTGTCTTACCGAGCTCCTCAACTACAATTCTATTCGAATTTTTATCGATATAGTTCAAATATGAAACTATTTCGTCCCAACCTATTAATTTTTTATCCTCCCCCATTCTGAAACCAAAATATTTCTCCGGCGACAGAATCTGCGAAAAGGATAAATTGAGCAAAATAAAAGATACTAAAACAACAAATATTACGTATCTTCTCATCGGTTCAACCTAATTTTGTTTTAGAATAAAATCTCAATTTCAATTTCTTTAGACGAAAATTCCCTTGATATTTCTTCAGAAACCGCGCTGAAATATTCATCCCGTATAGCAAAGTCGAGGGAATTGACCCTGTAAATTTTCTCCGTTTTCCAGATATAGTTCATTTTGTCAACGAGGACATAATCTACAAAACCATTTATTTCTTTAGAAAGATTTACCGCATCCATTGGCAAGATCGGACCAATAAAGGCGAAAGTTTTGATATTTTTTTGTTTTAATTTTTCAAGCGTCTTTATCCTGCTTTTGATTGATGGAGCTTTTGGTTCGAAAACTTTCCTAATGTTGTCATTATCAGTTGTGATTGATATCCCAACCTCAATATTTTCAAACTCAACGAGCAAGTCAATGTCTCTCAAAACAAGCGGTGAACGTGTAAGTATACCTGTGGGATATTGAAACTTGAGAAGGATTTCAAGACATTTTCGCGTCAGCATAAATTTCTTTTCAACCGGCTGATATGGGTCGGTAACTATGCTTAACCATACATTGGGCTTTTTAATCTTTTTATCGGGAAAAAGAGAAATTTTGCTTTCAAGCTTTAAAATTTCATCTTTTAACTTTTCATGAACATTTATCTTTACACCTACAAACTCACCCCACCTCAAATTTGCAAAAAATTTTGAGTAATTTTTTGAGAATCTCGTCATAAAATCAGCATAGCAATACGAGCATCCAAATTCACATCCAAAGTATGGGTTGACGGTGTAATCAATTCCCGGTATCCTTGATTTTGAAAGCGCTGTTTTCGTTTCTATGATTTTCAAATTCAGATTTCTCATCTCTAAAATTTCCTCATCACAATTCCAGATAACAGCTTTGGGTAGAAATAAGTTGATTTCTGAGGCATCGCCATCCCAGATAAGGAAACATTTTTAACATCGAGAACTGAAGGCGGATTTAGCAGGAAAGCAACTTTATCCGATTGTTCTGAAAGATCAACCGCGGTTTTAAAATCGTGAGTATAAATAATCCCATCTAATTTCAATTCCAAAATTTTAAAAATAAACTCATGTAAAACAGTCACGTCAAGAGCCTTGACAACCTCAGGAATTTCTGCGGGCAAATTTTGATCGATCTTTCCATAATCCCTGATTTTTAAGATAAATCCCTCACCTTTACCGAGATAAATTCCGAAAGTTCCTCTCGAAAATTCGCTCATTAAATTCTTTAACTCATCTGGCGAGCTTACCCTCATCACTTCAAAAAAATCATAGATTAACTCTGAAAGCAACTTTATTTTAAAACTATCCTTATTAACCCTCGATATAACTCTATGCGTCGGTAATATAATTAACCCTTTCGATTCCATGTTGGTAAGATATGTAAGGATATAGTCGTATTCATCTTTTTCAACTGATAATGACCTCATGTAGTCTCTAAACATTAATCCCGTCTCATATCGATGATGCCCATCCGCTATAAAGACCTGTCGGTTTTTAAATAAGTTAACAACACTATGTATAAAATCTTCGTCGGTGATTTCGTACAGTTTATGATTGGTCCCGCTTCCCTGGGGAAATTCAAAGTCGAACAAGGGCGCTACAGGTTTATATTTTTCGATAAAGCTTTCAACCATGAAATTTGGATCGTGGTAAATTCCAAATATATGGTCAAATTGGGCATTGGTTGCTTTCAGGAGGTTAAATCTATCTTCCTTCGGTTTTGGTAACGTTCTTTCATGCGGATAAATATCACCCTTGCCGAATTCCTCAAGCTTCATCAAACAAATAATCCCGACTCGTGTATAATTTTTTTCTTCGTATTCAAATCTTTGCTCATAAACAAAGATTGCATCTTTATGCCTTTCGATGATAATTTCATCTCTAAGCCAGGTTTCGAAAAAATTTTTTGCGCTTTCATATCTGTTCTCGTCTCGGTTTAAAATTAGTCGTATCACATTATATGGGCTTAGCTCATATAGTTCATCCCTTTCCTTATCTGAAATCACATCGTAAGGTGGTGCGACAAGTTTATGAATAGGTAAACTTAAATTGTAAATCAAACCTTTGAAAGGTTTTATTTCAGGCATTTTAAATTTTAGATTTCTTTCTAATCAACTGGGTAACCTAATCTTTTTAGCCAGGCTTTGCTATCGCGCCATTTTTTCCTTGCTTTAACATATAATTCTAAATATACAGGTCTTCCAAGAAACCATTCTATCTCCTCTCGTGCGAGCGTTCCAATTTTTTTGAGCATTTGCCCATCTTTACCAATTATAATTCCCTTTTGCGATTCTTTTTCAACATAGATCTCAGCACTTATATAATCTCTCTCGCCCTCATTTTGTGCTTCCCTGAATTCAATTACAGATACAGTTGTTGAATATGGTATTTCCTGCCTGCAGAGTTGAAAAATTTTTTCACGAATTATCTCCGCAACGAAAAATCTCTCGGGATGTTCTGTGATCATATCCGGTGGATAAAAAGGCGGATGTGTAGGAAGATATTGAAGCAAAACCTTTTTAAGCTCATCTATATTCTGTCCTTTCAATGCGGAGATCGGCACGATTTCTTTAAATGGAAAAACTTTGCTGAAGAAGTCAATTATAGGTAAAACCTCAAGCTTGTTGATAAGGTCTATTTTGTTTATAACAAGAATTATCGGCTTCTCTTCAACATATTTTTTCAAAATTTCAAAGGGCAAGGTTTTAACGATGGCATCATTGGTTTTGACTTTTTTTACATCAACCATAAACAAAATTATATCCGCATCCCTTAAAGCCGATTCAGCATACTCCATCATCACCTCTTGAAGTAAATACCTTGGCTTAATCAATCCGGGGGTATCGAGAAAAACAATTTGATAATTTTCGCCAGTCATTATTCCAATTATTTTATGTCTCGTTGTTTGAGGTTTAGGTGTAACTATTGAAATTTTGTGTTGAAGCAAAGTGTTAAGCAAAGTTGATTTCCCAACGTTCGGTTCACCAACGATGGCAACGTATCCAGCTTTAAAGTTATTCAATGCTTCATCTTTCACTTCTTTATCTTGCATAAGTTAATCCTGATTTAATTTTGAAATTTTTCCCATCACAACTTTCACTTCACAAACGCTTCCCTTTTTCAAAACTGGAATAATGCGCTCATAATGTTTTCTCCCATTTACCCAAATCTCTTTAACCCCTTTATTAACGCCATCAGGATTTAAAACTTCAATCCTGTATTCAACGCCACGAAACAGTCTATTTATACTAAAACTTTTCCAGCTTGAAGGAATACATGGGTCAATTAACAAACCAGCATAGGTGGGTCTAACTCCAAGCATATATTCAACAACGCTTTTGAAAAACCAATCAGAAGAGCCCGTCAACCATGAATGACTTGCTTCCCCAAAAGAAGGATGATCAGGGCTTGTTACATATTCTGAATATACATATGGTTCCATTTTATACAAATCAGCATCAGCAGCGTTATTAAATGGCAATGTGGCATGATATATTTCATAAGCTCTTTCTGCATTCCCAGCGATCAATTCAGCTAAAAAAACCCAGCTTGCCACATGATTAAAAATTGCACCGTTTTCTTTTTTCCCTGGGACACATCGCGTCGCAAGCCCAATGCTTGGATCAACTTTGGTAAATGGTGGGTGCAGAATTTTAGGTCCTCTGGGTGTATCAAGATATTTTTGCACAGACGCAAGACATTCCCGCATTCGTTCTTCGTTTGCGATTCCACTTATCACAGCCCAAGATTGCGGGTTAGCGAAAATTTTCCCTTCGCGATTTTTTGAAGACCCAAATGCTTTACCATCATCCTTAAATCCCCGTATATACCATTTTCCATCCCAGCAAAATTTGTTTATATTATCAGCGATTTTCAAATATTCTTCTGAATATTTCTTCAAAAATTTCTTAAGACCGAGATAGTTAAACAGCTCAACTGCTTCCCGCAAAACATATGCAAGAAATTCCGAACCCCACACTGTCTCCCCCTTGCCTTTAACCCCAACATAATCCAAAGTATCGTTCCAATCGCCCCGACCAAATTTAAGCAAACCATGCCTTCCTAAATTACTCAATGAATAGTCAATGGCTTTTACCAAATGTTGCAAAACTGTGCCACTACCACCATCATAGTATTCAACCTTTTCATACAGCAAATTAAAATCGGCTGTCTCTTTCAAATAAGTGATGATGCCAAAAGGCAACCAAAGAGGCGTATCACAATGACCTGTTTTCTCACCAGTCCTTGAAATCCTGAAAAAATTATGCAGCATGCTCCCATCTTTAAACTGATAACTACAAACCTCAAGAATTCTATCACGTACCCTCTTCGGATTGGCAATTAACTCACCAAAAATATCCTGCATCTGATCTCTTATCCCAGTCCCGAATAATAATCCCCCATGGTAATAACCCGCATTTCTTGACATATCAAAAGTCACGGCTATTTGATATCTATTCCAAACATTGATGAAAAGATTTAACTTCTCATCCGGGGTTTTAACTTGGAGCGTTTTAAGGTAATCATTCCAATATTTTTTTAGTTCGTCAAACTTTTGGTATACGAAGTTTAGGTCTCTGAACTTATTTAAAATCTCATTTGCCTTATCATACGCTTTTGAATTCTTTTTTAACCTATCGTTAGTATGAGGCGACGATTTGTCTACGAGAAACATAAAAAACACAAATTCCTTCTCCTCACCTTCATCAAGTTCTATTTCAGATTGAATAACTGCGCACGGATCTCCAGCGGTTATCTCAGTGTTAAAACAACTCCCCAATTCAACCGCCTCAGGATTAGCGTTGCTTCTCCACCTACCTATGAATTTCTCCTTATCGCCGTCAAAACCTTTAATTTCAAGTGATGTCGAAAAAATAAGATAATGTGGCCACGCGTGATTTGGTTGTGCAACGCTTACACCTCTATTTGTCACCCAGTATCTTCTCGTCGCAATGATTGCCTTTAAACTGTCATCAAAATATACGTCTGGAAAATGTTTATCATTAGGTTGATTTATAAGGTCGTTAAGGGCATTCCCCATAACAAGTTCAATATAAGCGAATACATCGATTTCACGTCTTTCGTTTGTTAAGTTTTTTAACTTTACAAGCCATATCTCAATATCATAGTCACGTGGGACAAAATATGTGACTTCTCCCCTTATACCTAAATTTTCAGTGATGATTTTCGTATACCCAAGCCCATGTCTGCATTCATAATGGTCATATTTTAGGTCAACCGTTGGTGCCCAGCTTAGAGAGAAATACTTAGATATTTTCTTATCTCTTACATAAATATATCTGCCCGGCTGATCCCATGGGAGACAGTTATACCTGTATCTTGTTAATCGATTATCTCGGGGTGTTAAGTAAAAGCTATAGCCACCGCCGACATGACTTACTAACCCAGCCCATCTTCCATTCCAGATGTAATTTATCCACGGTGCGGGAGTTTGAGGGGTTGTAATTACAAATTCTTTCCCATCCTCTGTGAAATAGCCGTATTTATTTACTTGAAAGTTTTTCATCTTTGTTTCTTCATATGTTTGATATTACTTCAACAGCTGATGGAATGATTGAAATTTTTATCCATCTTAAAGATGTACCGATTATCTCGCCGTCTGCGTGCATCGTCAGATTTGAGCTTGAACTTATTTCAATTTCCTTCGCCTTAAACATTGTCACTTCGGGATAGTGCGTGTGCCCACCCTTGAGCACTGTTGGGAGAACCTGGAGAACCCTTAAAATAGATAAATCACTTACAAGACACACATCAAACAAGGCATCGTTAATTTGGGCATCGGGCGTGAGCAGAAAACCACCGCCAGCTGATTTACCGTTTCCAATTGCAATTAAAAAAATTTTATCCTTTATTCTCTTGCCATCGATATATACTTCCATCTCTGGAGTTTCATAATTTTTCAAACTCCTAAGCAGAGCAAGCAAATACAGTGGAACACCGCGCAAATGCTTTATCTTCTTGCTCTCATTTGCAGCCACTGCATCAAAACCAACACCAACTCCATTTATAAAAAATCTCTCACCAGATTTGCCTGATTCATCAACGAATTTAATGACACCAACATCTGAAGTTGTTACCTTTCTCCTTTTTATCGATTCAATAGCAACTTTTATTTTAAATGGTTTTAAGTTCAACATTTTAGCAAAATCATTTCCAGAACCTATTGGAATGACACCAAGTAATTTTTCCGAACCACTTTGCAAGATTCCATTCACAATTTCATTAACCGTGCCGTCACCACCAGCTGCTACAACAAGCTCAGCCTGCGTATCCCGAGCAATTTGTATTGCTTCACCAGGTGCTGTGGTCACTTGAAAGCCATCAAGATATTTCAAATGCTTTACATACTGAACAATTTTGTGATAAAGTTTCGCACCTTTCCATCTCCCAGCATAAGGATTTAACACTATGTGAGTCTTTAATTCATTCCCAAGCGCAAACCATTTTGATAAAACAAATTTGTAAGACAAGTTTAAAACCTTTTTTGTTGTTACTTTATAAAGCCGTGGGGTAACCCAATATCAGCCATAGTTATAAGCCCAGGTTTCGCATTAAAAATTAAGTAACCACAGTTAATCAAGCTTCCGACGGTGGCGATATCGCCATAAATTCCGTTTAAAACTTTCATTTTTATCGGTGGTTCACCATCTATGTAAACCGCATCATAATCTTTATGAGCGCCGACATACATTTTTAAATCAAGGGTTATAACATCTTCACCATTTTTAAATCCTATCGCCGTGTGATGTATCCCAGCGACTCTTCCTTTTTGAATCGTCAAATACTCGGTTTTCAAATTTCTCTTTGTTACTATTGGATTCAACTCCTCTTTTATTTCATCAAGTTGTATGTTTAAAATATAACCCAAAAACTGCAATGATTCAACAAGCCCAATGTGCCCAAATCTTCCAGTTGCCTTTTTGGCTTTAAAATCTCCAACCTTTAACCCAGCGCCGATCTTCAATTGAAGAGGTAATCTTCTCTTTGATGCGTTTACAACCCTTTCAACTCTAATCTTTTTAACCTCTGTGCAAACTTGTGTTAAAATCGCTGGCAATACATCCATTACAAAACCAGGGTTAACCCCAGTTCCTAAAACTCTAACTTTAAACTTTTTCGCAAGTGAATCGATTTCCTCAGCTATTTCGCGATTCCTAAACCATGGGAAAAATAATTCTTCTGTTGATGAAACGACGTTTAATTTCAATTTTATCAAATCAACAATTTGTTCCTTTACATCCTCCATAAATGAAGTCGTGGTGTGAAATACAAGGTTCACATTTCGTTTCTTAACAATGCTTCTAATGTCATTTTCAACTATGATACCCGTATTCCCAATCCCTATTAATTCACCGATATCCTTCCCAATTTTAGCTGGATCAATATCAACTGCGCCAACTAAATTAATCTTGTCGCTGTGTTTTTGAATTATCGTCTTTGCGCAAAGCTGCCCTATGGGACCGAGTCCAAATTGGACTGCGTTAATTTTCTTTGCCATGGCTTTAATTTTTTTGTTTTAAATATTTCCACGTGCTTTTAACTTCTCTTTAATAACCTCATAAGGAACTTTTCGCACATCCCCGTTAAACTTTACAGCCAAGCTTGCTACAACCCCAGCTGCTTCTCCTGTAGCTGCAGATGTCGCCTGAATTCGCAGAGCTGAATGACCTTCCCTTGTTGAAGAAATATTTCTACCTGCAACAAGCAAATTATACGCTTTCTTTACAATTAACGCCCTCAACGGTATTTCGTAATACTGCCCTTCTTTCAAATGTTCTAATCTTGATTTTTCGCCTCTTTGACCGTGAATATCAATTCCATAACAAGCCCGAGCTATAGCATCGTTAAATTTGCGCGCTTTTCTGATATCTTCACCAGAAATAATATATTCACCTATTGCCCTTCGCGTTTCTCTCACCCCAACCTGGATACCAGATTCAATTAAATATGAAAATTCAAATCCCGGGATTTTTTCTTTTAGAAAGTTGTAAATTTGCCACATCTGAAACCGTCCCTCTATTTCCGCTTTCGTCAAGTCAAACGAGCTCGTCCCATCGAGTCCAAGTATATTAGTCGTATTAAAAGATGCTTCTCCTTCCTCCGGCAAAGTTGTAAAAAAGATGTATTCAATCTCCTCTGGAAGCAAACCTTTCGCCTTTCCCTCTTTTACAAGATCAAAATAGCCAGCAATTGAAACTATACGACCAGGGATATATTCAGAAGTTGACCATGGGTAAAACTGCGCAGGATTTAATCGGACAAAATCAACCGCTTTCTTAACATCAATTCCGCCAACTCTAAAAAACAGCGTCATCGCTTGAGTTAACCCCGTTTTTTCATCACCCTTCATCCAACCAGCATTCGCAAGATAAACAATTTCAGCGTCTCCAGTTGTATCAACAAAAACCTCCCCAGGAAAGCGATAAAATTTGGAGCCATAGTTCAAAATCAACGAAACAATTTTTATCTTCCGAGAAACCATTTCAAGTTCAACACCAAAAATTAAAGCATGTCTTATGGTTTTAACGCCAGATTCATACAACAGTTCATTTACAGCTTTTCTAAAAGCCCAAGCACTAAAGCCATTATCTATAACTCCACCTATTTGCTCCATTCTCTTTACGATTTCCTCAAACACGCCACCAACCAAAGGTTTAATCCTTCCATCAAATTCATCTTCTATCCAATATTTCATAAATGGCGAAACCATACCTGCCGTTGACATTCCACCTAAAAAACCATACCTATCTATTAGCACAGTTTTTGCCCCTTCCCTTGCCGAGGCAATTGCACAGCAAATTCCCGCTATCCCAGCTCCAGCTACGATAACATCGCTTTTCTCAAATTCAATAATATTTCGCAAAGTTTTTTTCATCTTACTTCGTTTCTTTTGGTTCCCTCAACGAATCTTTGAACGATTAATCTCGGTCTTGTGATGGCGGAACCAATAACAACGGCATAAGCTCCCATCTCAAACATTTTTTTCGCCTGTTCAACTGTCCATATGCGACCTTCAGCGATAACTGGAATATCAAGCGCTTTCGCAAGATTATGAACAATTTCAAAATCAGGCTCATATTGTTTAAATAAATGCCTTGTGTAAGGGGTATAACCAGCCAATGTCGTAGCAACAACGTCAGCCCCAATTTTAGCAGACATAATACCTTCTTCATATGTTGAAACATCAGCCATCAAAATCACATCTTTATATCTTTCTCTGATCTCTTTAAAAATTTTAAATCGCTCATCCCTTGAGGTCACATCAATTGCAACTATATCAGCTCCAGATTCAATTATTTTTTGAACTGATTCCATATCAGGTGTTATGAGCACATCGCCATTTGGATATTTACTTTTTAACAACCCAATTACTGGAATTTTAAGCCTGTTTTTTATAGCCCTAATACTTTCCAAACCCTCTGCTCTAACTCCAACAGCGCCACCAAGTTCAGCTGCGATTGCGAATTCAACTATAAACTCAACCTTTGAGAAAAGTCCAAACTCATCAGGTTGACAAGAAACGATAATTCCATTTTTCAACTTATCCAAAATTTCAGCCTTCATCTACTCAACTTAGCTTTTGTTCTAACAATTTGATTTAATTTCAAATTGTTTTTATACGCAAAAGCCACAAGCTTCCCTATGCTTTCAGATGTTTTCACAACAAATGGGAAGGAATATAGCACAAATTTTAGGTCCTCGCTTATGCTTGCATTCCTACCAACCGCAACTAAATTTTTAATTCTTGTTAAGAAAGATGAAAAAGGTATGCGAATTATTGAATTGTCAAATTTTTTATCCGGAGCGAGAACACAAGGAAACAGTTTCTCAGCCGGCGCTGCTATTTTAAGCACAGCAACCTCATCGTCAAAACTTCTATTATTAAAAACATCCTCCGCAGTTAGGGTATATAATCCGTTTATTCTGCAACCTTCTGTGAAATAAATTTGAGCTGGGAGCATTGAAATATTAGCTCTTTCGAAAGGTTTAAACTGCCTTAAATACTCGAGAAAAGAGTAAACCTTTAACTGCAATTTTTCTTCTGCTTGACTAATCGAGCTAAGCTCATCAAGATTAAACCCATCATCAGATAAGCCAAACACAAGACAATGATTTTTTATTGGCAATTCATAAATTGCAACTTTTAAACTGCCTTTTTCAGCAATATATGCGTGATATACACTCTTTGTTGACTCTTCTACCTCAACAGATTTACAAATGATTCTATCATCACTTTTATTAAAATCGCATCCAGCTATAACAAAGTTATACCTTGCTAAAGACTCAACCCTGTTGGTTAAACTTTCATCTATAGATTTGAAAACAACACAATTCCCCGTTGCGTCGACGAAGTATTTCCCCTTCACTTCAATCAACCCCTCTTTACCAAGCACAAGAATTGATGACACTAAATCCTTTTTCAATTTCGCTCTTATAAATGAAGCATGAAAAAGCAAATCAACTTTGAAATCAAGAAGAAGTTCAAGCATTGTGTTTTTAAACCTTTCAAAATCGAAAGGTATTATCGCTCCGGATATTTTCAAAGGGTCAGGATAAAGAGATTGAGGTATCGCTTTGTTTTTCACTAAATATTTTATCAAGGTTGAAAAAATTGGATACTTAATCTTTTCGGTTCCTTCATCGGTAAATAGCTCGTCGAAGCTCCTTTGAAAATTGAATACCCTTAAAGGATACCCAAGTGCAGTTGAAATAAGTCCACCAGGAAATCCATATTTTTCTATCAAGAGAGTTTTCAAACCCTCGCTCGCACAAGAAATTGCAGTTGTAACTCCGCTTAAACCACCACCAACTACAACAATATCTGCTTCGACTACTTTAACTTTTTTAGGTATTTTTATTCTTCTCTTCCCTCGCATCTCATTAATAGTTTAAGAAAGTTGTTTATTCCAATGTCCCAAAGAAACCAATCATGCCCACCGGGTAGTTCATGATACTCGTAGAGAATCCCTTTATAACGCAACTTCTCAATAAACCTCCTGTTGGATTCAAGCAATCCCTCAATAGAATCGTCCTTCCCACACAGGATATAGAAATATGGCAAGTTAGAAGATTTAACCTTTTCAACAATGGAAAATACATCGTTCTTATCCCAATGTTCAGTTTCATTCTCACCAAAAAATTCCCTCAAGGTTTGACCTATTTGGCTTTTATCTCTTTTAATCAAATCTTTCCAATTAAAAGCACCGCTGAAAGAGCCAACATAGCGAAATAAATTTGGATATTTTAATCCAAACTTAACAGCACCATAACCTCCCATTGAAAGACCTGCTATTGCTCTGCCATGCCTTGTTGAAAGTATGCGATATCTCCTTTCAACATAGGGAATTAGCTCAGTGATTATATAGTCCTCATAATTTTTATCTTTAAAAATTGGCGAATTTGTGTACCAACTGTTGTTTGCTTCAGGCGTTACAATTACAAGTGGGTATCCATCAACATATTTAAGTAAAGATGTTTTGTTTAGCCAATTAGTGTGGTCACCTGAGTAGCCATGAAGTAAATATAGAACTTGATATCGTTCTTCGGTTTCGTTATAATTTCTCGGTAGGATAACATAAAATTTTTTATAACCACCTGTAGCCTTTGAATAAAGACTATCGAGAACAACTTGAATTTTCCCTTGAGCGAAAAGTGTTTCTCCAAGTAAAAGAATCAATAGGAAAGCAAATTTACAGGATTTTATGACCTTTGAAGACAGTTTCATCTTAATAATTTTTTATTTGCGTTCTTCGGCGATTATTATAACTTTATCATCAACCAAGTTTGAACTCCTCAATTCAGCTCTTGCCACTGTAAGCATTTGTTCTTTGAACATTACTCCAGTTAAATCAATTATCTTTGGTCCGTAAATTAGAAATACATCTGGAGCAATTGCGCCAGCATCACCGTAGGTAGTAAAATTGTCAATCACATCTGAAAGAACTTTTTCAAATTTATCTGGATTTGTTTCAACTACCTCTGCATTCAAAAGTTGAAGTTTTAAATTCCCCTCTGTATCGAAAACCTTCACAGGTTTCAATTCATCTTTTAAAAAGAAAAATCTTTTCCGTTCGAGCTCTGCCCCGAAAATTAAGTAAAAGTTATTCTTAGCGATAACTCTGATGTGCTCACCATCTTTATATGCGTATTTCTTCGATAAATTTTTAAAGGATTTCTCAGCTATTTTAAAGATTTCATCCTCACTTGCCGATTTTTTAACAATATCACCCGTTTTAAAGTCTGGCGTTCCAGTGGCGATAGCCATAATTCTTTTCGTTTGTCTATCGATTTCAATTGAAACTTGAATTGTTTCGGGTTTTGCACCTATCCGAATAGCAGATTCAACGACATCGTTTCTTATTTTAAGAATGTCTTCTTCTGTAGGATTTGGGACAATCCTTTCAATACTTTCTCTTATCATTCCGAGAGCTGCACCAATCGCTGATATAACTTCTGAATTCTCAGCAATTTTATATTCAACACCCAATTTACCCGCAAGATATGGAACTATAACCTCTGCCCCACCGCCACCCCCAACAATCGTAATAAGTTCAGTATCAAGCTTATATTCTTTCATCAAATCCATTATAACGGCTTTAACTTTATCGACTGAGATATCAAGTATATCTTTTGCAATTAGATCGGCGGGTTTTTTCATAACTTGAGAAAGCTTTGTAAAAACTTTTTTGACAGATTCATAATTTCCTTTGCTATATCCGCTTTGGCTTATCAAATTCAAAAAGTTAGCTGCATCGGTTGTTGTGATAGCAAATTCTGGTTTATCCGATTTTTTTCTCTTTATAGCGACATAGTTTGGGGGGTCTCCTTGCTTTGGTTGGATCAAAACGAATTCGATATCGTCAAAATTTTCAGGTTCAGAAAACGAGACATATTTCAACCCAGCAATATGTGCACTTCTCGGTCCAACATCAACTATATCCTTGAAGTTATCAGAAACTCGTATCATTGACCCTCCAGCAATTCCAAGCGTTCTAACATCAAGCGTTTTAAGGTATAATTTATTTCCACCAATCTCAGCGCTTCGAATTATCGGCTTTCCGTTTTTTATCACAGAAATATCCGTGCTCGTCCCACCAACCTCAACGAAAATTCCATCAATTATCTTAACATACATAAGAGCTGAGGCAACGCCAGCAGCTGGTCCAGATAATATCGTCATTATGGGTCTTTTTGCCATTTCTTCAGCCGTCATAATTCCGCCATCGCTTCTCATTATCATTAATGGTGCTTTTATCCCGGCGTTTTTAACGCTGTGCGATGTTATCTCAGCTGTTTCAATCATCTTCGGAAGCATAGAAGCATTTACAACTGCGGTTCTGGTTCTAACTCTAAGCCCGTAAAGTTGAGAGATCAATGATGCTGGAGTTGCTATCTTGCCCATACTTTTTATAATCTCAACCGCTTTTTCTTCCTTGTGTGGTTCATCAACGCCAAAAGCCTCGCTTACAACAAAAACTTCAGCACCACTAAAAGCCAATTGCTCTATCGCCTTTTTTACCTCATCCTCAAATTTTTCTGTATCAAAAATTTTAGAATCGATAAAAGTGTGAAATGTCTCTATGAATTTCCCATTTCCAAGTGGAATCCTTCCAACATTTGTTTCGCCCTTCGCTCTTATGACATCTATTCCTGTTCCCATTCCAATGATTCCAACTTTAGCAACATCACCCTCAAGGAGTGCATTTGTCGCCTGTGTTGTGCTATGCGCAATCAAAATAACATTATCCGGGTCTATATTACCATCTTTTAAAATTTTATTCATTGCTTGAACAACCCCAAGCGCAACTCCCTCTTTTGCAAAATGAGTTGTGGGAACACAGCTTTTTGCGACGATTTCGAGCGAATCCACATCAATAGCAACAGCATGGGTAAACGTCCCGCCAACGTCGATTCCTATCTTTATCTTTCGCATTGCTTCATAACATTGTTTTAATTGCTTCTGTTAATAAATTTAATAAAACGAACAAAGAAATTGAAGATAAAAACACGTGGATTAAGCTTTTTAAAAAACTTCCAGTCACATGTTTCAACCCGAGCAGTAACAGCAAAAGCGAACATACTTTTAAGATCCAGCCAACGAAATAAAAAATGTAAAAGGCAACCGGGTTAAGTTTATCAGGACCAGGTGATTCAGTGAAATAGTAAATTCCAAAAACAGCCAATATAGATGGTAAGAGAATGAAAACAGACAAAGCGAGTGGAAACATCGAATAAGAAACCATCGCGAAACAATCCTTGAACTTCACATCTTTATACTTGATCAAGAGTATTTTCAAAACAGACGAGACTAAGGTTACAAGCAAAATCCCCAAAACAGCCCCAAACCAGATCATATTAAAAATCAAAAAAATCAAATTTTCAAACTTTTCTCCCACTTTAGCAAGGTAGAAAATATCAAATGATACAGCAATCCCAAAAAGTAAAGCGAGTAAGATTGAAAAATTTTTTCGCCTTGATAGAATTATTCTGTGGAAGCCCACTGACGGGCTAAAAATCAATAAACCCAAAGTCTCAAATAAATTCAAAACATAAACCTGATTCTGAAGAAATGCGCCACAGCTTTTACACTTTGTATCAAACTTTGAATTTTCAAAGCCACATATTGGGCAGAGCATAAATTTATGTGTAAAATTTTTACAAAAACATCACGGCTGAAATTATCAATCCGATTGTAGCAAGAACCCACACGTATGGAAATGTTTTCTTTAAGATTTGGTTCACATCAATTTTTAGTTCATTTGCTATCCAAACGTTATGCGTATTGGTAGGGTCACAAACTCCTTGGATCTGCCCAACCGAAAGCAACAGTCCCATAACTGAAGCTGGTGGAAGCGTTCCAACAGGAGTTGCAATAAGCGTGGCAATTCCATAACCCAATCCCCAAACATTTAAAGGTCCGCGATAGAGAGCAAGCGGGCTCAACAGCGAAAAAACTATCACATATAAGATAGGTGAACTTGGAACTATTGCCTTAAATAAAGGCTTTAATTGAGCGTACACTTTCCATTCCCCTTGCTCCCAGCCAGATGGACCCAAAATTGCATTAAGGAGCATGCCAATTCCAATCATTAATGCAACAGCGGGAATTACACTGCTTCCACCTTCTATAATTGATTGCATAAGTAAGTTTAAACTTCCCCTTCTAAATGTCGTGATAAAACCATAAAACAAGCCAGCAACAAAGGCAAAGATGAAATATTTCCCTCCAAGCGTAAAAACTATAATCAACGGCACAATAGGGGTTAACAAAGCATACCACCTTAGTCTTTCCGGACGCGATGGGGATATTATCTTGAAGATAAACTTGATGAAAAGATAGGCTAAAAAAAGAATTATAGAAAATTTCCCGACCTGACCGATAGTATTTTTTAATTCATCGGGAAACAATACCACAACTTTTCCGAGCATCAAAAAAATAAGAAAGAACATCAAAAGCAAAGCAATGGTTAAAAGAAACCTGAAGTTTAAGATGAACCTAAAACTTTTAATTATCCCATCTCTTTTTAGCTCGATAACTATAAAAGCGACGGCAACTACCAAAGCTGCAAAGAAGAGATAAACTGCAAAAGCCCGAACTGTTTCAAATTTAACGTTCAAAATGTTGATATATAATACCCAGTTTTGCGCGTTTAAAATTCCACCTATGCTTAACCCAATCAAAAAAACCCCAGCAATCACACCTTGACTTATCCCCACTGAGCTCATAATTGGGAGCACAATAGTTCCAACCATAATTATCGCCCCAAGCCCTCCAAGAGTAGTGAACAAAACAGAAGTTAAAATTAAAATAATTAAGCTCACGTAAAAAGGATTATCTCCTGCAAGTTCCGCCCCCTTTCTTATAAAACTTTCCGCAATCCCAGACTTTTGCATAAAAATGCTTAGCATGCCACCGAAAATTGCAATCGTATATGCCTGATGTAATCTGAAGGCACCATCCCCAATCACGTAAATAAATATATCACTTAGTGGAATGCCTCCAATTAAGGATATAAAAAACGCCATCAATGGGAGGGCAATAAGTGCTGGTATAACGCGCAGGAACATTAGCAAAGCCATTATGATAAAAACCACAATTATTCCAGCAACTGTCAACATCCTTCAGACCTTTTTATTTTTTAGAAATGCCTTGAGCTCATCCTCACCCAAAACTACAAATTTGTCCCCAGATTTTAGTTTAAATCCCCTTAGAAATTCTTCAGCGTTAAGCCTCTTTTTCCCTTCGATTTGAAGCTCGAGTATTTGAACTAAATTGCGATCAGCACATACTGCGTATATTTTATCTTTTCTTTCAGGAATTAAAATTTCACCGGGTTCAGCATCATTTATTTCAACATCGATAAATGTTGGTAGCTTCGTTCTATATATTTTTACAAGTTTTCCGCTTAAAAAGGTAAATCCACAGGGATTAGGTGAAAGTCCACGTACAAAATTGTGAACTTGCTGAGCACTTTTTTCAAGCCAATTGATTTGGCACATTTCTTTCTTAATTTTTGGCGCAGGGGTTGCAAGCGAGTCATCTTGAGGGAAAGTTTGAACAGAACCATTTTCAATTAACTTAACTGTTTCAAGAAGCACCTCGGCTCCAAGTTTGGCAAGTTTATCGTGAAGCTCTCCAGCAGTTTCATCTGGACCTATCGAAATTTTTCTTTGCAAAATTATATTTCCGGTGTCGATTTTTTCATTTATGAAAAATGTCGTAATTCCAGTTTCTGTTTCACCATTAATTATCGCCCAATTTATGGGTGCAGCACCGCGATACTTAGGCAAAAGTGAAGCGTGAACATTTACAGTGCCAAGTGGTGGGATGGTAAAAACCTCGGGTGGAAGTATCCTAAAGGCGACGACAACGATTAAATCCGGAGCCAGATTCCTTAAAGTGCTGATGAAATTTTCATCTTTTAAATTCTCTGGTTGAATAACTCTCAAACCATGCTCAAGTGCAAAAACCTTAACAGGCGGTGGTAAAATTTTATAACCTCTGCCCTTTGGCTCATCAGGTGCTGTTACAACAGCGGTAATTTCGTAATTGTTCTTTATAAGTACATCAAGTGAAGGTATAGCAAACTCAGGGGTTCCCATGAAGATAATTTTCATTTGATTAAACAGAATAAATTTTTAAATCAAACATCTTCTCGAGATTGGGGCTCCGGACTTATAACCTTTCGCGTCCCAGGTATAACCACGGGGTAATGGGTTTTAACTTCACCTCTTTTTATTTTTACAAGCCTTGGCTTAAGCGTTTTTAATCTAATAGGCGATAAATAATCTATGAAAAATTTCCCAAGCAAATGGTCAACCTCATGCTGGATAACTCTCGCAAGAAGCCCATCGCACTCAATTTCGTTTACCTTAAAATCAATGTCTTGATATCTTAAAACAATTTTATTAGGTCTTATTATCTCCGCTCTTATTCCAGGGATGCTCAAACATCCTTCCTCCATAATTTCCTCGCCACTTGAATAAATTATTTCTGGGTTTATAATAACCATCCTTTTAAAATCTTTATACTCCTCATAAGCTGAAACATCAACAACAGCGAAAGAATACGGAATGCCAACTTGCGTAGAGGCAAGTCCAATTCCATCTGCAACCTCCATAGTTTCAAACATATCTTTCAAAGTTTCAATGAATTTATCGTCTATCTTTTTTACTTTTTGGGCTGGTTTTTTAAAAATCGGGTCACCATACAAATAAATTGGCAAAATCATTCTTACCTCCGTTAGGTTTTTACACTAATCTTATTCAAAGCGTTTTTAATTCTTCTTATCGTTGTTTCTTTTCCAAGAACTTCCATCACCTCAAAAAGCCCCGGACTTATTCTCATTCCCGTAATAGCTAGTCTTATCGGATGAATTAAATCGCCCGCTTTGATATTCTTCTCGTTCGCGAAACTTCTTAATTCACTCTCAATTACAGGCGCAGTATATTCCTCTATTTTCTCAAGCTTGTTAACAAACTCGATTAAAATCTCACTGGTTTTATCTCTCCAATACCTCTCGATCCCCTCTCTATCATAGTCAACTGGGTCCTCAAAGAAATACCTCCCAAAAGTCACAAAATCTTCAAGAACTTTGACCCTATCCTTCATCAAGGCTATTACCTTTAACAAATATAAATCATCTTCAAACTTGTATCCGTGCTTCTCAACAAACGGTTTTACAAGCTTTAAAAGTTCAACATTTTCTTTAGCTCTAATGTATTCGCTATTCATCCACTCAAGTTTTGCTTGATCAAATATAGCGCTTTTCTTCTGGATCCTTGTAATATCAAAAGCATCTATTAATTCATTGATGCTCATAATTTCTCTGTTGTCGCCCGGCGACCAACCAAGGAAGCATAGATAATTGAACATTGCTTCTGGAAGGAAACCTTTATCTCTGTATTCCAAAACTGCAGTAGCCCCGTGTCTTTTGCTCAATCTCTTTTTGTCAGGACCAAGAATTAACGGAACATGTGCAAAAATGGGGATGTCCCAGCCCAAAGCCTGGTAAATTAAAATTTGTTTTGGTGTATTTGAAATATGATCGTCTCCACGAATTACATGGGTGATTCCCATGTTATGATCATCAACGACAACAGCCATATTATAAACTGGTGTATTGTCTGAACGAAGTATAATAAAATCGTCAATTTCAGAATTTTTAAATTTGATTTCTCCATGAACAACATCAAAAAATACAGTTTCACCATCGGGAACTTTAAATCTAATAGTCCGACTTTTCCCCTCTTTTTCATATTTTAATTTTTCTTCTTCGCTTATGTAAAGGCATTTTCTATCATACTTATACGGTATCCTTTTTTGCTCAGCTTCCTTTCTCTTCTTCTCAAGTTCATCTTCACTGCAATAGCAAAAATAAGCATACCCTCTTTTCACAAGCTCATAACATGCAGATATATGTTCATTTATGTGTTCAGATTGATAATAGATGTCGTTGTCCCAATCAAGACCAAGCCATTTTAAACCATCAACTATAGATTGAACCATATCTTCGCTTGAACGTTCTCTATCTGTATCTTCAATTCGTAGGAAAAAGTCACCTTTATTTTTTCTTGAAAATAACCAATTGAAGATCGCAGTTCTTGCTCCACCTATGTGTAGGTGTCCTGTTGGGCTTGGGGCAAATCTTGTTTTTGTTTTCAATTTGCAATAACAAGTTAATTTTTACTTTTTAAGTTAGGGTCTTGGATATGATGAAAGCTTCCGAGTCAATTCATCAATATCTTCATCAGTGAAAACCACATCTTCAAGTGCTCCAGAAAGATACTCCTGATATGCACTCATATCAAAAAACCCATGCCCAGACAAGTTAAATAATATCACTTCTTCCCTCTTTTCTTTTCTTGCCCTAATTGCTTCATCTATAACAGCTCTTATAGCGTGTGCTGACTCTGGCGCTGGAACTATTCCTTCTGTTTGGAAAAACCTTATCGCTGCGTCAAAAATCTCGTTCTGTGTATAAGCCCTTGCTTCAATAAATCCATCTGCATATAGCTTGCTAACTATTGGACTCATCCCATGATATCTTAAACCGCCAGCATGAATTTTTGGTGGAACAAAATCATGACCAAGAGTATACATTGGCAAAAGAGGAGTTAATTTACTGGTATCGCCATAGTCATAGCTATAAATTCCCCTTGTAAGGGTTGGGCATGCTGCTGGTTCAACTGCAAGAACTCGCAGTGTTTTCTTCTTTTCCAAAAACTTGTCGAGTAGAAAAGGGAAAGCAAGTCCGGCGAAATTCGAACCCCCACCCACACAGCCGATAACAATTGTTGGATATTCATTAATTTTATCAAGTTGCTTTTTAGATTCAAGCCCAATTATGGTTTGATGCAAAAGCACATGATTCAAAACACTGCCGAGGGAATATTTTGTCTTCTCGTCTGACATTGCAACTTCTATAGCTTCGCTTATAGCGATACCTAAACTTCCTGGTGAATCCGGGTCGGCTTCAAGAATTTTCTTGCCAGCTTGTGTTTCCTTGCTTGGGCTTGGGACTACATCAGCCCCCCACATTTTCATCAAGACCTTTCTATATGGTTTTTGTTCATAACTTGCCCTCACCATAAAAATTTTACATTCCAAACCAAAATAATTGCACGCAAAAGCCAATGCACTACCCCATTGCCCTGCCCCAGTTTCGGTTGTTAATCGTTTAACCCCTTCAATTTTATTGTAATACGCCTGCGCAACTGCAGTATTCGGTTTATGGCTTCCTGAGGGACTAACACCTTCATATTTGTAATAAATTTTCGCTGGAGTATTGAGTGCCTCCTCAAGAAATCTCGCTCTTATTAAAGGCGTCGGTCGCCATAAAAGATAAACTTTTAATACTTCCTTCGGTATATCTATCCATTGTTTATCGCTTATTTCTTGCTCAATTAAACCTTCAGCAAAAATTATACTAAGTTCGTCAACCGAAATAGGTTTAGCAGTTCTAGGGTTAAGAGGTGGCTTTGGTTTCTCAGGCATATCGTGGATTATGTTATACCACCTCTTCGGAATTTCGCGCTCACTTAAATAAACACGATTACTTTGCAAAGCAATACGTCTTTTTTTCATCTCATTAAGGTTTTATTTGTGTTTGATGATTCAGCCAATGCAGTTAACCATAAAGTTGCAAGTCTAACCGATGCTTTACTAATTCTATCATTAATTAAATCTTTTAATTTGCCAGCCATGATTGAATAATATTCATCAGAATAAATATATCGTGTTCTCCCGTTCCTTTTCTCAACCCTATAGAGTTTCTCCGGCGGAATTAAACTCTTTGCGTAATTATCAGCGCTAAGTATATCGCTAACGAACTGGTAGCTCTCAAGAACAATTTTAAATGCAAAATCTACCTTGTCACTCACAATAGAGCTCTTCTGTAATTCATTTTTAAGATTTTTAGCATCCAATTTCAATGCATTATTTTGCATTAAATATCTTACAAGCTCGGTTTCAAACCTGGAGTGAATTCCGGGCTGATTGGTCAGTTGACCATCGTAATTCTCGGTCACATGAAGTGGTTGATGTGCGTCTTCAACATAATGTGCAAGCCAGGAGAAGTACTTTAACATCTTTTCCCTATCAGCCTTTGAAATTGAATATGCCAAGCTATCGGTAAAATCGCTAATTCTCCATGGGAGAAGCCCATTTTTTTGAACCGTTTCAAAACCAAACTTTTCTATTGCCATTTTCTTATCCCTTGGAAGTTCATTAAAAGGATATTTGCCATACCTATCTATGTCGATAAAATGGTTATACTGTTCATCTTTGTCTTCATTTCTGATCATATCCGGTTCAATGCATCGTTCTACGATGATATTTTTATTCTCTGCAAGAAACTTTTTTAAAAACTCCAATTTTGTCTGTTCAACCCCGCTAAATTTATCAAGGTTTAAAATTAAATCGATCGCAACCTCAGTTATCTTCTTATGCCCATCAGAACCCCAAGGTTGTGCATCTTCAAACTTCAAAATCGAAATGATAAAAAAAGCAAATAAAAATAAAAGATTAACTAACTTTGTTCTCTTTGTCATAAATTTTTGTTTTTTAGTTTGCAATAACGAATGCGTATAAATGCTAAAAAGGTTGCCCAAACGGGCAACCTCAATGATTATCTAATTTTCTTCTTATGCCTCATCTTCCTTCTTCTCTTTTTCCACTTATGCTTGTTCATCTTCTTCTTTCTCTTCTTCCTGAGATTTGGCACGGGTTGTCACCTCCAAATGATTTGTTTTAAAATTTATGTTGTTCAAGGATTCGCCTAGCTTTTTGAGCAACCTCTGCTGATGGATCAACATCTATACAACGCTGAAAATAATCCTTTGCCTTTTCAAGATTACCCGTCGTTAAATTCACTATGCCAAGATTATACAGCGCAAGTTGATGCTTCGGAGCATAAGTTAAAGCCTTTTCCATCTCGGCAATTGCTTCATTTACACGACCAAGCTCAAATAAGCAAATTCCCATATCAACCCTCGCATCTGGATCTGATTCATTCTTTTTAAGATATCTTCTGTAATATTCAACCGCTTGGTCAAATATATGAACATCGTGTAAAAGATTTGCCAATCTCAAAGTTGAAGCCATATCATCTGGATTTGAATTAACTTTCTGACGTAAACGATCGATCTCAGCCATTATTTCAGAATTTACCTCCGGATGTTGATGTGGCTCTAACTTTGTTCTCTCCTTACGAATCACTCCATAGAAAATTAATCCAACAAAAACAAAAGCTAACCCGAGATAGAAAAATTGATAAAAAGATACTTTAAAACCTTTCCCCTTTTTCTTTTGCTTGGTCTTTATCTCTGGCTGTTTTGCTTTAATTGGTTCTAACTCGGGTGGTTTAAACTCAACTTCTTGAGGTCTCACACTTTCTGATGAAGTAAAGGTTCCCGTTAACACCGCGCCACAACTTATGCAAAATTTAGAGCCAGGTTTATTCTCAAATCCACAAACTTCACAAATAAGTATCTCCTTGCCTGAAGATTGTTTCTCTTCCAATTTAGCACCACAATTAAAGCAAAACTTTGCCTCCTCTGGCAAAGTCGTGTTGCAAAAAGGACATTTCTTCTCGTTCATGATTAATAAAATTTTAGTTCAAGTTTCCACCTTCACCCAATTCCGTTTGCTGACCTGTGTCAGATTCTGGACTTTTAAGACCTTTCTCTTCAAGAATTTTATCTCGTAAACTATCGATGACCATTTGTTTAAACTCTCGCGTCGGCTTAAAATCTGGAACATACCTATCGTCAAGCGGGACTATTTCACCTTTTTTGGGATTACGTGCTATTCTTGCCTTCCTCTTCACAACCCTAAATGTCCCGAATCCCCTTATTTGAACATAATCACCTTTTTTCAAAGACTCCATAATAATTGCTAAAGCCCCATCAATAACTCTTTCTACTTCTTCAACGGTTAAACCAATTTGCTCGGCTAAAATTCTAACAAGTTCTGTTTTTGTCAATTTCTAACCCTAAATTTTATTTTAAAATAAATTCACATCTATACTGCAAAACAGGTTGATTTAGGAAAAAACTCTTTATCTCTTCAAGGTTTTCAAGGGCTTTTGATTCAAAAAATAAATCTAAAAACCCCGGTTTCTTTTTCTTTTCTTTAACTACCTTCGGCTCCCCCTTTATCCCGGCGAGATCTGCTGCAATTTTTATAGCATCCTCAAGCGTTCCCAATGTATCTACAAGACCCATTTCAAAAGCTTGTTTCCCTGTGAAAATTCTTCCATCAGCTATTTTTAAGACCTCGTCCCTTTTCATCTTTCTTTCCTCAACGACGTGATTTACAAATTGCTCATAAACATCATTTATCACACCTTGAAAATATCTTCTTTCATCCTCCGTTAGACCACGATATGGGTTCCCCGAATCTTTGAACTTGCCACTTTTTATAACCTCAAACTCCACTCCAACTTTATCAAGCAACTTCTTTAAGTTTGGAAATTGAGCTATAACCCCTATGCTCCCTGTTATGGTCCCAGGGTTTGCGATTATCTTGCTTGCTCCAAGAGATACATAATAACCTCCACTTGCTGCAACAGAACCCATTGAGACGATAATTGGCTTTTTTTCTCTCGCCTTTTTTAACTCTTGATAAATTTCCTCACTTGCTGATACCCCACCCCCGGGTGAATCGATGTAAACAACAATTGCTTTAACCGCTGAACTTTTAACATACTTTTTAATTTGCTTTATGATATCCTCCGAATTAATTATCACGCCCTTCAACTCAATCAAAGCAACCTTATTCTTGCCAGTGATTGCCTCATCTTCAACCTCAGGTTTCATAGAACTTACAAGCGTAAAAAAACCAAGCGCAACAAACAAAACTGATAGAGAAAGTATTATTCCAATTATTCCAAGAAACCATTTCGCTTCCTTGCTCATATCTCAAAGCTTGCTTTAAATTTTTACTTGAGTAAATTTTACAAAAAATTTTATTAAAAAACAATTGAAATCGACCATTTCCACTTGAAAAACTTGCCTTTCTTATCTTGCCTTGCTTATTTAAAAATTGTATATTTTTTAAGCGTTGATTCCCAATTTGCATTAACGATTCCATGACAGAGCGAATTTTCAAATATCTAACCAAAATTCTCGACCCCGAATCAGCCAAACTTATTTTGAAACCTTATAAACTTAATATACCACTCACAATTAGAACCAATACACTGAAAATTCAAGCGTATGAATTAAAATCTAAACTTGAAGGAAAAGGTTTTAAACTTTCAGAAATTGACCTTGTGCAGGATTCATTTATTGTTACAGACGAGCCTTTCCCCATTTCAAAAACGCTTGAGCATTTTGCAGGGTTATTTTATGTCCAAAGTTTATCCTCTATGCTTCCCTCGCTAATACTGGAACCAAAACCCAACGAAATGATTCTTGACATAGCCTCAGCACCGGGCTCCAAAACAACTCACATTGCCCAACTTATGAGAAATACAGGTATCATTATTGCCAACGATATTTCGATTGAAAGATTAAAGGTTGTCTCGCATCAAATAGATCGACTCGGGATTTTAAACACCGCAATCACATCAATTGATGGAAACAGGTTTGGTGTCATCCTCCCTGAAATTTTTGATAAGGCAATTGTAGATGCCCCTTGCTCCGCGCTTGGCATAATATCAAAGGCGAATGAAGTTTTAAACTGGTGGAGTCTTGATGAGGTCAAGCGCTTGAGCAATAAACAACAACAGTTGCTTATAAGTGCGATAAAATCAGTTAAACCTGGCGGTACAATCGTCTATTCTACATGCACTTTAACCGTTGAAGAAAACGAAATTGTGATCGATTCAATTTTAAAAAAGTTTTCTCTTGAAGTCGAAGAAATAAAATACAAAAAGCCCGAATTTGACGAAGGTATAACTCTTTACGACGGACTTTTGCTTGACGAAAGATTGAAAAAAGCAATAAGGATTTATCCCTTCAAGGCAAACACGGAAGGGTTTTTCATAGCAAAATTAAGAAAAACAGATTCAACCTTCTCAAGACCTCCAAAAACTATGGAAATAAGCGACGGAAAAGTTAACCAGCAGATAAAATTTTTGACAGCAAATGATGAAAAACTAAAATCAGCGCTAAGGTTTTTAAGTGATGAGTTTGGAATAAACGAAAGGATATGGGAAGAATTTGCTTTTTATTTTAAAGGAGATGAGTTATGGTTTAGCTCGCTTGATTGGATGGAGTTTTTGACAACGGATTTTTCACTTATAAATAAAAATCTCAAACATCATCTTCTGTCCAGCGTAATACAAAAAATCGGCTTAAAACTTGCCAAAGCAGTAAAAAATAACCAATGGAAAATTTCAACGAGCGCTCTTCAGCTTCTATCCCCCTTCATCACAAAAAATATAATCGAGCTTGAAACTGAAGAACAAGCACGCACATTCCTAAACGGCGGGACCATTAGAAACTTTCCATCAAATCTCAATCCAGGTCGCTACGTAGCTGTTAAATTCGATGACATAACACTTGGCTGTGGTCTTATAACGAGGGAAGGTTTAAAAAGTCAAATTCCAAAAGGAAGACGCTCTTCAGAGGTCGAGGTGGTGTAAAATGGATGAGTTAATTTACGGACATAACCAAGAAAAGAATATAGTGGCAGTTCAACAACGCGATGAATCGACTGTTCATATTTACATTAGGGAAAATAGTAAAACGATCAGAGAGGAAATAAGAAAATTTTATCCCTTCTTCTTTCTCGCCGATAAAACTTACATAGATGGGTTTTATAAAAAATTCTGGATAAAGAAATTAGCGGGCAATAATTTTTACCAGTATGTTTGCGCGTTTGAAGAAATTACAGAGATGTGGAATGCTGTAAGATATATCTTGCGCAATTATAGCAATAAAAACAGTGTAAAAGTTGAATCATATACGGATACAGATATAATATATCTTCGTCCCGATCCGGTTCACCAATTCTTACTGCAGACTGGAATCACATTGTTTAAGGGGATGGAATTTAACGACGTATATCGAATTCAAATTGACATAGAAACATATACAAAACATAGATTCAGCAATCCAGAAAGACCCGAAGATAGAATTATAATAATCTCCTTGACTGATAACAGAGGTTGGGAACATATAATTGATGGTCGTAGAAAATCCGAGAAGCAAATGTTAATTGAACTCATTGAGGTAATTCGCAAGAAAGACCCCGATATAATTGAGGGGCATAACATTTTAAATTTTGACCTTCCCTACCTTATAAAAAGGTCAGAAATTAACGATGTTGAACTCTCGCTTGGCAGAGACGGAAGCAAACCTAAAATTACGACGATAACTTACGACCGTGAGACTGTTTTCACGGGTATAGAAATTTACGGAAGGCACATAATTGACACGTTGATTCTTGTTCAGCTTTACGATTTTGTCAAACGTGAGTTTGAAAGTTATTCGCTAAAATATGTTTCTAAATATTTTGGAATTTCGTCTCAAGATAGAATTTACATCCCTGGAGAAAAAATATCATGGTACTGGGATAACGAACCAGAAACTTTGATAAAGTATGCCCTTCAAGATGCCCATGAGACGAGAAAACTTTCGGAACTTCTCACGCCCCCATATTTTTATCTCGCCCAGATGTTGCCGTTTTCACTTTGGCAGGTCATAAAATCAGGCTCATCTTCAAAAATTGAGTCACTTCTTGTAAGAGCATATCTAAAAAGAAGATATTCACTTCCAAAACCCGATTTAGGATTCCAGACGACGGGTGGTTATACAGATATATTTTACACTGGTGTTTTTGAAAATGTCGTTCATGCGGATATAGAATCCCTCTACCCATCAATTATGATAAACTTTAAAATTGCTCCAAAGAAAGATGAAGCTGGAATTTTCCTGCAGATGCTCGAAAGCTTAACTAAAATGCGACTTGAGGCAAAACATAAAATGAAAAACGCAACAACTCCGGATGAGAAAGCGAAATATGATGCAATTCAATCTGCATTTAAAATTTTAATCAATTCTTTCTATGGATACCTTGGTTACAGCAGAGCGATATTTAATGACTATGAAAGCGCAGATAAAGTCACAATGACGGGTCAAAAAATTTTAAAGAAACTTATTTCAGAGATAGTAAGTAGAGGTGGAAAAGTCATAGAAGCGGATACAGATGGAATTTACTTTATTCCACCAAAAGAATTTAGCTCCGACGAGGAAAAGGCACAAGAATTTGTAAAAAATGTTGGTTCGACTTTGCCAGAAGGTATAAACCTTGCTTTCAACGGGGTTTACAAAAAAATGTTAAGTTATAAAAAGAAAAATTACGCCCTTCTTGATAAAGATGGAAATGTAGAGATAAAAGGGGCATCTCTTATTTCAAGAGGCATGGAACCATTCGCAAGAAAGTATATAAGCGAATGCATAAAATTTTTGCTCAACAACGAAATTGAAAAAATTCATGAACTTTATAAATCCACTTATAAATCAATCGCCGAAAGAAAAATAGACATCTTCGAGCTTGCAAAAACGGAAACATTGCGGGAGCGACTTGATCGATACCAAGAACTTGTCAAGAAAGGTAAAAGAAATAGAAGTGCAGCTTATGAACTTGCGATAGCAAGCAGAAAAAATTATAAACCGGGTGATAAAATAACCTATTATATCACTGGTTCAACCTCAGATATTCGCTCATTTGAAAATTGTAAACTCGTTGAGGATTGGAACCCACTCAGGAGGGATGAAAATGTGGAATATTATCTTTCAAAATTAAACGAGTATAGCAAAAGGTTTGAGATATTTTTCAATGAAGAAGACTTCAACAAAATTTTTTCTCTAAGCGATGGTTTGAAATTTGATGATGTTCGGATAGTTACTAAAAAACTTCCAAAGGAAATTGATATCGATTAAGCAACTTTTTGCATCTTGTTTCTTTCAAACCACTCCTTGATAAAATTAACAATCTCTGATGTTAAGGTACCGGGCGTAAAAATTTCCGCGACGCCCATTTCTTTCAGCTTGGGTATATCTTCATCTGGAATTATTCCCCCGCCGATCAAGAGAACGTCATCAAGTCCTTTTTCTTTCATAAGATTAATTATTTTTGGGAAGATCGTCATATGCGCTCCGCTTAAAATGCTAATCCCAATTACATCAACATCCTCCTGAATCGCAGCTGAAACTATCATCTCAGGTGTTTGCCTCAAGCCAGTGTAGATCACCTCCATCCCAGCATCCCTTAGAGCAGCTGCTACTACTTTTGCCCCTCTATCATGCCCATCAAGCCCAGCTTTTGCAATTAACACTCTTATTTTCCTTTCCATTTGAGATTGTCTTTTTGTTTTTCAATTTGCAATAACAAATTTAAGAAATGAAATTAATTTTTTCAAACAACTTGATTTTCTCATCCATTTTGATTATCATTGTAAAAAACCGACCGTTGCACAAAATGAAAAAAATCTCTTTCTGGTTAAAAGCTGGGAGCATTATTTTAATCACAATCCCAATGGCAGTTATCACTTTTCTGCTCCTTCCCTTTAACTACAAAGGTAAAGTTTATCACTTCATGGCAAAGATTTGGTCAAAAATTATTCTCGCAATTTTTAATGTCAAAGTTAAAGTCAAAGGTCTGGAAAATATCTCAAGTGAACAAAATTACATTTACATTTCGAACCATGCAAGTGCAATGGATATACCGGCACTTATTTCTGGCATTCCTGACCAAATTAGATTTCTTGCCAAACAAGAACTCGGCAGAATACCGTTTTGGGGATGGCTCTTAAAACACGGAGGTTATATCTTAATTGACAGAAGAAATCCCAAAAGAGCAATAAAAAGTATTCAAAAGGCGATTGAAAAAATTAAAAGTGGCGTTTCAGTTCTCGTTTTTGCTGAGGGAACACGAAGCTTTGACGGGAAACTACTCCCATTTAAACGCGGTGGTTTTATGCTTGCGATTAAATCAAACACGCCTGTTGTCCCAGTTACAATTTTTAACAGCCACAAAATAATGAGAAAACATAAACTCGAGGTAAACCCCGGAACCATTGAAATTATGATAGATAAACCAATACCCGTCGAAAATTTTTCCGGTAGAGACGGGGAAACAAAACTTATGGAATTGACACGGGATATAATCCAAAAAAATCTTGAAAAACAAAAATAAAATGCCACTATGCCAGTCACCCTTAAAGATGTTGAATACATTGCCAATCTTGCAAGGCTTGAATTTAAAGAAGAGGAAAAAGAGAAGTTCACGGAACAATTTAACAGAATTCTTGAATATATGGATAAACTTAATGAACTTGACACAACAAATGTTGAGCCACTTTACCATGTTATCGACTTAAAAAATGTCTTTCGCGAGGATGTCGTTAAGGAAAGCTATCCGCGTGAGGAGATACTAAAAAACGCACCATCAAGAACAGAGTTTTTCTTCAAGGTTCCAAAGGTGATTCAGATAGAAAAACCTCATAAAGAAAAAGAAAATGATGAGGAACAAAGTTAAACTATGCCTCAAATCATCGGCGTAATACCCGCAAGGTATGCCTCAAATAGGTTTCCCGGGAAACCGCTCGCAGATATACTTGGTAAGCCGATGATAAAGTGGGTTTACGAGAACGCAATGTCGTCCAAGTTGATAAACGATGTTTATGTCGCAACAGATGACGAAAGAATTTTCAACATTGTAAAAAATTTTGGTGGGAATGTAATTATGACGCCATCCGAAATACCGACGGGAACGGACAGAATAGCTTACGCTATTCGCAATATTGATGCGGACATAATCGTAAACATTCAGGGGGACGAACCATTAATTTCTGGCGATATGATTGATTCCGCTATAGAACCGCTTTTAAAAGAAGACGATATAGATATTTCAACGCTTGCAGTTAAAATTACAGATGTTGAAGCGCTTTTTAATCCAAATGTCGTTAAGGTTGTTTTCGATAAAAAAAATTTTGCGCTGTATTTCTCACGAAGTCCAATTCCATTTTGCAGGGATGCGCGAACAAAAGACGAATGGTTGAAATTGGGGGTTCACTATAAACACATCGGCATTTACGTTTATAAAAGAAATTCGCTTTTTAAGTTCGTAAGTCTTAAAAGTTCAAAACTTGAAGAATTGGAAAAACTTGAGCAGTTAAGAGCTATTGAAAATGGGATGAGAATAAAAGTTGTGATAACAGAGAAAGACACAATAGGAGTTGATACACCCTTTGATCTTGAAAACGTTGTCGCCATTTTAAAACAAAAATAAGTTTTCAAAATGAAAGATAAAAAAACGAAATACATTTTTGTCACTGGCGGAGTTGTATCATCGCTCGGGAAAGGGATTGCCTGTGCATCTCTCGGGCTTCTCCTGAAAGCAAGAGGTTTAAAAGTTACAATTCAGAAATTTGACCCATATATAAATGTTGACGCTGGAACGATGAATCCATATCAACACGGCGAAGTTTATGTGACTGACGATGGGGCTGAAACTGACCTTGACCTTGGACATTACGAAAGGTTCCTTGACATAAGTATGTCGAAGTTAAATAATACGACGACAGGTCAAATTTACCATGAAGTCATAATGCGCGAAAGAAGGGGCGATTATTTGGGTGCAACCGTTCAGGTTGTTCCCCATATAACGGATGAAATTAAAAGAAGAATTACACTTATCGAAAAAGAGGATGATTACGATGTTATAATAACGGAAATTGGTGGAACAGTTGGCGATATAGAGGGGCTTCCTTTTCTTGAAGCGATAAGACAATTTATGCTTCAGGTTGGGAAACAAAACGCAATTAACATACATGTGACTCTTATTCCATACATTAAGTCAGCAGGTGAACTTAAAACAAAACCGACGCAACATAGCGTAAAAACATTGCTTGAGATTGGAATCCAGCCCGATATTTTAATTTGCAGAACTGAAAGACCTTTAAGTAAAGAAATAAAAGAAAAAATCGCACTTTTCACAAACGTCGAGCCAGAGGCAGTAATCCAGGGGATTGATGTCGAAACAATTTATGAGGTTCCACTAATTTTTTATGAGGAAGGACTTGACGATATCGTTCTTAAAAAGTTAAACATCTCAGCTAAAGAGCCAGACTTAACGGAATGGATAAAATTTGTTGAAAAGATAAAAAAACCGAAAGATAGCGTTGAAATCGCAGTTTGTGGGAAATATACAGAATTAAGAGACGCTTACAAAAGCATAATAGAGTCATTTATTCACGCTGGTGCCGAAAATGAATGCAAAGTTAATATAAAATGGATAAGGGCTGAGGATATTGAAAAGTATGGGGCGGAACAATTTCTAAAAGATGTTCACGGACTTTTGATCCCCGGAGGTTTTGGTGAAAGAGGGGTTGAAGGCAAGATTAAAGCAATTCAATTTGCTCGTGAAAATGGAGTTCCATTTTTCGGTATTTGTCTCGGCATGCAATGTGCCGTAATTGAATTCGCAAGAAATGTGTGCGGTTTAAAAGACGCAAATAGCACCGAATTCAATCCATCAACACCATATCCCGTGATTGATCTCTTGCCCGAGCAAATAGAAGTCAAAATGAAGGGCGGAAGCATGAGGCTTGGTTCATATCCAGCAATTTTAAAACCTAACACAAAAGCATACCACGCTTATGGAACCGACATAATAAATGAAAGACACAGGCATAGATATGAATTCAACAACAAATTTAGGGAAATTTTTGAATCAAATGGGATGGTTTTCAGCGGTATTTCACCCGATGGTTTGCTCGTTGAAATAATTGAGATTCCAAATCATCCATGGTTTGTTGGGGTTCAATTTCACCCTGAACTCAAATCAAGGGCAACTAAACCACATCCCCTATTCCGCGATTTTGTAAGGTCTGCTCTTGAATTTAAAAAGGCAAAAGCAAAAACTTTTGAAGAAACAGATGTAAATGCCAAAGTTCAGCCTTGATGCAAAAACAAAGCAAATCTTAAGAAAAATCTTCAGAGCAAATGAAAAGTCCATTGCTCATTTTGAAAATCTTGTTGATGACTTTATAAACTCGACCGCAAGATTTGACATCGTAGATAAATTCATAGAAAACTTTATTTCCTCCCTTGCCTCCTCACCAAATCCCGAACAAAGCTTAAACAATTTCGCTCGTTTCATTGAGAACTCCTTTAGCAAATCATCCTTTTACAAGGACTTCACCTTTCATCCGCAAATGTTAAAAATCCTGCTTACAACCTTCGGCTATTCTCAATACTTTGCGGATATACTTGTGCGTGATCCCGAACTATTTCATTGGCTTACCTCAACAAATGTTCTTGATAAGAGATTGTCAAAGGAGGATTATTTAAACGAGGTAAAAAGTTCCATTTCTTACTTTCAAAGTTTGAAAAAGAAACTCAACGCATTAAGGCGGTTTAAAAGAAGGGAAATTTTAAGAATTGGCGTGCGCGATATCCTTTGCATTGCCAATTTTGAAGAAACCGTTATAGCTCTTTCTGACCTCGCTGAAGCAATAGTTGAAATTTGTCTTCAACTTGCAATCGAAGAAACGAGGATGAAATTTCTCTCTTTCCCAGAAACTGAATTCTCCATAATTGCTCTTGGTAAACTTGGCGGAAAGGAATTAAACTACAGCTCGGACATAGATCTGGTATTTATTTACAATCAGGACGGGGATTTAAAAATAAACAACGAAATCATCTCTTACTATGAAATATTTAATCATCTTGTTGCCACTCTCATAAATTTTCTCTCGGAGAAAACAGAAGAGGGCTCCCTTTATAGAGCTGATTTTAGGTTAAGACCTGAGGGATCCTCAGGTTCATTGGCTCGGTCTTTGCTCGGTTATTTAACATACTATGAGGTTTATGGGAAGATATGGGAGAGGCAAATGCTGATAAAAGCCAGACCAATAGCTGGCGATTTAAACTTCGGTTGGAAATTTTTAAATATGCTTGATTCATTTATTTACCCGAGTTCGTTTCTGGATAATCCAATTCGTGAAATTGCCAAAATAAAGGCTAAACTTGAGGCGACATCAACAAGTGAATACAACATTAAACTGCGAAGGGGTGGGATAAGGGACATTGAATTTATAGTTCAAACGCTACAACTTTTAAATGCTGGAACTTTGCCCGAGCTTAAAACACAAAACACATTGAAAGCGATTGAAAAACTTTCAAATTATGGATTGCTCACAAAAAGTGAGGCAAAAATATTAAGCGAAAATTATATCTATTTTAGAAGAATTGAACATCTCCTCCAAATCTCACATAACCTTCAAACGCACGCTATTCCCCTTGAAGCAAACGCTTTAGCGATGCTTGCGAAAGCGATGAAAAACTACGAAAAAAAGAACAAACCAATTTCATTCCCAACAGCGTCAATTCCCGACTGGAAAATTTTCAAATATGAACTTGACAAAAGATTTGAAAGTGTAAGAAAAATTTACGAACGTATCTTCGAAATCGAAGCGAAACCCGAGATTTTTATCTCAGATATAATTGATGATGAAGTCGCAAGGGAAAGATTTAAAAAATTTTTTTACGATATGAATTTCAAAGATGTCAACAAGGCGATAAGAAATATTGAGTTTCTCTCAAAGGGAAAACTTATCACAGGTGAAATGGTTTTCAGCACCGCAGAGGAAAATTCCTTCGCGAATGTGTCTGCAATTATTTTGAACGAGATATCAAAAACCATAATCCCAGATGTAACACTTGATAATTTTAGAAAAATCGCGGAAGGCTTTGGATATTCAAAGTCGTTTTATGATCTGCTTTTGAACGACTCCTTCAGAAAGATTATACTTAACATTTCTCAATTCAGCTCAAGATTTTCAAATTTGCTTTCGTTTAAAACACATCTTCTTGAGATTTTGCTATCCGAGAACAACTTGAGCAAAGAGAAAAAAACAAGTGAGGTTTTCGAATTTTTTAAGAACTTTGACGCCTTTAATCCCCACGATTTTAAATTCCTAAACGAGATAAGATTGCTTGTTTTAAACCTTGGTGGTTTGATTGATTTTTATCGCCTTTCAAAAGAATTAACAGAGCAAGCAGAGTTAATTCTAAATAAATTTTTCCTTGAAAATTTTGATGAGGATGAAAGACGAAAGGTCGCAATATTTGGGCTTGGAAAATTTGGGTCCGAGGAGATGAACTTTGACTCGGACCTTGATATAATGTTCATAACCGACGAGAAAAAAGCGGAAAAATATCAAATTTTAACGGCGAAGTGTGAGAATTTAGTAAAGCGTATGACAGATATTGAGATAGAAAAACTTTACGAGGTTGATGTTCGGCTTCGCCCTGAAGGAAGGAATGCGCCTATACTTGTGAATTTTGAATACTTTGATTCATACCTAAGAAATCGAGCGCAGTTTTGGGAAATTCAAGCGTTCACAAGAGGAAGGTTCATCGCTGGGAATCAAGAAATTGCGGAAGGGGTTTTTGAGTTAATTAACGACAAAATTTTAAAAATTGAATTCACAAAATCACTTGAGCAATACATATTCAAAATGCGCGAGAAGATGGAACGAAACGTAAAACATAATAGAATAGACATAAAGTTGAGCGCGGGTGGTTTGACGGATATTGAATTTATTGCTCAAATATTACAAATGAAACACTTGAAAAAATTGGGAAAGATAGAAAGGAACACAGCAAAGGCGCTGGAGAATTTGCTTGCACACGATTTTTTAAAAGAAAACGAACATAAAATTTTAGTCGAAAATTACGAATTTTACAGAGAGATTGAAAAATTTATACGCGTTTCATTGGGCTCAAAATTAAACCTAATCCCAGATGAATTGGAGAAACTTGAATATCTTTCACTATGCCTTGGTTATAGATTTCCAGATGAGTTCATCGACTCTATAAAGAGTAGGATGAGAAAAGTCAGGGAGATCTTTCAAAGCGTTGTTGAAAGAATCATTCACCAATGATTTTAATTATAATTCTTTTCTTCCTTTGCCCATCAAATTCGGCGTAAAAAACCTGCTGCCAAGGTCCAAAATCAAGTCGTCCATCTGTGACAGGAATTATAACCTCGTGGTTAATAAGCAAACTTTTCAAATGCGCGTCTGCATTCGTTTCGCCAGTTCTATGGTGCATATAATCTGGCTTAAATGGTGCGAGCTTTTCAAGCCATTCTTTTAAATCTTCAAGCAATCCATCTTCATCATCGTTCACAAACACGCCAGCTGTGACATGCATAGCCGAAACAAGACAAAATCCCTCTTTTATGTTGCTTCGCTTCAATGCCTCGTTCACCTTGTCAGTGATATTGATTATCTCACGCTTATTTTTGGTGTTAAAGGTTAGATATTCCGTGTAAGATTTCATTTTCACCTGCTAAATTTGTTTTAAAAAACCAAGATGAGTTTAAAACCAAAGGGCTCAAGTTTAAAATTAACAAAATCTTCAACCTTCATCTCGCCCGTTTTATCTTCAAAAACATCGTAAAATTTAACTTTACCACCCTTAGTTTTTTCCTTTAAAATCTTGTCAATTTGAAATTTTGTCGTCACTCCCCAAGTTGAAAGATTCGCAAGCACAAGAACCGTTTCGTCTCCATATTTTCTCCAAAAAGCGTAAACTTTATCATCATTAAGTGTTTTAGCTCTTATCATCTCACCTCTTCTCAAAGCGAGGGAGTTTTTTCTAAAGTTAAACAATTTTTTGTAAAACGAATAAAATTTCTTCCCCCTTTCACTTATGCTGTCCCTTGACATTACTTGTTTTTCAAACAACGAAAGATTTGTCGTATCCCCATACTCTTGCCCGTTGTAAATGAGCGGAACTCCTGGAATCGTATTAACTATAAAAGCCGAGACAAGCGCACCATCCTCACCAAAAAATTTAACAGCCCTTGGTTTGTCATGATTTTCATTGAAACGCAACCTTAAAGAGCCTCTGGGGAATTTATACTTTTCACTTTCGAGAACATTGTCAAGGACAGATGGAAGATGTCCTTTTTTTATTATCCTTGCGAGCGCATCATAAACATTCCAACTATAAGTTAAGTCAAACGCCTCCAAATGTTGTTCAGGCAAGCTCCCTTCAGCAAGCATCATTACAGGTTTAATTTTATCAAGTTCTTTTCTCGCTTCATTCCAAAAATCGGTCGGAACAAGTTCAGCAACATCACAGCGGTAGCCATCTATGTCAAACTCTTTAATCCAATATTTCATCACCTCAATTATGTATCTTCTTAGTTCAGGATTATCGTAATTTAAATCCGCTACATCTGTCCAATCAGAATTTGGTGAAATGATTTCACCCTCGTTGTTTCTAACATACCATTCTGGATGTTTAAATATCAAATCATTGTCCCATGCGGTATGATTTACAACAAGGTCAATTATAACTTTAATCCCATTTTCGTGTGCGGTTTTGACGAGAGATTTGAAATCTTCCGCTGTGCCATATTCTGGATTGATTCCATAGTAATCCTTCACAGAATATGGACTCCCGAGGGTTCCCTTTCTTTTAATTTCACCAATTGGATGGATTGGCATCAGCCAGATGACATTTACGCCAAAATCTTTCAGCCGTGGGATTTCACGCTCTATCTCTTTAAACGTTCCTTCTTCTGAGAAAGCCCTTGGAAAAATTTCGTAAATAATCGCATCCTTAACCCATTCCTCGCTCTTTCTTGCGTTTTTGTAATAAAACTCTCCTTTTAAAAGGTCTTCAATTTCTGAATATTCAACTATCGCCACCGGCTTATAGATTCCACCAGGTCCACCATGGTCAATTACCATCACAACAAGTTCATTCAAACCTCGTTTTAAAAATTTCGTCACATCAAAATAAAACTCATCGCTATATCCACGATGTTCACCGACAAATTCACCATTTAGCCACACTCCGCAATCATCGTCGACACCGCTGAAAAAGATTGCATATTTTTTTCGCTTATCAATTTGCTTCACCTCGAAACTTTTATAATACCAAGCAATCCCGTCATACTTTGAAAAGTTTGAATACCTTTCCCAGAAATTTGGAACCTCAACCGTCACCCAATCGCTTCGGTCAAAATTAGAAGAATACCAAAATTGTGAAAGCCCGAGATCGTCAGGGTCAATCTTAAACTTCCATTCGCCTACAAGTTCAACCATTGTTTTAACAGTGGTATATTTTGAAGCTGAGCAGGAAAACAGAACGGGCAAGAGCAAGATCAACAAACGCGCGCTCATTTTATAACTATCATTTTTCTTATCTCATATCCTTTCTGCGTTTGAAGCTTGTAAAAGTAAATTCCGCTCGTGATCTCATCTGCTTTCAAATTTCCAAGGCTAAACAAGACCTCATGCCTTCCCCTGCCTTGAAATCCATCCACCAAAACTGCAATCTCACGCCCAACGATGTCATAAACAGTAAGCTTAACATAGGCATCATTGAACAGAGTATAAATTATCTTCGTTTCGGAATTGAACGGATTGGGGAAATTGCCGACAATTTCAAAGTCTTTCTTTAATCCAACCCCAACTTTAATTTCGTCCGAAAATTCAAAACTTCCATCTTTGTTAACTCGTTTAACCCTGTAAAAGTAAACAGCGTTGTTTTCAATATCCACATCAATAAATGTATATTTTCTAACCCCGGATGCCAAAATCTGATAAATTGGTTGGAATTGCTCATCTTTAACTTTTCTTTCAAGGACGAAGCCACTCACGAACTCAGGGTCTTCTACTTCCCAACCTATGTTAATTTTGCTCTCTTTTAATTCCGCAGTAACTTTTATCCAAGGCGAACAAATCTGTGCTGACGATGGGACAAATTTAACAGCACTTGATTCAATATTGCTTACATTTCCAATCACATTTATCCCTTCATTTTCAAACTTTAAAAGGAAAACCACATCGGAATCAAACTTGACGAAATAACGCCAGAGACGATCTGCAAACCCAGGCTTAATCTTTTTAAAAAGAACAATTTCATCGATCAACCCTTTTTCAATTTTCGCATTTGGTCGATTTATCTCAAATTGCGACAAATTCGGTATAAAAACCTCATCAATTTTATCACCATCAACATAAAGCCTTAAAACGTTGTCAAATTGATTTGCGGTTATCACAACGCAATGCCACTTGCCATCACTTACAAATTTTGGAAATGTTATCTCATATCTTCCAATCGAATTACTCATCGAGACAAAAATACCCCCAAATTTTAACCCAATAGTCATAAAGCTTTTATCAAGAGTTGACCTCAAAGTAATTATCTTGCCCATCATTGATGTTGTCTTCAACCAAAACGAAAGTGTGAAGCCATCTCTCGCACTAAATTTATCATCCAGATTAAATTTGATAAATCCATCTTTTTCAAAATTGACGCATAAACCCGCTGTTTTATCCGAATAGTTTTTAACTTTGATGTTAACTTTGTGCTTTTCGACCTCCGCCGATTCAAAAACCAAAGAATCAGAAGAAACTTTCATCGACAAAAATTTTAGTTTAATCTCATCTGACGATTTCGCACTCATCACAAAAGCGTAATTTCTCAAAACGGACAAATGTTTAAATGTATCCACAAAGACAAATGTTTTCTGAGTCGGAAAATTTTTCCGCAAATATTCATTTAATGCCAACAGTGAATTCGGTTTAACAGGCTCAGTATTTACGAGGCTGTCCTCAAATATAAAAGATTCAAATAGATTAACCTCCCCTTCAACCGAAGCGATGATCAGAACTGTATCTTCGGGTTCTGCGTAAATGCTTAACTTTACGGCGAATTTCTCACCTTTTACGATTTCATCGGGATATTGAATTAAAGAAATTCTCTGGGCGGACACTTGGGAAATAATCAAGGTCAGGACAAGAAACGAAGTCGAAAGAATTTTAAAAATCGAACCATTACACATTGAACCTTTATCATCGTCCATAGTGGTGCAGACAATTTTATTTTACCTCATCTGCCTCAAGAACTCAAGTCTTTCTTTTAATTTTGATGCGGGCGTAAGAAGTTTATCTTTACCAAAGATTGCATCTTCTCTACTTGTGAAGACGAGTTCATATTCTTTGCTCATAACAATTGCTTCCTCGGGACAAACTTCTTCGCATAGTCCGCAGTAAATACAACGAAGCATATTTATTTCAAATTTCTTCGGGTATCTCTCCTTATCAAGTCCGGTTTCATCAGCTACAACTTCAATTGCAAGCGCTGGGCAAACCCTTGCACAAAGCCCACAAGCCACGCACCTTTCAACCCCTGTTTCATCGTCCACAACAAGCACGGGTCTCCCACGAAATGAAGCTGGGGGTTGCCATTTTACATCTGGATATTCAAATGTGAATTTGGGCTTAAATATTTGACGAAATGTGATGCTTAAACCCTTGAAAATTTCTGGAAGATAAAATCGTTCAAGAAGGTTCATATTTGATTTTCGTTTTATCTCTCTGGTTCTCGCTCTGCCATTTATCTTTGTTTCACCCATTCTCAAACCGAGTTTTATTTTTAAAGAATTATCTTAACAAGTCCGGTCACAAGAACATTTAAAAGCGCAAGTGGCAATAAAACTTGCCATCCCAAACGCATAAGTTGATCGTATCTAAACCTCGGCAACGTCCATCTTACAAGCATGAAAAGAAAAATTATAACAAAAGCCTTTGCAAAAAATACAATCACTTGCAAAATTCCCGCAAGATTTGGATTCATACCACTGTAAATGTCAACAAATGGGAAATACCATCCACCAAGGTAAAAAGCCACGGTTAGCAAACTCATTGTTATTATATTTGTGTATTCCGCAAGATAGAAAGCACCGAACTTCATCCCGGAATACTCCGTATGATAACCCGCGACAAGTTCAGGTTCCGCCTCGGGTAAATCAAAAGGTAATCTATTTGTCTCTGCGAAAGCGGACACAAGAAAAACTATAAATCCAACGGGTTGGTAAAAAATATTCCAGACGCTTGCTTGCGAACGTATGATCTCGTCGATTTGAATTGATCCGGCGACAAGAACAACGCCGACAAGTGAAAGCCCAAGCGATAGCTCATAACTTATCATTTGAGCAGAAGCTCTCAAAGCACCGAGAAGCGAATATTTGTTATTTGATGCCCATCCACTTAAGGTTATACCATAAACACCAAGTGAGCTCAACGCAAGTATGTAAAGGAAACCGATATTTACATCAGCAAGCATAAGTTTAACTTCTTTCCCATCAATTATTAACTTTTCTCCAATAGGTAGAACTGCAAAAACGCTGTAAGCGACAAAAAGTGAAATTATCGGCGCAATCGTGTGCAAAGTTTTATCAGCGTTTGCAGGGATTATCTCTTCCTTGAAAATAATTTTTATAACATCAGCAATCGGTTGAAATAGCCCAAAAGGTCCAACCCTATTTGGACCAAGCCTATCTTGAATGAAAGCAGAAATTCGCCTTTCAACATATGTCAAAACCGCAGAAGCAGTCAAGAATAAAAGTATGAAAATCACTGCTTTCACGATTACAATTAAAATCGCCTCCATGTGCTTTGAACTTTTAATTTTTGTTGATTTTAACTTTAAATTTCAACAGATGTAACTTTCTTACTCCCTAAATTTATCCTGACCCCTTCATCACCAATTGACTCATAAGTTAAACCTCTGAACTCGCGAACGGTTTGCGCGATCTCGTTGAACACATCTTCAGCCTTCTCATAATTAAATTTCACGCCGAGACCGTTAGCAATTTGCGAAATTACCCACCACGATGGTTTAACATTTCTTCTCTCTCCCCTTGCCCATCTGTCAAATTGAGTCCCAAAATTAAACAATCGTGATAATGCAAATTTAGATTTATCAATCTCTCCTGTATTCGGTCTTGCTTCGCCAAATTTTCTCGGTTTATAAACCATATACGGTTCAACATCTTTCGGAAGAACTGCTATGTTTACCTTTTGAACTCGCCCTTCAAAGTTGGTAAAAGTTCCCTCCTTTTCGGCAAATGTCGCGCTCGCAAATACGACAGTCGCCTTTTCAACAGTTTTATTTCGATTGGACGCATGAACAATTATATCTACGCCATCAAGCAAATTATAAATCTCATCATTCAAAGCAATATCGTCGTCCATTACATAAACGACCTTAAACCTTTTCTCCTTTAAACCCTCAACTATTGATTCAAAACCAAATCCATTTTCTGCGCCGATGCCAACAAGTCTCGCACCAGTTGAATTTGGAGTTTTATCCGCTCTGATCAAGAAATCGTCTTCATCCCCATCTTTAATATGAGATAAAAAGTCAACATATTTCGCTTTAAGAACGACCTTAGCAAACTTCCGCAAGGCAAAGTTATCCTCATTTGTTGCATAAGCAGAACCTATAATAGCGATCTCATCAGGTTTAACAGTCTTGAGCAAGGAAACGGCTCTTTCAAGCGCGACATCCCAGTCAACTTCCACAAGCTCGCCATTTAATCGAACCATCGGCGATTTTATTCTATCATCTGAATTTACAGGCTTATAAGTGAACCGACCATAATCACACATCCAATATCTATTTACATCCATATTTACCCTTGGAGTGATTCTCAAAATCTGATTATCTTTAACCCAAAGATATACATTACATCCTCTCGCACAACCTGGGCAAACACTGCTGACAGCGGTCATATCCCAAGTTCTCTCCTTGAATCTAAAATCTCGCGAAGTTAAAGCGCCAACTGGGCAAATGTCAATTATATTCATTGAGTAAGGGTTATCAACTCGCTTCCCCGGAAAAGTCGTCAGAACTACCCTATCCCCTCTGTTAGTGAAGGTCAACTGTGGGTCTTTCACGATCTCATCAAAAAATCTTATACATCTTGAACACATTATACATCTTTCAACATCGAGAACGATGTTCGGACCAAGGGGGACTCTTTTCGGCTTGTGATTTTTCTCTTCGTCAAATCTGCTATGTCCAGGTCCGTAAATGTATGTATAATTTTGGAGTTTGCATTCGCCAGCTTCATCACAAATTGGGCAATCAAGCGGATGATTGATAAGGATAAACTCAAGCACTGCTTGTCTTGCTTTCTTAACTTTTTCGTTTTGCGTGTAAACAACCATTCCGTCCATCACCCGAGTCGCACATGCAATCACAAGTTTCGGCATCTTTTCAACCTCAACAAGACACATCCTGCAATTTCCAGATATTGAAAGAGCAGGATGATAACAAAAGTGCGGAATGTCAATGCCAAGTTCTTTTGCTGCTTGAAGGATGGTTATCCCATCTTTTACTTCTGCGGTTTTTCCATCTATTGTTATCTTTGCCATCTGATTTTTCTAATTTTATTTTGTTAATCAAACTTGATTAAATCTTCGATGGGCGTATACTCTAAACCAAAAGCCTCCGCGACGCCTTTATGAGTGATCTTACCTTCAATTATATTAACACCTCTTCTTAATTCCTTGTTTCTCTTTATAGCCATCTCAAAACCTTTATCTGCAAGTTCAACTACATATGGGAATGTAGCATTTGTAAGAGCGATCGTTGATGTCTTTGGAACAGCCCCAGGCATATTTGCAACGCCATAATGAACGACGCCGTACTCAATATATACCGGATCATCATGCGTCGTCGGTCTTATAGTTTCAATGCATCCACCTTGATCAACCGAAACATCAACTATCACTGCCCCCTCTTTCATTTGCGCAACCAATTCTTTTGATACAAGTTTCGGTGCTTTTGCCCCAGGTATTAAAACTGCACCTATCAAAACATCAGCCCTGCGAACTGCTTTTGCAATGTTATACTCATTTGAAGCCATCGTCACGACATTTTTCGGCATTATATCATCAAGATATCTGAGCCTTTGCAAGTTGACATCAAGTATTGTAACTCTTGCTCCAAGACCAGCTGCAATTTTCGCTGCGTTTGTGCCAACGACTCCAGCTCCAATTATCGCAACATCCGCTGGCTCAACACCGGGAACACCACCCAATAAAACTCCGCGCCCTCCCATAGACTTCTCAAGATACTTTGCCCCCTCTTGTGGCGCCATCCTTCCAGCAATCTCGCTCATCGGCTCAAGCAAAGGCAAACTCTCATCATCCTTTTGAACAGTCTCATATGCAATAGCTATACAACCTGACTTAATAACCGCTTCAGTTAGCTCACGACTCGCAGCAAAATGAAAGTAAGTGAAGACAATTTGTCCCCTCCTTAAAAGGTCATATTCATAATCAATCGGCTCCTTCACTTTGACTATCATATCAGCTTCAGCATAAATTTCCCTCGGGTCTGAGACGATTTCAGCGCCTGCGTTTCTGTAAAGCTCATCACTAAATCCGCTCCCAAGCCCAGCCCCTTTTTCAACTAAAACAGTATGACCATGAGACTTGAGAATTGAAACACCAGCAGGCAAAAGTGCTACTCTGTTCTCCATCCTTTTAATTTCTTTTGGAACGCCTATTATCATTTGTTTTACTCCGCTTATTTTTTAGATGGGTTGATGATAACCGTAGTAAATTTTTCCCGTTTAAGAATTTCACCAGCCATTTCTTGAACCTCTTCAGATGAAACCTTTTCAATCCTTTTTATAATTTCGCCAACATCTGAATAATTACCATCATAAACAAGCTCTATCTGCGCAAGCCGTTGCATCCTGTTGGACATGCTCTCCAACCCAATTAAAATAGAAGATTTAACCTGGGCTTTCGCCCTCTTCAATTCATCCTCATATACCCCATTCTTAACAATTGAGTTAAACTCCTTCCACACCAAATCAATCGTCTTTTCAACATTTTTTCTATCGCACGCAAAATAAACCCCAAAAACCCCTGTATCTTTAAACATCGTGTAAAAGGAATAAATTGAATACACAAGCCCATATTTCTCTCTCACATTTTGAAACAACCTTGAACTCATCCCATCGCCTAAAATAGTGTTAAGAATAAGCAAATGATCTCGCTTCTCATCCCTTGCTCCAAATGTAGCAGTCCCGATACAAACGTGCGACTGACTTGAAGGTCTATCAATCACATAATTAGATGCCATCACTTTGTCCGGCTTCTCCCTCTTACTTTTACGGTCTAAACCGTTCCTGTTCGCAGATGTGAAAAATTTGTCAACATATTCAACTAATTTTTCATGAACGAGATTTCCAGCAGCGGATATAACAATATTCCCGGGGTTGTAAAACTTATTCAAATGTTCAAAAAGTTTTTCCCTCGTAAATCCACTGACAGTCTCCCTTGTCCCTATTATAGGCAAGCCGAGCGGATGCGGATAGTAAATTTGATATTCAAGAAGGTCACCAATATATTCTTCAAAATCATCCTCGACATCTTTTATCTCCTCAAAAACCACCCCTTTCTCCTTTTCGATCTCCTTTTTATCAAAAATCGGATTTTGAACTATGTCCGCAAGTATTTCAACCCCCTTCTTCAAATGTTCACTTAAAATTCTGACATAAAAACATGTATTCTCTTTTGTCGTGAAGGCGTTTAAATAACCGCCGATATCTTCGACAAATTCAGCGATTTCCTTTGCCCCCCTGTTCTTCGTCCCCTTGAAAACCATATGCTCTATAAAATGGGTTATGCCATTGTTCAAATCATCTTCATCCCTTGAACCAACATCAACCCATACCCCCAAGGAAACACTTTTAACATGAGGTATTGACTCAGACACAACCTTGACTCCATTAGCGAGAACGGTTTTATTGTAATTCGAAATTACTTTTTGAACCTTTTCTCTCTCAACCAAAAC
>CALJEK010000005.1 GCA_938074445.1 Candidatus Kryptoniota bacterium | reverse complement strand
TTAGTTCAGATGTTAAATGATGAAAAAATTAAAATTGAACTTTTTGAGGGAGAAGTTCAAAATCCTAATTTTACTGTAAACGCTAAAATTTTTACGAGGTGATGAATTCGGAGGAAATTTAAGTTTGTTATAGCGGTGTTATATTAAATTAAAGATATGTGAATCTGGGATGATGAGGGGGAATGGCGGACTCACCCCTTTAGAGTTGCAACGTAGACAATATCAAGCTTAACAACGCAGCATTTAAACTTGCTTTCAGCATATCTAAAATTTACATTATCAAAAATGAACGGCAGAAAAGATAAAATGACGAAAAGTTGTCTTAAAAACTCTAAATTTAAAATTAACTGAATCTTCGGGAAATTTTAGGCAACCCACTTAAGTAGTTTAAAATAAAAGCAAACAATTTGGATTAAAAATTGCCGGAGCCACATCTAATAATCCTGTCAATTTGTTTTTTGCTTTTGCTTGCTTATTTATTTGATGTAAGTTCATCAAAGACCAGGGTTCCCTCAGTGCTGCTTTTACTTTTTGTCGGTTGGTTGAGCAAGGTGATTGTAAAAATATTGAATGTTTCAATACCAGATTTATCCTTTGTGCTTCCAGTCCTTGGAACTATTGGATTAATTTTGATTGTGCTTGAGGGTTCTTTGGAGTTAGAGTTAAATAGAAGTAAACTACCACTTATTGGAAAAATTATTCTTTTTTCCCTTTTACCAGTTCTGATCCTTAGCTTTGCACTTGCCCTTATATTTCGACACTTAAAAGATGTCCCCTTTGAAGTTGCCTTCGCAAATTCAGTCCCATTTGCTGTGATAAGTAGTTCTGTTGCGATTTCAGGTGCTAAGGATTTGGAACCTAAGGATAGAGAATTTATCATTTATGAAAGTAGTATGTCGGATATTTTCGGGGTGGTGATTTTCAATTTTCTTATGTTTAATGATAACGGAATTAAAATTAAATCTCTTGTATCTTTTGCTTTTGAAACGCTATTCGTGTTGATCATAGCGTATGTTATGACCTTGGTGTTGGCTTTTCTGCTAAGTAGAATAAAACACCATGTGAAGTTTATTCCGATCATTGTGATCATAATAGCAATATACTCAATCTCTAAAATTTATCATTTGCCCGCTTTGATTCTCATACTTATTTTCGGTCTTTTTCTGGGAAACATAGATAAGATAAAAGTTAAAGAGGCGGATAAATATTTTCATCTATTACAAATTGAAGTTTTGATCGATGAGGTTCGCCGATTTAAAGAGTTGACGATCGAACTCACATTTTTAGTAAGGTCTTTGTTTTTTCTATTGTTTGGTTATTCGATTGATACAGGTGCGTTGCTAAACCCAAAAGCTGTAGTTTGGTCGATCGGCATATCTGCTTTGATTTATGCTTTGCGGTTTATATTTATTAAAACGTTTGGATTAAACCCAAAGCCAATTCTTTTAATAGCACCAAGAGGGTTGATAACGATTTTATTGTTTATTAGCGTTCCTGTAAGTTTTAGAATAGATTTAGTTGATGAGTTAATAACACAAGTGATTGTTTTGACATCATTAGTAATGATGTTTGGAACTATGAAAGGAAGGGTGTCTGGAAGCGCAACTGATAAGGTTTAGCTACTTTGTTTTTTAGCGGTTTTTGATTTAATTTTTCAAAAAGTTAATTTTCGGCGATGTATAGGAAAGATGTGAGGTTTTTGAAATTTGAAAATTACAGATGGAATGGGGTTGAAGTTAAAGAGTATAAAGATGAGAATAACACTTGGCTTGATGTTTGCAGGCAGGTGATAGCCGGAAAATTCGGGGAAAGGATAAAATTTCATTTGCGATATTTTGAGATCTTGCCCGGGGGATATTCAACGCTTGAAAAGCATCGGCATGAACATGTGGTTATATGTGTCAGGGGTAGTGGTAAGGCAATAGCTGGAAGCGATGTTTTTGATATGAATTTTATGGATGTTTTATACATTGGTTCAAATGTCCCACATCAATTTGTGAATGACTCGGGTGAACCGTTCGGGTTTTTCTGCATAGTTGATGCAAAGAGAGACAAGCCGAAATTGCTCACAAAGAAGGAAATTTTGGAACTGTTGAAAAATGAAAAGGTGAGCAAGATTATACGCATACCTGAAACCTATTCTAAATCAAGGTGAAAAATTTTTTCTTTCCAGCTAAAGTTATAAATTTCGAGTGAGACGTAACCGTAAATAAATTTAAGATTCCACGCTATGGTAAAACTTAAATTAAAGAAAAAATTTAACGAGTTAAAACCTGAGGACCTTCGTTGGACATGCCCAATTGAAAAATTACAGTTTGAGACGACGGATACCGTTGAACCGCTTGAAGATATAATTGGGCAGGAAAGGGCATTGAAGGCGTTGAAACTTGGAACGGAGCTTTTTGCGCCCGGATACAATATATTTGTTTGTGGTTTGACTGGAACTGGGAGGATGACCACGATAAAGCACATTCTTAAGCAAATTTCGCCCAAAGCTCCACAAGCACCGGATAGATGTTATGTCTATAACTTTAAAAATCCGGACGAACCGCGACTCCTTGAGTTTCCACGAGGACAGGCGATAATGTTTAAACGAAATATGGAAGCGATGATTTTTTATCTTAAGCAAAAAATTCCAAGAACGCTCGAGGACGAAAAGTATCTTGAGGTGAGGAATAGGATAATTGAAAAGTATCAGAAAAAAGAGCAAGAGTTGTTCCGTGAGTTTCAGAAGAAAGTGGAAAGCGAGAGGTTTGCAATTATAAATATGCAAATTGAGAATGTGGTTAAGCCAAGCATTGTCCCAATAATTGAGGGTAAACCTGTCCCCGTGGAACAACTTCCTAACCTTGCGAAGGCTGGGAAAATTTCTGAGGAAACAGTTCGTGAAATTCAGCAGAAATATCTGAAGCTTCAGGCGGAGATGCAGGAAATTTTCAAAAAAGAGATGTTGCTTGCAAGGGAGCTTTCAAAAGAGCTTGAAGAACTTGAAAGAGATGCGGTCAAATCTATCGTTGAAGGCATAATTGACGAAATCAAAGAGCAATTCAAAATCCCAAAGGTTCACGAATATCTCGATGATGTTAAGAAACATATTTTGAATAATCTTGGCGTTTTCAAAGCTTTATCTGAGCAAGGTAAACCACCGTTTCCATCCCTTGAGCAAAAAGATGAAGTCGATCCACTTCTTCCATATCGTGTAAATGTTATACTTGATAATTCGGAGCAAGAAGGCATCCCAGTTATAATTGAGACAACGCCGACATTTGCAAATATATTTGGGACAATTGAAAAGGTTTATGATTCTCGCGGATTTTGGAGAACTGATTTCACGAAGATAAAAGCTGGTTCGCTTTTGAAAGCCGATGGCGGTTATCTTGTTTTGAACGCAAGGGATGCGCTCAGTGAGCCTGGGGTTTGGAAGGCTTTAAAGAGAACTTTAATGTATAGAAAGCTTGAGATTCAACCCATAGATGTATTTTTCCAAATAAGTTCAATTTCACTCAAGCCGGAGCCAATTGAAGTAAATACAAAAATTGTAATGCTTGGGGACCCTGAACTTTACTATTTGCTTTATGAGTATGATGAGGATTTCAGAAAAATTTTCAAGATAAAGGCTGATTTTGATTTTGAAATGGAGTTAAACGATGAGGCGATAGCTCAGTATGCAAAATTTGTTAAGAAGATCTGTCGTGATGAAAATTTAAAACCATTTGATAAAGAAGCGGTGGGGAAAATAATTGAGTTTGCCGTAAGGCATGTTGGAAGAAAGGATAAAATTACAACGAAGTTTAGCGTCATAGCAGATTTAATTCGTGAGGCTAACTATTGGGCTGGGGTTGATGGTAGTGAATCTGTTAAGGCGGAACATGTTAAGAAGGCAATTGAAGAAAGCTTTTATAGAAAGAAAATGGTGGAAGATAAGATAAAGGAGTTGATCGCTAAAGGTGTTATTTTTGTTGATGTCACAGGCGAAAGGGTTGGGCAAGTCAATGGATTGACAATCTATGAAATGGGGGATTATAGATTTGGAAGACCTGTTAGAATTACAGCTGCTGTGTCAATGGGCAGAGCAGGAATAATAAATATTGAGCGGGAATCAAATTTGAGTGGTAGAATTCATGATAAAGGTGTTTTAATTCTTGCGGGCTATTTGAGAGAAAAATATGCCCAAGATAAACCACTTACGCTTTCAGCAAGCATTTGCTTTGAGCAATCTTACTCAGGTATCGATGGGGACAGTGCATCTTCAACAGAGCTTTACGCTTTGCTTTCGGCTCTTTCTGGATTGCCAATAAAACAGGGAATAGCGGTTACAGGCTCAGTAAATCAAAAGGGTGATATACAACCAATCGGCGGTGTAAATGAAAAGATTGAAGGATTTTTTGATGTTTGCAAAGCCAAAGGATTAACGGGGGAGCAAGGTGTGATAATTCCAAAGAAAAATGTGGATGATCTTATGTTAAGGGATGATGTGGTTGAGGCTGTGAAGAGTGGGATGTTTCATATTTATCCTGTTGAAACAATTGACGAAGGGATTGAAATTTTAACGGGTGTTAAGGCTGGGAAGAGATTAAAAAATGGCGAATTTGAACCTGGGACGGTGAATTATCTTGTTGACAAGAGATTGCGCGAAATTTCAAAGGCTTTAAAGAAATTTACAGGTGATTAATCTGTCCATTCGCTCATCTCAGACGCAAGAGCGATAAGATCATCCATCGTTATTGAAGAGGGTTCAATCTTCTCAAGTGCTTTTTTCATCTGTTTGAGCAATTCATCGTATTCAATTGTTGTTTTTTTCTTTCTCTTTATCGGGTTAACTTTTGAAACAACAGCCTGCTTTAAGAAGGGATGATTTATTCCTCTTTCCCTAAAGCTATGGACGATGGGTTCAACTATGTCGTCAACTTCTTTGAGAAGGGTAGCCCTTTTTTCTCTTTCGTTTAGAGCTTTTGTCAGGGGAGCGTCTATGAAGTTATCAACCTTTTTAAGTATCGGAACATAGGCTGAACCTCCAAATTTTGGATATTTTTCATAAATCAAACCAAGCGTTATAAAGTAAGCCTCCTCAAACTGAAAAGCATAGTCCATCTCAGAAACTTTTCCATTTGTTTCAAGCAAACCTCTATACATTCTTATAACTTCAAGTGATTTTTCTTTAAGGTTATGCGCTTTTTCAGTGTTAAGAGATAGAATGTGAAATGCAACTGATAGATCAGGGATTACTATTGCTGGAATTTCCTTTGCCCCAAGTTGAAGGAGTGCTTCTCTTCTATGATTTCCGTTTGGTGTCCAGTATTCGCCATCTTTATATCTTATGGCTACAATTGGGTCAATGAATCTTTTAACTTCTTCAATAACTTCCCGGAGTCTTTTTACATGTGCTGTTGAAAGGTCTCTTTGAAATGGGGTTGGTTTTACTTTCTCAAGTGGTAGAAGTGCAAATATTTGCCAATTTTTACCGTAAGGTTCCTGATATATTGTTAAAACAGTGCCTCCGTCTTCTTCAATTTGCTCTGCGAGATTTTTTAATTCGGCAGGAATTTCATCTTTTTCGGGATGTATTTTCCATTTTTCGTTCGCCATATTATTTACACTGTTTTTATTTTTATTACTAAAAAAATTTAATCACTACGGTTAAATTTTTCAAGTAGGGTTGGTGTAGGCTTCTTAAAAACAGTGGAGCCGACGGGATTCGAACCCGTGACCTCCACAATGCCATTGTGGCGCTCTCCCAACTGAGCTACGGCCCCAAGAAAATTCAATCTTAATTTAAGATATAAGTTTGACTTTTGCAAATTTTTTAATTTGATGATTTAATTTTAAATTTTTTCAAAAAGTAGAGTAGATGTCCGCTTTACTTAGCAAAACCGCTGAGTATGGAATAAGAGCTGTGCTTTATATCGCTTTGAAGCAGTTTAAAAAAGGAGGCGCTAAGAAGTGGGTAGATACTGAAGAGATTGCAAGAGATTTAAAAATTCCTCAACATTTTCTAGCTAAGGTAATTCAAAAACTTGTAAAGGCAGGAATTATATATTCAAAAAGGGGTAAAAATGGCGGATTTCGTTTAAAAAAATCGCCTGAGAAAATGAAGTTGCTTGATGTAGTTTTTGCTCTTGAGGGGAAGAAATTTTTAAGTGGTTGTGTCCTTGGGCTTCCAAATTGTTCGAATAAAAATCCCTGTCCTGTTCACCATTACTGGCAAAATATTAGAGACGAGATAAATCGAATGTTTTCAGAAAAAACAGTTAAAGAACTTTTGGATGGGAACTTGAAAATCTAATTGTATGACAAATTTGCACAAAATTTAAATTTTATTTTTTGACTTTCAATCGGGGAATTAAATGAAAAGACATTTTGTCACTTGACACGAATCGCTTTAAACATTATATTTATATATGGTTTAGCAACAAAAGGTGTTAAGTGCTAATACTAAATAAAAATAAAAAAGTTGGAGGTCGATCTTATGGCAAAAGTAAATATTCGTCCTTTATCTGACAGAGTGGTGGTAAAGCCGTTGCCAGCCGAGGAAATCACGAAAAGTGGTTTGGTCATTCCAGATACCGCAAAAGAACGTCCTCAACAGGGGGAAGTGATTGCTGTTGGTCCGGGGCGGATAACCGATGATGGGAAAAAGATACCCATGGAGGTAAAAGTTGGTGACAAGGTTTTGTATGGTAAGTATGCTGGAACTGAAATTTCTATTGATGGGGAGGAGTATTTAATTATGAGGGAAAGTGATATTCTTGCAATAATTGAGTAAAATTAAAAACAAAAATTTGAAGGAGGTAAAAATATGGCAGTAAAAGACATACTTTTCAACGCTGAGGCACGTGCTGCATTAAAACGCGGTGTTGACAAACTTTCAGAAGCAGTAAAGGTTACACTTGGTCCAAAGGGAAGAAATGTCATAATAGATAAGAAATTTGGACCACCTGTTGTTACAAAAGATGGTGTTACAGTTGCTAAGGAGATTGAGCTTGAAGACCCAGTTGAAAATATAGGTGCGCAGTTAATTCGTGAAGTTGCATCAAAGACGAGCGATGTCGCAGGTGATGGAACAACAACAGCAACAGTTCTTGCGCAGGCAATATTTAAAGAGGGGTTGAAAAATGTAGTTGCCGGAAGAAACCCGATGGATTTGAAGCGTGGTATTGATATGGCGGTTCAAAAAGTTGTCGAAGGATTAAAAGAAATTAGCAGGGAAGTTAAGGATAAGAGGGAGATTACTTATGTTGGCGCTATATCAGCAAATAATGATATGTCAATTGGTCAACTCATTGCTGATGCAATGGAGAAGGTAGGAAGAGATGGCGTTATAACCGTTGAGGAGGCAAAAGGAACTGAAACGACGATGGAGATAGTTGAAGGTATGCAATTTGACCGCGGTTATCTTTCACCATATTTCGTGACGAATCCGGACACGATGGAATGCGTACTTGAAAATCCATATATCTTAATCCATGACAAAAAGATTAGTTCACTAAAGGACTTTCTCCCAATACTTGAAAAAGTTGCTCAATCTGGTAGACCTTTGCTTGTTATAGCTGAGGATGTTGAAGGTGAAGCTCTCGCAACGCTTGTGGTTAATAAGTTGCGCGGGACGTTGAAATGCTGTGCTGTTAAAGCACCTGGTTTTGGAGAGAGGAGGAAAGCGATGCTTGAAGATATCGCGATTTTGACAGGTGGGACTGTAATTTCCGAGGAGAAAGGCTTTAAACTTGAAAACGCACAACTTTCATATCTTGGACAAGCTAAAAAAGTCGTTGTAGATAAAGACAATACAACGATAGTTGAGGGTGCTGGAAGCAAAGAGGACATTAAACGTCGTATAAATGAAATCAAGGTGCAAATTGAAAAGACGACATCCGATTATGATCGTGAAAAATTGCAAGAACGACTTGCTAAATTGAGCGGTGGAGTTGCTGTTTTGAAGATTGGTGCAGCTACTGAGGTTGAAATGAAAGAAAGGAAAGCGAGGGTTGAAGACGCGCTTCATGCGACTAAAGCAGCTATTGAGGAGGGGATTATCCCCGGAGGTGGAGTAGCTTATTTGAGGGTTATGCATAAGCTTGATGAACTCAAGCCTGAAAATGAGGATCAGGCTGTTGGGATTGATATAGTTAGAAAAGCTCTTGAGGAACCTATAAGGCAAATCGTTGCAAATACTGGGCTTGAGCCTTCTGTGATTGTTCAAAAAGTTAAAGAAGGGAAAGATGATTTTGGTTTTAATGCTCAGACAGAGAGGTTTGAGAATTTGTTTGAGTCCGGGGTTGTTGACCCAACTAAAGTAGCTCGTGTTGCGCTTGAAAACGCAGCGAGTGTCGCATCATTGTTGTTGACGACTGAGGCTGTTGTGTTTGAAAAGCCTGAGAAAGAAAAAGCACCAGCGGTTCCGGGTGGAATGAGCGACATGTATTAATGTGAAAGTTAGTCAAAACATAAAGCCCCGACATATTGTCGGGGCTTTTTATTTTTATATGATTCGTCCAACAAATGCAGGGGAACTTAACAGATTTGATAATTTTTAAATCAAATATTAAATTTATCCAAGAAATGACAAAGCATTTTAATCATCGATGAACATTGCTGTTTTTGCTTCAGGTCGAGGTTCAAATCTTATGGCAATCCTTAACGCCATAAAAGAAGGAAAGTTGAACGCGAAAGTTTCCGTGGTGATAAGTAATAATTCCAACGCCGGTGCTCTTACAATCGCAAAGGAAAACGGAATAGATGCTCTGCATATAAGTAGAAAGCAATTTTCAAGTGATGAGGACTATGTTAAAAAGATTCTTAGTGAGCTCAGAGCAAGGAACGTTGAACTTATTGTTCTTGCAGGATATATGAAAAAAATTCCCCCTGAAATAATCAGAGAGTATCCAAACAAAATTTTAAATATTCATCCTGCTCTTCTACCAGCTTTTGGAGGTTTAGGGATGTATGGAATGAATGTTCACAAGGCAGTAATTGATTACGGGGTCAAAATAACAGGTGTCACTGTGCATATTGTTGATGAGGAATATGATCATGGTCCTATCGTGATGCAAAAGGCAATTGAAGTCAAAGACGATGACACACCCGAAACACTTGCTGAAAGAGTTTTGAAAATTGAACATGAAATTTATCCGGAGGCGATCAAACTTTTTGTTGAAGGTAAGGTGATAGTTTCAGGAAGAAAGGTGATGATCAAAAATGAAGATTAAAACAGCACTTATAAGTGTTTATGATAAAACTGGAATAGTTGATTTTGCGCGAGAACTTCAAAACCTCGGTATAGAAATAATTTCAACTGGGGGAACTTATAATCTCCTTGTGCAGAGCGGGATCAAAGCAAAAAAAATTGAAGATGTAACTGGCTTCCCTGAAATACTTGGCGGGAGAGTTAAAACTTTACATCCCAAGATTCTGGGTGGAATCCTTGCTGTTAGGGATAACCCTGAACATATTGAGCAGTTGAAAAGACTTGGTATAATTCCAATCGATCTTGTCGTTGTAAATTTATACCCATTTCCTGAAGTAATTTATTCAAGGGAAACGACGATTGATGAAGCAATTGAGCAAATTGATATCGGTGGGGTTGCGCTTTTGAGGGCGAGCGCGAAAAATTATAAATATGTGGCTGGGGTTGTTAATCCAGATAGGTATAAACAAATAATTTATGAACTTAAGTCAAACAATTGCGAAATTTCCGAAAGGATGAGACTTTCACTTGCGATTGAGATATTTAAACATACATCAAATTATGATGCGATCATTGCAAACTTTCTATCTTCGCAGTTGAGCGAGGATATATTACCTGAGGTTTTTCATTTAAATTTGAATAAAGTTAAAAATTTACGTTACGGTGAGAATCCACATCAAAGGTCCGCGCTTTATGGCGATTTCTTTTCCTATTTTGAGCATCTGCATGGCAAGGAACTTTCATACAATAATATACTTGATATAAGCTCTGCGACGGAACTTATTCTTGAATTTGACAAACCAGCTTGCGCTATTGTAAAGCACACAAATCCATGCGGTGTTGGGATTGATGAAAGTTCGACTCTTGAAGCATTTAAAAAGGCTTTTGCAACCGATACTATTTCAGCATTTGGAGGGATAGTTGCTTTCAATCGCCCGATCGATTTAAAAACTGCTATGGCGTTAGATGAGATTTTTTTTGAAGTTATAATTGCTCCTGAATTTCCATCTGATGTTTTAAATTTTTTGATGCGCAAGAAAAACAGGCGATTGGTAAGGTATAAAGATATTAACTTGAAAGCATTTGGCTTTGACTTTAGAAAAATTATAGGTGGTGTTCTTGTTCAGGAAATTGATCAAATTGACCTTGAACCTGCGAATTTAAAGGTTGTCACCCGAAGGGAACCAACTGTTGACGAGATGGAAGCTTTGATATTTGCGTGGAAAGTTGTAAAGCATGTTAAGTCAAATGCAATTGTTTATGCAAGGAAGGATAGAACTCTTGGGATTGGAGCTGGGCAGATGTCAAGGGTTGATTCTTCAAAGATAGCGGTTATGAAGGCAAGAGAAATGGGACATGACTTAAGAGGTAGTGTTGTAGCTTCGGATGCTTTTTTCCCTTTCCCAGATGGGTTGATCGAGGCAGCGAAAGCTGGGGCAACAGCTGTGATTCAACCGGGTGGCTCAATAAGAGATGAAGATGTGATAAAAGCTGCTGATGAATACAACGTCGCAATGGTTTTTACAGGAATAAGACATTTTAAACATTAAAAAATTAACTCACAAGAAGGAAAATGGGAATTTTTAATTTGTTTACCGCAGATATAGCAATTGACCTTGGGACTGCAAACACACTTATATGGATGAAGGGAAAAGGAATTGTGTTAAATGAGCCGTCAATAGTTGCATACGATAGAGGTACGCGTAAAATCGTTGCTATAGGAAGGGAGGCGAAAGAGATGCTTGGGCGAACTCATAAAGACCTTCAAACCATAAGACCTTTAAAGGATGGAGTGATCGCGGATTTTGAGATGGCTGAGGGAATGTTAAGGGAGTTTATCAAGAAAATTCACGCTAATTGGTTCCCGAGCAGGCGCGTTGTGATAAGTGTTCCGAGTGGGGTTACAGAGGTTGAGAAAAGAGCCGTTCGAGATTCAGCTGAGCATGCCGGGGCAAAAGAAGTTCATTTAATCCCTGAACCTATGGCTGCTGCAATTGGAATTGGCATAGACGTTTCTGAACCGTATGGGAATATGATAATTGATATTGGCGGTGGGACCACTGAGATTGCTGTTATAGCGCTATCTGGAATTGTCACTCAGGAGTCGATAAGGATTGCTGGGGATGAGATGACGAATGCGATAATTCAACTTTTTAAAAAGTCATATAATATTTTGATAGGTGAGAAAACTGCTGAAGATATAAAGTGTGAAGTTGGCTCCGCTATGCCCCTTGAGGAGGAAGTGACGATTCAAGTAAAAGGGCGTGATCTTGTAACTGGGATTCCTAAAATAGTTGAGGTAAGCTCTGTTGAGATTCGAGAGGCTTTAAATGAACCAATTATTGCGATAATTGATGCTATAAAGCTTGCCCTTGAGAGGACGCCACCGGAGCTTGCTGCAGATATTCTTGATCGTGGCATAATGCTTACAGGCGGTGGTTCATTGTTAAAAGGTCTTGACGAAAGAATAAAGATGGAAACTGGATTACCCGTACATGTTGCTGATGACCCAATAACTGCAGTGGTTCGTGGGGCTGGTAAAGTTCTTGAAAATTTAGAAGCATATTCTAAAGTTTTACTTAAGAGCCAAAGATATTGATGTTAAAGATTCTGTCGCAAATAAGTCAACATCTAAAGGAATATCTTACCTTCTCTGTTTTGCTTCTGGTTTCTTTAACTTTACTTTCCATTGGTGATTCACCGAAGTTACATCTGATAACGCAAATATCTGTTGAGATCATCGGGATTATTAAATCTACTACGAATGTTTTTTCGGAGTTTTACAACCTTAAAGAAGAAAACAAAAAACTAAGAAAAACAAATGTAGTTTTGCTTACTGAGCTGAGTCAACTGCGCGAAGAGAAGCTTGAAAACATCCGATTGCGCAGGCTTCTTGGGTTTAAAGAGAGAACGAATAATTATGAACTTGTGCCAGCCGATGTAGTTGGGAAAACACTTGTCAGCCCTTATAATTACATGATTTTAAATGTGGGGTTAAGCGATGGTATTGAAGTTAACATGCCAGTTATATCTGAGTCTGGTGTTGTTGGCAAGATAATGAAGGTTGGGAGAAATTATTCGGTTGCTATGATTTTGTTTCATAAAGATTTTAGGGCGAGCGTTAAAATTCAAAGAACTAGAGTTGATGGAATACTTGGATGGGATGGTGGAGAATTTTTATCTGTATTTAACATTTCGAAGACGATGGATGTTGAAGTTGGAGATGTTGTTATAACTTCCGAGTATAGCACAATTTTTCCGCCCGGCTTTGAGATCGGTATAGTCACGCAAATAGATAATTCTGTCCCTGGTCTTTTTAAATTAATAAAGGTGAAACCTTTGGTTGATTTTACCAAAATCGAGGAAGTTTTCGTTGTCAAATATAAAAGTGATTTAGAGAGAGAAAAAATTGAGCAGGGCATCTTTGAGAAATGACGGTATATGTTAGATATTTTTTTGTCGGCTTGATGATTCTGTTCATCCAGATAACGCTTGTTCCTTTGATTTCAATTGAGAAAATTTCCCCTGATCTTGTAATTATTTTTGTTGTATATATGGCTTTGAAAAATGGACAGATTCCTGGAACTGTAACTGGTTTTATTTCTGGTTTGTTGATGGATTTAACTATTGATTTTACCCCTGGGCTTTCAGCTCTCTCAAAGACCGTCTCCGGCTTTATTGGTGGGTATTTTTACAGTGAAACTAAAATTGAAATAAACGTAGAAACACCGCGTTTTTCCAGCATTGTAATTTTGTGCTCGGCTGTTGATAATCTTGTATATTTTTCTGTGGATATCCTTGGAAATGCTCTTAATGGCACAGAAGTTTTGAGGTTGATAATTGGGCGTTCGGTTTATACTGGCATTATATCATTGATTCCAGTTTTAACTCTTTCAAGAAAGAGAGGCTTTTGATATGGAAGAAGTGGCAAGGGCAAAGTTTTTGAAGATTTTCATTTCGCTTGTTTTTCTTTTCTTTTTAGTTAAGCTTTTTGAACTCCAGCTTTACCGAAGCCTTGAGTATAAAAGGCAAGCTGAAAGCAATAGCATTAGAACCATTCAGCATGACCCGATTAGGGGTTTAATTTTTGATAGAAATGGGAAAATTATAGTTGACAATGTTCCTTCTTACACTGTTACTTTAGTGCCTTATGAATTTGAGATGAAAAATCTTGATGTTGTCGCGAAGCTTTTAAATGTTGAACCTCAATATATAATTGAAAAGATTTCATCAGCGCCATCACCATTCACGCCAATTAAGATCAGGCGCGACGCCCCACTTAGAGCAATTGCTTATATTGAAGAGCATAAAAATGAGTTGAAGGGAATTGATTATCTTATTGAACATAAAAGAAATTATAGAGCCCCTGGACTTGCTTCCCATATACTTGGATATGTTAAGGAAATTACAGCATCACAACTTGCAATTTATCGTGGTTTCTATAAGCCTGGGGATCAAATTGGTCAATCAGGGCTTGAGAAAAGTTACGAGACAATTATAAAAGGGGAGAAAGGCTACCGTTTTATAATGGTTGATGCGCTTGGCAGATTTGTGGGTAAATATAACGATGGGAAAAACGACATACCACCTTCTGAAGGTTCTGATTTGATATTGACGATTGACATCGAATTACAATCTTTTTTGGAACAATTGTTCCAAGATAAAACAGGCTCAGCTGTTGTAGTTGATCCACGCAATGGAGAAATTTTAGCTATGGTTAGCAAACCTAATTACGATCTCACTCTATTAAGTGGTTATACTTCTAAAAGGATATGGGATTCGCTTAACACTGAGCCTAAAAAACCTTTGTTGAATAGAGCTACATCTGGGCTTTATTCACCTGGTTCAACTTTTAAAATGGTGCTCGCGATAACTGCACTTGAAACGAAAGCAGTTGATTTGAATTGGAAAGTTTATTGCCCTGGTTATTTTGTCTATGGCAACAAAGTTTTTAAATGTCATACATCCCAGGGACACGGTTGGGTGAACTTGACCAAAGCGATTGAAGTTTCATGTAATGTTTACTTTTATAACCTAATGTTAAGAACTAATTTTGATGATTGGTCAAAGTATGGTTCTTTTTTTGGCTTCGGAAGGAAAACGGGGGTTGATTTACCTGAGGAACTCGATGGAATCCTGCCATCGACCGAGTATTTTGATAAAGTTTATGGGGTTAACAGGTGGACAAAAGGTTATCTTATAAGTTTGGCAATTGGTCAGGGTGAAATAAGCGTGACGCCACTTCAAATGGCTGGATATGCGATGGCTCTTGCTAATTCGGGCAAATATTATCAGCCTCATCTTGTTAAAGAGATCGTTAATAAAAAAGTGGGAAAGACACAAAAGGTTTCATATCGCGTTAGTGAGATTCCAGTATCCAGGGAAACTTTTGATATAGTTCGCAACGCGATGTATATGGTTGTCAACGGTTCTGCAGGGACGGGGAAAGCAGCAAGGGTTGAGGGAGTAAATGTTGCGGGCAAAACAGGAACTGCACAAAATCCACATGGTCAGGATCACGCTTGGTTTATTGGATTTGCTCCGTATGAAAATCCTGAAATTGCTTTTGCAATCATAGTTGAAAACGCTGGAACCGGAGGTTCAATCGCTGCGCCGATTGCAAGGGAAATAGTGAAAAAATATTTCGAACTTAAAAATCAAAAAACAGAAATTAAACTCGCAAAATGGTAGTAAGAGGAATCGCAGATAAGATTGACTTTAAGGTCTTGATTCCATTTGCTGGCTTATTGATCGCAGGTATATTGTCAATTTACAGTGCAACTAAACTCCCGGGGCAATTTTTTATATTTGTAAAACATATACTTTGGATTCTAAGTGGTGTCGTAGTTCTTGTATTTTTTTACTTTTTGCCAGTGCAAAAGTTGTTAAGAATGTCGCCTCTGCTTTATTTTCTCTCGATTTTATTCCTTGTGCTTGTTATCTTTATGGGCAAGAAAGTTTCTGGCTCGGCTTCGTGGATTCAAATCGGCAAGTTCCAATTCCAACCATCAGAATTTGCAAAGTTTGCGACGATTTTGATACTTGCTAATTTTTTGTCGAGGAAAAATATTAGAAACGATAGCTCTCTAACATTAATAGTTGCTGGAATTTTGACTTTTATTCCTCTCTTTCTAACAATTTTACAACCCGATTTTGGAACAGCGGTTGTATTCGGTGCTATCTTTTTAGGTATTATGCTTTGGTTTGAAGTTCCTGTGTTTTGGCTTTTGCTTTTGGTTGCCCCAGTTATTTTAATTGTTGCTTCATTTTTTAGCCTTAAGATTTTTATATTCGTTTCAATTTTAATTACTGCTTCATTTATTTTGATGCGCAAACCTTTTGTTTTAACAGTTGCGATAATAGCAATGAATATGGCGATTGGTTTAGCAAGCGAACATATTTATCACAAAATTTTAAAGCCACATCATCAGAAAAGAATTTCAAGTTTTTTAAATCCGCTAAGTGACCCGTTAGGGGCTGGTTATAATGTTATTCAATCGAAAATTGCAATTGGGTCAGGTGGATTAGTCGGTAAAGGATTTATGAAAGGAACGCAGACTCAATTAAGGTTCATACCGGCACAATGGACTGATTTTATCTTTTGTGTTCCAGCTGAAGAATTTGGCTTTATGGGTTCAGCAATTATTCTTTTGCTTTATTTCATTCTCTTGTGGCGTATTATAAATCTTGCTTCAATGATAAAACAAAGATTCGCAAGCTTGGTCGCAATTGGAATTTTCTCAACATGGGCGTTTCATATCGTAGTTAATATCGCAATGACGCTTGGGCTTTTCCCCGTGATTGGAATATGGCTTCCATTTTTAAGCTATGGTGGTTCAGCGATGTGGGTTAATATGGCTATGGTTGGTTTGCTTTTGAATTTTTACGCAAATAGAAGGGAGCTGAGTTAGAGTTTGATTTTTATAACTTTAAAGGTTAAATTTTTTGCGAAATAAAATAAAAAGTCATTTTGCTATGAACCCGTTAAACGAATTGATCGTTCGCACCTTACCATTGGTCCCCAAAAAAATCGTTAGACATTTCGCAAGTCGCTATATAGCGGGGGAAAAACTTGAAGACGCACTTGCTCTTGTAAAGAAATTGAATGAGCAGAAAAAATTAGCCACAATTGATGTGCTTGGTGAAAACATCACCAATGAGAATGAGGCAATTGAAGCTTTAAAAGCTTACAAACTTGTTCTTAACAAGATAAAGGAAAATAATTTAAATTCCGACCTTTCTATTAAGCTTACCCAACTTGGTTTGAAGCTTGATTTCGATTTTTGTTATGCAAATGTTGAGGAACTTGTTAAACTTGCAAAGGAGTATAACAACATAGTTGAGATCGATATGGAGGATTCATCGACGACGGACGCAACACTTGAAATTTATAAAAAGTTGAAATCAAAATATGACAATGTTGGCGTAGCAATTCAAGCTTACTTAAAAAGAAGCGAGAGCGATATAAAAGCTCTCTTGCCGTTAAAACCAAGAATAAGGTTGTGTAAAGGTATCTATATTGAGCCAGAGACAATCGCTTTTAAGAAGAAGGAATTGATAAATTACAACTTTAAACACCTTTTGAATATTCTCTTTCAAAGCGAAGCGTATACCTGTATTGCAACGCATGATGGTGAATTGATAAGTGAGGCATATCGTTTGATAAAGGATTACAATTTAAATGACGATAGGTTTGAGTTCCAGATGTTGCTTGGTGTGCGTCCCGAACTTGGGAATGAAATTGTATCAAATGGTTATAGGTTAAGAATTTATGTTCCTTTTGGAGAGCATTGGTACGCTTATTCGATGAGGCGATTTAGAGAAAATCCACAAATTGCGGGCTATGTTTTTAAAGCGATATTTACAAAAAATTCATTTTAAAAATTTGGAGGTGACAAAAGATGGCGGAAATTTTAAATCAAGTTGAATTAAAGGAGTTTGATGTTAAGAACATAAAGGCGCCCCGCGGTAATGTTTTAACATGTAAAGGTTGGGCTCAGGAAGCAGCGTTGCGAATGCTTATGAATAACCTTGACCCAGAGGTTGCGGAAAAACCCGAAGAGCTTATCGTTTACGGTGGAACGGGCAAAGCAGCGAGAAATTGGGAATGTTTTCACGCGATTGTTAAAAGTCTAAAGGAACTTGAGAATGATGAAACATTATTGATTCAATCTGGGAAACCAGTTGCAATTTTTAAAACTCATGAATTTGCTCCTCGTGTGTTAATTTCAAATGCGATGCTTGTTCCAGCTTGGGCAACTTGGGATGAGTTTAGAAGGCTTGAAGCACTTGGGCTTACGATGTATGGGCAAATGACCGCAGGAAGTTGGATTTACATTGGAACACAGGGTATTTTGCAAGGAACTTATGAAACTTTTGCTGCTTGCGCCGATAAATATTTTGGTGGAACGCTTGCCGGAAGGTTTCTGCTGACTTCTGGACTTGGTGGAATGGGCGGAGCTCAACCTTTAGCTGCTACAATGAATGGAGCTGCTTTTCTTGGGGTTGAAGTTGACAGAAAAAGAATTGAAAGAAGACTTCAAACGGGATATCTTGATATGATGACGGATAACCTTGATGAGGCGCTTGAAATTGTTCTCAAAGCAAGGGAGAAAAAAGAAGCAGTTTCAGTTGGTCTTGTTGGGAATGCAGCGGATGTTTTGCCTGAAATTTTAAAGCGGGGAATAGTTCCGGACATCGTCACTGATCAAACTTCAGCTCATGATACTTTAAATGGTTATGTGCCAAATGGAATTCCTTACGAGGAAGCCCTTGAGTTGAGAAAGAAAGACCCGCAAAGATATATTCAGATGGCTAAACGTTCAATCGTTGAACATGTTAAAGCCATGCTTGAATTCAAAAGAAAAGGCTCTGTTGTTTTCGATTATGGAAATAATATTCGCGGTGAAGCTTATGCAAATGGTGTGAGCGATGCCTTTGAGATCCCTGGTTTCGTTCATGAGTTCATTCGACCTTTATTCTGTGAAGGTAGGGGACCGTTTAGGTGGGTGGCGTTAAGTGGTGATCCAGAGGATATTTACGCAACCGATGAAGCAGTGATGAAAACATTTCCAGAAAATAAATCCCTTGTCAGATGGATTCAAAAAGCGAGGGCGCATGTTAAGTTCCAAGGTCTTCCAGCCAGAATTTGTTGGCTTGGGTATGGTGAAAGGGCGAAGATGGGAAAAATTTTTAATGAGATGGTGAGGACTGGCGAAGTTAAAGCACCGATTGTAATTGGTCGCGACCATCTCGACACTGGGTCTGTTGCTTCTCCGAACCGTGAGACCGAAAAAATGAAAGATGGAAGCGATGCAATTGCGGATTGGCCAATTTTAAATGCACTTTTGAATGCTGTCGCTGGTGCAAGTTGGGTGGCAGTCCATCATGGTGGCGGTGTTGGAATTGGGCTTTCAATACATGCTGGTATGGTGGTTGTAGCTGATGGAACGAAAGAGATGGAGGTAAGGCTTGAACGTGTTTTAACGACTGACCCAGGGCTTGGAATAGCTAGGCATGCCGACGCAGGGTATGAAAAAGCTGTTGAGATGGCAAGAAGGCATGGAATAAAAATACCGATGTTGAAATAATTGGTTTACTCTTTTTCTTTCTTCTTTATCTTCTCCCAAATTGCGTCCATTTCTTCAAGTGTTGCTGAATAAATATCTTTACCTTGAGATTTTAGTTCCGTCTCAATGGTTTGAAATCTGCGAGTAAATTTTTCAACCGCTTTATTTAAAGCACTTTCTGGATTAACCTTTAAAAATCTTGAATAATTTACAATTGCAAAAAGCAAATCTCCGATTTCCTCTTCTATTTTATTTGAATCATTGCTTTCAATCGATTTCTTTAGCTCAAAGATTTCTTCTTCAACTTTTTTCCACACATCATTTGGATTTTCCCAATCAAAGCCGACGCTTCCTGCCTTTTCCTGAACTCTATACGCTTTTATTAACGCCGGTAGCGTCTTAGGAATCCCTGAGATGACTGAATCGCGATTATTTTCCGATTGTTTGAGTTTTTCCCAGTTATGTTTCACTTCTTCGGAGTTCTCAACTTTGACATCTCCAAAGACGTGAGGATGCCTATAAATTAATTTGTCCCTGATCTCTTTAATGACCTCATCGAGGGTAAATTTTCCTGTTTCTTCAGCCATCACAGAGTGCATAATAACATGAAGAAGTAGATCACCAAGTTCCTTTTTTAACTCCTCGAAGTTTTCCTCATCTATTGCTTCAACTGTTTCATAAGCCTCCTCAATCAAGTTATGTCTTATTGATTTATGAGTTTGTTCTCTATCCCACGGACATTCTTTCCTGAGTTTTTTAACCACTTCAACAAGTTCCTCAAACAGCGCATTAGCTTGGTTCATTATTTATCTCCTTTTTTTCATTTGATTTATCATTCATTGCGTTATATCTATCGTATGCTTCAATTATATCCTTAACGAGGCGATGCCTTACAACATCGTTTTTATCGAGGTATACAAAAGCAATTCCTTCAATTCCCTTTAAAATTTCTTGAATTTCAACAAGTCCAGATGTCGTCCTTGAAGGTAAATCTATCTGAGTTATGTCTCCTGTTATTATCGCTTTTGAATTCACCCCGAGACGTGTTAAAAACATTTTCATTTGCAGGCTTGTAGCATTTTGAGCTTCATCTAAGATGACGAACGCGTTGCTCAAAGTTCTCCCTCTCATATAAGCTAATGGAATGATTTCAATGATTCTTTTGTCAAAGTATGATTTTAGTTTATCGGCTGGGAGCATATCGTCAAGCGCATCGTATAGAGGTTTAAGGTAAGGTTCAATTTTCTCTTTCAAATCCCCGGGTAGAAAGCCCAGGTTTTCGCCGGCTTCAACCGCTGGTCTGCAAAGGACAATTTTATTAACCTCATGATTTTTTAAGCTTGCAACTGCCATTGCAACAGCAAGATATGTTTTGCCAGTTCCTGCTGGTCCTATGACGAAGACAATATCATTTTTCTTTACCTGACGATAGTATTCAAGTTGTCCCGGGGTTTTGGCTTTTATTGGTCCGTTCTTTGTGAAGAGGATTATTGAATCAAGTTCACTGTCAACATGTTTTTTCTTTCTATGTGCCGAGGTTAAATCATCGCTATCAAGTTTTACGAGATCAATTACGATGTTGACATCGTTTTCGGTAAGATGTCCGTTTTTATTTAGTATAAAGATGAGTTCTTTGAAAAGCCTTTCAATTTTTTCTATTTCTCCTTTTTCACCTTTGAGTATCAGATTATCCCCGCGGATGGTTATGCTTGCGTCAAATTTTTTTTCAATTAAATGAAGATAAATATCATTATACCCAAGAAGGGCAGGGGTGTTAACTCCTGATAACTTAATTTTTCGCTCAACCATAATTTTTTAGTTTTTCTACCTCCAAATTTGTTTTTATTCTCTAAAAATTAAATCAGCAAGAAGTTAAAAATGGTTCCAAAATAAAGAAAAAACCCCTGAAGCTGCTTTTGAACAGCCCAGGGGTTTAGGGTAGTTATAATAAATTTCAAAAAACTTCACATTCCGCCACCTGCTTGCTGTTTCTCTGCTTTTTTACGATAGTAAGCGTTAGCTGCTCTTTTTTCCTCTTTCGTTAATTCAGCTTTTGGTGGGATCTTTAAAACCCATCCCGGGTAGATCAAGTCTGGGTCTTTTATCTTATCTCTGTTTGCCACATAAATCTTGGGCCACAGAAATGGGTTGTCATAGATCGTTGGTTTTTTCGCTATGTTCCAGAGGCAGTCACGATCTTTCTTCCATGTTCCAACTGTATATGTTACCTCTTTTACAATAGCTTCAGCAACGATCACCTGTCCTTCTTTTGTTTTAACAAGAGCTTTAGCCGTTGTATATAGGTTATTAACTTGAGATTCAAATCCCAAAACCTTATCGTAAAATTCAGAGAGAGCAACTCTTCTATCTGATTTTAATGCTTGATAATCATTGTAAAGTTGTTCAACCTCAGCCCTCCGCTCATAAAGTTGTTCGTTTGAAAGTCTTGATAATTCATTTAATCTTCTTTCAAAATCTGCAACCCTTCGTCTATATTCATTTACACCTTCTGGAGTTGTGCCAACAAGCGCATAAATTTCATCTTGTGTTTGTTTAATTTGCGCGTCTTTTTCAGCTGATTGTCTTTTTAAATTGTTAACATCGTTATTCAACGCGTTAAGCTTAGCCCGTAATTCTTCCCTTTTCGCCGTCCATGAAGCCATTTCCTTTAGCCAGTCATCATATCTCATTTTAACCTTTTCCTGGGCAAAGCCAGTTACGACAAATGCTAATGTAAGCAAGATTATTAATAACTTTTTCATTGAACCCTCCAATTTATTTGTTTAAAACTCTTTTATTTTTTCAAGCGTTGCTGGACTTTTTCTTTTTCAGCCTGTAGTTCTTTGAGTTTTTGATCTTTTTGTGCAATCTCGTTTTGAAGTGATGCTTTTTCTTGTTCTTTCGCTTTGATTTCCTTCTCGAGCTGTTCTACCTCTGCTTTCAGGCTATTTAATTGTTGAATTTCTTCATCCTTTGCGTATTTCGTGCAACCTGCGGAAAAAATGACAAACAAAAGAATTAACAAAGATGAAACGATTTTCTTTGTCATTGAACTCTCCATAATTTGTTTTGTTTGACTATAATATAATAAAAATTGCAACATTTGTCAAGTGTTTTAAGGTAAGCAAAAGTTAAATTTTGAATTTTCGCCATTTAAACTTATTTTGAGTTTGTCAAATAAATTAGTTTTGGAGATGTTTACAGGATTGATCGAAGAGGTTGGAAAAATTAGCGCAGTTGCGCAACGGGGGAGGGCAAGAATTTTAACAGTAAAATCAAATAAATTAATTAACGAGATAAAAATCGGCGATAGCGTTGCAGTAAACGGAGTCTGTTTGACCGTTTTTGAAAAGTTAGCTGATTGTTTTAAAGTTGAAGCCGTTGAAGAAACAATAAAAAAGACGACTCTCGGGAGTTTAAAAAACGGGGATTTTGTGAATCTTGAGCTTTCCCTCAAGCTTGACGAACGACTTGGCGGGCATATTGTCCTTGGTCATGTTGATTCGACGGGAACGATTAAAAGTATAAAAAAACTTAAAAATAGTTGGATTTTCGAAATAGAGTTCCCCAGGGAGTTTGAAAAGTATATTATACCTGAAGGCTCAATTGCGGTTGACGGAATAAGTTTAACGGTTGCGGAACTTGATGGGAATAGATTTAGGGTATCAATAATTCCATTTACTTGGGAGAACACCAACCTTAAATTCAGAAAAGTTGGAGATAAAGTTAACCTTGAATTTGATTTTTTGGGTAAATATGTTGAAAGATTTATCAAAACAATCGGGAGAAAGTTATGGCGAGGAGAATAAATTATTGGATAGAGGATAACGGAAAAAATTTTTTAAGCGATGAAGAGTGGAGTGAGATAATGAAGTTACAGAGGTGGTATAATTCAGAATTTGTTTGGACTGCTGGAAAGATAAATTTTAAAAGATTTGCTGTTTTCCCGAATTGGGAAAATATCGAGCTTATGATGTGGGCTGGGGAAAAGGAGCCGGTGAAAAATGTGATCGCTAAAAAATTTGAAATGCTCTTGTCATCTGGAATGAATGAAGTTGAAGCGCTTGAGAGGCTTGAGAAAGAGGGTTTGATCGTCCTTAAACGAGGAGGTTATATTGATAATTCAATAGCAAGTGGTATAACGAGAATAGGTGGGAATGAGTTTAACGCATATCTTCTGTGTGAATTTCTTCTCAAGGCTTCGCTTATCGCAACGGGCGCTGAAATATCCGTTTACGATGAGGGGGAATTTATAAAAAGTGGATTCATTAAAATAAAAATTGGCGAAGTTTATGTTTATAAAACCGAAAGAACTTCCGATGAAAAATGGGGCGAGATGAGAAGATATAAAAAGGTTTTCTCAATAGTTGATCCTGTTAAATACGAAAATTATCCAAGATTGAAGAACGTCATACCAAATTATAACTCGCTTACAAATAAAGATAAACTCGAGATACTTCACGATTGGAATTGGCTTGGCTATGGTAACCCCTATGATTTTGAAGGTGATGATTTCATTGGTTTTGATTTAAACAAAAAGGCAAGGTCAATTATATTTTTAAAAGAAAGTTCATAGATGGAAGCAATGAGAAAAGTTTTGGTTTTTTTGTTCATTTTTAATTTTATCTACGCTCATGATTATTGGCTTCGCCCACAAAAGTTTATCCTATCAAAAGGGGACACGTTGATATTACATCTTTATGTCGGTGATAAACTCAAGGTTGAGATTGAACGAGAGTTTCAGATGCAGATGACCGAAAAATTTGAATTGCTGAAAAGTGATGGCGTTTTAGATTTGTTACCTGAAACACAGGACAAATCAATTCCGCTTCTGAGAAGAATAATTGATTTTGATGGGCTTGGCTTAATTGTTATGGAAAGGGGATGGGCTTACATTGAGTTAAGCCTTGAAGAGTTTAATGAGTATTTGAAGCACGAGGGGATAACCGACATTAGATCAAAGTTGAGAGGCAAAGTTCAAAAAGAAAGATACCGCAGGTATATAAAATCGCTCATTTTGTCGGGGGATAAGGTTGATGGGGAAATTTATAAAAAGGTTGTGGGACAACGGCTTGAGATAGTGCTTTTGCAAAATCCATATCTTCTCAAAGTTGGGGATAAGCTTGAGGTTCAAGTTTTGTTTGAAGGTAAACCGCTTGTGAATAAAGTTGTAACGCTTTATAGCGTAGATCGAGATAGTGTTTTTGAGCAGAAAGTAAGGACAAATAAAAACGGAATAGCAAAATTTAAAATTAAAAATTTAGGCTTTCACCTCGTTCGCCTTGTGCATCTACGCGAGTGTGAAAATTGCGATGATGTAAACTGGGAAAGTTTTTGGACGTCGTTTAGCTTTGAGGTCCCACAGAGATAATTATTTAACTTTTACCTTCTTTGCTGTTTCTGGTTTTGGTTTCTCTTCAAGGAGTTTATCGGCGATCGCGATTCCTGCGTCTATCACTGATCTTATCGTAAGTAAAATTTCCTTATTTACTTGAATGAAATGTTTCTTTGCTTCATCCAGCTCTGGCGGAAGAGACTTGAAAAGAGCCTGAAAATCCGGCAAAGGGATATAATATTTTGGCATCTGTTTTTCTTTCTCCTCTGGCATGGCTTAACCTCATTTTGTTTTTTCAAATTCAATTGTTAAAACGCCGTCACTTAAACTTGCCTCTTTAATTTTTGATGTGGCGAGTGTATAAGGCAAAAATATGTTTCTTCTGAAACTTGGTAATTCAATTATCAACTCACCATTTTTAACCCAAATGTTTATTTCTTTTTTTGTGAAAGTTGGCATCTTTAACTTTAGAAAATATTTACCGCTTTTCTCTTCAATTTGCATTGGCTTGTCGTAGTAATAAATTTGGGTTGGGTCTTCGTCTTTAAACAGATTTTGGGCAAATTTTAGAAGTTTGTTTAAGCCAGTAATTTCATCATCATGCAGGAATGAGATCTTGATTGGAATCGGGTCGAAGACTTCTTTTAAGGTATCAATATGTTTCGTCTGCGTGAATTTCCATTTTTTAAAGTGTTTATCGCTAATTTCATCTGGGAAAACTTTGTTAACTATTATAAGGTCAACCGGAAATTCAAAAAGGTTAAGATAGGTGTATGCTCTTTGTGATTCTTTTATGACCATTTTTTCGGCGTTAACAACGATGCGTACGGATGATATTTTAGGATTCGTTAAAATTTTCTTTGTGTATTCAATTTTTTTATAGAGTTCTTCCACTTGTGCGTAAACATCGTCAGATGGGAGAGGGAATTTGACGACTTTTTCAGCTACAGGCTTTATTGTCTTCACAAGTTTTCTTTCAAGGGGGAAAAATTTTTCCATATACCAACTTACGATATCGGGGAAGCTTAACATTCTAATTGTGTTCGCCGTTGGGGCGCAGTCGGCGATTATCACATCATAACTTTCGTTCTCGTAGTATTCGTTTATTTTGAGTAAGCTGAAAAGTTCTTCAAGCCCAGGGAATATCGCAAATTCCTCGGCTATGAATTTGTCAAATCCTTGGTATGACAGAAATTTGACAATGAAGCCTTGAATTTTATCCCAATTGATTCGCAATTCTTCGTTTACATCAATTTCCTGCGCCCAAAGTCGTTCGGTTATTTTAATGGGGTTTTTGCCAATTTTTTTCCCAAACGAGTCACTTAAGCTGTGAGCGGGGTCGGTGCTGACCACGATAGTTTTATATCCAAGTTCGGCGCATAAAGCTCCTGTTGCTGCTGATACAGTGGTTTTGCCAACGCCTCCTTTGCCTGTGTAAATTATGACGCGCATCGTTGATAGGTTTTTAATTTTCAATTTAAATTAATTTTTGCTCTGATTAAAGTCAAATAACGCCCAGGTCGTGGGGGATTTTTCCTAAATTGATTTTTTAAGTTTAAAAGGTTAAATTTTGACTTAGAAATTTTGAAAATAGAGGACTTTTCGATTTGAATTTTTTCAAGAAAAACGAAGGAATCGACGAAGTGGATGACGGTGTCTCATCATCAAAAATAAGTGTTAAGAGTTATCGCGACAGAAAAATCCAAGAGGAATTAAAGGCGAGGGGCGAAATTCCCAAGCATATCGCGATAATAATGGATGGCAACGGACGATGGGCTAAAAGAAGAGGATTGCCGAGGGTCGCCGGACATAGAGAGGGAATTAAATCAGTTCGGGACGTCGTCGAAGCATGTGCGCAACTTGGAGTGAAATATTTAACCTTGTTTGCTTTTTCAACTGAAAACTGGAAAAGACCTAAATATGAAGTTGATACTTTAATGAAGCTTCTTATCAAAGCTTTGCGAACAGAGGTCGATAAACTCCAGAAAAACGATATAAAGCTTGTAGCAATTGGTGATATTGAAAGCTTGCCTGCTGAAGTTCAACGAGAACTTAAGGATGCGATCGAAAAGACAAAAAATAATAAACGAATGGTTTTGAATCTCGCTATAAGCTACAGTGGCAGATGGGAAATTATCGAAGCGGTTAAGGGTATAGCAAAGGATGTGAAAGAAGGCAAGGTTAAAATTAATGAGATTGACGACAGGCTTTTTTCAAATTATTTAAAGACTGCGGGTATGCCAGAACCTGATTTGCTTATACGAACGAGTGGTGAATATAGAATAAGCAACTTCTTGCTCTGGCAAATTGCTTATACAGAACTTTATATTTGTGATTGTCTTTGGCCAGATTTCAGAAGGAAACATTTGTATGAAGCGATAAAAGATTATCAGAGGAGAGAAAGAAGGTTTGGGATGACAAGTGAGCAAATAAAAAAGAAAAGTTTTAATGGTGATGCGTAGATTTTTAAGTTATGTTTTTTTAACTCTGTTTTCAGCTTTGAGTTTGTTTTCTCAACGGCAGGAAGTTTATAAAATTCTTGGGATTTCAGTTGAGGGGAATACAGTTGTTCAATCTTCCGCTATAATTGCTAATTCAGGATTGAAGGTTGGAGATGAGATTAGCTTTACGAGGGTCGGGGATATTTTAATATCTGGCGATAAAATTAGGAACGCTATCAAGCAGCTTTGGGCTTTGAGGGTTTTTAAAAAGGTTAGCATTGAAATTGAAAATCAAATTGGTGATGGTGTTTATCTTTTAATTCGGGTTGAGGAATATCCACGTCTTGATGATATAATAGTTGAGGGAGCTAAGGCAATTTCTGTAAAGGATATAAAAAACAAGGTCAATCTCGTTCGTGGACAGGTAATTGCTGAAAACAGGTTAACTTCAATTGCTAATGAAATAAAAAAGGCATATGAAGAGAAGGGGTATTTTTTGGCGGATGTAAAGTTTGATATTATTCCAACGAAGGAGGGAAGGGCGAATTTAAAAGTTAAGATAACAGAAGGCAGAAAAATTTCAATTAGGAAAATTATCTTTGAGGGAAATGTAAAAGTTAAAGATGGCGATTTGAAGGGAGCGATGAAAGATACGAAGGAAAAGAAATGGTGGATGTTTTGGCGGACTGCAAAATTTGACAGAAAAAAATATGAGGAGGACAAAAAGAAGATAATTGAATATTATCGCAAAAAAGGATTTAAGGATGCGACAATACTTGATGATTCTGTGTATGTTGATGAAAAAGGGGAAAATCTTTATGTGAAGATAATTTTATTTGAGGGACCGCAGTATAGAATTCGAAATATCACATGGGAGGGCAACACAGTTTTTAATGATAAAGTTTTAAGCGAGCGACTTGATTTCAAAAGCGGTGATATTTATAATCGCGAGAAGTTTGAGAAAAACTTGTATGGGAACGAACAACAAACGGATGTCGCTTCGCTTTATCTTGATAACGGATATCTCACGATGAATATGCAGCCGGAAGAAATTAAGGTTGGCGAGGATGTCATTGATGTTGTGATTCATGTTTTTGAAGGTAAGCAGTTTAGGATAAGAAGGGTTGACATTAAAGGGAATACCAAGACGAAAGATAAGGTGATAAGGCGTGAACTTTACACTGTTCCTGGAAAGTATTTCAGCAGAAGCGATATTGTAAGAAGTATAAGAAATCTTGCTGTTTTGAACTACTTTAATCCTGAAAAACTCAAACCTGATTACAGAATGGTGAGCGACTCGACGGTGGATTTAACTTACGAAGTTGAAGAGAAGTCAAGTGACACCTTTAACGCCTCGGTGGGTTACAGCAGTTTTGGGTTGATTGGTAGCATTGGTGTGACGTTCAACAATTTTTCAATTTCGGAGCCATGGCGTGGCGGAGATGGACAGATGCTTAAATTTGAGTGGGTTTTCGGTAGATATGATTATAGAACCTTTAGTTTGGGCTTTAGGGAGCCGTGGTTTATGGACACGCCAACCTCAATTGGTTTTAACATTGTCGACACAAGGTATGCTTTTGGTTATGAGTTGAGGCAAACTGGAGGTTCTGTGAGTTTGGGGAGAAGATTGAGATGGCCAGATGACTATTTCAGGATTGATTACATTTTTAAGTTTCAAATTTATGATGTGTCGGGAACGAGTGGGTATTATAGGGAAGGCAAATGGAGTCAATTCAGTTTGACTCAGATCATAACGAGAAATAGTGTTGACAATCCTATTTTCCCGACCATTGGTTCAAATGTTTCGCTTTCGGCGGAGATCTCCGGTGGACCTATTTTTCCAGGAAGCACTGACTACTTTAAGGTTTATTTAAGTTCCGAGTGGTTTAGCAGAGTTTTTAATTGGGAGAAGTTGGTTTGGTATAATTCATTTGATTGGGGTTATGTTGATGGTTTTCGCCGTGATTCGTTTATTCCGCCGATCGAGTTATTTTCAATGGGCGGGACAGGGCTTGGTTATATTGCGGTGACCCCACTTCGTGGTTATGAAGATATGTCAATCGCGGTTACATCGAATCGCGTCCCTCAGGGAAAAGTTTTGATGAAGTACACCACCGAGCTTCGTTTTGGTTTAACTATGAATCCGATACCGATATATTTGTTGTTGTTTGCTGAAGCTGGCAATGCTTGGGCAAAGACAAGACAAGTAAGTTTATTTAATTTAAATCGCTCTGCTGGTTTTGGTGTGCGCCTATATATACAGCCTATCGGTTTAATTGGATTTGATTATGGATATGGATTTGATGATGTTTATCCTAAAGATGGAAAACCTGACGGATGGCGTTTCCATTTTCAATTTGGAAGAGGTTTTTAATTTAAACGTAAACAAAATATGGAGAATCCTGATGAAGAAAAACATCTTTTTGTTTTTATCTACGTTACTTTTTATTACGGCGCTTTATTCACAACAGACAGGGGTAAGAATTGGATATGTCGACTCGCAGGTAATTTTACAACAGCTGCCCGAAGCTCAAAGAATTCAAAGAGAGCTCGACAACCTTTTGCAGAAGTATCAAAGTGAATATGATCAAATGATTAAAACCTATCAGAGCAAGGTTGAGGAATATCAAAAGAAAGAAGCAATGTTAAATCCGCAGGCTAAGGAACAAATGCAACGGGAGATTATAGAACTTGAGCAGAAAATTTTTGAATACAGGAATCAAAAACTTGGTCCGCAGGGTGAATTTGAGCAAGAAAGAGAAAAAAGATTAAAACCGTTGAGAGATAAAATTATCGATGCAATTGAAAATGTGGCGAGAGAGGAGAAGTTAAACTTTGTTTTTGATAAAGCTGGGGATATAGTCTTGCTTTATGCCGACAAGCAGTTTGATATTACGTTTAAAGTTCTTGATAAATTAACGAGGGGAGCAAAATCTAGATGAAAATATTTTCAAAGGCTCTGTTTTTATCTTTAGTTTTTGTTGGGTTTTTATTCCCTCAGTCTAAAATCGGCTATATTGATTCGGAGACGATAATGAAGCAGCTTCCTGAAGCACAAGAGGCACAGCGAAGGATCGATGACCTTATTAAGCAATGGCAGGGAGAGCTTCAGAGGATGAGAGACGAATGGAAAACGAAATATGATGAATACGAAAAAAGAAAACTTATTTTAACTGATGAAGCGAGGGCTCAGATGGAAAGGGAATTGACGGAGCTTGATAAAAAAATTGCAGATTTTCAGATGCAGAAATTTGGTCCAGATGGGGAACTTTATCGGAGACAGGCTGAAATCATTAGACCGATTCAGGATAAAATTTTTAAAGCGATAAAAGAAGTTGCGCTTGAGGAAGGCTACGATTTTGTTTTCGATAAAAGTGGAGAGATTTTATTGCTTTATGCGAATGAAAAGTATGATTTAACTCAAAAGGTATTGAACAAACTTTTACAAATAAGGTAACTTTAGTTTATGAAATTATCAGAGATCGCTAAAATTTTAGAGTGCGAGTTGGTTGGGGAGGGAAATATAGATGTGAAGAGGGTTGCAGAGATACAAAATGCATCCGAGGGTGACATCACATTTATTGCGAATCCGAAATATGAAAGGTTTTTTGAGACAACGAAAGCCTCAGCGGTGATAGTTGGGAAAAATTTTAGTAAAAGAAGGAAAGATGTCGCGTTACTCGTAGTTGATGAACCTTACTTTGCTTTTGTTAAGGTTTTAAAGCTATTAAATCCACCAGTTGAACTTTTACCCGAAGGCATTCATCCTACAGCGGTTATCGCAAAAAGTGCTATTCTTGGCAGAGATGTTCGCATTGGCGCAAATGTCGTTGTTGGGGAAAGGGCAAAGATAGGGGATAACACTGTGATAATGCCTGGGGTTGTGATTGGAAATGATGTTGAAATAGGGAGTGATGTTTTGATTTATCCCAATGTGACGATTTATCACGGGTGCAAAATTGGGAACAGAGTTATAATTCACTCTGGAACTGTTGTTGGCAGTGACGGGTTTGGTTTTGTCCCAAGACCTGATGGCACGTATGAGAAAATACCTCAGATTGGAATAGTTGTAATTGAAGATGATGTTGAAATTGGGTCAAATTGTTCAATTGATAGAGCAACTCTCGGTGAGACGGTGATAAAGCGAGGTGCGAAGCTTGATAATTTAATTCAAATAGCCCATAATGTTGTAATTGGTGAAAACACGGTCATAGCAGCGCAGACGGGAATTGCAGGAAGCACGAAGATTGGGAAGAATTGTGTGCTTGCTGGTCAAGTTGGGATAGTTGGGCATATTGAGATCGCAGATAGAACGACGATAGCAGCGCAATCCGGGGTATCGAAGTCGATTACGGAACCGGGCAAAGTTTATTTTGGTTATCCAGCGCGGGAGCATTCGATTGCATTGAGGATAGAAGGAGCGATAAGGCAACTTCCAGAGTTGATAAAGGAGTTTCGCGATTTGAAGGAAAAGGTTGGGAAGATCATTTCGGGAGGTTAATTTTCGAATTCTTTTGGAATCAATGTTAAACAAAAAAATTTAGATTTGGAGGTAGGGCTATGTTAGTACAGCAGCAAACAATAAAGAAGCCTGTGAGTTTATCAGGTGTTGGTTTACACACTGGGGAGTATTGCACGATAACTTTCAAGCCAGCTCCGCCAAATCATGGTATAAGATTTAAAAGGGTAGACCTTGGCGGAGCACCTGAGATCCCCGCGCTTATTGAGTATGTTGTTGATGTAAGTCGAGGGACAACACTTGGGATTGGGGATGTTAGAATTTATACTGTTGAGCATGTTCTTGCGGCAGTTGCAGGGCTTCAGATTGATAATATTTTAATCGAGCTTGATTCAATTGAACCGCCTGTTGGCGATGGGAGTGCAAAGCCGTTTGTTGATGCGCTTTTGGAGGCTGGGATTGAAAAACAGGATGAGCCTAAGGATTATTTGATCATAGATCAAGCGATTTTGTATTCGGATGAAAGCAAAGGGGTTGATATCGCAGCTCTACCGCTTGATGATTTTAGAATAACTATAATGATTGACTATAAAAATCCAGCCCTTGGTAGTCAGCATACTGGATTGTTCTCGCTTGAGAAGGAATTTGTAACGGAGTTTGCCCCAGCGAGGACATTTTGTTTCTTACATGAGGTCGAAATGCTTTATGATCAAGGATTAATACGTGGTGGGAATCTTGACAATGCAATTGTTATCGTTGACAAAAATCTTTCACAGGAGGAGATAGAGAGACTCAGTAAGAAATTTGGCTTGAACGAGGTTGTATTTCTTGGGAGCAATGGAGTTTTAAATAATAAGCCTTTGAGATTTAAGAACGAGCCAGCCAGACATAAGTTGCTTGACCTTCTGGGGGATCTTGCGCTTGTTGGGGCGCCGATGAAAGCACAAATCCTTGCTGCAAGACCTGGGCATGCAAGCAATATTGAATTTGTGAAAAAGATAAGAAAACTTTATCTACAGAAGAAACTCGTCAGGCGATATCAGTTTGAAAAGAAGGAGGGGGTGGTTTTTGATATAAACGCAATTCAAAGAATTTTGCCACATCGTTATCCATTTCTTCTTGTTGATAAAATAGTTGACTTCACGATGGGCGAGAAAATAGTTGGTGTTAAGAATGTGACTGGAAATGAATTTTTCTTTCAAGGTCACTTCCCCGGGCATCCGATAATGCCAGGTGTTTTAATAATTGAAGGGATGGCTCAAACCGGAGGAATTTTGCTCTTAAATGGGGAAGAGAACATGGATAATAAGTATGTCTATTTCATGGCTATAAAAGAAGCAAAATTTAGAAAGCCCGTATTTCCGGGTGATACGCTCGTTTTTGAGGTTGAAATGGTTGATAGAAGAAGTAAATATTGCACTATGCGAGGCAAAGCTTATGTTGATGGAAAACTTGTAGCCGAAGCGGAGATGATGGCAGCCATAGTTACAAAAACTGAATTAACATCTGTTGAACAAAGTTCTGTGAAAGAATCATGAGCACCTATATTGACCCTCGAGCGGTTGTCAGTCCAAATGTTCAAATCGGGGAAGATGTTAAAATTGGTCCTTTCACTGTAATCGAAGATAATGTTGTAATTGGGGATGGCACAACCATTGGTTCAAATGTTTTCATCGGATATGGGACAAGGATAGGGAAAAATTGCAAAATTTTTCATGGAGCTTCGATTGGCTCGATTCCTCAGGATTTGAAATTTAAAGGTGAAGAGACAACGCTTGAAATTGGAGATAACACTACGATTCGTGAATTTTGCACCCTGAACAGAGGGACAGCTCATTCTGGGAAAACTGTAATAGGGAGCAACTGTCTTCTTATGGCTTATGTGCATGTGGCTCATGATTGTGTCATTGGAAACAATGTGATTATGGCAAATGCGGTCAACCTCGGTGGACATGTTGTGGTTGAAGATTATGTTGTGATTGGGGGGCTTGTTCCTGTGCATCAATTTGTTCGGATTGGGCAACATTCGATTGTTGGTGGAGGATGGCGTGTTCCAAAAGATGTCCCTCCGTATATAATGGCTGCGAGAGAACCGTTGCAATTTGAAGGCTTGAATATTGTTGGTTTAAAAAGGAGAAATTTTCCAGCCGAAACAATCGCAAAGATTGAGCAGGCTTACAGGATAATTTATCAAGCAAATTTGAATGTCTCGCAGGCATTGAAAAAATTGAAAGAAGAAGAAAGTTTATTAATTCCTGAGGTAAGAAACATAATCAACTTCATTGAATCAAGTCAGCGAGGAATAATTAGAGGTCCGTATGATAAGTAGAAAATGGCTATTTTTGAACACGGGATTTCGCGATGGTGAATTTAATATGAACTTTGACAGAGGTTTGGTTTATCTTTTTAGTAAAGGCAAAATAGGTCCTGTGCTGAGGGTTTATGGTTGGAAACCTTATACAATTTCGATTGGATATAATCAGGATGAGTCTGTTTTTGACCTTGAGAAGATAAAAGAGGCGGGGTTTGGTTTTGTCAGAAGACCTACGGGTGGTAGAGCTGTATTTCATTCCGAGGAGTTAACATATTCAATAGTTGTGGATGCGACGGGGAAAACCGTTCTTGAAGTTTATGATTTGTTAAGTCGAGGAATAGCAAGGGGTTTAAGTTTGCTCGGCGCGAAGTTTGAGTTTGAGAAGTCGCAACCTAATTTTTCAAAGATTTACAAACAATTTAGCTCTATTCCATGCTTTGCTACTTCGGCAAAGTATGAGATACATTTCGCGGGTAGAAAAGTCGTTGGGAGTGCGCAGAGAAGATATGGGGATGTCGTCCTTCAGCATGGTTCAATTTTGATTGGGGAATTTCATAAGAAGTTGCCAGAATTCTTAAAAACTGATTCGCCTGATTTGATCGAGAAGATGAAATCGGAAATTGAAAAAAAGACAATCTGTTTAAATGAAATTCTCGGGCGCAGTGTAAGCTTTGAGGAGGTCGCGGATTCTCTGAAAAGAGGATTTAAAATTGAGTACGGTATAAGTTTCGAGGAAATAAGTGAAACAAAGTTATTAGAGATGATTTTATGAGTGCGAAGAAGGTGACGACGAAGACTTTGCTTGATATGAAGAATCGGGGCGAAAAAATTGCTATGTTGACAGCCTATGATTTTTTAATTGCTAAATTGCTTGACGAATCGGGGATTGACATTATTTTGGTTGGCGATTCTCTTGGAAATGTTTTTCAGGGTCATGAGACAACTTTGCCAGTCACTCTTGAGAATATGATCTATCACGCCAAAGCGGTGTGCAGAGGGGTTAAGAGAGCGATGGTGGTAGTTGATATGCCTTTTCTTTCTTATCAGGTTAGCATTGAGGAAGCGGTTAGAAATTGCGGGAGGGTTTTAAAAGAGACGTGTGCAAGCGGGGTTAAGCTTGAGGGTGGGAGTGAAATTTTGGAGGTTGTTTATAGATTAACAAGCGTTGGTATCCCTGTTATGGGACATCTCGGGTTAACTCCGCAAAGCATCCATAAATTTGGTGGATATGATGTGCGCGGGGTTGAAGAAAGGGAAGCCGATAAAATTTTAAATGATGCAAAAGCGCTTGAATCCGCAGGTGCTTTTTCCATAGTCCTTGAGAAAATACCATCGGAACTCGCACGGAAAATTACTTCATCGGTTTCAATCCCAACAATTGGAATTGGCGCAGGTCCACATTGTGATGGTCAAGTCCTCGTGGTTTATGATATGCTTGGGTTGTTTGAAGAATTTAAGCCGAAGTTTGTGAGAAGATACGCTGAACTTTCAAAAATTATAAAGGATGCATTTAAAAATTATATTTCCGATGTGAAAGCTGGCAAATTCCCCAGTGAAAGTGAATCTTATTGATTTGGAACTTGCAAGAGTTAAAATTTTGTTTTAACTTGTGGTAGTTTGAAAAATTTGAATTTTTGCTATGATTAAGAACCTTTTGCACATATTGATTTTGGTTGTATTTTTGATGGGAACCGTTCAATTTTCAAATGTCATATCAATGTGTCAAATGAAAATGCCGGGGGATGATGCATTTGATTCCTGTGTATGCGAAGTTAAAGAAGATGATTTTGCTTCGATATCGCAAGAGAGAATGCCGTGCTGTTCTGAGAAGAAGCTTGAGAAAGAAAAAGTTCAAGATTTCGTGAGTTTTAAAAACGATGCTTTAAAACTAATTTCAATTCAAGTAAATCTAAAAACTGAAGAAACTGTTCCTCCAAATCTTATTGCGTTGCCAACTTTTAATTTTCACCCCATTTCACCACCAAAACTCGACCTCCCGATTTTGAACTCTTCCCTTTTAATTTGATCGTTTCTGTTCCCATTTCTCTAATGAAATAGATTCTCAAAGTGGGTTAGTTTTTGATCAAAGACAACGGCTCGTGTTTTGTCTTTTTGTGGCAGTTTTAAACAATTCGTGGTAAAAATTTGAAAAATAAAAAATTTTAGAACTATGAAAGTTTTAATCTTGCTGTGTTTGTTCGTTAACATCGCCATTTCTCAAACTCTTGAGGATTATGTTAAGATCGCTCTGGAAAACAATCAGGAGTTAAAAGCATATAAACTTCAAATTGAAGCGATAGCTAAAAGAATTAAACAAGTAAGCACTCCGTCCGATCCAATTTTAATGATTGGAGTAATAAATTTACCTACAAACCTGAACTTCAGGTCAGATATGATGACGATGAAAGAGGTCGGGATTTCGCAAATGCTGATGTATCCGGAGAAATATTCTCTGATGGGAAGGATGGCGGAGAAAGATTATGAGATAGCGAAAGAAATTTACGAATCAAAGCGACTTGAGGTTATCGCAAGTGTTAAGATGCTTTATTTTGAAATCTACTATATGACAAGGGCGATTGAGATAACGAAAAGAAGTATTGACCTTTTGAAAGATTTTGTAAAGATAGCATCAACAAGATTTGCAACAGGGCAAGGAATTCAACAGGATGTTTTAAAGGCGCAGGTTGAACTATCAAAGATGAGAGATGAACTTATAAAAATGGAGACGGAAAGAAAAGATGTAATAGCGCGCTTTAATGCCCTGCTTTATAGAAAGCCAATGGATTCGGTTTATGTGCCTGATGAGATGCAGTTTGTCGAATTTACAAAGGACTTTGATGAAATTGAAAAGATTGCTTTAGAGAATAACCCTATGTTAGTTGCTATGGGGAAAATGATTGAGAAGGATAAAGTTATGAGCCAATTAGCAAGGAAGGAATTGATACCTGATTTTGAGATTAAATTTTCTTATGGGGTGCGTTCAGCGATTGATCCATCTGGAATGAAGGCGTTTGATATGTTAAGTTTCTCGGTCGGGATGAATCTCCCTATATTTTTCTGGCGGAAGCAAAACTTAAAAATTCAAGAAGCAGAAATTTCCATATCACAATCCGAAGCAAAATATCTTGCGATGAAAAATGAAATTTCAAAAGTGATTCGGGAAACACTTAACAAAATTGAAAAAGATGTTAGATTGATTGACCTTTACAAAAATGGTCTGATACCTCAGGCTATGCAAAATTTAAACATTGGGCTTGTTGGATATCAAGTTGGGAAAATTGATTTTATGACCCTTGTTGATAACTTTATGTCGCTTTACAGTTATCAAATCCAATATGAAAAAACATTTTCGGATTATCATTCGAAACTTGCCGAGCTTGAGATGATAGCTGGAACGAGGCTATTTTAAAAGAATTTAAAACAAACAAAGCAGAAGAAGATGAACATAAGACATATTTTAACGATCGTTGCCGTCGCAGTTATTTCTATCTTAATTGGGTATTTTCTCGCGAGATGGTTTGATTTTTCTCGTAGCGAAAACCCTAAAGGTGATATGAAGTCGGAGCGAAAGATTCTTTACTACAAAGATCCGATGCATCCGTGGATTACAAGCGATAAGCCAGGAAAAGCCCCCGATTGCGGGATGGACCTTGTTCCCGTTTATGAAGGTGAAGAAGAAACTGAACCCGGGGTTATTAGGATTGACCCGACAATAGTTCAAAACATAGGGGTTAGAATTGAACCTGTAAAAAGAATGAAATTAACCAAAACGATAAGGACTGTTGGAAGGGTTGACTATGATGAGACAAAAATTGTAGTTCTCACAACTAAAATTTCTGGGTGGATAGAAAAACTTTATGTTGATTATACAGGTAAATTTGTTCGCAAGGGTGAACCGTTGTTTGAAGTCTATAGCCCTGAACTTGTCACCGCGCAGGAGGAGTATCTTCAAGCGATAAATTATAGAGAAAATGTTTCTGGTAGCAAGGACCCGTATATAATTGAGGGTGCAAATCAACTTGTAGAAAGTGCTCGTAAACGACTCCTTTATTGGGATGTGACTGAGGAGCAGATAAAAGAGCTTGAAAGCACAAAACGGGTCAGAAAAACATTAATCTTTTATTCTCCAGTTGATGGGGTTGTTCTTGAGAAAAATATTTTTCTTGGAACAAAGGTGGCGCAGGGTATGAATTTGATGAGAATCGTAAATTTGTCGACTATTTGGGTTTACGCTGATGTGTATGAATATGAATTACCTTGGGTGAGAGTTGGAGAAGAAGCCGAGGTTGAGCTTTCTTATATTCCGGGAAAAACTTTAAAGGGAAAAGTCGTCTATATTTATCCCTTCCTTCAACCTGAAACAAGAACAGTAAAGATACGACTTGAATTTGAAAATCCCGGGTATCTGCTTAAGCCCGATATGTATGTGAATGTTAATATCAAATCTAAGGTTGCCATAGATGCTCTTGTAGTCCCTGAACAATCGGTGATAAGAACAGGAAAGCGTGATATTGTGGTTGTTGCACTTGGTGGAGGAAGATTTAAATCGGTTGAAGTCAAGCTTGGCGTTCTCGCCGATGGTTATTATCAAGTGCTTGAAGGTTTACATGAAAATCAGAACATAGTTACATCATCACACTTTCTTATAGACTCAGAAAGCAATCTCAAATCTGCGCTTGCTGGATTGACGCACCAGCATGGGAGCATGCTTCCAGAGGAAAGCAAGCCTGAAAAGTTGGAAGAACATAAGCATGAAGAAGAGGAAAAATTAAAGGAGCAAGTGAAAAAGTCAAAGCCCGAATCTCATAAACATCAAGAGAAAGAGACAAAATCTAAAGTAATGGGCAAAGTTATCGACCCTGTTTGTGGTATGGAGATAGAGCCTGACGAAGAGCTTTCATACGTTTATGAGGGGAAACGATATTATTTTTGCATGAAATCTGATATGGAGAAGTTTAAAAGGAACCCGCAAAAATATTTAAAATTAAACTAAGTTTTCACAATGCTTCAAAGAATAATTGAATGGTCGGTAAATAACAAATTTTTAGTTATACTTGTCGTTTTGTTTGCAATTGTTGCAGGGGTTTATTCAATTCAAACGATCCCGATCGATGCAATTCCTGATTTAAGCGATGTTCAGGTTATAATTTACACACAGTATCCGGGGCAATCCCCAGAAATTGTGGAGCAGCAGATCACTTATCCGCTTACGACGGCGATGGTTTCAGTTCCAAAGTCAAAAGTCGTTCGTGGGTATTCATTCTTTGGCTTTTCGCTTGTCTATGTAATTTTTGAAGATGGTACAGACCTTTACTGGGCGAGAAGCCGTGTGCTTGAGTATTTAAATTATGCCATAAATAAACTTCCAAAGGGTGTTGTTCCAGCTCTTGGTCCAGATGCAACTGGTGTGGGTTGGGTTTATATGTATGCGCTTGTGTCGTATAAAAGAGATTTGAGCGAATTGCGCTCGATTCAAGATTGGTATCTTAGATATGCTCTTACAAGCGTTGAAGGCGTATCTGAAGTTGCAAGCATCGGTGGATATGTGAAGAACTACAGAGTAACAATTGACCCCAATAAATTACTTGCGTATAACATTCCATTAAGTCAAGTTGAAAGGGCGATTAAACGAAGCAATAGTGATGTTGGTGGTGAAGTCATAGAGATGGGTGAGATGGAGTATATGATTCGAGGATTGGGTTATATAAGGACGATTGAAGACATAAAGCGAATTCCAGTTGGCGTGAGCAGGTCTTCTCAGGGAACATCCAAAGCAACGGTTCAAATGCCAATGGGTGAATCTTCTGAAATGGATATGGTGGGAAGTGCAAATATGGGATCGGAACTTACATCTTCAGGCGGGGAATCTACACAAAATAGAATATTTGGTGGAGGAACGCCGATTTATCTTGGTGATATAGCTACGGTTTCAATTGAACCGATGATGAGGAGAGGGTTGGCGGAATTAAACGGTGAAGGGGAAGTCGTTGGTGGTATAGTTGTGATGAGGCACGGGGAAAATGCTTTAAAAGTTATCGACGGCGTTAAAAGGAAGCTTGAAGAGTTGAAATCTGGGCTTCCAGAAGATGTCAAGATTATAACTGTGTATGATAGGTCTGAATTAATAAAGAGATCAATTGCAACATTGAGGGAAAAGCTAATTGAGGAATCAATTATAGTTGCCCTCGTTTGTTTGTTGTTTCTGTTTCATTTGACGAGCGGATTGGTAGCAATATTTACACTTCCGACTGCGATTTTAATTTCTTTTATAGTGATGAAAATTCAGGGAATAAACGCCAACATAATGTCTTTGGGCGGGATTGCGGTTGCAATTGGAGCGATGGTTGACGCTGCAATCATAATGATTGAAAATGCGCACAAACACTTGGAGTATGACTCCGGTAAGAAAGATCATTGGAAGATAATCCTTGATGCTTCAAAGGAAGTAGGTCCTTCGCTTTTTTATTCTCTTCTTGTCATCACGGTTTCATTTCTTCCGGTGTTTGCATTGGAGGCTCAGGAAGGGCGATTATTTAAACCGCTTGCGTATACAAAAACATATTCAATGGCAGCAGCTGCTCTTCTTTCGATTACAATTGTCCCAATTCTAATGGGATATTTTATCAAGGGTAAGATTCCACCCGAGGAAAAAAATCCTCTCAATAGATTTTTAATGAAAATTTACCATCCCATTTTAAATTTTTCCTTGAAATTTAAATGGTTTGTTATAGTCGCTGCTGCTTTAATTTTAGCTTTGACTTATATTCCGTTTTCTAAAATTGGTTCGGAATTTATGCCACCTCTGTGGGAAGGGGACCTTCTTTATATGCCGACAACTTTGCCAGGGATTTCAATTACAAAGGCAAGAGAAATTTTACAACAGACGGATAAAATTATAAAGCAGTTCCCAGAGGTTCGTCATGTCTTTGGTAAAATTGGGAGAGCTGAAACCGCAACTGATCCAGCAGGGCTTGATATGATCGAAACGACAATAATGTTAAAGCCGGAAGAAGAATGGCGCCCTGGGATGACGCCTGAAAAACTTATAAAAGAAATGGATAAAGCACTTCAAATTCCGGGTTTATCTAACAGTTGGACTATGCCTATAAAGACAAGAGTTGATATGCTTTCAACGGGGATAAGAACACCTGTTGGGGTAAAAGTCGCAGGTCCAGATTTAAAAACACTTGAAGAAATTGGAAAACAGATTGAGGCGGTGATAAGAAAAGTTCCAGGCACCGTTTCGGCTTACTCCGAAAGAATTCTTGGTGGAAACTATGTCGATTTTAAAATTAAAAGGGAAGAAGCAGCAAGATACGGTTTAACAGTTGGAGATGTTCAAGATATTATAATGACAGCCATCGGTGGAATGGAAGTTACAACAACGGTTGAAGGTCTTGAACGATATCCTGTAAGCATTCGCTATCCGAGGGAGTTAAGGGATAATATAGAAAATTTGAAGCGCGTTCTTGTCCCAACCCCAACAGGTGCACAAGTTCCACTTGGGCATCTTGCAGATATTGAAATTAAAAAAGGTCCGATGGTTATACGTAGCGAGGACACGAGACCAAATGTATGGATTTATGTCGATTTTCAAGATTATGATGTTGGGACTTATGTAAGGATGGCGCAACAAGCTGTAAAAGAAAACATAAAGCTTCCACCTGGATACACAATAGCTTGGAGTGGTCAATTTGAATATATGGAAAGGGCTAAACAAAAGCTCTATTATATAATTCCAGCGACTTTGCTCATAATTTTTGTGATAATTTATTTGAACACAAAATCAGTTACAAAAGTAATCATTGTTTTTCTTGCTGTTCCATTTTCACTTGTTGGCGCAATATGGCTTCTTTACATACTTGGATATAATATGAGCGTTGCTGTTTGGGTTGGAATAATTGCTTTAGCTGGACTCGACGCTGAAACTGGGGTTGTAATGCTTCTTTACCTTGATCTCGCTTATGAGGAATGGAAAAAGAAGGGAATGTTGAGAACGATTGGTGATTTAAAGGAGGCAATTTATCACGGTGCGGTAAAAAGATTGAGACCTAAGGCTATGACCGTTTCAGCTATAATTGCAGGACTTTTGCCAATAATGTGGAGTCATGGTACGGGGGCAGATGTGATGAAAAGGATTGCTGCACCAATGGTCGGTGGAGTTGTGACAAGCTTTATACTTGAACTTATCGTTTATCCAGCAATTTATCTTATCTGGAGGAGTTGGAATTTAAGAAAAGAGATTAAAGAGGAGGCTTAAGAAAAATGAAAAAATGGAGCAATCGACGTTGCAGTTATGATAATCATGTTGGTATCATAACTTTATCGCTGGATTATTTGTAATTTTAACATACTTGACCAGCATTTCAAAAATTAAAAATGAAACCTAAAATGAGTTATCAAAGGGTTAATCCTGTAGCTCTCGGGATTGGACTTGGGGTTATTGAGGGTCTTGCAATTTTTACGGCTACGATTGTTCTTTTTTTGCAAGGTGATAGGGGTAGTGCATTCTTGAGCAAGTTGTTCCCATTTTATAGCATTAGTTTATCAGGTGCATTTATCGGATTAGTTGAAGGATTTATTGACGGATTTATCGGTGGAGTTATACTTGGTTTTGTTTACAATGCTGTTTTGAGGCTTCGCAAAGATAATTAAAAAGGGCGTCTAAGCGACGCCCTTGAATTTTCTATTTGCCTCCAAATGGAAATACGAATGATACCTTTGGTTCAATGCGCTTCTGAACTTCATATTTAGTTTTATCTCCAGCTCTTATAGGCTTGAATGTCCATTGGTAAAGCATGCTTATGACGATATATTTAACTGGCTTATATCCAACTTCGGCATATAAAAGTGAACGTTCGTCAAGCCTGAAGACATCCCCAAAGTCTTTTATGTTTCTTCTATCATATCCCGCATCAAATACGATTGTCGGTAAAACTTGAGGAAGTTTAAGATCTAAGTGCAAGGTTCCACTTTCAGGCGTCGCATCAAGTTGCTGATAGCTTCCAACAATTTGTAGTTGTCCAAGAATGGTGAAAATTAACTCTCCATAAGTGCCGGATGTTTTTGTTGCATTTCTTAGATTTTGCAACTTGCTTGTTGCGTTAACTGTATCCCTTAGATTAAATCTTTCGATCTCATAGAAATAATTAAAATAGCTTGGCAAGAACTGATCGCCGAAATTCCTTCTTTCAATTTTTGCTCCAATATTAAAGATTCCAAGCCCTCTAAATTCAAAATTGCTTCCGTATGCAATTCCGCTACCATAATTTAAGACCTTAACATAATCGAAATAGACATCCAATCCGAAAAATTTTGTCTTTATAATTGGAAGTCCAACATCAAGACCGATCACATCAGGTCTTTTCAAGTCTTGAACTATTTTCCCTTGCGTAGAATCGTAGCGAGAAATTGCATTTTTGTCGAGGTCAGTTGCATATGTTGCTCCAAATTCAACATTTCCAATTATTGGGATATTGCCAGCAGGTGTAAATTTAAGAGGTCTGACATATCCTCTAAGCCCGAAGACACCAACTTTTTTCAAATCGCTAACAACAGATTCAAAGCCGAATTTTCCGAAGTCGACATCAAATTCAAGCCCAACTTTTCTGTCGTCATAGCTTGCGTTGTTTTTGTAGTAATAAACAATTGTCCCATGTCCCAATCTTGCGTAGTCCAATGCACCGAGTCGGGCATAAAATGGGTCACCTTTTAAACCATATCTTACATATCTTATCGCTCTTAGAAAATCGTAAGGCTCATTCCAATCTTCTTTTCTTATTTTCCCATCGTTTACGCCGATTCTTAAGTTTACATCAAAACCAATCCCAATTTTTCCAAAGGCAATTTCAGGCGAGATATTAAGCAGATAATATGGTTTACCATCAAACCATGAAAGCCCGATTCCACCTGAAAATTCCCCTGTTGTTCGTGGGCTTGGTTGAACTGGTTCCCTTTGGATTCTGCGCTGTGAATATGCAAAGGTTGACAACATTAGTACAAGTAGTAAAATTGCCGTTTTTTTCATTTTGAGTTTCACCTTTTTGTTTTTTATCCGAAAACTAATTTACAAATAAAAAATGCGGTAAGCAAGCCTGTTAAGTCCGAGATCACACCCGCGATTACAGCATGCCTTGTTTTTCTTATATTGACAGAACCGAAGTAAACAGCAAGGACGTAAAATGTTGTCTCCGTGCTCCCATACATTGTTGAGACTAAAATCCCAAGGAAAGAATCTGGACCATATGTTTTCATTATCTCCGTCATAATTCCGAGAGAACCACTTCCTGATAAAGGGCGCATTAAAGCCATTGGCAAGGCTTCAGCAGGGAATCCGATCAGGTTTGTTATCGGGCTTAAAATTGCGACCAAGACATCCATCGCTCCGCTCGCTCTAAAAATTCCAATTGCAACAAGCATTGCGACAAGATAGGGGATTATTCTCACAGCTACATTAAACCCTTCTTTCGCACCTTCAACAAATGATTCGTAAACTTTAACCTTTTTCGCAAAACCATAGATTAAAAAGGTGAAAATCACAAAAGGTATGGCTATAACCGAGATTATGTTCATTATATCTTTGAAGCTCATTGCTCAAGTTCCTTTTTGTTTTCGCCGTTTTCTTCAATTTCTTTTTTGAAGACTTTAAGACGCTGGAGTATTTTAGCAGCAGTTACTCCAGCAACTGTTGCAGCAAATCCGCCGACAATTGTTGTGCTTATTATTGCAGCTGGATCGCCTGAGCCAAGAGCAGCTCTTACCGCAATAGCTGTGGCTGGAATTAAAGTCATTCCGCTTGTATTTATCACAAGGAAAGTTACCATTGAATCGCTTGCGGTATCTTTTTTCGGGTTTAATTTTTGAAGCTCTTCCATCGCTTTTAATCCAAGCGGGGTGGCAGCATTACCGAGACCGAGCATATTTGCCGAGATGTTCATTATAATTGCACCTACTGCTGGATGTTCAGGAGGAATATCAGGGAAAAGTCGTTTTGTCAATGGCTTTACAACTTTTGCAAGCAAGTTTATTAAGCCAGCAAGTTCACCAATCTTCATTACCCCAAGCCAAAGCGCCATTATTCCAATTAATCCAATCGCTATTTTAACTGCAATGTCCGCATATTCAATCACTGCGTTTAAAACCTGTTTGATCTTTACAAGGGAAACGCGCTCAAAGATAAGCGAAGCTTTGTAGGTATTTTCATTAACCTCTTCGAGTTTTACTACGTTTGCAATAAGTTTGTCTGTATTTGTCCCTTTTCCCTTTGCCATCAATTTCCAAAAATCAGGTGTGGTTTCTGAAATGCTTAAAATTACAGTCCCTGCGGTTTCACTTTTTAATCTTAAAGTTATCTCGTTTTTAATGGTGTCTTGATTGAAATTCTTAAGGGCGTAGAAATTTTTGTAATATTCCCCGCTTACCTTCAAGATTCCTTTAACTTGCGTTTCGGCAGATGGCTTTTCTTTAAGTTCAATCAAAGCGTTAAATTCTACATTGTTTCTATATTTGTTAACCGAGCTTTCGTAGATATCCGTCCCAACAGCGGTAATAATTCCAATTATTATCAGCGCAAGCCATATGTAGTTCATCATTTGTTCATTCTCCCATTTGTTTTATAATGTAAAAGTTTCTTTTGAACGGGAAGGATGAGTTTCCGTTTTTGTTTCTTACGATGACATCAAGTGTATGAACCCCTTCGGATAGGTCAAAATTTGGTGTGGAAAGAACGATTGAAAAATTATTTGCGTCAATTGAGGTGATGAAACTTTTTTCTATCAGGATGGAGTCAATTTTTATTTGAATGTTTTGTTTGTCTATTCCGAATTTATCTGAAACTTTGAGAAGAAAAGTTGGTCTTTTTGAGGTTAAAATTGTATCCGAGATAAGTTCAATTTTCGGGATGCCAGCTTGGATATATTTTGCAATTCCTTTAAAAATTCCCCATGCTTCAATTTGATTAAATTCATCGATGCTTAATCTTCGCTCTTCATATTCATTGGTGAAAAAGGTGCATTCAACAAGCACTGCGGGCATTGTTGCGTTTCTTAAAACATAAAATCCTTGTTTTGGATAAACAATGTAATCTGACATGGTTCCATCAAAGCTTGCAAGCGAACCTGAAATCCTAAGTGCATATGCAAGGTCTCTTTGAATGTATCTTGCGAGGTCTCTATTACAGGGATGAAATCTCGGATCGCCCTCAACCGCATGGTACCAAGTTGAGGCATAATATGTGTTCTCATCCCCTGGAATTGCGTTGTGATGAATTGATATAAATATATCCGCCCCACTTTCTGTAGCCATTTTAACTCTATCGGCAAGTGATACAGTTGTATCTTTTTCTCTTGACATAAAGACAATTGCACCGGCGCGGGTCAAGTAGTCACGAAGGTAAAGGGCAACTTTTAAATTTACATCCGCTTCAACGACTCTTTTCTTAATCCCAATATTTTTTCTATCTTGTCCACCATGCCCGGGGTCAATGAAAAATTTCCAACCCTTTAGGAACTTAGAGTAAAAGTTAATAACCGAATCTTTCTTAGTCGGGGTTTTCCATTCGTTTGGTTTAACATAATATGGTTTTGGTGCACAGCCGAGGATAAAAAAAGTTAGCAAGAATAGGTATGGAAGCTTTCTCATAAGGTTAAGCGTTTTTGCTTAAATATAAAATCTTGGCTTAATTGTTTCAATTAATTTGGGTGGATTTTTAGGAGAGGAGAAAAGAGCTGGCGGTGGGATTTGAACCCACGCCCTGCTGATTACGAATCAGCTGCTCTACCGCTGAGCTACGCCAGCTTTTTTAAAAATTTAAAATTTTCGGGTCTCAAAAACAAATTTCAAGTATAAGTGCTTAACATCTTGCTTGGAAAATTAGCCTTCATTTTCTAAATTAGGGTGAAAACAAGCCTACCCATTAAGGAGGGAATTTTTATGGTTAAAAAGCAAAACGGCATTGCGAGTTCGATTCGGGAAAAGTCCCCGAAGCGAAAGAAAATAATTGAAAATGGTTCAATGAGTTCGGCTCGGGAAAAGTCCCCGAGTAAAAAAGCAAATAACGAAGGGAAATATTCAATTGAAACTCACCTTATCTATGGTCGTTCATTCACACCGAAATGGGAATATTCACATCATGTTGTTCCCCCAATATCCGCGTCAGCAACATTCAGGCTTGAGTCAGCGCAACGTGGAGCCCTTGGTTTTTTACGATTTGCCCATACTGTAAATAATGAGGAGGTTGAAGTTGAAGCTCCGATTTACATTTACGATCGTCTTGGTGAGCCAAACAAAGAAATGCTTGAGGAACATCTCGCTTATGCTGAGCAAGGGGAAACTGCGGTGACATTTGCCAGTGGTATGGGGGCAATTTCGGCTGCGCTTGGAATTTTAACAAGAACGGGGGATGAAATCATAGCGCATAAGCTTTTATATGGTTGCACTTATGAACTTTTAACATATTGGTATCCGAGATATCAAATCCATACCAAATTTATTGACCTTCGCGACTTAAAAAACTTGAAAAAAGCGATTACACCTAAGACTAGGGTTGTTTATTTTGAAACACCAGTTAATCCAACGCTTGAACTTATCGATATCGCTGGGGTTGCAGAAATAGTTAGAGAGGAAAACAAGAAACGCAAATCAAACAATAGAATTTTTGTTGTTGTCGATAACACATTTGCCACTCCATTTTGTCAGAGACCACTTACGCTTGGGGCTGATTTCGTCGTTCATTCATTGACGAAAAACATTGGGGGATTTGGAACCGATATGGGTGGCGCCGTTATCGGACCTAAGTGGAGCAAGGATAAACTGTTGCTTTATAGAAAAGATTTTGGCGGTGTCCTTGGAACTAAAAGTGCTTGGACAATTCTTGTTTATGGATTGCCAACGCTTTCATTGAGAGTTCGGCAACAGGAGAAAACAGCGATGGAAATTGCAAGGTTTCTCGCTTCGCATCCAAAAGTTCAATATGTAAGCTATCCCGGACTTCACACTTTCCCACAGTATGAGCTCGCTAAAAAACAAATGATAGATTACGAAGGGAATTTCGCACCCGGAACCTTAATATATTTCGTGGTGAAAGATGAATCTCCAGAAGTAAGAAGAAAAAAGGCTGAAAAACTGATAAATTATCTTGCTAAGAACGCCTATACTATAACACTTGCTGTAAGCCTTGGGAATATAAGAACATTGATCGAGCACCCAGGGTCGATGACACATGCAACTATTCCGGCTGAAGAACAATTGAAAAAAGGTATAGACCCAGGTGGGATAAGATTATCGGTTGGGCTCGAAAAGGTTGAAGATATAATTCTTGATCTGAGCGAGGGATTAGAGAAAATTTAAAAAAATTCTTTTGGGGTGGTGAGAGCAGAGCCTGTTTATCTAATAAAGCCTAAAATTTTTGAGCCTTTTAACGAGGTTCTCGCGGTAATGAGCACCAAGAAAAATTTTAATTCGAGCGAAGCTTTTAATGTTGGCTTCACTGAAAATAGCGAGCCAGAAAAGGTAAATGAAAACAGGAAAATCTTGCTTGAACAAATTGAGATTTCAAGAGATCATCTTGCCATACCCCGGCAAATACATAGTTCAAACATTTGCTATGTTGACAAACCTGGAATTTATGAGAATTGTGATGCTCTTGTAACGGATAAAAAGGGAATTTATCTTGTTGTAAGCGTTGCTGATTGTGCGCCTGTTTATATCTATGACGAATCTGCTAAAGTTATTGCTTTAATTCACTGTGGATGGAGAGGAGCGAAGGAAAAAATAGTTGAGAAAACGATCGATTTTATGATAGATAAATTTGGAAGTGATGTTAATGATTTAATTGCTTTTGTAGGTCCATGTGCGTCAGTTTGCTGTTATGAGGTTAGTAAAGAATTTGAAGGATATTTTGATATGAGGTTTTTAAGATTTAGGCGAGATGGAAAGTATCACTTTGATTTGAAAGGTGAGATATTCTCGCAACTTGTTAATTCTGGTTTAGATTTTAGAAATATAGAGGTGAGCAGACATTGCACAATATGTAATTCGGAATTGTTTCACTCCTTTAGAAGAGACAGAGAAAGTTCGGGGAGGATGTGGGCGTTGTTTGGTTTGTTAAGATGAATTAGTATGTAAAGACTGCTTCAACTCGTCTTATTTCTGGAGCTTCGCGTATTATAATTCTTTCGATCCCAGCTCTTAACGTCATCATTGAAAGAGGACAACTACCGCAGGCGCCGATAAGTTTAACTTTTACAATGTTATCATCAGTAATTTCAACAAGCTCGACATCGCCACCGTCGGCTTTGAGATATGGTCTTGCAATTTCGAGTGCTTTTAAAACGCGTCTTTTTAGCTCCTCTTTATCCCTCATAATTTAATCTCGATTTTTGGAAGTGCTTGTTGTTTAAAACTTACAATGCTTATGCGTGCAGCAAGTTTTTGGGCAATCTCTCTTATAATTTTAGCCTCTTCAGTTTCTGGATAAGAAATTGGTATTGGTTTTCCTGAATCGCCACTAATTCTTATTCGAGTATTAATTGGTATCTCACCGAGGAATGGAACGTTAAATTTTTCGCTTGCTTTTTTACCACCGCCGTGATCAAATATGTCATCTCTATGCCCACAGTTTGGGCAGATAAAATAGCTCATGTTTTCAATTATGCCAAGTATAGGGACGTTGACTTTTTGAAACATTCTTATAGCTTTTTTCACATCTGCGAGCGCTACATCTTGCGGGGTTGTAACTATCACTGCACCCGTTAAAGGTATCGTTTGAACAAGCGTTAACTGTATATCACCTGTGCCTGGGGGAAGATCAAAGATAAGATAATCAAGTTCGCCCCACTCAACATCTGTCATAAATTGTTTTATCGCGCCACTTGCTATAGGTCCACGCCAGATCAAAGCAGTATCTGGGTCCTCAAGTAGTAACCCAATTGAAATTAACTTAACACCGTATTTTTCAACTGGTTCAATCTTTTTACCATCTGGGGTCAGTGTCGGTTTTTCACTTACACCTAACATAATTGGCACATTTGGACCATAAACATCTGCATCTATTAAGCCGACTTTGGCACCTTCAAGTGCAAGGGCAACCGCAAGGTTAACTGCAACGGTTGATTTGCCAACACCACCTTTTCCACTTGCAACTGCAATTGTAGTTTTAACGTTTGGCAAGAGCGCTTCTTTTTGTGCACTCAGATGTTTTGGAACTTGCGCCGTCATTTCAACGATGACTTCTTCAAAGCCAAGTTTTTTGACCTTCTCTATTGCTTCATCTTTTATTTTGTCTCTTATGGGGCATGCTGGCGTTGTGAGTTCGATTTTGATATATGCTTTATTTGAGTCAACGCGAATATCTTTTACAAATCCAAGTGAAACAATATCTTTATGCAAATCTGGGTCTTGAACTTCTCTAAGGGCATTGGTTATCGCTTCAATGTTTTTCATTCTCTGATTTTACTTTTATTTTGAAATTTTGTGCTTTTAAACTTAATAAAAATGCTTGTATAAAAAAAGTTTCAGGGTAACGGTGATTGGGGAATCACTGTCGGGTTGGCTCAAACAATTATTTATAAATTGTTTGTGAAAGTTGAAAAACCCTTGACAAAGCGAAATTATTTTATTAAATTATGCAAAAGCACGCGAATTCTAAAAACTTAAAGCCCTTGACAAAATAAAAATTTTGTATTATATTAATAAAGAGCACATAAGATTTAAAAACCTGAATTCTCATTCTCAAAAGCACCTCTTTAGTAGATAGATTTCTTGCTTTTCTGTTTGTGTTGTCGTTCATTGATTTATCAAAATTTTAAATATTGGAGGTTCCTATGAAAACTAAATTTACTGTTTTCAGTGTCTTTTTGCTTTTCTTCATAGCTATAATCATAGGGGGTGGATGTATCAATATTGATAATCCCGTGGTTCAGCCTGTTGACTACCGTTCTATTGTAAAATTTGTGAATTTGAAGCCCGGAGACACAATTAAAGTTAATGTGGATGGTTCCGATATGATAAGTTCTATTCCTTTTGGTGAAATTCATAAAGATTCTCTTAACTTACCTGCTGGTTCAAGGGTTTTCGTTTTTAAAGCTGGGGATACGATAAGAAAATCGCTCGAAGCAGAGAAGAAATACACTGTTTTTTATGTTGGGAAGGGGTCTGATAGTGTTTTATTTGCTGTGGTACGTAATACATTTGATGAGCCATATCCGAGCGGGAAGGCATTGATTAGGTTTTTACACTTGAGCCCGAATCTCGGGACTTCAAAAGTTATTGTTAGTTGGGGTGGTAAGGATTCGACCTTTTCAAACGTTGTCTTCAAAGGAGGAACGCCTTATCTTGCAATTGCATCTTTTCCTGTAAAGTATACAGTTATCTCTGGGAGTGATACGCTCTTAAAAGCGCAGGATTCTGGTGTATCAAAGGCAGGTAGGTATTCCGTTGTTGTATACGATTTAAAAGAAAATTTAAAAATAAAATTTTTCCAAGAAGATTAAAGGAGGGTTAGCCCATGAAAGGTAAAGTTAAATTTTTAATCTCGGTTTTATTTTTGTTAATCTCTGTTCAATTTGTGTTCGCTCAATATGGTAAAATAGCTGGTAAGGTTGTAGATAGGGAAACAAAGGAACCACTTCCTGGGGCTTCAGTTGTGATTCAAGGGACAACGCTTGGTGCTGCAGCTGATGCAAATGGAAACTACGTGATTTTAAATGTCCCCGCGGGGACATATACAGTCGTGGCATCCTATGTTGGTTATCAAACTGTTACGATTTCGGGAGTTCAAGTTATTGCGGGTTTGACCAGAGAATTAAATTTTGAATTGCCCTCAACTGCAATAGAGTTGAGAGCGGTTGAAGTTGTTGCTGAAAGACCTTTGATTGAGAAATCCGCCACGAACGCTATTCGTGTTGTTACTGCCTCAGATGTTGAGAAATTGCCAGTTAGAGATGTAAATGCTTATTTTGCCCTCCAAGCCGGTGTGAGTTTACAATACGGAACGTTATATGTTAGAGGTAGCAGATCAGATGAAGTTGGTTATATGATTGAAGGGGCAAGCGTGACCAATATACTTGGTGCAGCAACTGGCGCAAGGGGTGGAGCGTTTGCATCAAGAGATAGATATAGAGCTTTGGGTGGAGGTCTTATAACAACGATTCCAGAAGCGCTTGAGGAAATCTCGGTCCAAGCAGGGGGATATAATGCTGAGTTTGGAAATGCAAATGCTGGAATTGTTCAGCAAGTTTTTAAGACCGGAAAATCAAGATTTTCTACATCTGTACAATTTGAAACTGACAATTTTGGAAATTACCCAGGGAAAAAATTCCTCGGAACTTATTCATACGGGTACTCTGATTTAGTAGCTACTTTGAGCGGTCCGTTGTTTACTGAAAGAATCAAGTTTTTCTTAGCTGGTGAAAACTACTTTATCAGGGATTATATTCAACACTTCTTCAAGGGTTATAATTTTGGATATCTGAAGGATAATGGGAGAAGGGGAGGAACTGTGGGTGACTCGGCGCTTGTTGCTTGGAATGATGCAAATATACCAGGAAGGATGGTAAATAGATATACTGGAAATGGAACACTTACATTTGATTTGAAGCCTCTTCAGTTAAGAGTTTCAGGGGCTTATACTTGGAGTCGCTCGAGGGGTAATAACTTTTTGAGAAATATATTTAATCTTGAAAGGTTGCCAGTTACAGATTTAACTCAATTTTTTGTTAATGTGAAGGGAACTTATTTCATTTCAGCGAAAACATTTTTGGAGGCTTCTGTAAGCTTCCTTGATTACAGAAATAAGTCTTATGAACCAGCTTTCGGTGACAATGTTTTGGCTTATGATGATAGTCTTCAGGTGGTTCGTGCGTATGGAGAGCGCTTTAAGTATGTGAGCAGATATGTTGGACCACCGCCATATGATTTTTATGGATTTGCATTTCATAGACCTGGAACCTTATTTGCGGGATATAGCAAGTTCCAGCAGGGCTATTATGGAGGTAACCTCGCGTTGACATCGCAAGTTGGAAATCACGAAATGAAAATTGGAGCAAGTTATCAAAGATGGACTGTCAGGCATTACGGTATTGGGACCGGCGGATTATTCAGGGCTTTTCATATATTGCCTGATTCCGCAAGAAGTGAAAGCTATTTGTATAGGCTACTTGGAAGTTATGTAAATAACTATGGGTTTGATAGATTTGGTAGAAAAGTTGATTCTGGCGAGGATGGACCGAGACATCCGTATTTCTTCTCAGCGTATGTTCAAGATAAGATTGAGTTCAGCGATTTAATTATAAACGCTGGATTAAGATATGATTATATGTATTTTGACGCTTGGAGATTAAAAGATCCAAATGCGCCAAGAGCTGATTTAACGACCAGAAAACTTCTTGATCTTGAGAAGGGGAAACCAAGAGCTTATTTGCAACCGAGGTTAGGGTTTTCGTTCCCTGTGACTGATAGAACTGTATTCCATTTACAGTATGGAATTTTTGTTCAGCCACCAGCCTTGACATCGCTTTACGCAGGCTTATCCTATTATCCTGGGAGCGTTTACTTGCCATCGATCGAGTTGATACCTGATCCATTGGCATTTGACCCAGATCCCATTAAAACAACTCAATATGAAATTGGATTTTCGCAGCAGTTTACCGATTTTGCAGCTTTTGATATAACGGGATTTTATAAAGATATTAGAAATCAGCTTCAAGTTTCAACTGTTCCTATAACGAGTGGACCTTATGCTGGATTAAAATATGCTGTTTATACGAATGGCGACTTTGAGAATGTGTATGGGCTTGAATTTACACTAAGGGTTAGGCGAGTTAATAGAGTTCAAGCACAAATCAACTATACACTACAGGATGCGCGCGGAACAAATTCATTTGCAAATGGTGCTTGGGCAGCGGTTGGAATTACTCAGAGAACCCCAACATTAACTGTTCCGCTTACTTTTAATCAAACGCATAGGGGAACAATAAATATTGATTATCGCTTTGGAAAGGGCGATGGAGGTCCATTGTTTGAAAGATTTGGAGTTAATTTGTTAATAACATTTAATAGTGGGCGTCCATACACTCTTGCCACTGGAGGTATAGCTCAACAGGATGCTGACGACGGAGGGATACTTAACGATGGGGATCCAAGAAATAGAAATCCACTTGAGCCTATAAATGCATCACGAACGCCATGGGTATGGAATGTTGATTTAAGGGTTGATAAGACGGTCTCAATTGGTCCGATAAACTTCAATTTCTATGTTTATGTCCAGAATTTATTCAATACCAAGAATGTGATAAATGTCTATTACAGAACTGGAAATGCTTATGATGATGGCTTTTTAACCAATCCTGATTTAAGCGGGACATTTGTTAACCAGCTCGGTCCTATGTATGTTGAGCTTTATAAGGCGATTAATCTTGAAAATAGACAGCATCAGTGGAGATTTAATGGTGTGTTGCAAGACCTCTTTGGTTCCCCAAGGCAGTTGAGGGTTGGAGTGAAAGTTGAGTTGTGAAACTGTAAAAATAAAAATAATCAGGAGGTTTAAGGCTATGAAAAAACTTTCAATTTTACTAATGCTAACTTTTGTCATATCCAGCTTGGTAGTTTCAAGGGAAGACCCATTGAAAAAGAGAACCGAAGAATTCTTCTTTGGTAAATCAACATCTGCTGGTGTTACATCAACGGTTATTGATGCAAATAACATAACAAGCTGGGTATCCGTTGTTTCATCTCCAGGTGGTCTTGGGTGGCCACCATTAATTAGAAATTCATATAATGGTACGTTTCCAAGAGGCAGTGGGGTTGGAATGATCTATAGAGAGGGATTAATGGTTGGAGGACTTGTTGACGATGGGCAATCCCCAGTGCTTCGTGTCCAAGGGGTATTTTATAGGACAAGTATGGTACCTGGTAGGATTATAAGTAAAGGAAACGCTGAAAATCGCGAAGACCCTGCTGTTAAAAGAGTATGGCGAGTTCGCCCGGATTATATGACGGCGGATTTGAAGGCGGATGCTGCTGAATATTTCATGAAACCGCTTAAAGATGTTACCCCCGCTGACGAAGATGCGCTTCGTCAACAGTATGAAAAAGATTGGAAAGATTGGCCTGCTAATAAAGGAGCTCCATGGTATACAACCACTGGGCCTGACGCATATAAAGTAAAATATGGACCTGGTTTTGACCCCAATAATCCCGATCATGTTCCGGGCATTCCTGGAGCAACTCAAACTGTGTGGGCTGTTGCAAATGACTTAACATCGGATATCGGAGTGCAAGTTTTCGGTTCGCCTTCAATTGGACTTGAGTTGCAACTTACAGAATGGGCTTATGCTGTTTCAAATCCTTTGAATAACATTATATTTCAACAAATTAGGGTTATCTATAAAGGGACAGCTGCGGCTAAACCAGATTCGAAAATTGATAGTGTTTACATAGTGAAATGGTCAGACCCAGACCTTGGAGAATATTCTGATGACCTTGCGGGATGCGATTCTGTCTTGGGGTTAGGATATGTTTATAATGCTAATACTGTTGACGCTGAATATCAAGCTATAGGATTGCCTGCCCCGGCCGTTGGATTTGATTTCTTGCAAGGTCCGGCTTATTATACTGGAAATCCTAACGATTCTGCCGTAATTGGTTTGGAATGGAGGAAAGGATATAAATATTGGAATGAAAATCCACTTACAACTTTTGTCTTCTTCGCTGCTGGAACAGGTATAAGTGACCCAACAAATGCAGCTCAATGGTTTAATTTAATGAGAGGCGGTTTGCCGAGACCTGAGTATCCAAGTTTTGTCCCATTCTGGAGTGCTTTTACTCGAGACCCAAATGTTTATCCTACGAAATATGCTGTTGCAGGTGACCCAGTAACAAAAACAGGTTGGATTGATGGGAGAGAAATTCCACCTGGGGACAGAAGAATAGTAAATGTTACTGGTCCATTCAAGTTAAGTTTAGGTGATACAGCGGAGATAGTCGTAGCTTTGATAGGTGCTATGGGAGTTGATAATCTTTCAAGCGTTCTGGTCTTAAAATATTATGATATATACGCGCAATTTGCGTATGACAATCTCTTCGTTCTGCCATCTCCGCCACCATCTCCCAATGTCAAAGTGGCTGAGTTGGATCGCCAAGTTGTTTTGAATTGGGGCTGGGACCTAAGAAGTGTCAATGCAATTGAAAGTTTTAGCTCCGCTGGATTTATCTTTGAAGGTTATAATGTTTATCAATTGCCGTCACCAACCTCCAGTCTGAGCGAGGCTATAAAGATTGCTACATACGATGTCGTTAATGATGTTACAGTAATACTTGATAGAACGATAGATCCAAAAACTGGCGCTTTGCTTCAGGTTCCAGTTCAAACAGGCAGTAACAGTGGAATAAGACGTTTCATTGCTTTAACAACTGATTATGTCCGACAGCGTCCACTTGTGAACGGTCAAACATATTATTACGCTGTCACAACTTACGCTTATAACCCTGATCCACTTGCTCCATTTAGGACGCTTGAAAGTACACCTGTTGTTCTTGCTGTTACACCTCAATCACCGCCACCAGGAACAAGATATTTTGGAGCTGTTGGTGATACATTAACTGTGGTCCGCAAGGGTAAAAGTGATGGAGAGGTAATCCCAATTCTTGTCGATCCGTCAATTACAACTGGACATACATATCAGGTAAGATTTGATAACGAAGGAAATTGGTATATTGTTGATGTAAACGAAAATAAGGTTAAAGCAACTGGGACAAATCAATCTGGAGATGAAGCGTATCCAATAGTTGATGGTGTATTTGTCAAAGTTATTGGGCCACCACCTGGACCGAAAGGTTGGGCATGGACAAAGGGAACGAGAAAGTTGACATGGGCGAATGCGGATATTATGACAGCTTTTGGCTTGCCAGAGCATCTGTTCACATTTAATGGTGCGTTTGGATATATATCGCCATATGGGCTGTTTGTAAGTGGTCGTGAACATAGTGATGTTGTCACTCCAGATAAGTTGAGGAATATAAGAATTGTTTTTGCTGATACGGATACTGATGGTAATATTACGGGTACTCCGGAAAATGCATCGTTTGGGTATAGATATATGCGTAGAGCTAATGTAGCACCAGCAAAGCCAGAGTTTGCACCATACATAAAGAATCCAGCTGGTGGATATGCATATCAAGAATTTGGTTTGAATGGGGCTAAGAATGTCCCGCTTGCTGTGTATGATATAGAGGCAAATCCAACAAGGCGACTTGCTGTTGGATTCTTGGAGAATAATGTTGCAAAAGGTCTTGTGGATGGTAAATATTGGCCTGGCGATTTTAATTTATATGATAATATCGCAGCTAATGATGGACCTCGTGAGTGGTTGTTTATATTTGATGTTGAGTATAGTGAGACAGAGGATCCCAATTTAACGAAGGATATATTTAGCAATGATTTGCCAGTTATGTATATGGCTACCTGGAATCGCAGGGGTAATGTTGCGTTTAGCAGTGGTGACGAGTTAGAGATATACGCGAATCATCCGAATTCACCCGCTGATACATTTATATTTGCGACGCAAAAGCCAACAGTTGGCGATATTCAACTTGCACGTCAAGATGTTGAAAAAATCAAGGCATTTCCAAACCCATATTATGGTTTCAACCTGATGGAGTCAGATAGATTGATAAAATACATAACATTTAACCATTTGCCCAAGAAGGCAACGATAAGAATATTTAATCTTGCTGGTGTTCTTGTGAAGACAATTCAAAAAGATGACGATTCTCAATTTGCGAGATGGAATCTGAGGAACGAAAATAATCTTCCTGTTGCAAGTGGAGTTTACATCGTTCATATTGATATGCCAGAGATTGGAGCATCTAAGATCTTGAAGCTATTGATCGTTCAAGAGGAAGAAATTATCCCAACTTATTAAAAATTTGAACAACCGCCCTTCGGGGCGGTTCTTTAAAAAATAAAAAAGTGGAGTTTGAACTATGAGAAAAAATTATCTAATAATAGCGTTGGCAATTCTCCTAAGTTCAGTTCAGGCTTTTTCACAGTCGAAGGCTGGAACATCCGCTGCGCCTGAGCTTACTATACCAATTGGTGCGAGATATACCGCAATGGGCGGTGCATCAGGAATATTAGCTGATGGAGTTGAAGCGATAACTTGGAATCCAAGCGGGGTTGATTGGCTTGTTGGAAATGGTCAGGCGATGTTTTCATATCGAAAATATATCGCTGATATCGGAATAAATTATCTTGCTTTAGTTGGTAAATTCGGATTCGGTTCAATTGGGTTATCCTTGAGGGCTTTTGACCTTGGAGATATACCTGTTACGAATGAATTTCAACCTGATGGAACAGGTGAAATAATAAGTCCAAACTTTTTCATCGTTGGCGTAACATATTCAAAAAAGCTATCAGACCGTGTTTCCGTTGGTGCTAATTTTAACTTTGTAAGTGAGTCATTCGGTAGAGTTAGCGCTAATGGTTTTGCATTTGATGCTGGTGTTCAGTATAGAAATATGTTAAATATTCCTGGACTTCAACTTGGCGTTGTTGTAAAGAATATAGGTCCAACGATGAAATATGGCGGTTCGGGGCTTTGGGTTCAAGCTGCGGTCCCTGGGTCTGAAAGAGGTCTCACATTTTACAAAATTGAGGCTGCCTCTTTCCCGATGCCTACTTCTTTTGAAATAGGGCTCGGGTATAATTCTTCAATTGGTGAACTCAGCAATTTATTTTTAACTGGAACTTATCAAGCAAATAATTTCTATGCGATTGATGCGTATAAGTTTGGATTTGAATATTCTTTCAGAAACGTATTCTTCGTAAGGGCTGGTTATAATTATAGTAAAACGGGTGATGTTTCATCGATTTGGCATAATTACACGCTCGGAGCTGGTATAAATACGGAGAGTTTGGTTGGGTTGAAGTTAACTTTTGATTATGCTTATGTTCCTGTAAAATATTTTAGCGCGAATCATTTATTTAATCTTAAAGTAGGATTTTAATTCAAATCTGGCGGGGCGTTTTGCCCCGCTTTTTATTTCCAATCTCTCTCGCTCGAATTGTAACCTTCCTTTGAATTTTCACATTCTATTTTTTAAATTTTTGTAAAGTTTTTAAAACAAAAATGTCTATCATTATGTCTGAAAAATTTGATGTTGTGGTAATAGGTGGTGGTCCCGGGGGCTATGTTGCTGCTATCAGGGCATCACAGCTTGGCTTTAAAACTGCTTTGATTGAAAAAGATCGTGTGGGTGGTATATGTCTTAATTGGGGTTGTATCCCGACAAAAGCACTTTTAAAATCGGCTGAACTATATAATCTTATGAAAAGGGCAGATGAGTTTGGTTTGAAGATTGGGGATTTGGGATTTGATTTTAAAAAAATAATTCAAAGAAGCAGGCAGGTTGCGGAAAGATTAACAAGGGGGGTTGAATTTTTGCTCAAAAAGAACAACGTGACCAAAATTTCTGGTGAAGGTTTTATCTTAAATCGCAACGTCGTTGGGGTTAAGGGTGATAAAAATGAAATGGAAATTGAAACAAAAAACATAATCATCGCAACAGGCGCGCGTCCGAAGGAAATACCTGGGATTAAAGTGGATCGTAAATTTGTCATTACCAGTAAAGAGGCAATGTTGCTTGAGGAACCCCCAAAGTCAATGATAATAATTGGAGCTGGAGCAATCGGTGTTGAATTTGCTTACTTTTATAATTCTTTCGGGACAAAAATAACTTTAATAGAAATGATGCCTTCGATTTTGCCCAATGAAGATAAAGAGATAACCGATGTACTTGCAAAGTCATTTCAAAGATCGGGAATTGAGATTTTAACTGAAACAAAAGTTATTTCCGCTGCTCAGGAAAGTAATTCCGCTGTTGTAAAAATTGAAAAAGGGAATGTGGAAGAAACTTTAAAAGCAGATGTTGCACTTGTAGCAATTGGCGTGAGGGGAAATACGGATGAAATTGGGCTTGAAAACGTCGGTGTTGAAGTCGAAAATACATTTATTAAAGTAGATAAAAAAACGTATAAAACAAATGTTGACGGGGTTTACGCAATTGGTGATGTAATTGGACCACCGCTTCTTGCGCATGTTGCTTCGGCTGAGGGAATTAGATGCGTTGAAAATATAGCTGGTGTTGAGACTTTGCCAATTGATTATAACAACATACCGAGTTGCACATACTGCATTCCCCAAGTTGCAAGTATTGGATTAACAGAACAAAAGGCTATTGAACTCGGATATGAAATCAGAGTTGGAAAATTTCCTTTCAGAGCAAATGGAAAATCCCTTGCTCTTGGTGAAACGGAGGGGATGGTAAAGGTTATATTTGATGCAAAATATGGTGAATTGCTCGGGGCTCATATCGTCGGTCCCGAGGCAACTGAGTTGATAGCAGAGTTTGGTGTGACGAAGACTCTTGAGGGCACGGCGTTTGAAATTGCTAAGACAATTCATGCTCACCCGACTTTATCTGAAACTCTGATGGAAGCATCTGCAGATGCTTTAAAGGAAGCTATACATATCTAAAATTTAAATTCCGGATTTCCTATGCCAGTTCTACAGCTAATAGCAAAAATCATAAAAATTTTGCGGTCTCAAGGAACCCCAGGTCAAGTTTCAGCAGGTTTTGCGTTTGGTATGTGTCTTGGACTTATACCATGGAATACGCTGCATAGCTTCCTGATTTGGATTATTGTCATCATATTAAATGTTAATTTTGGTGCTGTGTTTTTAGGAATAGCATTATTTGGTTCTGTGGCTTATATTTTTGATCCCTTTTTACATTCTCTGGGCTATAAAATACTTGTTGAATTTGATTTTTTGAGACCCACCTGGGTATCGCTTTACCAAGCGCCAGTTGTTCCATTTACAAGATTCTATAATACTGTGGTTATGGGTAGCACGGTCATTTCCATTTTACTTTTCGTTCCTGTTTATTTATCAAGCAAATGGCTTGTAAAAAATTACCGCGAAAAAGTTGATCCGCATATTCAAAAATTGCCAATTATAAAAGTAGTTAAAGCTTCGAAGATTTACCAACTTTATGAGAAAATTAAATCTTTGAGCGAGTTATGAAATACATAAGAAAATCTGGGGTTATATTTCTTGGCGTCGTCATACTGATTTTTATCTTGCTTAATATTTTTTTCACTGATAGGTGGCTTGAAAATCAACTTGAGAAAGCGGGTTCAAACTTAGTTGGGGCAAAAGTTGAAATTGATGGGCTTGATGTTTCTTTGCTAAAAACCACCATAAGCTGGAAGAGGATTCAAGTAACGCATCCAGAGCACACCATGAAGAATATGATAGAGACTGGTTATGTTGAGTTTAAACTTTCCCCGTCAGCACTCCTTAAGAAAAAGGTAGTTATAGAGAGTATGAAGATACTAAACATAAGAACATTTACAGATAGAAAAACTGATGGGCGACTTCCGAAAAAAGCAAAGCCAAAGTCTGAAAAACCAAGCTTTTTTGAACAGCAGTTTGCATTTTTAATAAGCGAGGTAAAGAAAGCCCCGGCTTTTGAGTTTATATCTGATATTAAGGCGATTAAGCCAAAAGATATTATCGACCAAATCAATTTTGGGACCCCAACTAAGTTCGATTCAATAAAAAATGTTGTTTATAGCGAAGTGCGAAAATTTGAAAGTGACCTTGCTAGCTTGAGGGAGGATGTTAATAAGTTAAAAGAGATAGAGACAAATTTAAAGGGGATAAATCCAAGCGCAATTAAAACTTTAAACGACTTGAAATCAACATATGAGACAGTTGACGGTAGCATTAAGCAGATTAAAGAGATAAAAAGTAAATATGAGGCGAAATTAAATGAAATTAGAAGTTATCCGAACAAGGTGAATCAGTTAAAAGACGAACTTTATACCCAAATTAAAATGGACTTGGAGTCAGTCAAAAATTTTGCAAAGCTTCCAGATATCTCAACTTTAAACTTGGTCAAGTACCTTATTGGACCGAAACTTTTCTCCTATTATCTCACGTATTCGAAGTATTCCGATATTGCGGAGAAGTATGTAGAAAAGGTGCAATCCTTAAAACCTGAAAAGGAGAAAAAGCCACCAAGATTAAAAGGTCAAGACATTCATTTTGTTAAGGAACAAGCTTTGCCCAATTTTTGGTTAAAGAGATGCGTTTTATCTGGTGAGACAAATGCTGGTTTTTCGATTCAAGGTGAAATAAGCAATGTGAGTTCACAACCGAAATTAATTGGACAGCCAACTAATGTAGTTATTACCGGGATTCGACCTGATAAAGCAAAGTTCGAACTTAATCTAACGCTTGATTTTCGTCATATCCCATCAAATCAATCTTTAAATTTCAAGATCGAAGATCTCCCGATTTCAGATTTTAATTTTGATCATTCAATAAAGTATCTCCCGGTTAAGGTTGAGAATTCAAGAGGTAATATAACTTTTAATCTTTTCAAGCAGGGTTTGAATTTCAAATCTAATTTCCAAGTTGTCTTCTTTAAGCCGAGTTTTGTTTTTCAGACCTTCGTTGCTTCAAATATATATGAGGAGAAGTTGTTTAATGTTATTAAAAATACATTTGGGGCAGTTAACGCTTTTGATGTGAATGGCGGTATTGAAATTGGTGATGGCAGATTAAAAGTGAGTTTAAGTTCGAGCCTTGATAGACAGTTAACATTAGGTTTTAAGGAGGCTGTTGGAAGAGAAATAGAGCAATTGAAAAGGGAAGCAGAAGCTATAGCGTTGGAAAAGCTCGAAAAATATAAGAAAGAATTTTATGATAGAATTGAGGTTGAGGTTAAAAAACTCACTCAGGAGTTTGAGGGATATAGTTTGCTTGTCGGTAATGTCGAGAAATTAAGGGAGGAAAAACTTAAAGAGCTTGATAAAGAAATTAAAAATAGGGGTTCAAAAATACTTGAGAATATCTTTAAAAGATAGACCTATTTTTCAAGAGCGAGTTTGACGATTTTATCCACAAGTTCAGGGAACTCAATACCAGCAGCTCTTGCAGCCTTGGGAACAAGGCTCGTTCCGGTCATACCGGGGATGGTGTTGATTTCAAGGCAATAAATTTCCCCGTTTTCTTTAACTCTAAAATCAACCCTTGCAAAACCCTTGCAACCTATTGATTCAAACGCGATTAGAGCTTGTTCTTTAAGTGCCGTGCTCCACTTTTCGGGTATCTCCGCTGGGACGATATATTCAGTCGCGCCTTTTGTATATTTGTGGTAATAATCATAGATCCCGCCCTTGGGAATTATTTCAATAACTGGCAAAGCCATGTTTCCAAGAATTCCAACTGTTAATTCTTTGCCTTCGATGAAATCCTCGACCAAAATAAGATCTGAATACTTAAACGCAAGTTCAATTGCGGGTTCAACTTCTTCTGGGCATTTGACAACGGTAAGACCAACGGTGGAACCTTGGTCGTTGGGTTTAACAACGCAGGGGTATGAAAATGTTTTTTCTATTTTTCTTTGAATTTCCTTTATGTCGATTTTATTTTTTCTTATCACGAACCAATCCGGTGTTTGAACTCCATGATGTTTAAAGACGATTTTCGACATATTCTTATCAATTCCAATTGCGCTTGCAAGAACACCCGAGCCCGTGTATTTTATACCTCGTAGATCGAGAAGTGCTTGAACTGTTCCATCTTCCCCCCATTTGCCATGCAAAATTATGAAAACTACATCAATATCATCAAACAAATATGAATTGATGCATTCAATTACATTTTTATTGGAATACCTTGCCAGTTCTTCTTCGGTTGGCGGTGTTTCTCTTATTGCGCTTATGAAAAGTTCCTCTTCGTTTTCAGGCTGATTTATCCCGAGGGCTGGATCAATTGGTTTAACGATGTAACCAGCCTCTCTTAAACCTTGCGTGACATATTTCCCGGAGATTATTGAAACATCTCTTTCGGGTGAGGTTCCACCAAGTAATACAGCAACTTTAATTTCTCGCATAAAAGTTAAATTTTAATTTTCTTTCCATATATTTTTAAACTTATGTCTGAAAGTTTCTTCAGGTCCTCGTTAGATAAGTTTTTTTCACCGCCGAGGATTCTGGCGAGTAAAACTACCATCGCATAATGTTCAAGTTTTTCCATTTTAAAGTATGCATCTTTTAGATTTGTGCCAAGTGTGACGGCACCATGATTTTGAAGTAAGAAAGCATCGCAATTTTCTATAAATGGTTGAATTGACAATGGAACTTCATCAGTTGAAGGAGTTGCATACTTTGCGAGCGGTATTTTCCCGAGATTGATAATTACCTCTGGAAGAGTGAAACCTTCGAGCGATAGGGCAGCGGTTGCAAAGGCGGTCGCAAAGGGTGGGTGTGCGTGCACAATCGCGTTGATGTCCTTTCTTTGCTTGTAAATGAAAAGGTGCATTTTAATCTCCGTCGAGGGCTTGTATATGCCATAAACTAAATTTCCTTCTGGATCGACCTCAACAATTTGAGACTTTTTTAATTCACCTTTGCTTATTGAAGTAGGCGTGCAAATGATATTCCCATTTTCGAGGCGTGCGGATATTTTGCCGTCAGTTGCACTGACAAAACCTTTTTGATAAATCAAGTGCGAAATTTCAACTATCTCTGAAATAAGTTTTTCCTTTTCTCTCAAACTCCCTTTATTTTTCATTTTCAGATTTAGATTTTGATTGCCCTATCATTTGAATGCGAAGGATTATTCGAAGAACAAAAAGAGCAATTGCGACAATTAAAGTGTGGATGTAATACTCCGGCGGAATAATTTTGGTTAACATTCCGACGAGAAGCAAGATTAAAATCGCCAGACTTATGTAGGTTATCAAATTGAAAGTTTTGGGAGAGATTTTCATCTTTATTCCTTTTTGTGTTTGTAATGGAAGCGTTTTCATTTTTTTCTGAAATTTAATTAAATTAAAAACAATAAAAAACAAAAGAACTTTAAAATTGCACGACGAACTTAAACTTAAATACTGGGAAGAATTTAACCAATTGATGAAGAGACGAATTGAGGAACTTGAAGAGCTTAAAAAGCTTGGGATCAACCCCTATCCGTATGAGTTTCCTGTGAATGCTTACTCGGTGGAGATTTTGCAAAATTTCAAAGATGACGACCAGCCGATGAATGTGTCCGTGGCAGGAAGAATTATGTCAATCAGAAGAATGGGCAAAGCTACATTTTCGCATATTCAAGATTCAAAAGGTAAAATTCAAGTTTATTTCAAAAAGGATGTCCTTGGGGATAAATATGATATTTTAAGGTTGCTTGACATCGGAGATATAATTGGAGTTAAAGGTGAGGTTTTCAGGACCAAAACTGGGGAAATAACTGTAAAAGTTGAAGATTATCAAGTTCTCGCGAAGGCAATTCGCCCGTTGCCCGTTGTTAAAGAGAAAATCGACGAGCGAGGGAACAGAATTGTTTATGACCCGTTCACAGATAAAGAGATGAGATATAGGCAAAGGTATGTAGATTTGATTGTAAATCCGGAGGTTAAGCAAGTTTTCATAAAGCGTGCGAAGATAATAAGCTCAATTAGAGAGATTCTTGATTCGCATGGTTTTATAGAGGTTGAAACACCGATTCTTCAGCCCATTTATGGGGGAGCAACTGCGAGACCTTTTGTAACGCATCATAATGCACTTGATATGGATTTGTATTTAAGAATTGCGGATGAACTTTATTTAAAACGATTGATAGTTGGTGGATTTGATGGCGTTTATGAAATTGGAAAAGATTTTAGAAATGAGGGAATGGATAGAATGCATAACCCTGAGTTTACAATGCTTGAATTGTATGTTGCTTATAAGGATTACAATTGGATGATGGAGTTTACCGAGAACTTAATCTATGAAGTCAATCTGCGTGTCAATGAGACGCCTAAAATAAAATTCGGGGATAATGAAATTGATTTAACCCCACCTTGGAGAAGAGCTCCAATGTTTGAGCTTTTAAAGCAGTATACTGGTGAAAATCTTGAAGGCAAGTCTGAAGATGAACTTAGGGCTATTGCCACACGGCTTGGCGTTGATGTTTCTTCAAAAATTGGCGCTGGAAAAATAATTGATGAAATCTTTTCTGAACTTGTCCAGCCAAATTTGATTCAACCGACCTTTGTTATAGATTATCCCGTGGAGATGTCACCTCTTGCTAAAAGGCATAGGAATAACCCCAGGCTTGTTGAACGGTTCGAGGTTGTAATCTGCGGAATGGAAGTGTGTAATGCTTTTAGCGAGTTAAACGATCCGATTGATCAGCGTTTAAGGTTTGAGGAACAGGCGAGGCTTCGTGCTCAAGGTGACGAGGAAGCTATGGCTATAGATGAGGATTTCATTCGGGCGCTTGAATATGGTATGCCTCCGACAGCAGGACTTGGAATTGGCATTGATAGACTTGTGATGATATTGACAAATCAAAGAACGATTCGCGATGTAATTTTATTCCCCCATATGAGACCTGAAAAATAGTTGAAAACAAACGGTGAAATAAGGGTGAAAAAAATCAATCTTGTACTCGGAATTCACAATCATCAACCTGTTGGCAATTTTGACTTTGTATTTGAGCATGCGTATGAGGTCGCTTATAAGCCATTTATTGAAATTCTTGCTAAACATCCCAAAATTAAGCTCGCACAGCATTATACTGGTGTTTTATTCCAGTGGATTTTAAAAAATCATCCGGAGTTTCTTGATGATTTAAAAGCACTTGTGGATAGCGGGCAAGTGGAGTTAATAACGGGTGGGTTTTACGAACCGATACTTGCCGTTATTCCTGACGAAGATAAACTTGACCAAATAAAAAAGTTATCTGATTTCATTTCCGAACATTTTGGCAAAACTCCGGTTGGGATGTGGCTTGCTGAAAGAGTTTGGGAGCAACATATTGTTAAATTTATCGCAATGGCTGGAGTGAAATATGTGATAATTGATGATACCCACTTCCGTTATGCTGGTTTGACAGGGGAACAGCTTCTCGGATATTATATCACGGAAGAGCAGGGCTATACTGTTAATATCTTTCCGATAAGCAAAATGTTGAGATATACAATACCATTTCAACCAGTTGAAAAGACGATCGATTACTTAAAAGAAATCGCAACGGAGCAAGGAGATAGAGTCGTTGTTTATGCTGATGACGGAGAAAAGTTTGGGGTATGGCCAAACACTCGGAAACATGTTTATGACGATGGTTGGCTTGAGGAATTTTTCACAGCGCTTGAGGAGAATAGTGACTGGATCAACATACTTCATTTTTCTGAAGCAATTGAAAAGATCAAGCCGATCGGAAGGATTTATCTCCCAAATGCATCCTATGCTGAGATGATGCATTGGGCTTTGCCAGCAGATGCTTATATAGATTACGAAAAACTTGAAAAGCATCTTAAAGAGGAGGGAACATACGAACAATATTCAAGGTTTTTCAGAGGTGGTTTTTGGAGAAATTTTCTTGTTAAATATCCGGAGGCGAACAACCTTCATAAAAAAATGTTGAGGATTTCCGAACGCGCCAGAAAACTTCAAGTGAAGGGCAAGGATGTCAGCCTGGCTCTTGATAAGATATGGGCTGGACAATGTAATGATCCATATTGGCATGGAATTTTCGGCGGACTTTATCTGACAAATCTCAGATCAACTGCTTATAGAAACTTGATAGGCGCTGAGAATGAGCTTGATAAAATTGAAAATAAAAAGTTAATCCGTTATGAGTTCACAGATTTTGACAGGGACGGAAAGGAAGAATTAATAGTTGAGTCCCCCACCTTCAATATCTATATAAATCCAAACTATGGCGGTCAAATTTTTGAACTTGACTTTAAACCGGTCGAGTTCAACATCACTGATGTTATGACAAGGAGAAAGGAAGGTTATCATGAAAAATTGCTTCAGCTTGCGAGCGAAAAGAACGATCCCAATAATCAAGGTGTCGCAAGTATACATGATATGTTAACGGCGAAGGAAGAAGGGCTTGAAAAATTTTTACATTACGACTGGTATAGACGGGGAAGTTTGATTGACCATTTCCTTGGTGAGGGAACAACCCTTGAGAACTTTTACAAGTGCAAATATCCAGAGCAAGGGGATTTCGTCGATCAACCTTATTTTGTTGAGACAAACCTTAAGCGAGGTGTTCTTGAAATTGTACTTTCAAGGGATGGGAATGTATGGATTGAAGACAAACGGAAGAAGATTCGTGTGGTAAAGAGAATTACGCTTGATAAGAGATCATCCGAAATTTTTATAGATTACAAGCTTGAAAACCTTGAAGATGAAACACTTGATATTTGGTTTGGTGTTGAATTTGCTTGTAACTTTTTAGCGCCCGACGCTTCGGATAGATATTTTTACTTTGCTGGATACGATGTTGAAGATAAAAAATTAAGTAGCATGGGGGTTGTTGATAGCGTTGTTTCGTTTGGAATTGTGGATGAATGGCTCGGGCTTGATATGAATTTTTATCTAAGCAAGTTCGCGAATGTGTGGAGATTCCCGCTTGAGTCGATTTCTTTATCGGAGGCTGGTTTTGAGCGAGTTTATCAAGGTTCTGTTATATTGCTAAATTGGAACATTAAGCTGAGCAAGGAATGGAACGTTCACATTCACAAGACATTTAAATTGTTAAAGTAAAGCTTTCCCAAGCTTTGAAGAGCCGAAATTTTAAAATTTTTTTACTGCTGGTCTTTATTTTTGGGGAGTTGTTTTCATCTTTAAATTTTTTCCCCTTCTACTCTGTTGCTTTGGATTCAAACTCTCAAAGCACTGGGAAAAAAATTAATTACACAAGGCTCGCCCTTGTCGGGGTTGGAACTGCGGGGACGATGACGGTAATACATTTTTATCAACAGCAAGCTTGGTGGAGTGGTCAAAGAAGGTCATTTCATATTGTAAATGATTGGGATTATGCGCTTAACATTGATAAAATAGGGCATTTTTATGGGGCGACCTTAATCTCAAGTTTGTTTTCTTCTTCGCTTCAATGGGCGGGGGTTGAGAAAAAAAGAGCTATGATATACGGAGCTATGCTCGGCTCAATTTTTGGGCTTTATGTTGAATTTGAAGATGGATTTGCGACCGATTGGGGATTTAGCCCCGGGGATGCGGTAGGGAATATCCTTGGTGCTTGGTATCCAGTAGCCCAACACTACATCCCATTTTTGCGAAATTTTAACTTTAAATGGAGTTATATACCAACGACACAACTTAAAACTGGAAAAAAGAAAATTTTCATAGATGATCACGAAGGTCAAACGATGTGGCTTTCAATTTCTGTTAATAACTTTTTGCCTAAGGTAATAGAAAAATTTTATCCCGATTTTCTTAACATCGCAATTGGATACGGTGTGAGAGATTTAGATGGTTTTGGTGGGGGGAAAAGGGAATTTTATATTGCGCTTGATTATGATTTAGAAAAATTGCCCGGCGACGGTTGGTTTTGGAATTTGATAAAAAAGAATTTGAATTACATTCATCTACCAGCTCCTACTTTAAGATTGACCCCAAAGTTGGCTTTTTGGGGATTTTTCTTCTCAAAAAAAATTTAAAACTTTACGGTGAATCAACTATTTGTTGAAATTTTGATTGGTTTGGGCATTGGTTTCTTGTCCGGATTTTTTGGGCTTGGTGGAAGTAGTATAGCAACGCCTCTTCTTAAGTTGTTTGCAAATGTTGACCCAATTTATGCTCTTGCGACACCTCTTCTTGTGGTTGTTCCATCGGCAGTTTCAAGTTCCTTTTGCAAATTTAAGTGCGAAAGTTGCGGTGAAGTTAAAAAGTGAAAATCTTGAGATAGCATACGGAGTTTTTCTTTTTCTCTTTTCAATTTTCTTCATAATTCGGGAAATCTTTCAATCTTAAATTAAGTTAAGGAGTGACAATGTCTTTAATGTCAAGGGGTTTGTCTTTGTTAATATTTCTTGTCATTGAGGTTTTTTCTGAAGAGAACATTGGGGCGAGAGCGTTTGCTATCAAAAGTTTTGTTGCGGTTGCAAATGATGCTTGGGCAATATTTTACAATCCCGCTGGAACTGCCAACTTAAGGGATAGGGAAATTTCATTCTCTTATATCCCTGCTCAATTTGGCTTAACCCAACTTTCCAAAAAGGGCGCGGTTTACTATGAACCATCTTTGCCAGTAAAATTTGGCGTTGGATTTGAATCTTTTGGGTTTGAACTTTACAGAGAAAATACATTTAAGATTTCGCTTTCTCATAGTTTTGGAGTTTTCAATTTGGGGTTGGGATTAAATTATAACTTTGTTTCAATTAAGAATTATGGAAGTGCTGGGGCTTTTAGCGCCGATCTTGGTTTTATTTCAAACCCAGTTAAATTTTTAAGGTTTGGATTTGTGGTTAAGAATTTAATTGCAGGTAAAATTGGCGAAGCTCAAGAGAGATTGCCCAAGGAGATTGATTTAGGCGTTGCATTGATGCCATATGATAATTTGATTGTTTCAACTGGAGTTTATAAAGAACTTATTTTCAGGGAAAGTGTGAGATATGGGGTTGAATATAACATTGCGAATTTTGTTTCTGTAAGATTTGGCTTATCAAATTATCCTGTTCGCTATTCTGGTGGGCTTGGGATAAAAATTTTCAGATTTCAACTTGATTACGGGGTTGACAATCATCAATTGCTTGGGTTGACGCATCAAGTTACATTGACCGCAAAATTTGGTGGTGGGGGATGAAAAATTTTGTTTTGATTTTTTTAATTTTTATTTCATTCGCTAAATCTCAAGATGTCGGGCTTGACACACTTGCAAATTTTGAGGATGAATTTTTTGAAAATCTTGAGGTCGATCTGCAAGTCGATGAAATATTTGAACAGTTCGAATTTATGAGCATAGATATTAACAAAGCAAGCGTCAATGACTTATGTGCATTTCCATTTATAACGAGGGATGTTGCAAATAAAATCATTGAATATCGCACCAAAATTGGCGGTTTTAAAAGAATAGAGCAAGTTTTTGATATCCCAGAAGTTGATGAAGTTGTAAAAATTTTTCTTTACAGAAGTGGTTATATTCAGAAACCGAGGTTAAATTTTCAGGTGAGAGCGAGGGTTTTGAGTAGGGGCAACATTCGTAACTTTACGGACAACTTTGTTGATGATTTCAAAACATATCATCTCGGTCGTTTTTCAATTTCAAACTTTTCTGGTGGTTTTATTATTGAGAAGGATTACGGTGAAAATAAGTTTGATGAGTTAAGGCATTTTTTTATTGAATATAAAGGTTCATCATTTTTGAGAAAGTTGATCGTTGGAAGTTATATTTTGCAGTTCGGACAGGGGATTTTGATGTGGAGACCTGTGGCGCTTGGGAAAGGTTCAGATGCCATTGCTCCAGCAATTAAAAGTTTGGAGACACATTCGCTTGGTTATATCTCAACGGACGAGGTTAAGCCTTTATTTGGTGCTTCCGCTGTCTCAAGGTTTAAAAATATTGAATTAACTTTATTTTTCTCAAAAACGAGTCTACCATCCTCGGTCGACACCGCTGGAAAAGTAAAGTATATTGATTTCTCTGGTATAAATAAAAGTCGGAAAAATCCTTTGTCCAGAAGATTGTTTGGGGGCATTGTGAATTTCGGCGCAAGAAGTTTCTCGTTCGGAATTTTAAATTTCTACGAGGACTTCAACCGTGACTTTTCAGAGACCGTTTCAAGACCTTTTCAGAAAGGGAATTTCTACAGTGGTTTTGAGTTTAATCTGTATCTGAAAAATTTAAATATATTTGGTGAATTCGCTTCCCGAAAATTTTCGCATCTAAGCTATGTTTTCGGGTTAGCGGTTGACTTTGGCAATTTAGATTTTGTTTTTCTACATCGAAATTTAAACACAAGTTTTACTTCTATAAATGGCAATACTTTTGGTGAAAGATACGGGGAAGCGTGGAATGAGGAGGGATTTTATACAGGGGTTAAATTTAGAATATGGAGGTTAAAATTTTCTGGTTATTGGGACATTTACAGATTTCCACAGGTGAATTATGGCGATGTCAAAAATGGAATGGATTATAGGGGTGAGGTAAATTTTAAGGTTTCAAGAAATTTTGAGTTCAGAGTTATGGTGCGAGAGAAATCAATGGTTAAAGATATTAAAACTTTAGATGAATTTGGAAGGACGGTTTGGGATGAAGGGGTTGAAAAGAGAAGAAATGCAAGGGTTGAAATAGAAAATAGGTTTAAGAAAGTTGTGTTTAAAAGTAGGGTTGAAGTGGTGAGGAGAGATTTAAATGGGGTTGAGAGAGGATTTTTGATTTATCAGGGGGTAAGATATCAAGTTTTTAACAGTTTAATGCTATATGGTCGAGTTGTATTTTTTAAAACCGACTCATACTGGTCGAGGATTTACGTTTACGAAGATGATATTGATGGTGTTGTTTCCTTGATTCCGCTTTATGGAAATGGCTTGAGGTGGTATTTCGTTGCAAAGTATAAAATTGGGAGATCATTTTCAATTCAAATGAAATACGGTGAGAGTTTCTTCATTGATAGTGAAGCTGTGAGAAACATTTTTGGGGTTCAGATTGAGGTAAAAATTTAATTTTCTGATTTATAAAGTTCCATTTCGACAAGTTCGCTGATGATATGCCCGATCGTTATATGTCCTTCTTGAATTCGCTGTGTATTATTTGATGGGACGATTATCGCGAGATCGCACAAATCTTTCATTTTTCCGCCATTGCGCCCGAGAAATCCGATCACTGTCATACCTTTTTCCTTTGCTTTTTTGACAGCGCGGATAACATTTTCTGAATTCCCGCTTGTGCTGATCCCAATTAGAACATCACCTTCGTTACCTAATGCTTCAACAGTTCTTGCAAATGTATTTTCAAATCCGATGTCATTTCCGCCAGCGGTGAGATTTGATGTGTCTGTTGTGATTGCTATAGCTGGGAGCCCTGGTCGTTTTATTTCGGGGTTCAAGCGTATTACGAACTCAGTTGCAATATGTTGTGAGTCAGCAGCGCTTCCGCCATTTCCACAAAGTAATAACTTTTTCCCATTTCTAAAGGCATTTGCGATAATTTCAACTGCCTTGAGGATTTGATCTGTGCATTCTGATAATATTCTTTTTTTAACCTCCGCGCTTTCAAGAAGTGAAGTTTCTATAAATTTCATTTTGTCCATTTTTTTCACATCATTTTTTGTTGCTATGGATTGCGGTTACAAATTCGGAAATTAAACCTTTTATTTTCTGCTCTGGTATATCCTCAAGTATATTGCCGGTGACGATTATATCGGCGCCTGCTTTTGACATTTTAAGAGCCATTTCAGGATTTTTAATTCCTCCGCCTACGATCAGAGGAATTTGAACAAAATTTTTTATTGCTCGGATTATCTCGACTGGAACGGAATTATCAGCGCCACTGCCTGCTTCAAGATATATTAGTTTCATCCCAAGATATTGTGCTGCTAACGAATAGGCTATTGCGATGTCGGGTTTATCGCGAGGTATGGGTTTGCTTTGGCTTATAAAAGTAGCGGATGTTGTTTTACCTGACTCGATAAGGATGTATGCGGTTGAAATCGGTTCGATTCCGTATTTGAAAATTATCGGGGAAGCGAGGGTTTGCTGTCCGATTATGTATTCGGTGTTTGTGCTTGTCAAAACGGAAAGAAATAAAATGGCGTCCGCATATTTTGAAATTTGATATATACTTCCGGGGAAGATTATCACAGGTTTATCAGTGTTCTTCTTTGCTGTTTTGACGCATTTTTCAAAGTTTTCGGAGAGTAGCAAACTGCTTCCGATGAAAAAGCCGTCAACTTCACAGTCGGTTGCTGTGCGGATGAATTTTGCAAGGTTTGAGTTTGGTTTATCTGGATCGATCAAAATAAAATAAAGAGAACCTCTTCGGTTGATTTCATTTAAGATGTGATTGTAAACTTTTCCCGAAGAGGGTTCCCCAGGTTTTGGTTTCCCACTGCTCAATCCTTATCCTCAAGTAAATTTTTAGGTCATAAAAAATTTATCATTGTGATAATTCTTTAACTATTTTGACCAAGCTTTTCATTGCTTCATCAAGTTTTGAGACATCTTTACCACCTGCGGTTGCCATATTTGGTCTTCCACCACCTCCACCGCCTGTTATTTTAGCAACTTCTCGGACTATTTTCCCTGCGTCAAGTTTTTTCTCCTTAACAAGGTCATCGGTGACGATGCATACGAAATTAACTTTGTCTTCTATTACACTTGCAATCAAGCCAACGCCACTGCCAATTTTGTTTCTTAAAATATCTCCAAATTGTTTCAGTTCGTCAACATCACTTGCTGAAACTTTAATAGCGACAACTTTGAAATTATCTATTTTTACTGCATTGGCTGAGTTTACAGCTTTTTCAATTTCGTCAAAAGCAAGTTTTAATTTTAATCTTGAGAGTTCCTTCTCAAGATTTTGTTTTTCCTCAAGTATCAGGTCAATTTTTTCATTTAGTTTTTCAATTTCCATTTCTTTTTCCTTGAGGTATTTTTCAAGTGCTTTTCCTGTAATCGCCTCAACCCTTCTTACTCCGCTTGCGATGCTACCTTCGTAGATTATTTTAAAATATCCCGTTTCAATCGTTCTATCTAAGTGCGTTCCACCGCATAATTCATAGCTAAAATCTCCGATTCTGACGGTTCTAACTATGTCCCCGTATCTATCTCCGAAGAAAGCGAGGGCTCCCTCTTCAATAGCTTTTCTTAGTGGTTTATATTCTTTGACAAGTTCAATATCTTCAAATATAACGGTGTTCACGAGGTGTTCAATCATTTCAATTTCTTCTTTATCAAGTTTTCTTGGGTGAGTGAAGTCAAACCTTAATCTATCTGGTGCAACGAGTGAACCAGCTTGATGGACATGCGTGCCGAGAATTTTTCTCAACGCTGCGTGCAACAAATGTGTTGCCGAATGATTTTTCATTATCGATTTTCTTCGTTCGACATCGATTTTTGCAATGAATTTCCCACCGCTTTTCACATAAGATTCAATTTCCTGTGCTAATTTGCTGTCTTTTTTGATTTTCGGTATAAAGTGGATAATAAAATCGTCCACCCTTTGTGTATCGATGATTTCAATTTCACCTCCGGGGTAGATCAATTTACCAGTGTCTCCGACTTGACCACCGGACTCGGGATAAAATATAGTTTTTTTCGAAAAAACGATTTGATCAATGTGCTCGTCGTCGCTTGACAGAAGTATAGCCCTGTTCGATTCATCATTTACCTCAAGTTCATATTCCTTTAAATCTGGGTTAAATTCTGTTTCCGTAATATATCCTTTTCTCAGCAATGCGTCAACCTTTTTAGCGATGCTTGCTCGTCCTTCGGCGAAAATTTTCTTTGTTGCTTCCCTTGATCTTTCTCTTTGTTCTTCCATCAATTCTTCAAATTTTTTGAAATCGATTTCAAAACCTCTCTCTTGTGCCATCAAATTTGTCAAGTCGATAGGGAAGCCGTAGGTATCGTAAAGTTTGAAGGCGATTTCACCTGGGAAAATTTTTATTCCTTTTTTTTCGAGTTTGCTGATCTCATTTTCAAATATCTCAATTCCTCTATCAAGAGTTTGGTTAAAGTTTTCTTCCTCTGTTTTAATTACGTCTTTAACAAATTCTTTTTTCGGCTCAATTTCTGGATATGCTTCGCCCATTATTTCTACTACTTTATCAACAAGTTTATAGATGAACGGTTCGTGCATATCAAGATTTCTCGCATACCTTGAGGCTCTTCTTAAAATTCTGCGCAGGACATATCCTCGCCCCTCGTTTGAAGGCACAGCTCCATCTGTGATTGCAAAAGTTAACATTCTCACATGATCAGCAATCACACGCATCGCAACTTGGTATTTATCGCCAACATATTCTTTTCCTGTGAGTTTAGAAATTTCTTCTATCAATGGTTGGAAAAGATCTGTATCATAGTTTGAATTTTTATTCTGCAAAACCGCGACTATTCTTTCAAGTCCCATTCCGGTATCAACATGTTTTGCTGGCAGTGGCTCAAGTTCTCCTTTTTCGTTACGGTTAAATTGTATGAAGACAAGATTCCATAATTCTATAAACCTCGAACAGCCGCTGACGTTTACACCGCATTTGTGGTCTTTATCGCATGTCCCTTTGCCAAGATCGATATGTATTTCTGAACATGGTCCGCAAGGTCCTGTATCTCCCATCTCCCAAAAATTCGTTTTCTCATCAAATCTTAAAATTTTATTATGATTGATGTCTGTAACTTTTTTCCAAAGTTCTTCAGCCTCGTCATCATCTTTAAAAACAGTTGCGTATAATCTATTTTTGGGGAGTTGCCATTCTTTTGTCAAAAGTTCCCAAGCCCACTCAATTGCTTCTTTTTTATAATAATCCCCAAATGACCAGTTTCCGAGCATTTCGAAAAACGTATGATGATATGTGTCTTTTCCGACCTCTTCAAGGTCATTATGCTTCCCGCTTACACGGATGCATTTTTGGTAATTTACAGCTCTTTTGTATGGTCTTGTCCCTGTTCCGAGGAATACATCTTTAAATTGGTTCATTCCAGCGTTTGTAAAAAGCAAAGTTGGGTCATCAAATGGTATGACAGGTGAACTTGGGACAAATGTGTGCCCTCTTTTCTCAAAAAATTTAACAAAGGATGTTCTTATATCTTTTGCCTTCATAGTCTATGCAAAATAAAAAGTTTGTTTTCCTTTTCCTAAAATCTAATAAAAGACGGGGTTTCTTGCAAATTCAAGGCATCGGAAGTTTTTCAGGAAGGTGTATAGTTGTTAAAAGACGAACTTTAACAAAATCATCGCACCAATTATTAAAACTGTGCAAAGTATTATCACCATGTAGTAGCCTTTTAAAGATTCTATTGATTCTGTTATCGAATTAATTGAACTTGCTATTTCTTGTTTTTGATTTTTCAGCTCTTGTTTTATCTCAGATTTGATAAGGGTGAAGTTTTCGGATATATCTTTTTTGATCGACTTAGTTATGTTGGGAACTTCTGTGGTTAAGCTGATAATTTTTTCTAGTAAGTTGCTGATGTTGTTTTGGATTTCATATTGAGAGGTGGCAACCTCATTAAAAACATTTTGCATTTCCTTGATTTGGGAATCGATCGATTGTAGGTTTTCATCGAGATTTGCGGGTAAAGTGAATGTAAATGAACTTGTTTTTGAGATTATATCTTCAGATATCTTCTTGAGTATGGAGAGATTGCTTTGAATTTCCTCTGAGAAAGATTTTAGATATTCTATATCTGGGAATTCGGGGACGATAAATTCTCTGGTCGATTGGTTGTTTTTAATTTCTTCTATTTTTGAGTTTATCTCCGAAAGTATTGCTGAGAAATCAAGTTGAGGTGTTGTCGCCTCTATTTGTTGGATGTTTTGATAGAGACTTTTAATCTCCGCAATGTTTTGATTTATTGTGTTGAGGAGGTTTGAAATTTCTTCTTTGAATTCATTTAAACCTGTAATATCAATACCACCGCTTATTTCAAGGGAGCTGACTTTGGTTTGTAAAGTTTCTTTCAGCGTATCAGTTATAGATAGAACTTTTGAATCAACATTGTTAAGCGTTGTTTTAATTATTTCGTCTACTTGTTTATTTATCTCGCCACTTATATTGTTGTAAAAGTTCTGTATAAGCTGAAGGTTTGTTTCAATTGTTGACAATTTGTTTTTGAATTCGGATATTTCATTGATCATCGGTGAGAGGAGATATGGCATCAAGTCTGAATTCCTTTCGAAGAACGTTCTGAGGTCATTGTTAGATAAAAACTCGTGAAAATCTTTTCTGTATCTTTCGAACTCTGCGATTATGGATGTATTTAATTCGGTAAATTGCTGATTTATCTCTGCAAGCTTTTGTGTGAAGAAATTATTTATTTCAAGAACTTTATAGCTAAGATTGGTTATCCTCGTTATAAATTCAGAATTTAGAATTCTAAATTGTTCTTTCAGCGCTTCAAGTTCAGTTTTTAAGTTAAGTTTTTCTTCGAGATAGTTAAATTTCGACTCCTTAAGTTGAAGCAATTTCGTTTCTATTTCCCTTTCCAATGCCTCGAGTCGCTCGGCGAAAAATTTTTGAAGTTGGTCATAAGTGACATAATTATTGGTTGGGCGTAATTCCTCCAACGGCATTTTATACCTCCATAGTTGTATTTGATTTCCAATCTATAATAATAAATTTTTTAGCAAAAGTCAAGGGAACAGAGGTTAGAAATGATACGGTGAGCATTTGTGGGACATTAATTTGACAAATGAGTTTAAAATAATTATATTTGATTAAGGGAATTCGTTCTTATGAAATTTGGAGCAAGATTTTAGCGGTTAATAAAATTGAAAACACAAACAAAGCAAATAAATTGCCATGGAAGAGAACTTCTCGAATCGGGTTCAGGAAGTTATAAGATTGAGTCGCGAGGAAGCGTTACGGCTTGGTCATGATTATATAGGGACTGAGCATCTTCTGCTTGGGATAATTAGGGAGGGGGAAGGTCTTGCGGTTAAAATTTTGCGCAATCTTGGGTGTGATCTTTACAAGCTTAAAAAAGCAATTGAGGATACTGTTAGGACTACGGGTGGAACTCTTGTTATGGGGAGTTTGCCATTGACGAAGCAAGCGGAGAAAGTTTTAAAAATTACATATCTTGAAGCGAAGCTTTACAAATCCGATGTGATTGGGACTGAGCATCTTTTGCTTTCAATTCTCAGAGATGAAGATAATCTTGCATCTCAAATTTTGAGACAATTTGGTGTGACTTATGAAGCGGTGCGCAACGAGCTTGACAATATATTGAGTGGGAAATCAAGCGTTACCGAGACTGCGAAGGCTTATGGGTCAGCGAAGGCTCAAGAGCGAACGAAGACCCCGGTGCTTGATAATTTCGGCAGAGATTTGACAAAGCTTGCACTGGAGGGGAAACTTGATCCAGTTATCGGGAGAGATAAGGAAATCGAAAGGGTTGCACAAATTTTAAGTAGGCGAAAGAAAAATAATCCTGTTTTAATAGGGGAGCCTGGGGTTGGGAAGACAGCCATAGTTGAAGGGCTTGCGTTGAGAATTGTACAGAAAAAAGTTTCAAGGGTTTTACATAATAAGAGGATTGTTCAACTTGATCTCGCAGCTTTGGTTGCTGGAACGAAATATCGCGGTCAATTTGAAGAGAGAGTTAAAGCAATTTTAAATGAGCTTGAGAAAGCAAGAGATGTGATCTTGTTTATAGATGAGTTGCATACGATAGTTGGGGCAGGTGGGGCATCTGGTTCGCTTGATGCTTCAAATATGTTTAAACCGGCTTTAGCCAGAGGTGAACTTCAAACAATAGGTGCTACAACGCTTGACGAATATCGCCAATATATTGAAAAGGATGGAGCTCTTGAGAGAAGATTTCAAAAAGTTATGATTGACCCTCCAAGCGTTGAGGAAACAATTTACATTTTAATGAACATAAAAGATAGGTACGAAGAACATCATAATGTAAGGTATACTGATAAAGCAATTGAGGCTGCGGTCAGATTAAGTGATAGATATATAACGGATCGATATCTTCCCGATAAAGCAATAGATGTTATGGATGAAGCGGGAGCAAGGGTTCACTTATCGCATATTGTTGTACCAAAGGAGATCGTTGAACTTGAAGAGGAGATTGAGCGAATTAGGCAGATGAAAAATCAGGTTGTTAAGAATCAGGACTTTGAACAGGCTGCGAGATTGAGAGATCTGGAGAAAAAACTTTTAAGCGATCTTGAAATCGCAAAACGAGAATGGGAAATAAAAGCTCAAAGTATGGTTTTTGAGGTTACTGAAGAAGATATTGCTGAAGTTGTTGCGATGATGACAGGAATACCTGTGAATAAGATAAGCCAGTCAGAGTCAGAAAAATTAATGAATATGGAACAGGAGCTTAAAAAGCAAGTCGTTGGTCAAGATGAAGCGATTGAAAAATTGACACGAGCGATAAGAAGAGCAAGAGCTGGATTAAAGGACCCAAGAAGACCAATTGGTTCGTTTATATTCCTTGGTCCAACGGGGGTTGGCAAGACAGAGCTTGCGAAAGCACTTGCAAGATATTTGTTTGATACAGAAGATGCTTTGATAAGAATTGATATGTCCGAATATATGGAAAAATTTAACGTTTCCAGGTTGATTGGTGCTCCCCCTGGATATGTCGGATACGAAGAAGGTGGGCAGTTAACGGAAAAGGTGCGAAGGAAACCTTATTCAGTTGTTTTGTTTGATGAAATTGAAAAGGCACATCCCGATGTATTTAACATCTTGTTGCAGGTCCTTGACGATGGTCAACTCACGGATAGCCTCGGTAGGAGGGTTGATTTTAGAAATACAGTTATAATTATGACCTCGAATATTGGAACAAGGGATATAAAAATTACTGGTAGAGTTGGTTTCGGAGTGAGTGAGACGCCGAAGGATAGATTTGAAGCTATGAAAGCCACGATTGAGGAAGCGGTCAAACGCGTGTTTAGTCCGGAATTTTTGAACCGAATCGACGAGATAATTATATTCAAACCGCTTGAGAAGGAACATATCGTTCAGATTGTAGATATAGCAGTTCAGGATATATTGAAACGTTTGAAGACGATGAATATGTCGCTCGAGCTTACAAGAAGTGCGAAGGAGTTCCTTGCCGAAAAAGGTTACGATCCCGCTTTTGGAGCGCGACCATTGAAGAGGGCTGTTCAGAAGTATCTTGAGGAGCCATTATCTGAGGAAATATTAAAAGGTAAGTTCACATCTGGGAGTGTAATTAAGGTTAAGGTATCAAAGAATCACGACGAGCTTGTGTTTTATGAAGCTGGCAAACAAAAAGATGAGCCCGAGGAGCTTACAGAGGAGGAGAAGTGATTTAAAATAAAACCTGTTCATCATGCAATTTTCCCAGATCTCATCTGAAGAAGTGTTAAAAATTTTCAAAGAGACGGGGGCACTTCTTGAAGGGCATTTTCTCTTAACTTCTGGACTGCATAGCCCGCTGTATTTTCAGTGTGCAAAAGTTTTACAATATCCGGAGTATTCAGAGCTTTTGTGTAGACAAATAGCAAGGCATTTCTATACAAGTGAAGTTGAACTTGTAGTTTCTCCTGCCATAGGTGGTATAATTGTTGGTTATGAGGTTGCGCGTCAACTTGAGGCGAGAAATATATTTGCTGAAAGAGAGTCTGGGGTGATGAAGTTAAGAAGGGGATTTGGGATAAAACCTGGGGAAAGGGTGCTTGTTTGTGAGGATGTCGTTACAACTGGTGGAAGCGTCTTTGAGGTCATAGAACTTGTTAAAAGTGCAGGTGGCAAGTTAGTGGGCGTTGGGTGCATAGTTGATAGAAGTGGTGGGAAAATTGATTTTGGAACAAGGTTTGCATCAGTTGTAAGGCTTGAAGTGCCAACATTTAAACCGGAGGAATGTCCATTGTGTAAGGAAGGTGTGGAACTAGAAAAACCCGGAAGCAGGGGGATATACTAATAAATTTTGTGTTTTTATGGGCAGTGATAAGATAATGGGAAATATGAGATTAAAGAAACGGAATATAATTTACCGTGGCAAGGTTTTCAATATAGTTGTTGATGAGCTTGAATACTTCGATTCTGGGAATCACACAATTCGAGAGGTGGTAGAGCATCCCGGAGGGGCTGTTGTTCTCGGGGTTTTACCTGACAATAAAATTATTTTGATAAAGCAGTATCGCTATCCGATTGACAAATTCATTTATGAGTTGCCGGCGGGGAAAATCGACCCTGGTGAAGACCCAAAAGTTTGCGCTATAAGGGAGCTTGAAGAGGAAACGGGGTTTAAACCTGGAAAAGTCGAGCTTTTGACTTACATTTACACAACTCCCGGATTTTGTAGCGAGAAACTTTACATTTATCTTGCTGAAGATCTGCGTGAGAAAGAGCAAAATCTTGAAGAAGGGGAAGTTTTATCTGTTGAGTTCAAGTCGATCGATGAAGCTGTTGAGATGATTTTGAAAGGTGAGATAGTAGATGCAAAATCAATAGTTGGGATAATGATAGGTGAAAAAATTTTGAAGAGAAGATGGGAGAAGAGATAAAAAATGGGAATAGACAATTTAATGTTGAGATGAAGAGGTGTATCTTCAAGGGTTGCGCGGGGGAGCTTGAAGAGATAAGTTATTACGAAAGGAATAATTGGATAACCGTTGAGTATCAATGTAAAAAATGCAAAAGAAAGTTCACCGTTAAGATAGAAACATAGTTAATTATGAAGCCGACGGTAGTTTTAAGTGCATGCCTTGACGGATTTGCATATAGATATAACGGCGCTACAGTTAATGATGAGATCGTTAATAAATTAAAGTCGCTCTTTAATTTAATTCATGTTTGCCCTGAGTTTGAGATAGGGCTCGGGGTTCCGAGAAAGACTATAAGATTGCATAAAATTGGGGATGATATCAGAGCTATTCAAGATGAAACTGGGGTTGATTTAACTTCTCAACTCGAGAAGTTTTCTGATGGATTTTTAAGTGGGCTTGGTAATGTTCATGGTTTTATTCTTAAGGCGAAATCTCCAAGTTGTGGTGTGGGGAGTGCGAAAGTTTATTTAAAAAACAATATTTATGGCAAAACATACGGAATTTTCGCACGATATGTAAGCGAAAATTTGCCTTACGTACCTTTGATTGATGAAGGGAGGTTGAGAAATAGAGAATTAATGTGGGGGTTCCTTGTGAAAGTTTTTACGCTTTTCAGATTTGAAAATGCGAAGTCAAATATAAATGGATTAATCGATTTCCACACCAGGCACAAATATATTTTTATGAGCATTTCGCAAAAGCACCTTAAAGAACTTGGGAAGATAATCGCTGAGCATAAACCTAACAAATTCGATGAAATAGTTAAAAAGTATGAGATGACTTTTAAGGACTTGATGAGGCATGGCTTCAGGAAAACGAATTTGGCTAACTCTATCATTCATATTTTCGGGCACATCTCCGAAAATCTTTCTAAAATGGAGAGAGCATATTTTTTGAAGTTGGTTGATAAATATAGAGGTGGTAAACTTGATTTTGTAAATTTGCTTGAGATAGTGAAAGTTTACGCGATGAGGTTTGAGGATAAATATTTGCTTGATCAATACTTACTTGAGCCTTTTCCAGAAATTTAAATAGGAAGTGGGCGGTAGAGGATTCGAACCTCTGACCTCTTGCATGTCAAGCAAGCGCTCTAACCAGGCTGAGCTAACCGCCCAAAATTCGTTTCTAATATAAAAATTTTTGATTTTAAAATCAAGTTTGTAAAAGCCCCCGTCCAAGAGTGCTCCTGCCACTTGACAAATTGTTTTTGAGTTATTAAATTTTTTATAGAGCACAAAATAAATATGGAGGGAACGCCATGAAAAAGAGGGTACTTATTCCAGTGTTAGTTTTTTTGTTAGGTTTTTCATCTTTTTCACAGGAGCGTGGTATAGGGTTGAGGGTGGATAGGGGGGTATCGCTTTCGGAGTTTTACCGTGAGTCTTGGGCACTTGTGATTGGGATAAACAATTATCTTAGGGCGCCGAAGCTTAGATATGCGGTTCAAGATGCGAAGGCGGTGGTGGATGTTTTGGTTAGTGGATATGGTTTCAAGCGTGAGAACATAATTGAGCTTTACGATGCTGATGCGACGAAGGAGAGGATAATGCAGTCGTTTGATCGTTTGAGGCGAGTTGCTGGTGAGGATGATAGGGTTTTTGTTTTTTTTGCTGGGCATGGTATTACAGAGGTATTGCCTGATGGGAGGGAGAAGGGATTTATTTTGCCGTATGAGGGCTCAAGGGAGGAGCTTTTGACGACTTC
>CALJEK010000004.1 GCA_938074445.1 Candidatus Kryptoniota bacterium | reverse complement strand
CAAGAAGTTTTGCAAAAACAAAATTTCGAAAGAACAATATGAACTGCGTGAGATACTGCGATATAATTGCTATTGAAATATCGCTGATTGCTTTCCGCCTTGACCATTTAATCATAACAGTGAATTATAAATGTTCTCAATACTAGACCAACGTAACCTCAACCATGTCTCCTTTATTTTTGATACAATTAGATCTATAGCTTCACGCAAATACAAAATTAATTCATTTAACTTCAACTTTCTCCTTAATACCTTTACGTTTTTTGAAGCACAGTAACATAATATCAAATTTTTACTTTGTTCAACTTTCTCCAAAATAAGCTTGACCCTGTGCAAATAGGTATGAAAATTTATGGCTTTTTGAAAAGCGTTTTCCGCTATCCTATTTCTTTCGGCATCATGTTTTAAATAATAATTGATTTTTCTGATTAGATCATCTAGAGTTCCATCATAAAGCACTATTTCATTGCCGATTTCAAATAATTCTTCCAATCCATTATTGTATACTTGATTTGTTATAAGCAAAGAACCAGATATAGCTGCCTCGAAAACTCGCATATTAACATCATTTTTAAGCGAGTAGTTTACTACTATTTTTGAAGAACTGTAAATCTCACCAATTTGATCGCATGGTGCCTCACCTATAAAGCTATTTGGGTATCTATTCATCAATTCAGTCAGCAAAATTTTTCTTGCACCCCTACCTAATTTCCCAACAAAGGCAATGTCATACTTAATTATAGCTTTCCTTTTCCCATGATAATCCATATCTCCAGCTAAAGGCAACCAATATACGTGTGAAAATTTACCTTTTAATTTCTCATAGTCTTTCTTTTGTACAACGAAAATGATATCAAAAGTCTCAGCCATTACCTTATCACAATTAAAAGTAAGATGTGTATAGATTAACCATATAGCTTTGGGATGAAAGTCAACGTCAAAAATATAGTGCGCCCCATAATCGATAGCCAATATTAAATCAAGGTACGGAGATAAATTGCTTCTAACTTCCTCATGGTTGAAAACTTTAACGTTGTGATTTAACCTTTTAAGCTCTTTATATATATAAATGCCCGTTGTACAGTTTTGATTTTTATCAAAGATTAGGAAGATGTTCATTTTTTATTATACCGATTCCGTATCCAATTTGGTTTAAATTGTTTATTATTTCAATATAATGCTCTGGCTTTAAAGAATTTTTCAGTTCGGACCAAAATTTAGGAACACCACCTACCAAAATCGGATCACCATTAGGAGCTATATCGTGTAAAACTATAAATCCTTTATGTTTAACCAAACTACTGTACAATTTAAAATCGTTTTTAACACCGTTATAGGAATGATCCCCGTCAATAAAAATAAAATCTATTCTCTCGCCATTTAGGATTTTTAAAACTTTTTTAAAAGTCTCAATATTTTGTGAATCCCCCCTTATTAGATAAAGTTTTTGCTTTGGTTTAGCAAATGCCTGATATATAGAGCTTTTCCATTTAGGATATCCCCCGCCGAATGAGCCTCCTGGAAGGTCTATGCTAATTATCGTAGCATCATCGGAGGCGAGCTTACAAAAACAAAATAAACTCCCCCCATTAGCTGTTCCTATTTCTAGAATATACTTAGGATTTAACTCAACATATTTCTTTAATAGTTCTATAAATTCCTCTTTGATTTGACCTGGTCTTATAGCACCAAAGCAAAAACTTGTGGCATACTCTACAACGTCTTCAATGTTTGAACTTTCGAATTTTTTAAGTTTTTCCACAAAGTATTTTTTTAATATGAAAAGTAAAATTTGAGGTAAAATGCTTTTAAATCTCTTATAGATTACTCTATAAACGTGCGCTATAGCTCCCCAAATCCCTTTATCTTTAATTAATTTTACAGCTCGCTTAAATGATATTTCCATATCAAATTTGTTTTGGTTTTGAAAAAACCGTATAAATCAAGATGCTCCAGTAAAGTTGTAGATTACGCTTTGATTCGGGATTGTTTTTTCCAAGGATCAATCTTATAAGCTTAAAAAACAAGGTAATAGCAAAAGCAGTAGCGACAATTATTCTTAATACCACCTCCTTTAGAAAACCGCGATGTTTTCTGACAAAGTAGAATTTATTCTTCCAAAATGAAATTCTAATTTTTCTATACAAACCATAGTCCTGCTTTTTTTTATTCTTAACAGTATATCCGCCATAATGAATTACGCTAGCATTTGGATAGTACGCTATTTTAAAATTTTGCTTTTTCAGACGGTAACATAAATCAGCATCTTCAGAATACACCAAAGAAAATTTTTCGTCAAATAGATAAGGCTCTGTTATTGATGACCGCCTTAAGAAATAACAACAACCCATTGCATATTCATTTTCCAGAATTTTAAACTTATTGTAATCACAGTTTCTTGTACTATATTTAAAAAATCTTTCCTTGTCTATTATGTTAAAAGTATATAGTGCGCCCAATACTGTTTCTTTTATTCCCGGATAGAATCTGAAGATGTCTTGTATATCTCCTGTTGGATATTTCACTTTTGGAACAACTAATGCAATTTCGGGATTTTTATCCATGAAATTTTTTAGCTCAAAAAACACATTCGAGTTAATTATTACATCTGAGTTCAGCACGACAAAATATTTAGCATTGGAAATACGGAATGATTTATTATGTGCTGGGCCAAACCCCTCATTTTTATTATTACATATTAATTTAACCCTGGGAAATTTGCTCTTTATAAGTTCTACGCTTCCGTCAGTAGAACCATTATCAACAACTATAACCTCGAAGTCAATATCTTTGGTATATTTAAATATTGAAGCAAGGCAATCTAATATAACATCTTTCGTATCAAAATTGACAATCGATATTGTCACATCCACCTTATTGATCTTAACTATTTTTGTATAAAAAATTTAAAAACTTGACTAACTCAACTGCAAGTTTTTTTATATCAAAGTTTCGCTTAACAAAGTCAAAAGCAATATTTTTATTTTCTGTTAGACTTTGATATTCTATTTCCATTAAGGCAAAAGCAATCTTTTCAATGAACTCGTTAACTGAGTCTGCGATTAGAACGCTTTTAATACGGTTATATTCGATTCCCTCTGCTCCAATCTTAGTTGTGACAACAATTTTACCCATTGCCATCGCTTCAATTATTTTAACCCTTACCCCGCTTCCCGAAAAAACAGGAACTACCATCACGCCTTTCGACTTCATAAATTCACGTGAGTCCTCAACCTCACCGACAATCTCGACATTTGGAAACTTTGAAATTTTTTTGGAAAACTTCCACAGATGTGGATTTCTCCCAGCAATATAAAATTTTAAATCCGGAAATCTTTTATGAACCTCCAACCAAACATTTTTCAAAAACCATTCTAAACCCTGCTGATTTGGAAACCAATCCAACGCTCCGATGAAAAATAGCGAGTTTGGCTCCCCACTTTCAAAATTTGGATTATAACTTTCAATTTCAAATCCAGCGTGAGCAACAAAAATTGGAACCTTACAACCAGCCTCATTGAAAACTTTTGCATCGCGCTCTGTAATCGCAATAATAGCATCAAAATAATTCAATACATTGAGCTCATATCTTTTCAATCTTTTCGCTTGGGTTTTTAACCATAACTTCTTTAAAGGTGATTTTTCCCATTCGGCATACCGCTCAATAATCTCATACTCAACGTTATGCGAGCGCAAAACAACTTTCGCAGATGAATTTTCTCTTATCACGCCAAGATACGGGGCAAGGTATAACCCCTCAAGTTGAACGATATTAAACTTATTATTTTTTAAAAGTTCAACCAATAAATTTTTAAACTCATCCGAAGACCCATACCTCCAAATATGATACGAATCCTTCTGAAATAAATTAACCAAAAGATAAAAAGGTTTTATTTTTGTGTCAACATCAACAGCATAAAACCTAATTATATTCCGTAGATCGTTGGGGATTTCCTCAACCCTAAATTTTCTCTTATATGTGTTCATCGCAAGGATAGTTACATTACATCCAAGGCGTGAAAGTTCCTTAGCGTAATTTAATGTTACAATGCTTCCGCCATCTTTAGGTGGATATGGCATTTTATGCGCAAGTATTAAAATGTTCACCTAACTTTTTAACTTCTTTTTTAACAGTTTTACAACACTGGGGGTAAATGAACCAAAAAGCAAAACCATTACAAAAAGATTCAATGCTAAGCTTGCCTTGCTTCCGAGTTCGAATTTTTTATCTTTATAAACAAATAAAACTTCATGTTCACCAGCCGGGACAACAACCGCTCTAAAAACATAGTTCGCTTTATAAATCGGAACCTCAACCCCATCAATAAAGCACTTCCAACTTGGATACCAAACCTCGCTTAAAAATAAAAGATTATCCCCAGTTGCTCTCACTCTCAACTTTATTTTCTGGATTTGATACCCCGTAATTTCAACACTTGCATTTTCACCAGGTGGATCAATTTTCAGGTCTAATGAATCCTCAAGAAATAAAAGATCACGTGGGTTAAAATCAGCATTTTTCATCCTCAAAAGTATAGTCAAAGGTTCGGCAACTTCGTAACGGTTTACCCAAAACGCCCTCGGTAGATAATTCGGATTAAAGATAACTTTTTTAGTTCCATTATAAACAAGGTTGCCATAAATTGAATCATATCTGTCACTTATAATATACTTGACATTTAAAAGATTCAAAACAAACGGATTAAGAATTCCGGCAACATCTATTAAATCCTGATATGCTCTGAGTTTCGCACCGTGATATCCGTAGACATTCTGAAGGCGATATAAGGCAAGATGATTTGACATCACGGGTTGCCCACCTGAAATTTCAATAACGCGGTAGAGAGTTGTATCTCGCTTAATGTACTCAACATAATCAGGCGGATTGTAAATTGACTTAAGTTCTTCTTTGTCTGAATAATGAAGCGTCATGCTATCAACACGCCATAGATCAAAAAACAAAATCACCGCAATCCCAAAGTTGAATAAGTTCAAACCAATTTTTCTTGATATTGCCAAATAAATTAAGCCAGAAGAAAAAGTTAAAAGAATAAGGAAGATTCTAAGGTCTCTTAAAAAGTTGTCAAAGATAAATTGATAAATATGTGGGGCAATTCTATTGTAAAGTTCCTGATTTATAAAACCAAAGTTATTCCGGATTACAATTGAAATTGCTTTATCATCGGCGAAAATGGATCTGTAAATATCCGAAAAGAAGCCCTGAAATATGAACGTGAGAAGAAGCAAAGCTATGAAAGCAAAAGATAAATTCCTGAAAATATTTTTTATTTTCTCTGTGCTTCCCGTTCTATAAAAATTTACAATTGTATTTAACCCGTAACCAGCTAGTATTGGAATTGCAAACATAATGAGTGATAAAATCATACTTGGCACTCTGAATCGGTTGAAATATGGAACATAATAAAAGAAAAGGTCGTAAATCAATGGGAACTCTTTGCCGAAAGAAATTAAAAGCGAAATTATAGAAAGAAAAACAAGAAACTTAACAAAGATATCTCTTTTGAAGTTGAAAACAGCTCCAATGATAGCCAAAAAAACAACGACACCGCCAAGATAATTTGCTGCATCAGTGAATGGCATCGGTCCGAAATAAGTGTTGATGCGAACAGTTTCTCCTCCAGTCAAAACGCCAGTATAATTTCTCCATCCAAATCCATATACAGATGGAATTACAAAAGTTAAAACTTCACCAGGGCTAAATGACCATTGAGTTGCGTACTCATAATCAAGACCCGCCTTTTGAGAGCCAGGTTTTTGCGTTTCTTGATCTTTAATTTTTTCTGTAATTGGAGGTTGACCTCGTATAGAGTATTTGTTGTATTCAAGCACGGCTAAATATTTATCAAGAAAAATTCCAAATGTTAAAATCGTGGCGAGAGCAAAAAGAAACCCCGAGCGAATTAGACCAAGGAGATTTTCCTTTCTTAAAACTTTGTAAATCAAATTGACAAGGTAATAAAGAAAAACTGCGAGATAAACATAAAACATCATTTGAATGTGCGATGCAGAAAATATAACCCACAAAACAAATATAAGCAAAACGAAATACAGTAGTTTAAACTTTTTTGTTAGTTTATCAATTAGCAATAACGCGTACGGGAGCATTGACATTGTAATGACCTTCGTTTGATGGCCAACTGTGATCCAAACGATAAAAAAAGTTGAAAAAATTGTCGAAAAAGCTACAACAAAAGAAATAAATTTCTCAAGCATCAAATGTCTCGATAGAAGGTAAACGCCTACCGCCATAACGATGAGATAAAAAATCATATAAAAAACCACATCAAAAACTTCACGGCTTGGGAAAAAACTAGCTATGCTATTAATAATAAAACCATGCACAACTCCAATTAAATCAAAAGGTCTTTCAGGTCCAACACTTAAACTCGCATATCCCGGCATCCCAGAAAAAATATATGGATTCCAAAGAAGTGGAACTTTTTGGTTCCGAGCATCTTCAATTAAAGCATTCCAACTTTTAAATGCAATTATATCACCCGAGATAAAGATTTTACCCTTTAATAACGACTCATTAAAGAAGACAATCAAAGAAATAGCAATTATTAAAATGTAAACTAAAGAATGATATTTTGGATCAATTACCTCACCCGCCTTTTTTTGTTTTCTTTCAACCTGTTTGGTGGCTCTTTTTTTCTCAGACATAATATGCTGGATTATTTTTTAACTTTTAAGAAGTTAAAAAAAACGTGAAAAATTTCAAAGAACGAATTAAAAAAAAACGGGGGCAAATTGCCCCCGTAAATAACTGAAAGTTTAAAGTTCACAAGCAAAAAAATTCTTTATTTCAGCAGGACCATCTTCTTGGAGTCACTAAATTCCGGCGTTATAAGCTTATAAATATAGATTCCGCTTGGTAAATCGCTCGCGTCAAAATTAACCTTATGTATCCCAGCTCCATACTTCACGCTTGAAATTAAGGTTTTGACTTCAGCACCGATCGAGTTATAGATTTTTAAAGTAACATTCGTTTCCTTTGGCAGGTGAAATTCAATTGTTGTTGTTGGATTGAACGGATTTGGATAATTTTGTAAAAGCTTGAATTCAGATGGAATAAGTTTAACGGCATCCTTCACAGAAACAGCCATTGAAAGCTTTGCCATTTGCTCCGAGGTCAAAGGTGCAACATATTGACTTAGCTCCTGTCTCAAATCAGTTCCCGACTTCAAAAAGACCCACCTTGTCGGATCAGTCGCTGAATCCACCCTTCCTGTGTAATCAACGAAGTCAAACTCCAAAGAAGTTTGCCAATCTGGTGGGACGGGTATCACACCTTTGGTGTTGATTAATTTATTTTGAGCGGTGTCCCACTTCACAACGTAAATTTTTCCGGTTTGGTTGTACGTTTGGACGTTAGCATTATTATGGCATTCAGAACATTGTCTGGCTGAACTCTTTGGCATAATAACATGGGATCTATACGGAGCTATAGTAACAAATGATTTACCTTGGTATGTAATAGACATTATTGTTCCGGAGTATACCTTTCCCTCTGGCATTCTTCTAACTAAGAGAATAAAATCACGAATTACACCATAAGGTCGTTTAATTTTAGCTTGAAGTTCACTTTCAAAGTGGCAGTTGTAACATGAAATGACCGTTTTAGCATGACAAGCGGTGCAATGAACCTTTGCTGAGTGAATATTATGAGCAGTATTACTAGTAAGTTGAGCATGACAATTTTCACACTTTACCTCCGTTGCCCCTGGATCAAGCCAACTTTGATATGAATTTCCATCCCCATGCATTTCCTTTTTCGTGTGGCAAGTCATACATTTAAATCCCTTAGCATAATGCACATCAACTCCTGAATATAATGTTTTTTCATTTCTCTGCCTACCATGGCACTTAAGGCAAATATCATCCGGAACGGTTGTCCCCTGAGCAAAATTGTGACAATCATAGCAATCTGGGGTATATGTAGCTGGGTCAATTGGGGTGCCATCTGCTTTTGTCCCAGGATGGCATTTTAAACAATTCACATTTTCAACGGGGATATTGGTAATATTTTCAAATCCACCATTTTCTTTCTTATACCAGGTTCGTTTTCCTTCTCTTGTCTTATGAAGGCTTGTCCCAAAGTAGCCTGGGTCTTGGGAAAAGAGTAAGGTTGTTCCAAATATTAATAAGATAGCCAAAATAGCAAAGTTCGTTTTTCTCATAGTTTACTCCTCCTTTTAATTAGTTTTTGTTTTCTAAGTAGAGACGTTTGCTTGTTGATTTTCGTTTGCGCTGATTTTTTGTCTATTATACAAAATTGCATTCGCTACTAAGTCAACAAGTCCTTTTACTTCGACACCAAGATTGTAATAATTATTTAGGTCATTGAGTTGAAGTTTGCAATTTTCGCATGCGGCAGCTACAATTTTGGCTTTAGTTTTTCTAATTTGCTCCGCTTTCGGCTTTCCAGCCCTCATTCTTTTCTCATAGTATTCAGGCAGAGCGACAAGCCCCCCACCGCCACCGCAACAATAATTTTCTAATCCATTAGGGGTCATTTCGCGGAAATCCTTAACAACAGCCTGTAAAATCAGCCGTGGCTCTTTTAATATACCACCCGCTCTCGCAAGATTACATGAATCGTGATAAGTAACGGGTTCAGAATTAGCCTCAGGATTAACTTTTAACTTCCCACTTTGGATATATTCAGCAACGAGTTCAACTATGCTTCTTACTCTAAACGGGAATTTTTCAGCGAACCAATTTGGAGCTTCCCAGACAAGAGCATTACAAGCGTGTCCACATTCAGCAACTATAACCTCTTGAACTTTTAACCTTTTAGCTTCATCAATTATCCTCTTAGCGATTTTCTTAGCCCTTTCGACATCACCGAGAAATACACCATAATTTGCAGCTTCGTAAATGCTTAAAGTCCAATCTTCACCAACTTCGTTAAAAATTATTGCTGGCGGAATAATCGTATGTGCACCCGCTAACCCAACATATAAAACTCTGGCTCCTTCTTTTTCCACTGGAATTTTCGCATTCGGATTCCCTGTCAACTCTTTAAGTTCTTTTTCAAGTTCAGAAACTTGTTGAATGAACATCTCTTTAAAAATTTCAGGATTTTCTCCTTTGGCTATGGCAGAATCAGCGAGCATAACCAAAATCTCCGGCGCCTTCCCAGATGCAGTTGCCATTGCCCTTACAACTCGCATAACCAACGGTGTATCCACTCCAAGCGGACAGTTGAAAGTGCATCTTCTACACAAGGTACATTCAGAGAAAGCCATTTCAACAAGTTCATTAAACTTTTGCTCATCCAGTTCCTCCGCATTTACAAGTGATGGGATATATTTGCCAAAGAAATTATATTTTTTTCTATAAATTTTTCGCACCTGTTCTGCCCTATAAGCAGGGACGTGTTCAACTTTGGGTTCAGATACATAATAATGACAGGCTTCGGCACAAATGCCACACCTTGCGCAAACTTCAAGCGCGGTTTTCAAGGGTTGATTCAACTGCTTCTCTAAAATTTCATAAACCTTTCGAACATTTCCGTTATCTGCCATAGTTTACCTCCGTATATTTATGAACAATTCCCTTACGACCAAGATGAACTCCGAAGAAAAATCTTGAAAAGAAGAAATAAAGACAATGTCTTATTTTACCAAGAGGCGCATAGAGAAGAGTGAGAGCAGAAACAAGATACATTGGAACTATAAAATTCAAGTTGATAAGCGAAAGGGATGTAAAAGCAAGAAACAAGCTAACCAGAGAAACCGAGATGAAATCATCTATTGTGCTTATTCTGCGAAGATTTTCTTCGCCAATTCTAACTATAATTCCAGCAACTCCCATAATTGCGCCAATTCCAGTTATCACCGCAAATAAATTCGTGAATAGTGGACTAATTTCAACGGCAAAGAAATTTAACAACAGAATTAAAAGCGCCGTAAATATTCCGATATGAAAAACGACACCTCTTAAATATGCGATCCAATGCTTTCTTGTGCTTTCTTTAACCCAAGGCAACATTCCAATGGTAAACGCATAAAAAACGCCAACTCTGTGTGAGCCCTTAGGTCTCGCATAATCAATAGGTAATTTGAGTTGTTTTGTTTTATAGTAATGATAGACCAACCCACCGCAGAAAAATATAAACGAAGCAATTGCCACAGCTCTGGATAACTCCAACAAGTTCATAATTTACCTCCAGCTTGAATTATTTTACCTTTTTAATCAAAAACCTGTATTCTTTATCTCTTTGCTCTATTGAAATCAATTCTTGACCACTTGCCTTCGCCCAAGCTGGAACATCCGCCATAACACCTGGATCGGTAGCTATTCCCTCGATGATTGCTCCAACAGGTAAATCTTTGATAGCCTGTGATAATTTTACGATTGGCAAAGGGCAAAGCAATCCTTTTAGGTCAAGAACTAAATCCACTTTCATTTGCTCAGTCATTTTTAATCTCTCCTTAATTAGTTTTTGTTTTTAAATAAACAATGTGATTTTTGAATTTCTTGCTTCCTCAAGAAAAGTTGCTACCCCGACTGGTTGAGCAACCTGAGGTATCAACTTATCTTGTGTTAATTCCATTACCTCCATACTCATTTGACATGGCACAAGCTTAACACCAAGCTCAATAGCCATATCCCTAAGTTGATTTAACATTGCGACATTTTTCGCTTTCATCATCTTCTTAAACATCCATCTGCCAATTCCACCGAAGTTCATCTTGCTTGGACCAACTCCGTTTATATCTTTAAGCATAAAGCCAAGCAACTTTCCAAAAAAGCTTTTTCCTGTTCTTTCACTTTTTTTGATTGCTTGCAATCCCCAGAAAGTGAAAAACATTACGACCTCCATTCCGGAGGCTGCTGCTCCAGTTGCAATAATGAATGCAGCCATCAACTTATCCATATCTCCACTGAAAACCACCATGGAAAGTTTGTTTTGCTCCATTTTTTAATTTCGACTTTATTTTCAAATTGTCGTTTTTTCTATATACTGCTTTAAAAGCGATTTCAACTCATCACAACTTTTAATGGAATTATAAACAGGACATTCGCGACACTCATTTGTAGCGCAATCACCCTTTAAATTTTCCTTATGTAACCAACATGGTTTCTCGTAATCAACATATGCAGGACAATCATATTTATCACCTCCACAACCCTTAATTTCCCAACAAGGAATTAAAGCCAATAACCTCCTTATCCCAGCAATGCTTATTTTTTTCTCACTGACTGTTTTATTTATACACTCTATTCTCTCGATATCCTCTTGACTAAACAACCTATGCCCACTTTTCCTCTTATAAGGAATAATTAGTCCTTCCCTTTCGTACATTCTTATAGTATGCTCAGAAATCCCAAGCCGTTCAGCAACAACGCTTATTGGAAAAACAGGCTCGTTTTTGGCGATTGATTTCACGATTTATAACTCCAAAAAATTTAGATTCACAAATATAGAATTCCAAAAACTATGCCACTTTAAAGCTATTGAAAGATAATGCTTTCTAACTTATGGCGGGAAACAAGAGTGTGGAAAATAAGGACACTAAAGTAAGGGCGTGACAAAAAGGAACAAAAAAGCCCGGGGTAGCCCCGGGCCTTGAAAAACAAACAGTGCGAAATAATTATTTGATGAGTAGCATCTTGTTCTTCAATACCCTATTTCCAGCCCTTAAGACATAGAAATATGTTCCTGACGCATAGTTGCTACCGTCGAATTGGATAACGTAGTGTCCTGCTTTCATATATTCATTCACAAGCGTTGCAACTTTCTGTCCAATGATATTATAAACTACTATCTCAACTTGCGTGTCTTCAGGTAAGCCGAATTTAATCGTAGTAATTGGGTTAAATGGGTTGGGATAATTCTGACTCAGATAATAATCTGTTGGTATTCCATTATCAACAACTTCAACTGAGGTTGGCTTTGAAAGATTCAGCCTATAAACGGATGATTTAACCGTGGGTGATTTTTTATCCGTAACCTCAACTCTCCAATAAAGCACAAGCGTTGTATCTCCGGTTGGGAATAATGGGAAGAGTTCAGAGCCCTTTACATACTTTACAGTGTCAGTTAAAGTATCAACCATGACAATGCTTGTAGAGGTGAAGTTTTTATCTTTTGCAAGTTTAAAGATATAAATTAGCGTATCCTCAGGGATATTTCCATCTTTTGCCTTATTCCAGACAAAAGCCACAGTATCGGTCGAAAGGATATGAACAAATGCACTGTCCCCAGGTGAAACAAGTGTCGCAGCTGATGGGGGCAAATTCACAGTTATAAAATCAGAAGCATAATATCTTGGTGAAATCTGATAGCCCCCTGTGTAAACGGCTGGATCTGCGGTGTATTGCGTTGCAATTCCAATGATGCTAACAGGATATTGAGGCTCGGGCTGTCCGTCAATGTCTGTGTCGCGATCAATTCTAACGGTCAAAGTTTCGGTTTTTGCAAAAGATACGAAAACCATATTTGCATCCGAACCTGAAGCTGGCCAAGCCCGGGAAGTTGAAGACTTCCATAGCGAATCCAATCGGATAAGCTGCCCTTCATAAGATTCGAAATTAGAGAGAAATTCAGCGACGCTAATCTTTTTCGGAGTTGGCAGTGGATGATTCTTCCAGAGAACTCTTATTGAAGTTGAATCCGCAGTCAATGGTATAATCTCAGTTAATCCCCTGAAAATATCAATCTTACCAATAACCATAAGATAATCGCCAAGTTCAAAATTTAATACTGCCCCAGACTTAAATACATTTATTCCAGCTGTCTCATCCTGAATGTAATATGAAGTATTGTTTGGCAAGGTGAAATTGGGGGAGGTCACAACTCCGTAAACCAGAAGCGTATCCCCAGTAGCTTTATAATCTGGTATATAATCGCCGTTTGCATCCTTTCTTGCTTCCGCGATTGTGGCAAACTTCGCTGCTTTGCCTGAGGCAGAGACAACAATTGGATCAATTGCTTTGGTTGTATATGAATTTGGTCCAGATGGTGGGGATATAAAGTAAATATGCTCACTCGTATTTTCAAAGAATATAATATTGCCAACAACATCAACAGTTAAGTCAGCTGCTGAGCTTATCGCTCCAAGCGGTGGGTTAAATATTCTCTCATATGATGGGGATGAATCCAAATTCCAAACTCTCCATACCCCATTTATATTGCCAGCGGGGCTTTCTCTAATGGAAATGAATAGCTGATTATTATAGTATGCAATCCCAGCAATGTTGGCAGATGAACCCCAATATATTGACCAAGCCGTGTCAGCTCTTGTTACACGATTTTTCCCATATATAATATATTTTTCAGTCCAACTTGGATTTGCACCAAAAGTACCCGTTCCCTTTTTCAAATTAACATACATAACTGAGTCATTAATTACAACCAAATCATTTACATATAAACTGTCAGGTAAAAATACAGCGATAGTATCGAGTGGAGTATCAAGCGTATCTTTAGTTCCAAGTTTTGCTACAAGGATATTATATCTATCCCCATTTGCAATGTAAAGTTTAAAGTTATCGCCTGTTCCAACTGCTGCTAATCCTTTTGGTCTGCCGACAAATGAAACAACTCGCTTCAGACTTCCATCTCTTGGATCATATCTGTAAACACCATCCCCAGCCGCAGTTCTTGATACATATACTCTTCCAAGATAATCAATCGTGGCATGGAATACATTATTTGCTCCAAGCTTATCTTTCGTTGAAAGTATCAAAGGTTTACCCTCATCACCAGCAGGGGCACCATCGGCTCTATATCTAATAATTCCATTTCCAATTGGTCCACCGCTATTCCCAGCGTAAATAAATCCAAAGTCATAGTTTGTTGGATCTCTGTTAACATCAACTCCTCTGGTGTAAATATTTAATCCCTTCGCACCTGTATCATCATCGTAAAACATTGTCCAACTCGAATATCCGCCCAATTGTTCAGCTTTAACCTCCACGACCCAATTTCCCGCAGGAGCGATGCTACCATCATCAAGCGTTCCATCCCAATAAACACTATGTTCACCCCGCGTTAAATTATAGACAGTTATCGTT
>CALJEK010000003.1 GCA_938074445.1 Candidatus Kryptoniota bacterium | reverse complement strand
AAAATTTTCAAACTTGGTAAAGATAAACAAAAATTGATCAAGAAAATTATTTTCAGATTCATTTTCTCTTCGAACGCTGTTTTTAAATTTTTTGCACATTTGGTGCGATTTTATCAAAATAGCTTGAGTGGTTTAATTCGAAAGGTTAAGTTAAATGAAATAATCCCCAAACGCTTACAGCAAATCGAGGAACTTGCACCCAAAATTTCGGATAAGTTTTCGGATGAAATTTTCCCCGAGGTTTTAAAACCTAATGGAGATGTTAAGTATAAAGTTGGCTTTTTAACGGGTTGCTTTATGAATGTTATGTATTCAGATATCAATGTTGATTCGATTGAAGTTTTGTTGGAGAATGGCTGTGAAATTTATATCCCCAAAAAGCAGGTCTGTTGTGGTTCTGTTATGGCTCATTATGGAGATATTGAAACGGCAAAAAAACTCGCGAGAAAAAATATAATTGAGTTTTCAAAATATGAACTTGATGCAATAGTTATAAATTCAGCTGGTTGTGGTGCTTTTATGAAGGAATATGGGGAACTCTTCAAGGGAGATGAAACCTTAAGAGAAAAGGCTGAGCATATAAGCAGAATAACAAAGGATATAAACGAATTTCTATGTGAGATTGATTTCAAAAAACCCGAAGCCCAGATAAATTTAAATGTAACCTATCACGATGCTTGTCATCTCGCACATACTCAGAAAATAACGATGCAGCCGAGGACAATAATAAAGTCAATTCCTGGGGTTAACTTAGTTGAGATGAATGAATCAACATGGTGTTGTGGGAGTGCAGGAATTTATAACATACTTAGGTATGATGATTCTATGAAGATCCTTGAACGGAAAATAAGAAATATTCTTGAAACGAAAGCTGATGTTGTTTTAACGGCAAATCCTGGATGTCATGCTCAAATTGAATATGGAATTAAGAAAGCGGGGGCGAATGTTAAAGTTATGCACCCCATAACTTTGTTAAATCTTGCTTATAAATTATCAAATAATAGTTTAACCGCTTATCAAGAACTTTTTCAAAAGGGTTTAACTAAACCACTGACGCAATAGTATAAAAATAAGCGAGGTGAAAGTTGATACCGCTTAAGGATACAATACCATCGCGAACTTATCCGTTTGTTACCGTTAGTTTAATTATATTGAACATTTTCGTTTTTCTTTTTGAACTCACGCTTGGTGAGAATTTATCTGAATTCTTTGATCTTTTCGGGGTTGTACCCGCAACATATTTTGAGTTAAAGAAGTCCGGGGCGCCTTTTTTGTTAGTGTATTATCCATTTTTAACTTCTATGTTTCTACATGGTGGTTGGTTTCACTTGATTGGAAATATGATATATCTTTGGGTTTTTGGTGATAATGTTGAGGATAGGATGGGTCATTTTAAGTTTTTCTTGTTCTATTTGCTTTGCGGTTTCTTTGCAGGGTTTGCGCATGTTTATATAAACCCGGATTCTGAAATTCCAGCAGTTGGCGCAAGCGGTGCGATATCGGGGGTTTTAGGTGCATATTTTGTTCTTTTCCCGCATTCCAGGGTTATAGCTTTGGTTCCGATTCTCTTTTTCTTCGATTTGATTGAGGTTTCAGCTTTTGTTTTTTTGGGTATATGGTTTCTGCTTCAACTTTTTAGTGGCGTTGCTTCATTAGGTGCTGCTACAGGTGGCGTCGCATGGTGGGCTCATATTGGTGGTTTTGTCGCTGGTGTTTTATTATCGTTTATCTTTATCAGAAGAAATCGTTACTAAATAAAAAATTTAATGGGGGCGGATCTATGCAGATCAAATCAGAGAAACAGCTAAAAGAATTGAAAAATTATCAGCCCAAATCTTGTCTTGTTTCCTCGCTCTATCTTAACACCGATGGTAGCAAATTCTCAAAGAAAGAAGTTGAGGTTATATTTAAAGACTTGGTAAAAGAGAAGAAACTTGAAGCCACCGACGATGTCTTACAGGATATAAAGAAAATGGAACTTTACATCACGCAAAATCTTGACATTGTTAAAACAAAAGGAATTGCGATATTCTCCTGTAGCAAGGAAAATTTCTGGCAGGTTTACGAGTTAAATGTTTCTCCACCCAATTTATTTGTTATCGATAAAAATCCATATGTTCGCCCTTTATTTGTAATTTTTTCGAAGCTTTATAAAATTTGCACTGTCATATTTGACCACCGCAAGGCAAAAATCTTTGAAATTTTCGGCAACGAGATAGTTTTGAAAGAAGAAATCTACGGCGAGACGCCCAAAAAGATAAAAATTGCCGGATATCGCGGATATGATGAATCAAGAGTAGCGGAGCATCAAATAAATAAAATAATGGAGCATTATAAAAAGATTGCCGATAAATTACTTGAGCTCTATCAGGCTGAGAATTTTGATGTTCTTTTTATTGGAGCAAAGCCACAGGACATTAATTTGTTTGTTGAACGATTGCATCCGTATCTTAAAAAGACCTATGGGGGCTCTTTTAATTTGCCAATTGATGCAAAAGAGAGTGATATTTTAAGAAAATCACTCGAACTTCAGATGAAGCTTGAAATTGAAAAAGAAAAGGAAATAATTGAACAACTTGAGACACATGCTAATTCGGAAACCTCAAGAATGGCTGTTGTTGGAATTAAAGATACAATTAGGGCTTTGAATGAGGCTAATGTGAATAAGCTTGTTTTCAATCTTGATTTTACTTATGCGGGTAAATATTGCCCCTCGTGTAGTTATCTCGCCTTAAAAGAAGATAAATGCCCGAAGTGCGGAACAAATCTTATACGTGAATCAAATATAATTTTTAAACTTATCGATGTCGCCGTTGAAAAAGGCGCCGAGATCTACCCGATTTTTTATTCGAATACTTTGAATCAAGGAATTGGGGCAATGTTAAGGCATAAAGGCATTATGAAGACAACGATTTAAAAATAAATCGAAAAGATATTTTGGGAATAAAGTGTGTAATCTTTGATCTTGATGGAACGATTGCGCAGACAAATGAGTTAATTTTTGAAACTTTCAACTATATAGCCGAGAAATACACGGGTCGAAGATTTTCAAACGATGAAATACCTTCTTTATTCTTCGGTCCGCCAGAGGAAGGTGGAATCAGGAAATTGCTTCAACTTTTTTCGAACGACGAAAAAATTCTTAAAAACATTGATTTTTATGTTGAACGCGCAGTTAACGAATTTTATTCATATTATGAACAAAATCACAACAAAGCCAAGGCTTACGCTGGGGTAAAAGAAATGCTTTCACTCTTGAAGCAGAAGGGTTTAAAGTTGGCTATCTTTACTGGAAAAGGTAAAGTTACGACTTCAATTACTTTGAATAAGTTGGGTCTTGAAAACTTTTTTGATGTCGTGATAACTGGCGATGATGTAAAATATCATAAACCATTTGGTGAAGGGATAAAGAAAATTCTTGATGCGCTTGGTTTAAAACCTGATGAAGCCATACTCGTTGGCGATGCGGTGGGTGATGTTAAAGCTGGAAGGGAAGTGGGCGTTAGAGTTATCTCTGCTCTGTGGGATTCTTATGGGAAAGATAAAGTTATAGATCTAAATCCCGATTTTATAGTTTGCTCGGTTGATGAGCTTAAAAAATTGCTTTGTGATTTAACTATGGATAGAGGGTGAAGTTATGTTTAAATATTTTCTGGTTTTATTTTGCGTCAATTTTTTACTTGCCCAGGATTATCTCGAAATTAAAGGTTTGAGGGTTTATAGTTACGAAGGTGAAATTTATCCGCCCATAATAGTTCGATATGATACGCTTTGGAATGGTGAACCGAATACAGCAAACGATTATATCGTGATTGAGTTTGATGTAAAAGGTGCAACTTTACCAGATATAGGGATTCGGTTTTACCATTGCGATAGGAATTGGAGAAGAACCGAGAACATATTTGTTCAAGATTTCTTCCACAGTAAATCTCTTTATTTAAGTTATACAACGGCCGAGAAAGGGATAAGGGGTTATAATTTTCATTTTAAAAATATTTTCCCTGACCCCAACGGCATTGTTAGATTTCCGTATTCTGGAAATTATATCTTTGAGATTTACAATATAAAGGCAGATACAATTGTTTACGCAAGTGGGAGATTTATAGTGGTTGACCAGTTGACAAAAGTGAATGCGAGTTTAAGGAAAGTTTTGCTCGGTGATAAGGCTGATTTGCGAAATTATGTGAACGAGATTGATATTGAGGTTGAAATTCCTGATTCCCTAAACTGGTATTACATTACAACGGTTGATCTCTATGAAAATTGGAAAATTTTTTATCCATATCGGATTGATTTCAGCGAGCGAAGAAAATACACTTATGTAAGTGGTTTTCCATCAGGTTCAAGAATTTTTAAAATTTGGAATATTTATCCTTTAAATGAATACAGGCAAATTGATTTGAGGAGTGAAAAGATTTACCCGAACGGTTATCCTGTGGTTCCGCTTTCAGGAATTGACAAGGTGAGGAAATTTTGGCAGGGCGAACCAGATATGGACGGAGGCTGTAGAGTAGTTGAAGAGGGGCTTTACTCGGAGTATCTTGAGGTGAACTTTCAACTTGAAATTGACAAGGAAACGGAGCAAAAAATTAAGGGCGATATTTTTATCGTTGGCGCTTTTAATAATTGGAAACCTCAACCTGAGGATGTTTTGAAATACAATCTTACAAAAAATTGTTATTTTGTTAAGAAATGGCTTAAGCGTGGAATTTATGATTATCAATATGTCGTCGGTTATTATGACCATAGAAAAGATGAGGTTATTGTTATTGATTGGCTTGAACTTGAAGGAAATGATTGGCGCACGAGCAACTCTTATTATGTTGTCGTTTATTACAGAGACCCACAATTTGGTGGGTTCGATAGAATAATTGGTTTTGTAAAAATTAAGGGATAAGAGTATGAAGAAGGTTAATATTGGAATTATAGGGGTTGGTTATCTCGGAAGTATTCATGCGAGAATTCTCGCAAAAATTCCAACTGCAAACTTTGTTGGGGTCTACGATATAAATGAACAAAGGGCGAAGCAAATTTCGGAAGAAGTCGGCGTGAAAAAATTTCTAACCCTTGATGAATTGCTTGATAATGTAGAGGCTGTCGTGATAGCAACGCCTACGACGACGCATCGGAAGATTGCAGTTTATTGCTTGGAGCGCGGAATTCATACTTTTATTGAGAAGCCAATCGCTGACGATATAGTTGGAGCGGATGAGATCATAAAAATTGCGAGAAATAAAAATCTAAAGGTTCAAGTTGGTCATGTTGAGAGATTTAATCCAGCCCTGCTTTCGATTTCAAATTATAAAATTAAACCTGTTTTTATTGAGACGCATCGACTTGCTCAATTTAAACCGCGTGGGACAGATGTTGCAGTGGTGCTTGACTTAATGATACATGATATTGACATAATTTTGAATCTTGTTAAAAGCGAAATTGAAGAGGTAAGAGCAAGTGGTGTTGCTGTGATTTCTGATTCAATTGACATTGCAAATGCGAGGATACAATTTAAAAATGGTTGTATCGCAAACATCACCGCAAGCAGGATTTCAAGAAAGAATGAAAGAAAAATACGAATTTTTCAAAAAGATGCTTATATCTCAATTGACTTTCTTCAAGGCATAACGGAGATATTTCGACTTGTCGATGAAGATAAAAACGGCGACGAGAAACTAACCTCAACAGTTTTGCTTGGGAAAATTGAGGAGGGAGCAAGAAGAAGGAAAATTGTTTATGAACAACCGGAGATAAAGAATGTCAACCCAATTGAGGCTGAACTTGTTGCATTTATCGACTCAATAATTAATGATAAACCAACAGTTGTAAGCGCGGAAGATGGCAAACTTTCGCTTGAAGTTGCTTTCAAGATCATCGATGAGATCGAAAGACAGCAAAAAATCGTCAAAGAGAGAATGTCGCTTGATATCTAAATTTTAAATTTAAAACAAAATTAATCGCCTGAATTTATGAATATATTTGCGGACGTGATTGAAATAAAAGATGAATTAGTTAAAACAATTGGGAGAATTGCTGACGAAAACAATTTTGAGGTATATGTCGTTGGGGGTTATGTTCGTGATCTTCTTCTTGGGAAAGAGGTTAAGGATGTTGATTTTCTTGTCATAGGCGAGGGGATAAAATTTGCCAGAATCGTTTCGAAGTATTTTAAGAAGAAGTTAACTATCTATGAGCACTTTAGAACAGCGTTGATTCAGCTTGAGGACAGGAAAATTGAATTTGTCGGGGCGAGAAAAGAAAGTTATCGCAAAGATTCAAGGAAACCAATCGTTGAAAATGGAACGCTTGAGGATGACCTTGCGAGAAGAGATTTTACGATAAATGCGATTGCGGTTTCAATAAATGAAAAGACATTTGGTAAAGTTTTAGACCCGTTTAATGGAAGAAAAGACCTTCGTGATAAAATAATAAGAACACCACTTGATCCCGAGAGAACTTTTGATGACGATCCGTTGAGAATAATGAGGGCAATAAGGTTTGCATCACAGCTTGAGTTTGAGATAGAGGAAGGGACGCTTTCCGCTATAAAAAAGATGAAGGAACGTCTTAGCATTGTTTCGCAAGAAAGAATTACCGATGAATTTTTAAAGATAATGCAATCTCCAAAGCCATCGATTGGATTAAAATTGATGCAGGAAACAAGCGTTATGAGCATTGTTTTGCCTGAGGTTTCTGAACTTGCGGGAACAGAGCAAAGGGCAGACTCAGAGGACGAAAACAGCGCTCGTTATCATCACAAAGATGTTTTCCAACATACATGCCAAGTTGTTGATAACCTCGCAAAAGTAACCGATAACGTTTGGCTGAGGCTTGCGGGATTATTTCACGATATAGCAAAGCCAAAGACGAGAGCGTTCAAAGAGGGCGTTGGATGGACATTCTATGGGCACGATGTCCTCGGCGCTAAGATGGTTCGTTCAATTTTCAGAAGGATGAAACTTCCGATCGATAAATCGAGATATGTTGAGAAACTTGTTCTACTTCATCTCCGTCCAATGTTTTTGGTTGACGAAAGTGTAACTGATTCGGCGATTCGCAGGTTGATAGTTCAGGCAGGTGAAGACCTTGACGACCTTATAAAACTTTGTAGAGCGGATATCACAACGCGAAACCCAAAACTTGTTGCAGAATATTCAAGAAACTACGATATAGTCGTTCAAAAAATCAAAGAAGTTGAAGAAAAGGATAGGTTAAGAGCATTTAAATCGCCTGTGGATGGGAATGAAATAATGCAGGTGCTTGGCTTGAAACCAGGACCACTTGTTGGGCGTTTAAAAAAAGCGATAGAAGAGGCTATACTTGAAGGGATAATTCCCAATGAACATGATGCTGCGTTTGATTACCTAATGAAAATAAAAGATAAAATAATTTCTGAGTATGAGGCTGAACAAAGTCAAAAGGAATAAAAAAACTTTGATGTTGGTTCTATTGCCGTTTTCGCTCATTTTATTGGGCGATCCTCTCTTCTCGCACAATTCGCGGAATAAAACTGCTATAGCTGTAAAAATCAATGAAGAAATGAAAATTGACGGCGAGCTTTCTGAACAGGCGTGGGGTAAATCTATACCTATTTCTGATTTTACTCAACTTAATCCCTATGAGGGTGAAAATCCCAGTGAGAACACAGAGGTTAGAATTCTGTATGATGATAAGGCGATATATTTTGGTTTCATCCTTTACGATTCCGAACCACGAAAAATAATTTCAAGATTAACAAGAAGAGATAGGGATGTTGAATCAGATAAAATCACCATAATACTTGACACATTCCACGACCATAAAAATGCTTACTTTTTTTCCATAAATTCTGCTGGTGTTAAGGTCGATGGGATAATCACAGGAGATGGTACGAAGTTTGATACCGAATGGGATGGGATATGGGAAGCAAGCACAAAGATAACCGACGCTGGTTGGGTATGCGAAGTTAAGATACCTTTTGCGACTTTGAGATTTGCAAGTGGCAAAGAGTGGGGCGTCAATTTTGAAAGATATATAAGCAGGAAAAAAGAGCTTGTGCAATGGGCTTTGATTTCAAAAAAAGAAACAGGTTATGTATCAAAAATTGGTCATCTTGAAGGATTAAACGAAATTAATTCTGCCAAAGGTTTGGAAATTTATCCTTATGTTGCCCCGAAACTTATTTTTTCACCTGAGTCAGAATCTATCAGTGAGACAAGGGATTTCAAAGTTGATTTTGGAGTTGACCTGAGGTATAAGATAACGAACGATTTTGTTTTAAATGCAACATTTAATCCTGATTTCAGCCAAGTTGAGGCGGATCAGGTTGTTTTGAATTTAACAACATACGAGACATTTTATCCAGAGAAGAGGCAGTTTTTCACTGACGGTTCTCAATTTTTTACTTTTGGGGCGCCCGGTGGCAGAGGAGGTGGTGGTAGATTTGCTGGAATGCAAATCTTTTATTCACGAAGAATAGGTAAAAAACCATCCGGATATCCTAAGGTTCCCGAAGGCGGGAAAATTATTTATTTTCCTGAGAGAACCAAAATTCTTAACGCTATTAAATTAACGGGAAAAACTCAAAACGGAGTATCGCTTGGATTTATAAATGCTTTGACAAGTTCCGAGAAAGCAACGGTGAGTGATTCGCTTGGGAATAAATATAAAGTGCTGGTTGAGCCACTCGCAAATTATTCCGTTTTGCGACTTCAGAAGGATGTAATGAACAACTCTGCGGTCGGATTTATACTGACAAATGCTTCCAAGAGAGGCGCGATCCCATCAACTGTAGGTGGGCTCGATTGGGATTTGAGATTCAAAAGTAATACTTATTCTTTTGTTGGATTCGTCGCTTTTTCAAAAACATCTTACAATGATGGAAAACCTGCATCTGCAGGTAGACTTTCGATCGCAAAAATTGCGGGTGAAAATTTTCTTTATTCAACCAATTACGACTATACCGCAAAGGGATTTTATATAAATGATGTTGGATTTTTCCGCAGGGATAATGATCACGGTGGTTCAACTGAATTGAGATTTAAGCAAGATATCAAACCATTTTGGATAATAAGACGATACTATGCCGGGGTTAGATATAATTACAGATGGAATTTCGATGGTGTGACAATCATACGTGGAATTGGCTTCGATCAAATGGTTGAATTTTTGAACTATTGGTCGTTTTCAACTTTTGGTTTTTATAGCCCTTGGAGAGTTTATGACGATAGAGAAACCAGAGGGAATGGACTTTACCTCACTAAAAGCAGGTATATTGTTAATTTTTCATTGAGGAGTGACTCGAGAAAAAATGTCGTGGTAAATTTTGAATATGGATTTGGGGGGTGGGGTTTTAAGGAGAAGGAGAATGTAAAAAGATGGCAGAATAGATATGAAGTGGAAGTTGTGTTTAAACCAACCGATTGGATCGAGTTAGCGATAGAGAATCAGATAAGATTTGTCAGAAATGAGGAAGCGTGGGTTAGAAATATATGGACAAATGAAGGTTATTTCAGCGTTTTTGCCGATAGATCAATAGATGAATTTGATCTTATCTTGCGAGGGACTGTAACTTTCACTCGCGATTTAAGTTTTCAAATTTACGCCCAGACATTTATTGCGAAGGGACATTATCAAAACTTTAAAATTTTGAAAACGCCAGAATTGCTTGTGCCGTATAATTACACGAGCAATCCGGATTTTAATTCTCAAGCGTTTAATTTAAATCTTATCTTTCGTTGGGAGTATAAATCTGGAAGTGTGTTGTATTTTGTAATTGCCCAGTCCAGAAATAACAGTGGTGGTGATTATTTCCAAAGTTTAGGCAGAAGCATTGCCAGTGTATTTAAGACGCCGGCTTTAAACGGGATTTATCTCAAGTTAAATCACGGTTTAATAATTTAAACAAAGCGGAGGTTGAAAATGAGGAAAGTAGGTATATTTTTTCTCGCTGTGATTTTATCGTTGTCTTGTTTCACATTTGCACAAACTCAAAAGAAAAAGTTTACAATTCGTGATATGTTGTCAATCAGTTTGGCTTCACAAATTGATATTTCTCCGGATGGAAGGAATATAGTTTTTGTTCTTTCGAAGGCTGATTTTGAAAAAAGCAAATATGTGACTGATATTTGGCTTGTTTCATCTGAGAACGGAGAAATAAGACAGTTGACTTTTTCAAAGGAGGATGAAAAAAATCCGAAGTTTTCCCCTGACGGTAAGTTCATAGCTTTCATCTCAAATCGCAAATCAGATCGAGATGAGAAGGAGGCAAAAGACCAAATATGGCTTCTTCCAGTTGATGGTGGTGAGGCTTTTAAATTGACGAATGCGTCTGAAGGCGTGATTTCATTTAAATGGATGCCAGATGGCGGAAGCATACTTTATTTGACCCAGGAAACATTAGATAAGCCTGAAAAGGAGAAAAAGGAAAGAGATAAAAAGTTAAAATTTGATGCGGTAGTTGTTGATAAGGAAAAGTATCGTAAAGAGTTTTATCTTGTTGATGTTAAAACGAAAAGAGAGAAAAAAATTTTCACCGGGGATTACGGAATCAGCCAGTTTGACATTTCTCCGGATGGGAAACTTGTTGTTTACAACACAAATTACACTGGTGATATTGATGACAGCCGAAAATTTGATCTTTGGATTTTAAATGTTGAAACGGGGAAATCAGTGCAGCTTACAAAAAGACCCGGCGGAGAAATGCAGCCGAAGTGGTCCCCCGATGGTAAATATGTGGCTTTTGTCGCTGAGATTGATCCAAAATTTACATATTCACAAGAGGAACTCTTCATTGTTGATCCGAAGACAGGAGAAATTAAAAATTTAACTGAAAATTTTGATGTTGGAATTGTAGATTATGAATTTTCAAAATCAGAGCCTGAGAAAATTTACGCAAGAACTGCAAATGGTGTCTATACCCATATTTATGTAATCCCTCGGGATGGAGGGGCGATAAAGGAGTTTTTGGGTGGCGAAAGAGTTTTTAGTGACATCGCTGTTTCCGATAAAGTTTTAGCATTTCTCATTGAAGATAAAACAAGCGCGCCAGATGTATATATTTTGAAAGATAACAAGTTGAAGAAATTGACAAATTTAAACCCACAACTTGAAAACTTTACGTTCGGTGAGCAAACAGTTATAAAGTGGAAAAGTTTTGATGGATGGATAATAGAAGGGATACTTGTTAAGCCTGTTAATTTTGAACCTGGTAAAAAGTATCCAATGCTTGTTGCTGTCCATGGTGGACCTTATGGAAGAATTCAAAATATGCTTCGACAATATTATAATCTTCAAGTGTGGGCTAATGAGGGTTATCTTATCTTTGCGCCGAATTTCAGAGGGAGCTCTGGATATTCCAATAAGTTTGGTATAGCTAACTTCAAGGACCTCGGCGGAGGTGATTTTAAAGATATAATGACAGGGATTGATTATATAGTGAAAGAACTTAAAATCGCTGACGAGAATAAAATTGGCATATTTGGTGGAAGTTACGGTGGCTATATGACAAATTGGGCTATTACTCAAACCGATAGATTTAAAGCTGCTGTTTCAATTTTTGGGATATTTAACCTGATCACGGATTACAGCAATTCTTATCTTCCAAGCTGGGAGCCAGACTATCTTGGGGATTACTATTGGAACAATCTTAAGATTTACTTGGAGCGTTCACCATTTTACTATGTCAAAAATATAAAGACGCCTGTTCTGATAATGCACGGAGATGAAGATCAAAATACTTTTATAAGTAACTCAAAGGAAATGTATCAAGCTTTGAAGCATCTTGGTAAAACGGTTGAGTTTGTTCGCTATCCTCGAGAAGGGCATGGATTTAGGGAGCCGAATCATAGAATAGATGAATTTTATCGTTGTCTTACGTGGTTTAATAAATATCTTCTTGGAATTGAACCAGAGAAAAAACCACTCGTTCGAGTTGATGAATGGGTTGAGGCAGACGGATTGGGGATAAAAGTTGTAAGTGCGCATAAGAATGTTAATTATTCCGGTTTCGATACATCAAAAAAGTTTATTGAGGTTGAAGTTCTTTTTAAAGCAAAGGAAAACGCAAAACCATTAGAAATAGATTTGTTAAACGATTTTGTCCTTATATCTCCCGATGCTTCAACAAATCCTGCGGGAGTTCCTGTTGAAGTTAGTGGGGTTAAGGGATTGTTGATTGGTAATGTCAAAGCAAGCATCAATGTGGGAAACGGAACTCAATATCATCCGCTTAAGGTTGCTTTCGATGCCACAAACTTAAAAGGTGAGGTTAAACTTAAAATTTTGAAGTTTCAGCAGTTTGAGTTTTTGATCGATTAATCCTAAAGGCACGCCGAAAAGGCGTGCCTTTTTATGTTTATGTTAAAAACTATATTTGACCCTGAAATAGATTTCATCCCTATCGCTTAATCTGCCGAAGGTTGTTTTACCTCTGCTTTCAATTATTCTCCCACCAACGATTAACTCTATGTTATCAATTGGGCTGTAGGATACCTGCGGGTTATAGATAAACGCATGGTTGTTTTTTATCTCCTTTCCTCGTTTAAACTCAATCCCACCGCTAAGAAAATTAAAGGTGAGTTTATCATTCATAAACTTTCGTTCCAAGTTAAACACAATATAGTTTTTTAAATTTCCACGTCCGCGCTCGTGAAGGAAACCGTGAAGATACTGAACATTGGCGTAAACGCCGTTTTTAAATGTGTAATCTAAACCGAAGACAAATCTTGTGTAATTTTTTTTCTCAAGAATCGTTTCTCTTTGAATTGGGATGTTTTGAATTAAAGTCTCAAGTATAACTTCCTCAGGGTAGAATATGCCTATTTCACCCCAAATTCCAACCCCTTTTATATCGCCAGCAAAATCAAAACCAAAAATTTTCATCCTTGGAAAAGATAGATGTATGGAATCTAGATATGAAGGTTTAGCAAAAATTTTTGAAATTATCGGAATATCATCTCTACCCTGAACATAACTAAGGGAAACATCGAAGCCTAAAATATTTCTCTTTGATATTTTTAAGCCGAATTTTGAAGCTTCTTTTAGCGATGCATCGGGGTTTTGGATTTTAATTATTGAATCGGATATTTCGAAGTAGTTGTGTTCAGTTTTTGAAAATTCAGTTGCGAAGATTTTTATCCAATCACCACGCGGTAAAACAGCAGGTGTAAACGTTGGAATAAAAACGCCAGTGAACGTAAAATCACCGATGTAATAAGAAAGTTTAATCGCGTTTGATCCAAGGTGTCTCCCATAGTCCCATATGTCTTCGAGGTCATCTGGATTTAGGTTATCCGTTGGGTTTAACCTGTCCGCAGTTCCCCATGCGATTCTTTGCCTTCCAACCTTAAGATCGAGATTATCAACAATGAAATCTTTCACATCGACGTATGCTTCGCGAATTTTAATGTCAAAAGGTTCGACATAATTTCTATCCGAAAGGTCTGATATTTTTTTAGCATTGTTTGAGCCGAAGTTTCTAAGCCAAACTTCAGAATAGAATTTTACTTTTTCTAACTCTGCTTGTCCTGTTAAGTTAAGTCTGTATTCTTCCCATGAGATGGTTTTGTCTTTTATTTTTACTCTGTCATCCGCTTGAATATATCCGTTGATTTGAAGATTTTGAGAAATTAAGAGGGCGCTCTGAACGAAGAACAGAATTATAATTTTGAGCGTTTTCATATCCCGCTTGAATTAATTTGTTTTTAAAGGTGGTTCCCATCCATCTTTTTCCCATTTTGAAAGTTCAAGTCGAACCACACCAAGAAAGATGTTAAAAGTTGCTTTAATTGGAACCCTCGCCCAGTCATCCGAAAGCCATCCGTTGAATTCTCCTGTTATCCCAGCTAGCTCTTTGCTCACAAACGGGGCATATCCACCAAATTTGATCGTTCGAATCTCTGAATTAAATGTTTGATTCTTTATATACTCCCTTTCTTCAGTGAAATCGAATCTAACTTTTTCAATCTTTACAACAAATGGAGGTTTTTCAAGTTTTTCCTCGGTAGCAAATAAAAGCGGGAGATAAACTATAACCCCAGCACCACCCAATTTTCTTGCTGTGTAAAATGCTGTTATCCCATGATAGTACACATCAAGGTAGGTGATTGATTTTTGAGCGATGATATCTCCATTTCTCAGGTCAAATTGTTTGATGATTATTTCACTCTTTTCTTTTACAAAACTTGTTTTTAGAGGGACCTCATTTTTTATTTCGTAAACGTTGAGGTAGCCATCATAAGGATTCTCTTTGTGAAATTTGCTTTCAAAGGTATAATTTACATTTACGAAGAAAATATAGGGATTTGATTGGACATGAATTTTTGAGTATATGCTATCACCCTCAACCTTTGTCCATACCTTTATCTTTCCAAGATTTAAAAATTTCCAGTAGACGTCATATTCAAGATATTCTGAGCTAAATTTAAAATCATTCGTAGCCGAACCGTTCAAAAAGCACGAAAGCAAAAAAAGGGTCGTTAAGATAATTTGGTTCATTTTACCTTTCAAGATTTCTTATTGTAAAAATATCATCGCTTAAATTCGTGTCGAATTTGATGTCCTCAAGGATAAGTTTAGTTGTATGATTTTTTCTAAGGTCTTTCATCTCGGTTTCAATAGCTACCCAATAATTTCCGATTTTTTCAATCCTTCTTCTCGTCAGAATTTTGCACAGATTATTGGCTTTATCATAATATTCAATTTTTTCGGGATAGAAATTATCCGTTCTGGCATACATTATAAGTTTAGAATAATCGCTTGTTCTCCCTTTTTTGGGTGTTAATTTCAAGACATAGTGTGATTCGCTTTTTTGCAAAAGCTCTGGTTCCCATTTCTCTGAATAAGTTAGCGCTTCCATATCTTCATAGGTGAAATCAGTGCCTGCGAAATTTTGATTTTTAATGTGTGAGGCAATACGTCTGCTTTTTTTGAACGCGGGCAGATAAACGTAATTTGCGTCTTCAGGCAAGGATAAAAATCCAATTCCCCTTATATCTGCTGGTTCGGTGAATCTTACCAATCTTTTGTTCGTTCCCTTTTGATACATAAGTGCTTCTCGGTGTGTTTCTCTACCGTTTTTGTCTATCAATGTGACCTTCGATTTATAAAATTGGTCTTTTGGAGCATATGACACATCGTCAACCTTTTTTAAAATTTCAGTGGCGGTTAGCTGGGCAAATGAGATGTTTACCACAAAAAGTAAAAATAACGCAAAGTTAAATAACATATCTTTATCCCTCCTTATAAGTTTGTTTGAGTTTTTCGGTTTCGGTTTTAGAGATTATCTTTTTTAGGAATTTGGGCTTCGTTGCCAAGATTATCGCTGGCATTAAGATCAATGTTGCTCCAGCAGATAAGAGCATCGTAAGTAAAATTAAGATCCCAAGTCTTTGAAGGGGTACTACGCTTGCAAAAATAAGAACCGCAAAACCAAGCGCGACAGATAAGGCGTTTATAAAAATTGCAACCCCAGTGGTTCCAAGTACGTTACTTATTGCTCTTTCAAAGGAATAAGACCTCTTGAGTTCCACTTTAAATCTATTCATAAAATGAATTGAATAATCAATTCCCATTCCAAGTGAAATCCCTGCAATTAAAACAGTTGCGATATCAAGCGGGATGCCGTAATAACCCATAAATCCATAGCCAATAATTATAGTCAGAGAAATAGGAATGATCCCAAGAATTCCTCCTGGAATTGATTTTAATTGAAATGTCATTATTAAGAAGACGAAAATTAGGGCGAAAATTAAAGTTTGAATTTGGCTCTTGATTATTGCATCGTCAAGGTGTTTGTAAATCAATGGCATTCCTGTCTGCTCAAGTTTAACATTTAGACCCTTATCCGAAATTGAGTTTAAATATGACTGAATTTTGCTAACAAGACTTGAAATTTTATTTGAACTTGCGTATGTCACCATCGCTTGGATTATCGCTTCATCTTTATCGGGCGAGACAAGTTGATTGAAAATCTCCTCACCTTCCACAAGGAAAATCAAGTTTGAAATTTTTTCTTTTGTTTCTGGTATCTTTTTGCCTTCACCCATTGCATAATTCATCTCTTCTATTATATCCACAATAGATTGTGGATTATGAACATCTTCGAGTGTTTTTAAAAAGTCTTCAACCCTTTTTATTTCGTTCAAAATCTGTGGATCTTGCACGTCCCCCTTTATTAGAATGTATAAAGGTAATGAGCCTCCAAAATTTCGCTTTAACATCTCTTCTGTAGCTCTGACATTTGTATTCGGCTTGAAATATTCGAGTATGCTAACTTCCCTGTTAATTTTGAAAATGCCAGTGATGCTCACTAAAATCATTAAAATTGAAAATATGATAATCAAATATTTTAGTCTTGAAATCAATCTCGTGATTTTTGTTGATAATTTCGCGTCGGCTTGATTTTTTGAAACTTTATTCGTTTTTACTTCTGGCTTTAAAAGAGATAACATTGAGGGTATAAACGTAAGTGATATAACAAAAGAAAATAAAACCCCAACGCCAGCGAAAATCCCGAATTCTTTTATCATAATTAAGTATGAACCTGAAACAAACGATAGAAACCCAGCTATCGTCGTAACGCCAGCGAGAAACACGGGCAATGCAATTTCTGAAATAGTGGCTTTCGCCCTTTCTTTAGGGTTAATTATAGTTGAATCTTCCCTAAATTTATTTACGATGTGAATTCCATAAGCGGTTCCAATCGCTGTCAAAATCACAGGAATCGCGTTAGAAATTATGGTCAAAGGTATATTTAAAATTGCCATCAATCCAAGTGTCCAAATTATGCTAAAAGTTACGCTGAGAAGCGGAAGGATAACATACTTTAAATTTCTGAAGCTTAGAAATAAAACTACAAGCATTACGATAACAACTATCGGCGTCAATACTTTTAAGTCATCAATTATCAACTTGCTCATGTCAATCATTTGGAACGGCAATCCACCGTAGTAAACCTTTCCCTTAATTTTTTCTGCTTCAACTATCCTTTTAATTTCCCTTGCTACGCTTTCTCTATTTACCCCTTCCTTTAATCTACATAATATCAAAGCAACTCTCGCGTCTCTCGAGACGATATTTTTGTATAGTTCCTTTGAAAGCACATACTTTTTTATTTCAGCTAATTTTTCTGGATCTTCGGGTATTTCATCAATTAACTTTCCTATTTCAAGTCCTTCTTCCGTTCCTTTTATGTCAATTATATTTGTTAAACTAGTGACGTAAGAAACCCCGTTGACATATTTTAATTTTTCGGTTAAATCGTAAATATTTTTAAGCACCTCGGGATCAAAAATATCGTTTGTTTCGATTGCAACTATGGCTGTTAAGTTCCCACCGTATTTATTCCCAATATATTTAGCGATTTTAACTGCTTCATCAGTTTGGGGAAGATAGGAGACAAAATCTGAGTTTATTTTTATTTTTCTCATTGAGTATGTGAAGAATAGCGTCAATACGAAGGTCAAAGAAATTAAGAGCCATCTGTGTTTTATTACAAAGTTTGAGAATCTTCCCATTTTGACCATTTTTTTATTTTTTCATTATCCCGTAAAATAAAATTTCAAGCAGGTTATCAACATCTTTTTCGGTCCACTTTGTGTTGCCTTGAAAAACCCACAATTCAAATCCTTTTAAAGTAATTAAAATTGCTTGGGTTGTCATCTCAACATTATTTATTTCAAAAATTCCGTTGTCGATGCCCTCTTTTAAAATTTGAATTATTGCGCTTTTTTCTTCCTCATCATATTTGCTTCTGAATTTTTCAATAAATTTGTAATTCTCGAGATACTCATCTTTGAGGGCGCTATAGAAATTTGCAAGTTGTTTAAGTGCTTTCATCCTTGTTACGATATAAGCACGAAGTTTTCCCTGTGGGGTATTTTCTTGGGATATCGCCTTTTGGAGTTTTTCACGAAGCACGTTTGCCTCTCGCTCGATGACTGCTTGAAATACTTCCTCCTTGTTTTGGAAATAGTAATAAAGAGAGCTTTTTGCCTTATTTACCGCTTTTGCAATTTCTTCCATAGTTGTTTTTTTAAAACCAAACTTTGCAAAGATATCCCTCGCTATTTCAGCAATTTCTTCCCTCGCTTTTTCAATGTCTATCATTTGAATTTTCGACTATTTTGTTTTTTTAGTCGAAAAAATATAAAAGAAAAAAATCAAAAAGTCAAGTGTTTTTATGAAAGATTAATCTTGGAAAGCAGATGATGGTGGGAGCAGAAAGGTGATTTAGGGTTCAAGCGGGTCTCAAATTCTTAAAACAACCTTTCCAAACGCTTCTCTATCTTCAAGTATTCTATGAGCTTCTCGAGCTTCTTCAAGTGGCAAAATTGTGTGGATTACAGGTTTTAATTTGCCGTTCTGGAAAAATTTGAGGACTTCCATCAATTCTGCTTTGCTTCCCATGTAAATTCCCTCAATTGATAAATTTTTGCCATAAACAAATCTTAATTCAATCGGGACTTCGCTCCCACTTGTTGCGCCAAGCGTTATTAGCTTGCCCCCCTTTTTCAATGACTTCAGACCTTTCATAACTGTGTCAAATCCAATGTGATCAAGTATGAGGTCTATACCTTCACCTTGTGTTTCGATTTTTAATCTCTCTTGAAAGTCCTCTTGTTTATAGTTTATCAAAATATCTGCGCCAAGTTCTTTTGCTCTTTCGAGCTTTGTGTCACTTCCAGCCGTTGTGAAAACAATAGCATTAAAAAGTTTTGCGATTTGAATCGCTGCAATTCCAACGCCACTGCCGGCTGCGTGGATTAAAACTTTCATACCTGGTTTTATGTTTCCACGTGTTACAAGAGCATGCCATGCAGTTAAAAACACAAGTGGGACGGAAGCTGCGGATTCAAAATCAAGGTTATGTGGAATTGGCAAAACATTTTGCGCTGGTAAAGCAACATATTCAGCGTAAGTTCCGTCTCTTTGAACTCCAAGTATATGGTAAAGTTTACAAAAATTTTCCCTCCCAGATGCGCATTCTTGGCAAATACCACAGCCAATTCCAGGCGAAATTAAAACCTTTTCCCCGACTTTTAAATGGTTAACACCATCGCCGACCTCTACTATTACCCCGGAGCCATCAGCACCAAGGATATGTGGGAATGGGATTTTGAAAAGACCTTTTCTAACCCATATATCGAGGTGATTTAAGCTTGCAGCCTTAAGTTGAATTAAAACTTCACCTGGTTTTGGTTTTGGTTCGGGTAGATTCATAAGTTTAAGTTTTTCATTCCCACCAAATTCGTTAATTGCGATAGCTCTCATCTTTTTGCCCCATTTTTAATATGGATTTACCAAAAATACAAGTAAAGTTGCGCTTATAAATGCAAATTTGATGTAATTAACCAAGCGATAGTTGCTTTGCTTAGTTGTATATAAAAGGTAAGATGTGAGGAGGGTGGTAGTTGTCAAAATTAAGAATAGGATGAAAACATAAGTATAGCTTAAAGTTTCGCCCCAAACCGCCGAGAAGGAAAAGTTGGGATTGATTGGGCTTCCATAAACTATCATAAGATGAAAAACATAAGCGAAAAGTGATTCCATCCCCAAGATTTGTAGAGGGTGGACTTTTAGATTTATGTTTTTTTCAACTTTCAGAATTAAATAAAACAGAACAATTACAAATGAAATGCGTGAGACGGCAAGAAATGGGCTTGAATAGATAAGGAATTGGTTTGGGTTAAACAATTTTTCATATATAAGTTCTAAGGTAAAAGCGGATGGAAATGCAAGAAGCGAGAGTTTAAAAATTTTATTCAAAAAAGCCTCGGATTTTCCAAATTTTGACTCACTTATGAATTTGTAGCCGATATAATTCCCAATCATGATGTAACCTATCCACGGGAAAAGAGGAAACTTTGAGCCGTTAAAGGTATTTAAATACTGAGATATGGGCAAGGGAAGAAATTTCGAAAAGTCGATTAAAAATAAAAATGGCGAGATTAAAAAGGCAAAAATTCCCATAAAGAGCGATAGGTGTGAAAACTTAGACGCATCTTTCAGCAAAAATAAACCTATTTGTAAAATTAAAAGGGATATCCCAATAGCTTGCAGGACGTCGGAAGAAAACAAAATGGCGAGTGTTTCGAAGTTTGACTCGTTTATTATTTTTTTAAGTGATAGGTATGGGAGATGGAGAAAATAACCAAGCAGAGTGATGAAGAGGAATTTTCTTATTCGTTTTAAGAATTTTTCGGAAAGTTTTGAGTAATCTTCAACATATTTTATTGTCGTTATAGCAAAGGCAAATCCCGATATGAATAGAAACATTGGTGCAGTGAAACCGCGGAAGATTGTATAAATTTGGAAAGCAAGGCTTGCCTTTTCAGCTGGATTTAGCAGGGCATCTGCAGTATGTCCGTGTAACATTAAAAGTATAGCGAGACCGCGGAACACATCGACAAATCTTAAACGCGCTCCCATTAATTAATAAACCTCTCTAACCTTTGTTTTATTTTCTCTTTTCCAAAATATTCAACGAGAAGGGGAAGCTCAGGTCCGTGAGCTTTTCCTGTGAGAGCAATCCTTATTGGCATAAAAAGATTTTTACCTTTTATGCCTGTTTCGTTTTGAATTTCTTTCATTAATTGTTTGAAGTTTTCTCTGTTTATTTCACCATCGAGCTCTTGGAGCTTCCGTATGAATTTTTCGAATACGATTTTACTTGAGTCAAGTTTTAAGATCTCTTGGGCTTCTCCATTTTCAATTTCAATCGTTTCTGTAAAGAAGACATCAACGTGGTCAACAATTTGAGCGAGATATTCAAGATGAGTTCTGACGGCTTCAACTATTATTTTTACCTTTTGGAAATTTGCGACATCGTATCCTTTTTCTTTAAGAAATGGAATGGCAAGTTGAGTTAATCTATCGAGGTCAGCATTTTTAATGTAATGTGAATTCATCCAATTAAGTTTTTTTATGTCAAAAATTGCACCGGCTTTATTAACCCTCTCAAGCGAAAATTCGTTTATCAGTTCATCAAGTTTAAAGAACTCTCTTTCATCCCCTGGGTTCCATCCAAGTAGAGCGATAAAGTTAACAATTGCTTCAGGTAAATAACCCTTTGCTCTATAATCTTCAACTGCGACATCACCTTGGCGTTTGCTTAATTTTGTTCTGTCGGGATTTAAAAGCAATGGTAAATGTGCAAATTGTGGTTTTTCCCAGTTTAAATATTCGTAAAGCAAAATGTGTTTAGGTGTGCTGGGTAGCCATTCTTCACCTCTTATCACGTGTGATATCTTCATATAGTGGTCGTCGACTACAACGGCGAGATGATATGTTGGGAACCCATCTGATTTTAAAATTATCTGGTCGTCCAATGTTTTGAAATTTATTGTTACATCACCTCGGATCAAGTCGTGGAAGGTTAACTCGCCCCATTCGGGGATTTTCATCCGTATTGTTTTAGGTTCTCCTTTTGCCAGTTTTTTTTCAACTTCTTCTTGAGATAATCTTCTACAGGTGCCGTCGTATCGTGGTTGTTGTTTTGATTTTATTTGTTCCTCTCTCATTTTTTCGAGTCGTTCTGGGGAACAGAAACAATAATAAGCGTATCCTTTTTCAACGAGTTCTCGTGCGTGTTTTTGATAGAGTTCTATTCTTTGTGATTGAATATATGGTCCATAGGGTCCTCCTTTGTTTGGTCCCTCATCAAATTCAATTCCAGCCCAATGTAATGTGTCTATGAGATTTTCAATAGCTCCGGGAACGATGCGGGTTTGGTCGGTGTCTTCTATTCGGAGGATGAATTGACCGTGGTGCTTTTTTGCAAAGAGATAATTGTAAAGTGCGGTTCTAAGACCACCTACGTGTAAGAACCCAGTTGGACTGGGTGCGAAACGAGTTCTTATGGACACAACAAAAAGCGAATGGTTTTTAATTTTTGTTTGGTTTTAAATATAAACAGAGGAAACTTTAAATCAAAAAATTATTAAGCCCCGGCTTCAAACCGGGGCTCAAGTTATACTTTCATTTCGAACAGTTCTCTTGCGATAATTATTCGTTGAATTTCTGATGTTCCTTCGTAGATTTCTGTAATTTTTGAATCGCGGAGAAATCTTTCAACTGGGAAGTCTTTAATGTAACCGTAACCGCCGTGGATTTGCACCGCTTCCAGGGATGCTTCAACAGCAACTTGCGATGCTAAAAGTTTAGCCATTGATGCTTCTTTGACATATTTCTCACCTCGGTCCTTCTTCCAAGCTGCAAGAAGCGTCAATAATCTTGCGGCTTCGATTTTTGTGGCCATATCTGCGATTTTAAATTGAATCGCTTGATGTTCTGCGAGAAATTTTCCGAAAGTTTTTCTTTCTTTGGCATATTTTATTGATGCCTCAAGCGATGCCTGCGCGATGCCAAGGGCTTGAGCAGCTATTCCAATTCTTCCGCCATTTAATGTGTTCATTGCGATTTTAAATCCCATTCCTTCCTCACCGAGGCGATTTGCAACAGGAACTTTACAATCTTCAAAGACGATTTGAGCGGTGTCTGAGCTTCTAATCCCAAGTTTTTTCTCTTTTTTCGTCACAATGACACCTGGAAAATCTTTCTCAACGATAAAGGCGGAGATTCCTTTCGAGCCCTTCTCTTTATCCGTTTGAGCAAAGACGATCAATATGTTAGCGTAGACGCCGTTTGTGATAAAATTTTTTGTCCCATTCAAGATATAAAAATTTCCATCTCTGACGGCTGTGGTTCTTTGATTGGATGCATCGCTTCCAGCTTCTGGTTCTGAAAGACAGAAAGCACCGAGTAGTTCGCCTCGAGCAAGTCGTGGAAGATATTTTAATTTTTGTTCTTCGGTCCCAAATGTTTCAATTGGCCAACAAATCAGGGAATTATTAACTGACATTATAACGCCAACGGAGGCATCAACTTTTGAAATTTCTTCCATTGCGAGAACATAGCTGATTGTATCAAGCCCAGCGCCTCCATATTTTTCTGATGTCATCATTCCCATAAAACCAAGTTCGGCGAGTTTTTTGACTTCCTCGTGTGGGAATTCTTCCTTTTCATCTCTTTCTGCTGCTTTTGGCGCTAATTCTTCAACCGCGAATTTTCTCGCGGTTTCTTTGATCATTAATTGTTCTTCTGTGAATTGAAAGTTCATTGCTGTGTTTTATTATTTTGTTGTTGAGTATAATCATAGAAGCCCTTTCCAGTTTTTCTTCCAAGGTATCCAGCAGCTACCATCTTTTTTAGAAGTGGGCAAGGTCTGTATTTCGGGTCTCCAAATCCCTCGTAAAGGACATTCATAATTGAAAGGCATACATCAAGACCAATCAAATCTGCAAGTGCAAGTGGTCCCATTGGATGGTTCATTCCAAGTCGCATCACGGTGTCGATATCTTCTGCCGAAGCAACGCCCTCCATAAGGCAGTAAATTGCCTCGTTTATCATTGGCATCAAAATTCGATTTGAAACAAATCCAGGGTAATCTTTTACCTCAACTGGTGTTTTCCCAAGTTTTTCTGCGAGTTCTTTTGTAATTCTGAACGTTTCGTCAGAAGTATCGTGTCCTCGAATTATCTCAACAAGTTTCATTACTGGAACTGGATTGAAGAAATGCATTCCTATTACCTTATCCGGGCGGTTTGTAGCTGAGGCAATTTCGGTGATTGAAATTGAGGATGTGTTTGTAGCAAGGATAGTTTCTGGTTTGCACACGAGGTCAAGGGATTTAAAAATATCTTTTTTAATTTTGACATTTTCGGTAGCTGCTTCAATTACGAAATCGGCGTCTTTGGCACCGCTTTCGAGTGAGGTCAGTGTGTTGATTCTGGCTATTGCTTGTTCCTTTTCTTCTTCTGTAAACACCCCCTTCTTAATTTGCCTATCCATATTTTGCTTTATCACATTTATAGCCTTTTCTAAAACACTTTTGTTGATGTCGATCAGATTTACGAAATAGCCATTTTGAGAAAGGACGTGGGCAATTCCGCTTCCCATTGTTCCAGCGCCGACGACTGTAACCTTTTTGATTTCCATAGACAAGTGTTCCAAATTTTTGTTTTTAATATAGTTTAAATTCTTTCAACGATAACTGCGCTTGCTTCTCCACCACCGATGCAGATCGCAGCGATGCCAAATTTAGCTTCTTTTCTCTTCATCGCATAGAGCAATGTTGTTAAAATTCTTGCACCGCTTGCGCCGATCGGGTGTCCAAGGGCTACTGCTCCGCCATGGATATTCATTTTTTCGATTGGAATTCCGGCGAGTTTTGAAGTTGCTATAGCAACGACAGCGAACGCCTCGTTTACCTCGAATAAATCGATATCCTCTTTTTTCATGTTTGCTTTTTTTAGAACTTTTTCGATAGCATCTACGGGTGCGGTTGTAAACCATGCTGGGTCTTTTGCGGCGGATGTGTAAGCGACCACTCTTGCAAGTGGTTTGATGCCAAGTTCATCTGCTTTTTCTTTTGACATTAAAACAAGAGCTGCTGCGCCGTCATTTATTTTTGAGGCATTTGCAGCGGTTATTGTACCATTTGGGTCAAAGGCGGGTTTTAGCTTCGGTATTTTCTCAAAGATTACTTTTTTAGGCTCTTCATCTTCTGAAACAATCATTGGTTCACCCTTTGGCTGTGGGACTGGAACGGGGACAATTTCATCTTTGAAATAACCTTTTTCAATTGCTTCAAGAGCTCGCTTATAACTTAACACTGCAAACTCATCTTGTTCCTCTCTTGAAATTTTACACTCCCTTGCACATAGTTCACCAGCGTTGCCCATATGAAAGTCGTTATAAACATCCCAAAGCCCATCTTTTATCATTGAATCGATTATCTGAGAATGTCCAAGCCTATAACCAACCCTTGCTTTATCAAGAAGATAGGGAGCGTTTGACATACTTTCCATTCCGCCGGCGACAATTATGTCGGCGTCACCAAGTTTTATTGCCTGAGTTGCAAGCATAACAGATTTAAGCCCAGAACCGCAGACCTTGTTGATCGTCATACACTCAACTTTTGTCGGGAGTCCAGCGAAGATCGCCGCTTGCCTTGCTGGAGCTTGACCAACCCCAGCTGTTAAGACGCAACCCATTATAACTTCATCAACCATTTCCTTGGGGACATTTGCTCTTTTCAACGCTTCTTCAATTACGATTGCACCAAGTTTAGGTGCTGTTAAAGTGCTTAAGGCACCGTTAAATGAACCAATTGGGGTGCGACATGCGCTGGCTATTACTACCTCTTTCATGTTTCCTCCCAAAATGTTAGTTTTTGTGTTCTGAATGGTTAAGTTTAAAGGTTCTTTCGCCTTTCTATTTTGGTCTTCTTCCAAAAATATACTTAATTCGATTTTAACATTCAACTTTGCAGAAAATTGTATTTTCAAGTTCAAGTTTTTAACTTAAAATAAAAATCGAAAGCTGATGGTGAAGAATCTTTTTATCATCGATCATCCGCTCATCAAAAGGGATCTTACTTATCTCAGGGACAAGAATACACCGAGTTCAATGTTCAGAAGCATTTTGCGGAGGTTGACATCATTAATGGTTTTCGAGGTGACTAAAGATTTTGAAGTTTCAACAAGAGAAGTTGAAACTCCACTTGAAGTAACACAAGGTTACATTCTAAAAAACGAGATTGTCTTTGTTCCCATTTTAAGGGCTGGACTTGGTATGGTGGACGCTTTTCTCGAATTCATTCCTGAAGCAAAGGTCGGGCATATTGGGCTTTATCGGGACGAGGAGACATTGAAACCCGTTGATTATTACTTTAAATTTCCAAAAAACCTTGATAAAAGTATCATTGTAATTCTTGACCCGATGCTTGCAACAGGTGGGAGCATTTGCACTGCTATATCATATCTTAAAGAAAGAGGAGCGAAAAAAATTAAAGTTGTTAGCCTCATTGCTGCGCCCGAGGGAATTGACAGGTTAATTAAGGAGCATCCAGATGTTCAAATTTATATCGCTGTTCTTGATAGACAGCTAAATCAAAAAGGTTTTATTCTCCCTGGACTTGGTGATGCTGGTGATAGGATATTTGGGACTGAAAACTAAAATTGATTTTGTGAATTGAAGCTGAAGAAGTTAATTTTTTACAGTTTTATCCTTATGCTTTTCCTTTTCTCCTTGTTTTTAATTTCAATCTCAATTGGGGGTTCTGAAACTGGGGTGAGAATAGAGGTTGGACAAATTTTAAGTTTTTTAAAAGGGCAATCCAACGAGGTTGATAGAGTTATAATTTTACAAATACGCTTACCGAGGATTTTGGCTTCAATATTTTCAGGTGCTGGGTTGGCTGTTGCAGGGGCAATATTACAGGCGATAATAAGAAATCCACTTGCTGAACCTTACATCCTTGGTATCTCAAGTGGTTCAGCTTTTGGCGCAGTTGTGTCAATACTACTGCTTGGTTCTTTTTCTTTTGCGCTAACCCCGATTTCAGCGCTTATAGGTTCGTTATTTGTGACCGTGTTGGTTTACCTGCTTGGTAGAAGAAGAGGTTTGATTGATTTAAACACAATGTTGTTAAGTGGGATAATGATAGGTGCTTTCTTTTCTGCTTTGATTTTAATTGCAATAACATTATCCAATGAGTCTGTGAAAAACATAATCTTCTGGCTTCTTGGAAATCTTGCGAATGTTAATTTAGAGCAGTCAATTTTGATCACAATTGTTGTGTTAATTTTTTCGCTGTTAACCTTTGTTTATTCGAACCGCCTTAATCTGATCGCTATGGGAGACGAAATCGCAACACAACTTGGAATTGACGCTGAATTAACAAAAAAAGCCTCTTATTTTGTCGCTTCAATTTTAACAGCCATTGTGGTCTCAAACACTGGGATAATAGGTTTCGTTGGGCTTGTGGTTCCACATATATGTCGTCGTGTTTTTGCTGTTGATTACAGGATTTTGGTGCCGACATCTTTTTTTGCTGGGGCGATAACTTTACTTTTTGCTGATACGCTCGCTCGCATTGTCATATATCCGAACGAACTACCAGTTGGTTCAATCACCGCACTTTTCGGAGCTCCGTTCTTTATTTATCTTTTAAGAAAACAAACTTTAAGTTAAGGTATGGTTGAAAAAGTTGTGACAGTTTTTGGAAGTTCAAAACCTGTTGAGGGTGAAGATGAATATGAATTTGCGAGAAGACTTGGTTATGAACTTGGGAAAATTGGTTTTACAATTTGTAATGGTGGTTATTCTGGGACGATGGAAGCAACAGCCAGAGGTGCGAAGGAAGCAGGGGCGAGGACAATCGGTGTTACAGTTTCTATTTTCAGAGGAAGCGCCAACAAATGGATTGATGAGGAGATAAAAGCAAAAGACCTGTTTGAAAGGTTAAAGATTTTGATTGAAAAGGGAGATGCTTATGTGGTTTTAAGAGGTGGCACAGGGACTTTGGTTGAACTATCACTTGTATGGGAATTAATGAATAAAGGGTTGATCGAATTGAAACCATTTGTAGCCGTTAATTTTTGGGTTCCTATTATTGAGGTGATTTCAAAGCAATTGCAATACGAGTCAAGGTTGGACGCAATTGGGTATATAAAAATTATCAATGATGTAGATGGCATCGTTGAGCACTTGAAATCAAAGTTGCTCTATTGAAAATGACGAATTGATTTTTTATATTATGCAAGAAAATTTAAACAAAAGGGTTTTGTGTGATGAAAGCTATAATCCCAGTTGCGGGAATGGGAACAAGATTGCGACCGCATACTTATACTCAACCGAAAGTGCTACTAAATGTCGCCGGTAAGCCGATACTTGGGCATATAATAGATAAACTTGTTGAGAACTCAATAAAAGATATTTTACTTGTGGTTGGACATCTTGGCGAAATGATAAAAAGTTACGCTGAGTCGAGATATCCAAATGTAAGGTTTGAGTTCGTTGAGCAAAAGGAGCAACTTGGTCTTGGGCATGCAATTTATCTTGCAAGTGAATCTTTCAAAGATGAAGATGAAGTTTTGATAATTCTTGGAGATACAATTTTTGACTTCGACATCTCAAAGTTTTTGAAGAGCAAATTCACAACGATTGGAGTTAAATCTGTTGAGGACCCTAGAAGGTTTGGGGTTGTGATACTTGATGGGAATAAGTTTGCAAGTAAACTTATTGAGAAACCGTCGGAGCCGGAGAGCAATCTTGCAATCGTTGGGATTTATTTAATAAAAAACCCAAAACTTTTGAAAGAATCCTTGGATGAAGTTATAAAAAGGGAAATCAAGACAAGGGGTGAATACCAGCTTACGGATGCGCTTCAACTTATGGTGAACAAGGGTGAAAAGATAACTGTTTTTGAAATTGATGGTTGGTATGATTGTGGTAAGCCGGAGACCCTTTTGGAGACAAATAAGTTTTTGCTTCAGAGAAATAATGCTGGTTTAATCAAGTTTGGAAAGTTTGAAAATGTTTTGATCATTCCACCTGTTTATATATCTCCAACAAGTAAAATTGAAAATTCAATAATTGGTCCATATACAACGGTTTCTGATGGTGTTGAAATTTCGTCCTCAATAGTTCGAAATTCAATAATAGGCGATGGGGCTAAAATTCAAAATGCCCTTCTTGATTCATCTATTATTGGGAGTGGTGTCACCTTGAAAGGGGATTACAAAAGAGTTAACATCGGTGATTCATCGGAAATTGAATTTTACTAAAGTAAAACTTAAACTAAAAAGGAGAATTAAATGGGAAAGCTATTTACCTCTGAATCGGTTGCCGAAGGACATCCTGATAAAATTTGCGATCAAATTTCCGATGCTGTTCTCGACGCCTTCCTGGCTTATTATCCAGAGTCAAGGGTAGCTTGCGAGGTGTTTGTTACAACGGGGCTTGTTGTAATTGGAGGTGAGATAAGAGCACCCGAGGAGGTTAGAGCAAAAATTGATTTCGATCAACTCGCAAGAGATGTCATCAAAGATATCGGCTATGATAGGTCTGAATATCAATTTGATTATCGGTCTTGCGGTGTTATAGTTACAGTTAAATCTCAATCGCCGGATATAGCGAAGGGGGTTGACAAGGGAGGTGCAGGAGATCAAGGTATGATGTTTGGTTACGCGTGTAGAGAGACACCCGAACTTATGCCGATGCCAATTATGTTTGCTCATAAACTGATGAGGCGTCTCGCGTATGTTAGGAAAAAAACTGATTTAATGCCATACCTAAGACCGGATGGCAAATGTCAAGTTACGATTGAGTATGACGACGCTGGTAAACCAGTTAGAGTTGACACAATCGTTTTTTCTGTTCAACACGATGAAAGATATAAAGGGAAAAAATTAACATCTAAAGATATAGCCGAGGATTTAAAGGAATTTGTGATAAAGGAGGTTATCCCTGAAAAATATCTCGATAAAAAGACGAAATATTACGTAAATCCAACAGGTTCGTTTGTGATCGGTGGACCTCATGGTGACACTGGGCTTACGGGTAGAAAGATAATAGTTGATACATATGGCGGTAGAGCACCTCATGGGGGCGGTTGTTTTTCTGGAAAAGACCCAACCAAGGTTGACAGAAGCGCAGCTTATGAAATGAGACATATTGCAAAAAATGTTGTTGCTGCTGGACTTGCTGATGAATGTTTAATTCAAGTTGCATACGCAATAGGTGTTGCAGATCCAGTTGCAATTTACGTAGATACGAGGGGAACAGGTAAGGTCCCAGATAATTTGATTGCTGATTTCATAAAAGAAAACCTTGACCTTTCCCCACGTGGGATAATTGATAGACTTAAACTTCAAAGACCTATCTATCGGAAAACCGCTGTTTATGGGCATTTCGGGAGAAATGAGCCCGAGTTCACATGGGAAAAACTTGACTATGTTCCTATATTCAGGGAACTTTTAAAATAAAAACAAACTAAAGGAGAACATTATTAAATGGATGAACTGAAAGGCGTGTACAAAGTTAAAGATTTATCACTTGCTGATGAAGGACTTAAGCAAATACGCTGGGCTGAAAGTAGAATGCCCGTTTTAATGGCTTTAAGGGAAAAATATAGTAAGACGAAACCGTTTAAAGGTTTCAGAATTGCTGGATGTCTTCATGTAACTAAAGAAACCGCAGTGCTGATAAAAACATTTGTTGAATGCGGAGCGGAGGTTAGTTGGAGTGGTTGTAATCCGCTTTCAACTCAAGATACAATAGCAGCAGCTCTTGCGAAACAAGGGATTTCAATTTTTGCTTGGAATGGGATGAGCGTTGACGAATTTTATTGGGCGATCGAGCAAACATTGAATATAAAACCAAATTTAACACTCGACGATGGAGCTGATTTAATTTTCACAATTCATAGCAAACACCCTGAACTCATACCAGATATAATTGGAGGGACTGAGGAAACAACAACGGGAGTAAAAAGGTTAAGAGCAATGGCTGAAGCGGGAGCTTTAAAATATCCTATCATAGCTGTTAACGATGCCGAGACGAAATGGGATTTCGACAATGTGTATGGAACAGGGCAATCGACGCTCGATGGGATTTTGAGAGCGACAAGTGTTTTAATCGCTGGGAAAAATGTTGTTGTTGCTGGATACGGTCATTGTGGGAAAGGTGTCGCAATGAGGGCAAGGGGACTTGGGGCAAATGTGATCGTAACAGAAGTTAGACCGATCGCTGCATTAAAGGCTACTCTTGATGGTTTTACGGTTATGCCGATGAAAGAAGCAGCAAAAATCGGCGATATTTTTATCACAGCCACAGGTGTTAAAGATGTCATAACCGAAGAACATTTCAAAGTTATGAAAGATGGCGCAATAGTTTGTAATACTGGACATTATGATGTTGAGATAAATCTTGTGCAGTTGAAAAAGATGGCGAAGAGCATAAAAGAGATAAGAAATAATGTTGAAGAATACTTATTAAAAGATGGGAGAAGAATTTTCGTGCTTGCTAAGGGAAGGCTTGTAAATCTTGTTGCTGCGGAGGGGCACCCTTCTGAGGTTATGGATATGTCGTTTGCGAATCAATTTATGGCTCAACTTCGGCTTGTTGAGTTATTTAAAAAAGGGAAAAAACTTGAACCTAAGGTGTATGAAATCCCAGCCGAACAAGATGAAGAAATCGCTGAGCTTAAATTAAAAACTATGGGGATTAAAATTGACAAGTTAACAAAAGAGCAAAAGGCTTACATCAAAGATTACAGCGCTGGGACATAAATAAAAAAGGGGCGCATTCCGCCCCTTCTATTTTTTATTAAGTTCTTTTAGGGGGATATCAAGGATTGAAAATTTTTCCCAACCTTGGGCGTCAAAATGCCACCATTCGGTGGGGAGTGGGATAAAACCATATTTTTTCATTATATCTTCAAGAAGCTTGCGATTTTTTATAACCGTATCAGGCAAGTTGTAATAATCTCTGTGCGCCTTTTCGGTGAAATCGTCATATTTGGTTGGCATTGGGAGTTCATTTCCCGTTGAATCAACAAGCGTTAAATCAACGGCGCAACCGCGGTTATGTCTTGAACCTTTTGCTGGATTCGCTACGTATCTTTCATCTGGAACAATCGACCATAAAATTTTTTGAACAGAAAGGGGACGATAGCAGTCCCACACTTTTAAACCAAGCCCAACTTTTTCAAGCTCTTTTTGAATTGAATCAAGTTTAAGCGCGACGAACTTTCTTAAAAAGCATTTGGGAATGTCGTAAAGTTTTTGTCCAGTAAAATTATCTTCAGTTGCGTATTTTATCTCAACTTTTATTCTTGGGTTAATTTTTTGAATGTCAACAAGAGTCGTATCCTCTGGCGAAAACTGTCCCAGCAAAGACTTGACGTTCGAAACGAGCAAGGTTAAAATTAGTAATGTTGACCTTATTCTCATTTTTTTGATTTTTTCCTCTTTTTAGCTCCTGTTAATTCGCTCATCGTTGGGATATCAAACTTTTTAAAAATTCCGCCCTTAAAAGGACTTTTTTTATCCGAAGGTGGTTTCAACTCAACTTTTGTGTATTTGTTTATATACCATTGATGTAGTATCGAAAGGACGTTGAAGGTGAAGTAATACAAATTAAGCCCAGAGGGTAAATTGTTAAATATCAAAAAGAAAAGAATTGTCATAATTGTTGCGGTTGTTCTTTGTCTTTTATCCGCAGTAGCGGATGACATCCACTGCTGAATGAACATCGTAATAGCCATCAAAAGCGCTAAACCGCTTATCTGATGTACCCCAAAGATTGGTATGTAAAAGGGTAACTTTATGATTGTATCTGGAATGGAAAGGTCTTTAATCCAAAGGATAAATCCAGCCTGTCTTAATTCAATTGTGACGCGGAAGAGTGAAAATAGCGCGTAAAGGATTGGCAATTGTAAAAGCAATGGCCAGCATCCGCTAAATGGATTTACACCATATTCTCGATACACGCGCATAACCTCTTGATTCAGCTTCTGTGGGTTGTCTTTGTATTTTTCTTGCAACTCTTTTAAAATCGGAGCGATCGCCTGCATCTTTTTAATTGACTTCATCTGAGTTAAAGTCAACGGGGTGAGAAGGATTTTAATTACAATTGAGAAAATTATTATCACAATTCCATAGTTTGGTATGAACTGATGCAGGAATGTGAAAAATGGTAAAAGGGCGTATTCAGCTATCGGTCTTATAAGCCAGCGTAATCCTAAGCTTATCATCTCTTCAAGCCCAACATTATAAGATTTCAAAATTTTATAATCAAGGGGACCAAGGTAAACTGTGAGGTGATTTTTTTGATAATTACTTCCACGAAATGGAATCTTTAGAGCTATGAGATAATTTTCTTTTACACCGTTGTTGGGCAGAGGAATTCTTTCTCCTTCAAGATATGCGCCATCTGAATAGTCGTTTGATATAATTGAAACAGCAAAATATTTGTTATGAGTCCCAACCCATCTTGTATTTCCAGAATATGAGCGCGAAGCTTTAACACCGAACTTACTTGCGTCGATCGTCTCGTATACATCACCAACCTTTGCATATGCGCTTGCGAAATATGATTCCTCAACGCTGTTCTCCTCCGTGAGATTTATCCCGTTTTCCCATACGACTTGATATTCAAAATTCGCAATTATTTTATCCATATGGATAAACTCAATCTCGGAATCAAACGAATATTTCCCATTTTCGAAGATAAACTTTTTTATTATCTTGCTTGAATCGTTAACGTTCAAGACGAATTCGATCTCTGCCTTTTCATTTTTCTTTTTCAAGATGAAGTTTTCCCAGTGTCTTGCCTTGGTGTCGAAATATAGTTGCTTTGTATTGACTATTTTACCGTCAGTTGTCATAAAAAGAAGGGAAAAATCTCCACCTTTGTCCATATCGACAAGTTGAACAGGGTAACCGTTCCATGTTTTAAATTTTTTTAGTTCGAATTTTTCAATTAGTGCACCCTTTGAGGAGATAACGCATGTATATAAATCTGTCTCAACGAGTATCTTTTTTTCCTTGCCCTTTGAAAGGTGGGAGAAATAAATTCCAAATGTGTCATCTTTTGCTTGTATTACATTAGGTTCGGTTAATTGTTTATTTGCCTTGAGTGTATCTTTAACCTCGAGGTTTCTTTGTGGTGCTCTCGGGGCGTTGTACCACATCCAAATCAGCAGAACAAGTGTGATTAAAATTATTCCAAGAACCGAATTTCTATCCATTGTTTTACACCTTTGTTTAATTTTTTAAGGAACCTCGTCGATCCCGCCAGGGTTAAAGGGATTGCATTTTATAACTCTTTTTGTTGTAAGCCACAAACCTTTTAAAAAGCCATATTTTAAAAAAGCTTGGATTGAATATTCAGAGCAAGAGGGATAAAATCTACAGCTTGGTGGAAAAATCGGTGAGATCAGGGTTTTATATAGTTTAACAAGCGTAACAGCAAACCATGTGAAAACATCAAGTTTCATTTGCCACCTTTAGGATTTTTTCCGTTAATTGCAAAAAATCTTTTTCAACGTCTGCATATTTTAATTTTTTTATAAGTTCCTTATCCGCGATGAAAATCATGACCATCTCGATCGACTTATTCTTTAAAGAGAGAAGGTCTATCAGCTTGTGCTTATTTAGCCGATAGACCTCCCTTAGCAATCTTTTTGCTCTGTTTTTTAGAACAACGGGTTTTACTTTTTTTGACACTGCAAAAGCTACCCTAAGAATAACATCCCGGTTTGGCGAAAGGCGGAAATAAATTTTGATTAAATCACCAGCAACAGAATTTGAATTCTTGATTATGTCTGTTATTTCTTTTGACCTCTTGATAATTTCTTTTTTGGGTAAAGTAAATCTTTTAGCGTTCATCGCTTACGGTTAATTTCCATCTTCCCTTTGCTCTTCTTCTCGCAAGGATTTTTCTTCCGCTTTTCGTTTTCATCCTTGCTCTGAATCCATGTGTCTTACGGCGTTTTGTGATATGTGGTTGATATGTTCTCTTCACCCTGCTTCTTTTGATTTATTTTAAATTTTTCGCCTCAAAGCCTCCCCATCTAAGCGGGGAGGAAATTTGAAAAGTGAATTTTAATAGAAAAAATTGCCTCAAAAATCTGTTCAAAAATACGAAAAAATTAAGCAAAAACAAAACCCAATTTTTTATCTTTGTTGGCTTAAGGAGAGAACCTTTTGAAAAATTAGAGAAGGGATATCGTCTCTGTTTTCAGGTGTGAGTTTTATTAACTCAACATCGCCTCGGTATTTTATTTTGTTTATTATCTCGTCCCCCTTTTCCTTGATCGTTCCAACGAGGATTTTTTCTGAATCGAGGGCTTCAAAAACTTTTTGAACAAAATATTTCGAAAGGCATTCCATCTTTCCAATTTCATCTATCACAATTATGTCTGAGTTTAGATCAATCGATGGAACGGCGATATCATCAATGTCTTTCAAATTTACGCCGTATCTTCCGACCTTTGGTGAATTTTTTAAATTTACATCGGCAAGTATTCCGGTTTTTCCATTAAGTGTGATAATTTTAAACCCCGTTCTTTTCCCTGTTTTATCTCTGATCTCTTCGGTTACGAAGCCTGAGACTTTAAATTTCCCCTTTGTGAGTTCGATAAATTTTTTTATTGCAGTTGTTTTCCCAGTTCCCGGTGCCGATGTTATTAAAAAATTTTTCTTCACTTACATCGTCGTTCTATTTTCAATGGCTCTAACTATTGTTGCTATATCCGCGTATTCGAGCGCTGTTCCAATAGGTAGACCCCGGGCAATGCGTGTGACTTTTATGCCAAATGGTTTAATTAGATTTGCTATGTAAATTGAAGTTGTTTCTCCTTCAACGCTTGGGTTCAGGGCAATTATAACTTCTTTAATTCCACCGGATGAAACTCTGTGGACGAGTTCCTTGATTTTTAAATCGTCTGGTCCGATGCCTTCAAGTGGGTTTAAAACGCCACCGATAACATGGTAGAGTCCGTTATATTCATTAGTTTTTTCTATTGCGATGACATCCATTGGCTCTTCAACGACGCAAATTATGGTCTTATCCCGTTTTGGGCTTGAGCAAATCGGGCATGGGTCGGTTTCAGTTATATTGTAGCAAATTGAGCAATATTTTATTTTTTCTTTGACATCTATTATCGCTTGAACAAGTTTTTCAACCTCTTCTTTAGGCTGTTTCAAGATGTAAAGTGCCAGTCGTTGCGCTGTTTTCCTCCCGATGCCAGGGAATTTTGTTAGTTCTTCTATAAGGGTTTCAAGACTTTCAGATGTGTAAAGCATAGTTTTTAACTAATTTATTTCATGCCTTAAAACCTGGGAAACCAAAAGGGAGTCCACCTAATCCGGGAAGAAGTCCAGAGGTTGCTTTGGCAATCTCTTCGCTTATCATTTTATCTGCGCTTTGAAGCGCTTTGTTTACTGCAGCGACGAGCAAATCCTCAAGCATTTCCACATCATCTGGATTCACGACTTCTTTATCGATTTCAATTTTGATGATTTCTCTTTTCCCGTTTGCCGTCACTTTAACCATTCCACCGCCGGCTTCTTCTGTAACTGTTTTATTTTCGAGTTCCGCTTGAACTTTTTCAAGTTCTTCCTGAACCTTTTCAATCTGTTTGAATATCGCTTTTAAATCTGGTTTCATTATGGTTTGTGTTTTATTTTTTATATAAATTAAACAGGATTTGGCTCAAAACAAAAAAGAGCGTTTTCTAAATTTGCAACTTAAAACTTGCTTAATTAGATTGATAACGAAGATAAAAATTGCAGGATAAAGTCCATGCAAGAATTTTATAAAAAGCAAATCGTTGAAGAAAACAACAGGGCGATAGATATAGTTGCAAACTACTGGCTCAATTCAGAGCCAGTGTCTTTTGAGGAACTTAGAGGATATGTTGTGCTTCTTTTGTTTTTTAATTATGCGAGCGGTAAGTGGAATGAACTTTACTGGTATATAGAGGAGTGGATTAAAAGATATAAGGACAAAGGGCTTTTCATTCTCGGGATTCATATTCCAAAATTTCCATTTGAGCGAAAAGTTGAAAACGTTGATAAAGAGATGAAACGGCGTGGGATAGAATTCCCAATTGCGATTGATAATGAATCTATCAATTTGAAAAGATATGCTTCTATCGTGAGGAGTTCTTATCTTGATGTCCCTGCGATTTTCCTTATAAATCGAGATGGGTTGATTTCCTATTCTAATTTTGGCATGAGAAATTTATGGGAAATTGAGTTTTACATTCAAGCGCTTTTGATAAAAGCTGGATATCATGGTGATTTTCCACTGCCGGTTGGATCACGTTATGAAGTTGATGAATCTGTTTTTTACAGGGTTACCCCAGAAATTTGCACAGGTTATATAGGTGGCTCACTTGGAAATGTTGAAGGCTTTGCTCCAGAGTCTGTTATAAAATACGAGGACCCGAGAATTTATATAAACGGGAGATTCTATCTGGATGGAGAATGGTATAACGGGAAGTATTATCTCAAGTATAGTCCTTTCTTTGGCGAAGTTGGTTCTATTATATTGCCTTATGCTGGCACAAGAGTTGGGGCTGTAATGGAGTCTTTGGACGAGGGTTTGAAGGTTTTAATCCTTCAGGATGATGAATTTCTAAATGAGAAAAATTGTGGTGAAGATGTTACAATTGAAGATGGAAAAAGCTATGTTTTGGTGTGTGAGCCAAGATATTATGAGTTGGTTGAAAATCCGAATTTTGGGGAACATATCTTGAGGCTTTGCGTTGATTCCGAAGATTTCGCAATTTATGAATTTTCTGTTTCTTCATACAGGGTAAGGCAAGAAGTGATAAAAGAAATTTGATTTTTTACAAATGGAACTAAAGATAAGAAAGTCTGATGTTGATAGCTTTTTAATTGATTTTTCGCGCCGAAACCAGTTTAAACCTATGGTTGTTGAACTTGCAAGCGGTCGAAAGAGAGAAAGAGTCCTTGAGGACGCTTATTTCCTTGGATTTCATTGCAAGATGGAAATTGGTAGTGGGGACAAAGTTTATTTATTTAAAGCAACGAGAAATTATCAATTCATCGGGGAGATCGTTTTTGAGGCTGGTGGTTTGAAAGGGGTTTCGTATGCAAAAGAGTCGGAGATAGAAAAAGTTGTTTTGAAGTTTGATAGAATGAAATATATTGTTAAGGTTTTTGGTCGTCCAAATAACGAGATGCGTCGGGAGACGATAGCAAAAGTTGCTTATTTTGTTTGGGAAAGAAAGGGGGGAATAGGAACGCAGGACCTTGAGAACTGGGCGGAGGCAGAACGAATTGTTCAAGATTGGGTGAGAATTTTCAGCGATGGTTTTATAAGAATTTAATTTGAAAGCTCTTCGAAAGCTAAAGCTCCTGCGCCAAGAATTCCAGCTCTATTTTCAAGCGTGGCTGGGATTACGATAGCTTTCTCTGCAATTGGTTTCAATGCCCTTGATCTCACCGTTTCGTTAATTGAGTCAAATAAAACTTTTCCTGCCTTTGCAACTCCGCCACCAACTATTGCCACATTTATGTCAAATAGATTCATAACCGAAGCGAGCATCACTCCAACGTAAAATCCAGCCTTTTTCCATACATTTATTGCAAATTCATCGCCTTGTTCAGCTGCAATGGAAATTATGCGAGGTTCAATTTTTGAGAGATCGCCGTTTACAAGCTCGATGATCTTCGAATTTGGATTTTTCTCGAGTTCTTTCGCAACCCAGTTTGACAGATATTTTTGTCCAACATAAGCTTCGACGCATCCATAATTTCCACAATTGCATTTCGGACCTTCAAAATTAATTGACACATGCCCAATTTCCCCGGCTCCCCCTGTTGGACCTCTGTATATTTTCCTGTCGATTATTATACCACCGCCGATCCCTGTGCCAAGTGTAACCATTATAAAATTTGGATGTTCTTTTCCCGCTCCAAATTTTGCTTCGCCTATTGCAGCGACATTTGCGTCATTATCAACCACTGTGTTTAATCCCGTTCTTTTTTGAACTTCTTTGGATAAATATACAACTGTCCATCCCGGAAAGTTTGGGGGATATTTTACTCCGCCTTGTGGATCGACTTGTCCAGGCGTTCCAATTCCAACCCCGATTATTTTACCATCTTCAAAACCCGTGTGAAGATTATCAACAATTTTTGAAATTTGCTCAATGACATGTAAAGGTCCTTTTTCCGCTTCGGTTGGAATTGAATTTTCAGCAATTATGTTGCCTACTTCATCGACTATCCCTGCTTTGATGAATGTTCCCCCGAGGTCAACACCAATTACAAATTTTTTCATTTGTTAAGTTTTTTATTTTGTTTTCTTTTGCTCCATAAATATTCAAGTCGCTCTTTTAAAATTTTCTCTCTTCCAAGATCTGTGGGTCTATAATAAATTTTGTCTTTAAGTTCATCTGGCAAAAACTGTTGTTCGACGAAATGATCCGGGAAATCGTGGCTGTATTTATATCCCTTGCTATAACCGAGCTCTTCCATAAGTTTTGTTGGCGCATTTCTCAAATGAAGTGGCACTGGGAGATCGGGATATTTTTGCGCGTCTTCTGTTGCCTCTTTGATTGCAACGTATGCTGAGTTACTTTTCGGACAGCTTGCCAAATATGTTGCAACTTGTGCGAGGATTATTTGTGCCTCAGGCATTCCAACATAGTCAACCGCGGTGAAACAACTTGTTGCGAGCGTTAAAGCATACGGCTCCGCATTTCCGATATCTTCACTTGCTAAAATTATTAACCTTCTTGCGATAAATTTAGGGTCCTCACCCGCAATTAACATTCTGGCGAGCCAGTAAACCGCTGCGTCCGGGTCACTTCCACGGATACTTTTTATAAATGCTGAAATCAGATTATAGTGCTCTTCCCCTGCTTTATCATATTTGAAATACTTGCGTTGGAATGCTTCCGAAATAATTTCTTTTGTCAAGAATATCTCGTTTTTCTCCGTTGGTTTTGCGATTTTTACAGCGACCTCAAGAGCGTTCAACATAACCCGCGCATCCCCTCCAGAATAAAGGAAGAGAGATTCTTTGTCTTCAATGTGGATTTTAAACTTTGAAAGCATTTCGTCATTTGTCAAGGCTCGTTGAAGAATTGCCTCAAGCTCTCTAACTCCAAATGGCTCAAGCACAAAAACTTGACATCTTGATAGCAATGGTGATATTATTTCAAAAGATGGATTTTCTGTTGTTGCACCTATGAGTATAATTATTCCTTTTTCAACGCTATTGAGGAGCACACTTTGCTGTGCCTTGTTGAACCTGTGAATTTCATCGATGAAAAGAATCGTTTTCTTTCCGTAGTAATTTAAATTTCTTTCGGCTTTTTCAATTATCTCTTTTATTTCCTTTGTGCCTGATAAAACCGCATTTATTTGAAAGAAATCCGCATTGACTTTTTCTGCGATTATTTTAGCAAGTGTTGTTTTACCAACCCCTGGTGGACCCCATAGGATCATTGATTGGATTTCGCCGGTTTCAATCATTATTCTCAATGGTTTTCCAACGCCAATAATATGCTCTTGACCTATAAATTCATCAAGTGTTTTTGGTCTTATTCTATCCGCAAGTGGTGGGTAAATTCTTTCTGTTTTCATCTTTGCGCGGGGAATTACTTTTCTTTTATAATGTAGACTTCTTCTCCCTCTTTTGTCATGCCGTATTTTTCGCGGGCTATCCTTTCAATTTCTTTAGGGTCTGTCTCAAGTTTGTGTATTTTCTGCTTCAAAGAGTCGTTTTCTTTCTCTATTGCTTCGATCTTTTTTTTCAACTTTTTTGATTCGAGTTCGAGTCTTGCTCGTTTCACAAGCCCCTTTTCAGCGAATATAAGGTAGAGTAAAAGTGCGATTAAAATTCCATTGAGGATTATATTTACGGGGTTTGAAAAAAACTTTTTCATCTGGGCATATTTTTAAATTTCGCTGTTGAAAATATAAAAAAGATCACGGGAAGTCGCAAATTTGCATATTTGTCGAAATTTGTTTAATTAATTTAGCGGTAAAAATAAATCTTTGTGCGTTATGAAAGTAAGACATCTTCTTCTCTTTTTTCTTTGTCTTCTTTTCTTAACTCAAACTAACGCCCAAAAAGGAGGGGTTAAAAAGATGTTTGCTATCAAGTCTACAGCGTTTAAGGATGGTGAAACAATCCCTAAGAAGTTTACCTGCGATGGGCAAGATTATTCACCCGAGTTAAGTTGGGAAAATGTCCCTGCTGGGACCAAAAGTTTTGCTTTGATCTGTGAGGACCCCGATGCTCCCGGTGGAACGTTTATACACTGGGTTATTTATGATATTCCGGCGAATATGACGAAACTTGCTGAAAATGTAAAGAAGGTTGGTCTTATTGATAATAAGATCAAGCAAGGGATAAATGATTTTGGTAGAATTGGTTATGGGGGTCCATGTCCACCACGCGGGCATAAACCACATCGTTATATTTTTAAACTTTATGCGCTTGATGTTGAAACGCTTGGGCTGAATTCTGGAGCAACAGCTGATCAGGTTGAAGCTAAGGCAAAGGGACATATTCTTGGTGAGGCAAGGCTAACTGGTTTGTATGGTCGATAATATGTGAAATTACATTGAACATATGAAGCGAATTCTTCTTATTCATACCGGTGGAACTTTTGGGATGGCTTTAAAAGATGGCACTCTTGCTCCAGGTGCGTTTATTCAAAGAATTTTTGAATTTGTCCCTGAGGTTAAACGAATTGCTGAAATTGAATCTCATATAGTTGCAAATATTGATTCGTCAAACATTGGAATTGAGCATTGGGTCAAAATTGCTGATGTGATCAGCGCGAACTACGACAGTTTTGATGGTTTTGTAATAACTCACGGGACGGACACGATGACCTATACTGCTACAGCTCTTTCTTTTATGCTTGATGGTCTTTCGAAACCAGTTATTCTAACTGGTTCTCAGCGTCCGCTTTCCGAAATAAGAACGGATGCGAGAAATAACCTTATAAATGCTGTTGAGCTTGCGACATATTCAATTCCTGAAGTTGGCATTTTCTTTAACAATAAATTATTTCGCGGAAACAGGACAAAGAAGTTAAACATTTGGGGTTTTGATGCATTTGATTCACCAAATTATCCACCGCTTGCTGAGGTAGGGGTTGGGATAGAGATTTATGAGGAAAATTTTTTAAAGCGGGAGGGGGGAAAATTAAATGTTTTGAAGAATTTTTCAGACAAGGTTTTTTGCGTGAAAATTTTTCCATCTGTAAGGGTCAACTATCTTATGTCTTTGTTAAATTTAGATGTTCAAGGGTTTGTAATTGAAGCGTTTGGCTCTGGCAACCTTCCAAACATAGAGGGCAGGTCTTTAATTCCATTTATTAAATCTGCGGTTGAGATGAATAAAGTTGTTGTTATTTCAACCCAAGCGGTTTACGGAAGGGTAGACCTTACACTTTATCAGTGTGGGAAGGATGCGCTTGATGCAGGGGCATTAAGCTGTGGGGATATGACTACAGAGGCAGCGATCGTAAAATTGATGTTTTTATTTGGTAGATACGGGGGGCATACTGAGAAGGTCGTTGAAGAATTTTACAAACCGCTTGCTGGGGAAGTAAGTTTTTGAGGCTTTGGTTATTACGATTTTTTTTGTTAAATTTTGAAAAAATTCTATGTCTTCGCAGAAAAATTTAAAAATCATAAGGAGTTTTTAATGACCCAACCCCTTAATATCCTTTTTCTTTCCAGTGAAATTGTTCCTTTTGCGAAGACAGGTGGGCTTGCTGATGTATCTTTTGCTCTTCCGCAGGCTATAAGGGAGCTTGGTCATGAGATAAGAGCTATGATGCCAAAATATGGTTTTATAAGTGAGCGAAGATTTGGCATCCATGAAATAGTGCGATTAAGAGAAATTGACATTCCAATTGGAGATAAACTTCAAAGGGGTAGTGCAAAAGCATCCTTTATTGTTGGACAGAAAGTAAAAGTTCAAGTTTACTTTCTTGAAAACGAATTTTACTACAATCGTGATGGTCTTTATGTTGACTCTAAGACAAAAAGGGATTACCCAGATAATGACGAAAGGTTTATATTTTTTTGCAAGGGTGTTCTTGAATCGCTGAAAAAGCTTGGATGGCGTCCAGATATAATTCACTGCAATGATTGGCAAACAGCGCTTGTCCCTGTTTATCTTAAAACGATTTACAAGGATGAGCCATTTTTTAAGGGTATAAAGACTGTTTTAACTATACATAACATTGGTTATCAAGGTATTTTCGGGAAGGAATCATTTTTTAAATCAGGTCTTCCGGATGAGATTTTTCCTGAAATAGAGCATAACGGCAATTTTAACTTTCTCAAAGCTGGGATATTGTATGCTGATGCTATAACGACAGTAAGCCCAACATATGCAAAGGAAATAATTTCTGATGACGAACTTGGCGCAGGGCTTTCAAATGTTCTAAGGAAGAGACGGAAAGATATTTATGGGATCTTAAACGGGGTTGATTATTCAGTGTGGAGCCCTGAAAACGATAAATATATCCCTGTTCCATATAGCATTCAGACGATAGAAACAAAGTATGAAAATAAGAAGGCGCTTTTGAAATATTTTGGGCTTGAGTATAATGAGGAAATCCCGGTGGTTGCTCAGATTTCTCGACTTGCGGAACAGAAAGGATTTGATCTTATCGCAGAGGTGATTGACGAAATGATGAGCCTCAACATTCAATATATTGTTCTCGGCACAGGAGAACCAAAGTATGAAGAGATGCTTGAGAAAGTGAAGAAAAAGTATCCTAAGAAGGTTGGGGTTTACATTGGCTTTAGTGAGGAACTTGCGCATTTAATTGAAAGTGGCGCTGATATATTCCTTATGCCCTCGAGATATGAACCGTGCGGTTTAAATCAAATGTATAGTTTAAGGTATGGAACTGTTCCAGTTGTAAGAAAAACGGGTGGGCTTGCTGATACAGTTGAAGAATTTAATCCGAGGACAGGGCGAGGCACGGGTTTTTTATTTGAGAAGTATTCTGGGCAGGATTTGCTGAAAGCATTGAAGAAGGCATTATCAGTTTATAAAAACAAGAAAGCATGGTTGAAGTTGATGAAGAATGGAATGATGAAGGACTTTTCATGGACTGCATCCGCAAGTAAATATGTTGAACTTTATCAGAAGTTGATGAAACCACAAAAAAAGACGCGCGTTGTCAAAGCGAAATGAATCAACGCCATGTGGCTATATTTCTTGACAGAGATGGAACAATTAATGAAGATGTAAATTTTCTATCATCCCCTGAACAACTTGTTTTGATAGAGAATTCGGCTGAGGCTATAAGGGAAGCAAATGAACTTGGTTTAAAGGTTATTGTCTTTACAAATCAAAGTGGCATCGCTCGTGGGTACTTTACGGAGGAAGATTTACACAAAATTCACAAGCGACTCGATGAATTACTTGCTGAAAGGGGTGCAAAGATAGATGCTTATTATTATTGTCCACATCATCCAACGAAGGGAGAGGGGGAATATAAAATTGAGTGTGAATGCAGGAAGCCAAAAGATGGCATGCTTCAGCGCGCTTCAAGAGAACAAAATATTGACCTGAAAAAATCATTCGTAATTGGAGATAGGTGCATTGATGTTCAAGCTGGCAAAACCGCTGGAGCAACCACCATACTTGTTTTGACTGGTCACGGCAAAGAGGAATATGAGAAGTGTAAAAGTGAAAATTTTGAACCAGATTTCGTCGCAGAAAATTTGAAAGAGGCAATTGAGATCATCAAGAAAACACTTAACTTAAAAAAATTAACCAATGTGTGATGAAAGAAAGGATTAGAGCGCATAAGACAAAGCGAAGTCTTAACGGAATATTTATTGCGTTTGTGTTTTTATTTTTTGTTATGGGATGTTCCAAGGAACCAAACGATGTTGGCTTTGGACTTTTACCAGATAATGAGCTTTTCAATGTAAAAGTTTATGAAGATTCAGTAGAAATTTACGCCGAGAACATCCAAAACTTTATTTCAAATTCCTCATCCGATATTTTGTTAATTGGGAACTATGACGATATCTCGTGCGATGTTTTAATTCGCTTTAATATCCCCGACACATTGAAGCATATAAAAATTAGATGGGCTCAAGTCAGATTGTTTAAATCTAAGTTTGTGATAGGAGATAGCGCTTTACCGCTTCGCTTTACCGCTCACAAAGTTCTTTCAAATTATTACGATACGTTGTATGATTCGCAAATCATCGGTGAATTTGAAGGCATACCCGATTCTGTTAATTATTTTAAAATTGACACAGCAGTCGTTAGAGAGTGGTTGAACGGAAAGAACTATGGACTTTATCTAAAGTCGCAAAGCTCCGGCGTGATATGGGGATTTAACTCGTTAGATGCGTTGCTGTTTACGCCTGCGCTCGAGATTGTGGTTCCAAAGGAAGGGGGTGAAGTTGATACGATTAGGTTCGTTTATGGGAGCGACGGTTATATTGCAAGGTTAAATGGGAGAGTGGATACAAATTATATTGTGCTTCAAGCTGGGGTTGGCTTGCGAAGCATTTTGAAATTTGATATGTCGAAGCTTCCCAAAAACATAATCATAAATCGTGCGGAAGTTTTGCTTTATTTAAAGGATAAAAAAAGATATGGAAACAGTGGGGTTGATTCCTTGCTTGCCAGTTTTATCACTGATACTGACCTTGTGAGGAAATCAGTTGGGGGATTTGAAGGAAATTATCTTGGATTGAGAAATCCAGTTGACACGCTTGAATATATGATCCCGATTACGACGCCAGTTCAGCGGTGGATAAATGGTGAACCAAACAATGGAATCTTACTAAGATGCTTTTCTGAAGTGGACAACTTTGATCGTTTTACTTTTTATTATGTTGAGAGAAAGCCGAAGATAAAAATTTATTATACAACAAAACCGGGAATTTAGCGAAGATGAGATTTAGAGTTTTCATTTTTTTGCTTTTTCTTCATTCAATTTCTATCGCTGGGGGTTCAATTTACTCGAGGTTTGGGCTTGGGATTTTGCGTTTTTCGACGGTTGACAAAACCGCAGGTCTTGGCGGGCTTGGGATTGCTCTTTTTGACCCAATTTATGTAAATCGATATAACCCTGCTTTATGGAGCGAGCTTGCGAGGGTAAGGATTTCGGGTGGTTATCTTTATGAAGGGACAGCGATGCGGGATAAAGTTAAAAATACTTTTTTAACGAGCGGAAATTTTGATGGTGTTTTATTCGCAATCCCACTATGGAAAAAGTATGGATTAACGTTTGCAACGGGAATTATGCCTTTCAGTACGGTGAATTATAGTATTAAAAAGGATTCGGTCTTGGAGAATAAATATTTTTCACAGAGGTATAAAGGTGAAGGTGGGATTTCAAATTTCGTTTTTGGATTTTCATTTCGACCATTTAGTAAGTTAAGTCTTGGGGTCAGAGGCGAGTATTATTTTGGGACGATAATTAATTCATGGGAGGCTGATTTCGGAAGTTCTGAGTTTTTCTTTTCGGATATAAAACGTGAGAGAAATTATGGGGGGTTAGGTTTCACCGTTGGGATTGCTTATGGGCTTGGTTTTAGGAAAAATTCCCTCACAATGGGTTTTGTTTTTTCTTCGCCTGTTAACTTGAAGGGATTGACAACGGTTGAGTATACAATCCCTGTTATAGGTAGTTCAACTGTTTCAGAGGTTAATGAGTTAACTTCCAAATTACCGTATAGGGCTGGATTTGGATTTAGTTATTTTGTTGCCGATAGAGTTCAATTTTCGGGTGATGTCTATTACCAAAATTGGGAAAAATTTCATATCAATGGCGAACATCCGAAAGAGATAACAGATGCGATGAGAATTGGCGCAGGGGTTGAAGTTTTACCTTCAAGGGAGATAATGGCGGGATTTTTTGAAAAGACTTCATATCGATTTGGAATTTTTTATAACAAAACATATTTTAAAATAGATGAGAAACAAATTACCGAATTGTTCTTTGCTATCGGATTTGGTTTCCCTGTGAGTTTTGATACGAGAATGAATTTCTCCGTTGAGTATGGTTTCAGAGGTGATCTTGAGATAGTGAGGGACCGAATTTTGAGGCTTTCAATTGGCGTTAACACAGGAGAAATTTGGTTTGTAAAACAAAAGCTTGAGGATTAATAAAATGAAAAGTGTAGTTTTAATAGTAGTTGCATTTTTCTTTATTTCAGGCATAGTTTATGCACAGGGGACTCATCAGGATTCGATAGAAGTTTTGAAAAATTGGTCTCTGTTTTTTGAGTATTTTAAAACTGGGGATTATGTCACCGCGGTTCCTTATGGGTGGAAGGTTATGGAGATGCAACCGACAAGGTTCAAAACGCTTTATAAGGCTATGGAGAAAATTTATTTGAAGTTTTATGAAGAGGCGCCAGAAGAAAAGAAACAAGGATATGCTGACACTCTTTTAGTAATTTATGACAACGCGATAAAATACCATCCTGAAAGTGCGTCTGAGTATTATTTGAAGAAAGGTTATGTTCTTGAAAACTATTATAAGAACAGAAATATCGATGCGATAGAAGCGTATGAAAAAGGGATCGAGCTTGATTTTGAACACACCGAATTTTATTATATTGATCGGCTTGGGGTTCTTTACATAAAGCATATGGAGGAAAATCCTGATTTTAGAGAGAAAGCAATTGACCTTTATCGTAGAGTTCTTGATAAAGATCCGCAAAATGTAACTGCAAATGATAGATTAAGAGCTCTTGTTAAAGATATAAGCGAGTTAATTGAACTCAACAAAAAACGGCTTGAAACAGACCCAGAGAACACGGAGCTCATATGGACGATCGCAAATCTTTATATCCGAGCAGAGGATTTCAAAAGTTCAATCCCGTATCTTGAAAAATTGACGAAAAAATTTCCAGATAATGAAATCTACTGGAACCGTCTTGGGTATAGTTACCAACGAATTGGGGAATACAAGAAGGCGATCGACGCTTATACTCGTTCATTAAAGGTAAATCCGGATGCGAAGGAGATAATTTTAAATATCGCTGTTTGTTATCGCGAGCTTGAGAATTTCGAGCAGGCGAGGATTTGGGCAAGAAGGGCGATGGCAAAGGATAAAAATTGGGGGAGACCGTATATTGAGATAGCTCAGATCTATGAGGCAACAGTTGCAAAGTGTGTTAAGACCACAAAAGGCGGTGACTGGACAAAAATTGATTTCATTGATAAACTTGTTTATCAACTTGCGGTTGAATATTATGAGCTTGCAAGGAGAATTGATCCGAGCGTTATAAATGAAGCAAATCAACGTATAAAAAATCTTGAAACACTTGTTCCAACGCAGGAGGATTATTTCTTTAATAAGCGGAAGATAAAAGATGGCAAAATTCCGATAACGGGCGGATGTTATGATTGGATAGGTGAAAGCATAACTGTGCCGTACAAGATATAAGTTTCAAATTGAAGCGTTGATAATTAATTGCAAGCGCAGGCGTTTGCCTGCGTTTTTATTTTTAAAATTAAAAATCTCGGGTTTATGAAGATATCAGTAGCAAGCGATCATGCTGGATTTGAGTATAAAGAAAAAGTTAAAGAACTGCTGAAATCACTTGGTCATGAAGTTGTTGACTTTGGTTGCTTTTCTCCCGATTCGAGCGATTATCCTGATTTTGCTTATCCAGCTGCAAAGGCAGTGGGAAGTGGAGAATGTGAAAGGGGAATATTTGTGTGTGGAACTGGGGTTGGTGTTTCCATAGTTGCGAACAAAGTCAAGGGAGTAAGAGCTGCAAATTGTTGTTCTATTGAAGAAGCAAAACTTTCAAGGCAGCATAATAACGCGAATGTTTTAACCTTCGGGGCAAGACTTATACCATGGGAACTTGCTAAAGAGATAGTTAAGGTTTGGCTTGAAACGGAATTCGAAGGTGGCAGGCACGAGAGAAGGGTTGAGAAGATTCATAAATTGACGGGGCTTTAATTCAGATTCAGCCTTTTAAATTTCTTTCCATTTTAAACCGAGTTATTCACCTAAAATTTTTGGGGAAATTTGATATTTGGTGCAGGTTTTGATAAATTATTTAAAAAATTAGGTTTAGATATGATTAGGTCAATTGCTATGCTTGTTGGGTTTTCAATTTTTTTATTTGCTTGTACAGGTGGCGAGAAACTCCCATCGCTGAGAGAATATTTTAAATCTGAGGAAACTGGAGTAAAAACAGGCGGTATCAAGTTAATCCCAATTCAAACTCCGAAAGGAACATTTAAAGTATGGACTAAGAGATTTGGTAATAACCCAAGGATAAAGGTTTTGCTTTTACATGGTGGACCAGGTTCAACTCATGAGTATTGGGAATGTGTTGAGAGTTTTTTCCCGCAGGAGGGGATAGAGTTTATTTATTATGATCAACTTGGTTCTTGGTATTCTGACCAACCCGACGATAGTTCGCTTTGGGTGACGGAAAGGTTTGTTGAAGAAGTTGAACAGGTCAGAAAAGCGCTCGGACTTAATAAAGATAACTTTTATCTTCTTGGTCACTCTTGGGGTGGTATTCTTGCAATGGAGTATGCTCTTAAGTATCAAGATAATCTTAAGGCTCTGATAATTTCAAATATGATGTCAAGTTGCCCTGAATATGATAGATATGCCGATGAAGTTTTATCTAAGGATATTCCGCCGGATGTTTTAAAACAAATTCGAAACTTTGAAGCGAAAGGTGATTATAAAAACCCAAAATATATGGAACTTCTTTTAAATCATTACTATGTTAAACATGTTTTAAGGATGCCCGTTGAAGAATGGCCTGATCCTGTTGTCAGAGCATTCAATCATAATAATGAAAAAATTTATGTTTTGATGCAGGGACCAAGTGAGTTTGGAATTTCCGGAAGGCTTGAAAAGTGGGATAGATCCAAGGATTTAAACAAAATAAAGGTTCCAACGCTTATCATTGGTGCGAGGTATGATACGATGGACCCAGAGCATATGAGGTGGATGGCTACTCAAGTTCAAAACGGAAGTTATCTTTTTTGTCCAAATGGAAGTCATATGTCTATGTACGATGATCAAGAAACTTATTTTAGGGGCTTAATAAAATTTATAAAAGAGGTAGACGCTGGAAAGAAAAAAGTTGAATTTTAAAGTGTCCGCAATGAGGCTGTTCAAATACTTTGTCCTTGTTTTTTTAATTTTTGAAACTTTAAATGCTGATATTTTCAAGGTCAAAATAAACGACAAAATTGAGGTAATTCCAGCTTTTTATGAAGCGAAGACACTTTATGTTTCTTTACCTGATTTTTTAAGACTTCTTGAGATAGATTATAGCTCTGACACATTGAATGGTCTGCTTTTATTCCGCGTTTTTGGGTATACTTTTAAGTTTGTGTCCGAGAACCCCTTCGTTGTTATATCTTCTGGGGATGAGGTGAGGGTTTGGCAATTTCCGGTTGAGGTCATCTCTGGCGCTGATAAAATTTTCGTTCCAGTTAAGTATTTTTCGGAAGTCTTTGGTCGCTATTTCCCACATGATTTCAAATATGATGAAAGGAATAATTTAATCACTGTTCTGATCCCGAAATCCCCAGAAGTAACGAGACCGAAATTTGATGTTTACAATGCTAAAGTTGAAAAGAGAAGCAACGGATATCTTTTGAGAATTATGACCGCAAAAAAAATCACGGATTACGAGGTTTGGCTTGGGAGAAATAATTGGCTTAATATAACAATTCCAAATGCAAAAGTTAATGTTTCAGCCTTTAAGAGCCTTTCTGCTTCTGAGTTATTCAGTGACGTTGAAGTTATACCATATCCGCAATCAGTTCAAGTATCCCTTAGATTAAAACCCAAAATAAAACATTACGAAGTTATCGTAGATAAAGATAATACTGATATTTTGATATCACTTTATGTGAATGAGTCAACCTCAAAGCTTGAGGATGTAAAGAAAAAATTTTTTCTTGATGTTATTGTTATTGATGCTGGGCATGGAGGGAAAGACCCCGGTGCTATTGGGGTTTACGGCACCCGTGAGAAAGATATAACTCTTGAGGTTGCTAAAAAATTGAAATCTTTACTTGAAACTCTTGGCGTGAAAGTTGTGATGACGAGGGAAAAAGATGAATTTGTAGAGTTATATAGGCGCGGTCAAATTGCAAACTCAAACGGTGGGAAACTTTTTATAAGTTTGCATTGCAATTCGATGCCTTATAAACCGCACAATGCCAATGGTTTTGAGGTTTATATTTTGAGACCTGGAAAAACTGAAGATGCCATAAGAATTGCAGAAAGAGAAAATGCTGTTATTAAACTTGAGGAAAATTATGAGGAGAGATACAAGCATTTGACCGATGAAAGTTATATTTTAACTGCTATGGCACATAATGTTTATGTTAAGAACAGCGAAAGATTTGCTGAAATTTTAAACGATGAAGCAAGAAAAAACCTTAATGTAAAAATAAACGGTGTAAGCCAGGCTGGTTTTTATGTTCTTGTTGGCGCAGCTATGCCAAGTGTTCTTATCGAGATGGGCTATCTTTCAAATCCAGAGGAAGAAAAATATCTTAGGAGCGAGGTAAATCAGTGGAAAATAGCGAGAACAATTTTCAATGCAGTTAAAAGATTTAAAGAGGAGTATGAAAAATCAATTGCGGATTAAATTTTTAGCAACTTTAATTTTTTTGATTGCAAATTCTAACTCATTTGCTGATGTCAGTGAGGCCTTAAGGTTTGCTCGTGAGGGGGTTGATAGAACTGTTGAGATTGCCCCAAGGATTAAAAATAGGAAGTCATTTGATAGCAGGAATTACTATCCTGGCGAAAAAATTTTTTATAAGGTCTCCGCGAAAAGAGATACAGCGAAAGATTTGATAATAAAATCGACGGGGTTTTCCGGAGTTGATGAGGTGACAATTGAAATTAAGCTTTCCAAGGTTGAAAGGGTTGAGCTTCTTCAAAAGGCGGTGCTTTCAGCATGGGGAATGCTCAACAGGAAAAATTTTATAAAATCTGATAAAAGAACCGATAAAGTCGAGGTAAAAATTGGAGACTATGTAGCTGATATAAATGTAAAGTTTGAAGGTTCTGAATACGCTGAAATTAAAATTGCCAAAATAAAAATCGTTGTTAAAAATTTGAGTGAAGAGTTTGAAAAAGCAGTGATTCAAGCGATTAGAAAATACAGAGTTTCGGATGGAAGTTTCATTTAAAAATAAAAATTGAAAAGAGAATGAATACAGTTGGAATTGTAGGTGCAGGGAGAATGGGAAGTGGAATTGCGCAAGTTATGGCTCAAGCAGGTTATGATGTGATATTGTTTGATATTTCTAACGAAACCCTGCAGAGAGCCCTTGAAAACATAAGACGTCACCTTGAAAGGGCGATTGAGCTTGGAGCAATTAAAAGGGAGCAGATGCAAAGCATTTTGACAAGAATTCATCCCACAACTAAATTGAAGCATTTTATAACCGCTGATATCGTTTTCGAGGCTGTGATTGAAGATATTGATGTGAAATGTAAAATTTTTCGTGAGCTTGACGACAGATGCGCTCCAGCAACTATATTGGCGACAAACACATCTTCAATGTCAGTCACAAAAATTGCATCTGCAACGGAGAATCCTTATAGGGTTATAGGTACTCACTTTTTCAATCCACCGTATATTTTAAAACTTGTTGAGGTTGTGAGGACACAGCACACCTCTGATGAGGTTGTGGAGAAAACAGTTGAATTCCTGAAAGGCATAGGGCATTCGCCAGTGGTTGTTAAGGATTCGCCTGGTTTTATAGTTAACAGAATTTCGAGGCATTTTTACCTTGAGCCGTTGCGCGCTTATGAAATTGGGCTTGCTGAGATAGAGGAAATAGATCGGGCGTTTAAACTTTTGGGGCTTGAGCTTGGACCGTTTGAGGTAATTGATTATGTTGGGCTTGATGTGAATTACATCGTTTCAAAGTCAATTTACGAAAGATTTAATTATGAAGAAAGGTTCAGACCAGTTGCTTTTCAAGCGTGGTTAGTTGAGGCTGGTTTGCTTGGGCGAAAGACAAATTCGGGATTTTATAGTTATTTTGGAAAGGATAAAAAGGTGCAGGATTTCCTAAAACGAGAAAAAATTAAGTATAAATTCAGCAAAAAGTTTTTAAATCTTGCCGACACGATATGCAGAAAAATTTTATCTCGGAAAGATGAGTTAAATGAACCCCAAAAAATCGTCCTTGCTTTAACTATTTCTATGATTATAAACGAGGGATTTTATGCTTTGATGGAAAATTTGGCAAGCAAAGAAGATATAAACTCAGCGTTTCGTCTTGTTAAGTTTCCTGCTGGTCCGTTTGAACTAGCCGAGCAAATCGGTTTGAAAAATGTATTTAACTTTCTAAATCTTGCCCGTGAAGAGCTTATGGCAGATAGGTATAAACCAGCTTTGCTTTTGGCAAGAAAGTTTGAATGAAAATGCTAAGCGCATTTTTAACGGATATAGAAAGGATTGAGATTAAAGAAGTTGAAATTCCTGAGCCGTTGGAGGGCGAGGTCATTATCAAAGTAAGGTCTGCTCTCACTTGTGGAACCGATTTAAAAATGTATCTTCGGGGGCATCCGAAGTTTAAATTTCCGATGCTTTTTGGACACGAGTGCTCTGGCGTTATATACAAGGTTGGAGCAGGGGTTAAAAATTTTAAAGAAGGTGACGAGGTTATGTTTGCAAATTCTGCTTCTTGTGGTGAATGTTATTACTGTAAGAGAGGGCTTGAAAACTTGTGTGTTAATCTGTTCAATAACATCTTTTTGGGAGCGTACTCGGAATTTGCTAAAGTCCCAGCAAAGATCGTTCAAAAAAATATGTTTATGAAACCCGAATCACTCTCTTTTACTCAAGCATCTTTTCTTGAACCCGTTTCATGTGTGATGAATGGGATAGAAAATTTAAAGATTCGTGGGGGCGATTCTGTTTTAATAATTGGTGATGGGGCGATCGGTTTGATGTTTACGCTCGTAATTAAAAAGTTATTTGATGTGTATCTCATCGTGGCTGGGAAGCATGCGGAGCGACTCAATCTTGCGTTAAAATTTGGGGCGGATGAAGTTGTAAATGTTGCCGAATTTGACCTTGATGATAAATTGAAAGAAATTACTTCAGGGATTGGACCAAATCTGGTGATAGAATGCACAGGCAAACCCGATGTCTGGGAGAAAAGCGTTGATATAGTGGCAAAAGGTGGGGAGGTAATTTTGTATGGTGGGGTGCCCGCGGGGACAAAAGTAAAGTTCGATGCAACAAAACTTCATTATGATCAAATAACAGTTAAAGGAATTTTCCATTTTACATCAAAAGATGTAAGAAAAGCCTATGAGTTTTTAAGTGATAATTCAGATAGGCTTGTTGAAATGATAAGTGGGAAGTTCAAGTTAACTCAACTCCCCGAAGCATTTGAAAAGCTTGCAAATCGAAGCGGAATCAAATACGAGATCGAGCCGTAGATTTTTTCTGAATTTCCGATAATTTTTTTGAATAATGGTTTAAAATCAAGCGAAACCATGGCGTGTAAAGTTCTGGATTTTGTTTTATATCAGATATGAGGGAGTTTAGCTTAACAAATTTAATATCTGCGACTTCATCGGGGTTTGGTTTTATTATTCCGTCATAGAATCCGAAGAAGAGTGTGTTAAACTCATGCTCGATCAAATCCCCAACCTTAATGTTGTATATTATCGCGCCAAATTTTTCGATTTTGCATTTAATTCCAAGTTCCTCTTTTAATCTTCTCATCGCTCCGGTTTTAAATTTTTCCCCGGGCTTTGGATGCCCGCAGCATGTGTTGCTCCACAAGAGCGGTGAATGGTATTTGTTTTCTGCGCGTCTTTGTAAAATTAGATTTCCATTCGAATCAAATATAAAAACTGAAAACGCACGATGTAGTATACCTTCGCGATGTGCCTTTAATTTCTCTACCTCACCAAGTTTGCGATTATTTTTATCAACGGCTATAACATATTCTTTTCTCATACTCGCCTCAAGATTTTTTAAATTTTGAACTGCGATTGTTTTGTTGGTAAATTATCCAAAATTTTAATTTTAACAAAGCCATTGAGTTTATGAAAGTTGCGAAGTTGTATGATTTCGGCGATATAAAAATTGAGGAAGTTCCATTACCTGAAATTGAAGACGATGAGATGCTTGTTAAGGTTAAAGCCTGCGGGATTTGTTCAAGTGACACAATGAAGTGGTATATTAAAAAGAAAGCACCGCTTGTGATAGGGCATGAGTTTTCCGGGGTGGTTGTTAAAGTTGGGAGCAAGGTTGACAAATTTAAACCTGGCGATAGGGTATTTATTCATCATCACGCGCCTTGTATGGAGTGCAGGCATTGCAAGCGTGGGAATTATGTTATGTGTGATGTATGGAAAAGCTCTAAGATAATTCCGGGAGGGATCGCTGAATATGTGAAGGTTCCAGATGTTAACTTGAGAAATGATACTTTGAGATTGCCTGACGATGTTTCGTTTGAAGACGGGGCTATCGTTGAGCCAGTCGCTTGTTCTGTTAAGGCGTTTAAAAGAGCAGGCATAAGAAAAGGGGATTATGTCGTTGTTCTCGGGCTTGGTTTTATGGGTCAGGTGAACGTTAAACTTGCTAAATTTTATGGCGCTGAAATCGTTGTAGGAGTTGATAAGGTAAAGTATCGAATAGAAAAGGCAATTGAAAATGGAGCTGATTATGCTGTTAATTTTTTAAATGAAAACATCAAGAGCAAGGTTTTGGAATTCACAAATGGTTATGGAGCAGATATCGTTATAGTCGGTCCTGGAACAATTGATGCGATTAAATTAGGGCTTGAAATTGTTGCGAAGGGCGGAAAACTGATTTTATTTACGCCAACGCCTGATGATGCAAAACTTGAAATAAGACCATATGAAATTTATTTCAATGAGATTTCGATAATACCAAGCTATTCCGCAGGTCCTGATGATACAATTGAAGCGTTAGATTTGATAAGTAAGGGAATAGTAAGAGCGGAAAACCTTGTCACGCATAAATTTAAAATTGAGAACACGCTTGATGCCTTTATGCTAACAGCGAACGCTGGTGAATCTTTAAAATGTATGATTGTTTTTGATTAAAATTTTATGTTTATGTTCTCGGTTGTCCATCTTGCTCTGACTTTCACTGTGTCAGGATAAATCGTGAATTTTTCAGAGGGAACAAAGGGGAAGATCTTGCCATAATCATAGACACCATTTCCATTTGAATCGATAAATGCCTCAATTAAGTATTTACCTTGTCTAACTTGGTCAATTATAAATTTTGAGTTGCATTTTGTCGTTGTGGTAAATTTTTTACCGCTTGAGATTTCAAGCGCTGTAATTATAACTTTTGATGTTGTGTCTTCGCAAATTACGCTCCCCTCAATTGCTCCCCAAGTTGATGGGTTAGCTGTTTTGAAAGATAACCTCAAGGTGTCTTTTCGCACATTGTTATTTAAGTCACGGAGTTCAGAAATTTCAAGCGTATATAGTTCATCGGGTTTTAGTTCTAAATTAGGTTCGATGATTAATGTATTTAAATTTTGTTTCACTTTGATTTCCACCTTATTTCCTGTCGAGTCAAGTAATTGTATGTTTGGTTCCGAGGGCAAAATGTCGTCAAAGGAAAGTTTAATTTCGGGTTTTAAGTCTACATCGCTTTCGCCTTTGGCGGGAATTGAAAGAATTAAAGATGGAGCGGTGGTATCGCCCGCAAGTATATCTTCAATTTTATAAGCATACGTGTTAATTTCATTTCCAGCGAAATCCGTTATCCCAGAAATAGTGAGGTTATATTTATCCCCTGGATTTAGGTTTTCCCTCAAGATCAAAATTATTCTACTGCTGTCGGGATAAATTTGTGGTATTAGCGCGATCGTTTCAAGGTTATTCTTTTCAATTTTTATCGTTGCATTTTTAAGAGTTATTTTTTCCGAGAATTTTATGAGTATGTGTGAATTGTCAAGCACATTTAATGATGAAATGAAGGGTTTGCTTGTATCTTCGATTGTAGTTTTGAAGATTATATTTGTAGCGGTTGGGTTTTGTGGATCAATTACAACATCTTCCCAAAATACGCCGTATTCATCTTCACCAGGGTTATAGAGGAGGTTTTTGATTTTATCGTTTATTGCGAACAGGCGGTATTTGCCAAATTTAATAAATTGAAATTTAAATGCCCCATCTTTTCCAGCTTGGGTGACATAATCTGGTTTTGTGTGGAGTGGGGAAAGCGTGTCTGGATTTAGTTTATCGAGCAGATAAGCAAACACCATAAAATTCTCTTTACTTGAAAAAATTTTTCCCTCTATCGAGCCGGAATCAATTGCTGAGCCAGTTGAAAATGCAAGCGTGAATGATTCTTTCATTTTGTTCCCGGCGTTTAAATCTTTGATTTCAGTTCCAAATGTAATGACATAGGTGGTGTTGTCTTTAAGTTTTTCTGGGAAGATAAGTTTTAACTTTCTTCCGGACCATTTATATTGGGTTTCACCTTGGATATATGGGGAGATGTAAATTGCGTCTTGAGCTGAGCGTTTATCAACATATTCGCTGAATTCCACCTCGACATAATTCCCTTTAAAGTTGACAGTTCCATTTTCAGGGTATGTTTTAATGATTTTTGGTGGAGTTGTGTCTGGTGGACCTCCTGAGGGTGGAACTTGAGTTGCGCATCCAGCGATGATTAAAATGAGAAGCCAGAAGGATGTTCTTTTCATTTTTGAGGTTAAATTTTGCTGATTTTTGGAAAATTTAAAAAATCTTTTTAAGATGAAAAAAAGTTTAACGCAGTTATGAGAATTCAGTTTCTTTACTTTTCTGATTGCCCAAATCATGAGAAGGCGAGGGAGAATTTGCTTGAAGCGATAAAAATGGCAAAGATAAAAGATTATCATATTGAGGAGATCGAGATAAAAACTGAAGAAGAGGCTTTGAGATACAAGTTTCCTGGGTCTCCAACGATAAGGGTTAATGGTGTTGATGTTGACCCATCTTATGTAGATAGTGGAAATTATGGGATGATGTGTCGGGTTTATAAAATTGGGGACAAATTTTATGGTGCGCCGACCGTTGAGATGATCAAAGAAGCGCTTGAGGATGCGAGTTTTTATGAAGGTATGAAAGAAATTGGCGGATGCTGTTAAAATAATTCTAAATCCAATCTTGACGGAAAACGGTAAATTTGAAACATACGGGAAGGTCAAATCGGCTTCTGATTTTTATGATGAGCTTTCAAGTGATTATGTAGATATGATTGAGTTTTCGTCAAGAATTGAGAGTGAAAGTAAAATTTTTGAGAGCATAGTTGGTAAATATAAAGTTACAAGATGTCTTGATGCAGGCTGTGGGGTCGGGCTTTATTCTATAATTCTTTCAAAACTTGGCGTTAAAGTTCTTGGGATAGATATTTCTGGGTCAATGATTGAAAGGGCAAGGGAACTTGCACAAAGGTTTGGGGCATCAGCGGAGTTTGAGGTTCTGGATTTCTCATCGATAAAGGATAAGTATAGAGAAAATTTTGATCTCGTTTTATGTCTCGGGAATACGCTTCCACATTTAATCAGCGAGAAGGAGATGTTGGCATCTTTGCGAAATTTTTATAACTCTTTGGAACCGAACGGGATTTTGATTGTTCAAATTTTGAATTATGATAAAATTATGGAAAATGAAGAAAGAATAGTTAATGTTCGGGAGACGCGAGATAAAATTTTCGTTCGTTTTTATGATTTCGAGCCGACGATAATTGGTTCGCCAAGTTTAAAAGTTTTTGAAGTGAGAAAGGATTTTTTGAAGTTCAATGTTTTAATAGTTGATAAAACCAAAAATTATTCATCCAAACTTATAACCACAAGGATTAAACCGATAAAGAGCGAAGAATTGCGCAGGAAACTTCACATGGTTGGGTTTAAAGAGGTTGAAATCTTTGGGAATCTTTTAGGTGAGGAGTTCAAGGCTTGTGAATCTAAAAATATCGTCGCATTTGCACGAAAAATCTGATTGAAAACAAATCTTAATGTTTTTATGATTTTTCCAAAAGAGCATGGTTCTTGGGCTATTTTGCTTGTGCCATTTTTAATAGGTGCTAAAATCGGCGGTGGATTTGATATAAAAACGGTTCTTTTTCTCGTTTCCGTTCTTTCAATTTTTCTCGCTTATCAGCCTGCGTTGATGCTTGCGAAGTCGAGATTGAAAATTTCATCTGAAAATGTAAAGGATGCTTTAAATTCGCTTTTTATTTTTGCACCGTTTGGTATTTTCTCTTCAATTATTTTGATTTTTTATTTCAAGCTTTATGGTCTGCTTTTGTTTGGGTTTATAGGTTTAGTTGCATTTTTCGTTCAACTTTACCTTGCAAGATTAAATCTTGACAAAACGCAGGGCGGGCAACTTTTTGCGATGAGTATGCTGGTGATGACAGCGCCGTCGGCTTATTATGTTTGTAAGGGCGAATTTAATTTAATTATGCTTCAACTTTATTTTTTAAATTTGATATTTTTCGGGAGTGGAATAGTTTATGTCAGAATGAAAATAGCAGCGCTTGCAGCGAAGCGAGATAAATTTACCCTTGCCGAAAAACTTTTTATTGGTAGATATAATATTGCTTATCACATCGCTATCTTACTTCTTATCGGTGCGTTGTTCGTTCATGGTTCAATAGGTTTTTTAATTTTTCTGGCATTTCTGCCTATTATAGTTCATTCAATAATGGGGACATTTATGTTGGAGAGAAAGGTGAAGTTTAAAAGGCTTGGTTGGATTGAGACGATTTATTCGATTCTATTTGCCATTATGATGATCATTGAATTCAGAAAAAATTTGCCTTGATAGTTCTTCGTAGCATTTGTCGCAAAATGACGACGTTTTTATATCAACTTCTTCAACTGAAGTTGAGGAATGCATAACGCATAGATAATTTTCGCAATGTAGAAGTCCGAAGTTATGCCCGAGCTCATGGACTGCTTCTTTTAGGAGTCTTTCTGCGGTTAACTTTTTATTTTCTGGGAGTCCATAAGTTATTTCACTTAATCTAAAAGTTGAAACAACGGCAATTTTACCTTTAAGCTGCGCTTCTCCAAACACATAAGTTAGCACGGGGATAAATAAATCGACAGAGATCACACCAAGGATTTTACCGTTGAAATTTTTAAATTTTTCAAAGAGAATTGAAATTATTTTCGTTGAGTTGAATTGGGCTCTTGAACTGTCGTAGGTGGATAAGAGATTAATGTGATTTGTATTGTCGAGAAGAACTTCGCAGTTAAAGATTTTGCTCAATGGTGAAACCAGCGTTGAAACGAGTTCAAAATCGACTGGGTGGATTGGGACTATAAGAATTTTACTTGAATTTGCCAGTGGCATGAATTTTTATGCAACCCTGTTTCTCTTCAAGTTGTATTTTTCAATTTTGTTGTAAAGTGTGACCCTGTCTATGCCGAGAATTTTCGCGGACTGTGTTATATTCCAATTTGTCTTGTTTAAAATTTTAAGTATGTGTGCTTTTTCAACTGCTTCTAATGTTTCATTTTCTGGTTCTTCTTCGGTTATTTGAATGGGCAAATCTTGGGCTCTTATCATAGGTGGTTTTGCCAGGACCATAGCTCTTTCAATGGCGTTTTTTAATTCTCTAACATTCCCAGGCCAGTCGTATTTTATTAATATGTCCATTGCTTCCGGTGAGATCTCGCTTATTGGTTTATGCATCATTGCTGCATATTTTTTCAGGTAGTAATTCGCTATCAGAGGTATATCTGTTCTTCTTTCTCTCAGCGGTGGGATAAAGATTGTAAAAACATTGAGCCTGTAATAAAGGTCTTCTCTAAATTTCCCTTCTTTTACTGCTTGTTCAAGGTCTGAATTTGTTGCGCAAATTACTCTGAAATCGCTTGTTATTATTTCATTTCCACCAATTCTTGTAAATTGCTTTGTTTCGAGGACGCGAAGAAGTTGGATTTGCATTTTTAGACTTATCGTTCCAACTTCATCAAGAAAGATTGTTCCACCATCCGCAAGTTCAAATTTCCCCTTTCTTCTATAAAGCGCATCTGTGAAGGCACCTTTCTCATGTCCAAAAAGTTCAGATTCAAGTAGCGTATCGGGGACTGCCCCGCAATTTACTGATATAAACGGAAAATATCTCCTTGGGCTGTGTGCGTGAATTAATCTCGCGACAAGTTCTTTCCCTGTTCCACTTTCGCCTCTTATCATTACAGTTGTATTTGTTGGGGCAACCGTTTTTGCAAGTTCAATCACTTTTTTAATCTGGGGGCTTTCCCCGATGAGTTCTTCACCCATAATTAGTTCAGATACGTGTTCGCGCAGTTTGATGTTTTCATCTGTCAATTTTTTCTGTTTCAAGGCATTTTTAACAAGATGCGAAAGATAATCAGGGTCTACTGGCTTTGTGATGTAGTCGTAGGCTCCTTCTTTTAAAGCCTGAACAGCTGAGTCAACGGAGGCAAATGCTGTTATTATGATAATTATAGCGTTGGGGTCAATTTCTTTTATCCTCTTTTGAAGTTCAAGTCCATCCATTCCTGGCATTTTAATGTCGATGAAAATTATATCCCATGGTCCTTCGTTCATTAACTTTAGCGCTTGAGCTGCATTTTCTGCCACGCCAACTTTATATCCATCTTGTGTAAACCATTTTGAAAGGGAATCTCTGACGATAAATTCATCATCAACTATTAAAATGCTAAATTTTGGCGTCATAAGTGATATTTGGCTTTTTTGGCAATGTAATTGTAAATGTTGTTCCGTGATTTACTTTGGATTCAACGCTTATCGTACCGTTGTGCCTTTCGACAATTCCATAGGCGACCGCAAGACCAAGTCCGGTCCCTTTCGCGTCTTTTTTAGTTGTGAAGAATGGTTCAAATATATGAGGCAAGATATCTTCTGGTATCCCAATCCCCGTATCTATCACCTTAATTTGAATCTTATCGCCGTTAATTTCTTTAAGTTCGATTCTCAATGTTCCGCCATCCGGCATTGCTTCAATTGAGTTTATTTCCATCGCAAGAAGCATTTGTTCAATTTGTTGAGCGTCGCAGAAAACGAAAACAGGGTTTTCAGGGATGTCAAGTTCAAGTTTTATGTTATTCATTTGAAGATGGTGCGAGATCAATGCTACACTTCTTTTTATTATCTGACAGATATCTTCATCTTTAAATTCACCCACCTTTTGTTTTGAGAACAGGAGAAGGTTTTTGACTATGTTCCCACAACGCGATGTTTCATCAATTATAATTGAAAGTTCATTGATTATTTCATCTCTTTCGTTAATTTGACCGTCTTGAAATTTTCTTTTTAAAAGTTTAGCATATGTGAGGATTCCCTCGAGTGGGTTATTAAGCTCATGTGCGACAGTTGCAGAAAGTTTGCCCAGTGAAGCTAATTTTTCAATTTGTATCATATATGTATAAGCCCTTTGAAGCTCCGCTGTTTTTTCATTAACTTTTTGTTCAAGAAGTTTAGCCCAATTTGTGAGTTCTTCATAGGCTTGTTTTAGTTTTTCTGTCATCTTGTTGAACGAGTCGGCAAGCAAACCAATTTCATCTTTTGATTTAAGGTCAAGTTTAAAATTGAGATTCCCATTCATTATTTCTATCGTTCCGTGTGTCAATTTTTTTAACGGTGCGTTTACAAATTTCCAGATGAAAACAAGGACGAAAAGTGATATAGTGAAGAACATCACCAATCCACTTGCATATTGAATTTTGCTAAGGCGTTCCACATTTTCATGCATATCTTTAAGCGAGATCATCACATCGAAAACACCAAGAATTGTTTGTTCTCTTTTATGTGCGTGACATTCGGAGTTATAGCATGACTCTTCGTTTCTTATCGGGTTTATTGCCCCAAGGATTTCATATTTGTCGTCCTCCGTATGAAATATGCGGGTTAGCTGTGAAGCTTCGGCGGGGATTTCTATCTTACCGTTGCGATGGCAAACATTACAAGCCTCACTTTCCATTGGTATTACCCTGCCAACTTCATCAGGTATAGTGGAAAAGGTAATCTCACCTCGTTTATTATAAATTCTTATTGCTTTAATTCCAGGTTGTTTCCCGAGCATTTTTATTATTTGGTAGATATCCTCTCGGCGATTATGAAGCATACTGTAATGGGTGGCTCTTTTGATTAAATCGCTTGTTTTTATCGCGTTTTGCATTGAAATGTGCAAGCATTGTCTGGTTTGCCAGCCTATGATTAAAAATGAAAAAATAGCCGTTACCCCGAGCACGACTATGAAGATAAGGATAAACAATTTAAAGGCTAAGCTCTGAAAAATTTTCATCGCTTTAAAACAGTTGGTTGATTTCACTCTCTCTAAAGGTCAAATTTTATGCCATTCAAAAGTCTCGGTTTTTTAATTATTTTTCAATCGTAAGCCTAACTTTTATGTGCCAAAAAGAGACAATTTTTTAAATTAACCCAAAAATTTTGTTCACCAAGGAAAAATAGCGTTTTGCTCCCAAAAGGTCTTTGACTGTTTCAATAATTCTTCCACCGTCTTGAAGTGTCGGGATAGATACAGGTTTAAATGATTCGGCTAAGTTCAAAAGTAGTTCTTTTTCGAGGATTTCAACTTTGTTTAGATATAACTTTGAAAATTCAGATTGAGACATAAAGTTGTAGTTTGGCTTATCTGTTTTAATTTTAAAGAGCCATCCCGCGAAGTAGGGGTCTTGGCTTATAAGGTTAGGGTGTTTGATTAGGCTTTCATTTATTTCAAAAAGCTCGCCGCGAAAGGGCGAGCGAATTGTCAAGATACCATCTCTGTGCATCACCCACGCGCACGGTGTGCTTTTCTCGATAAGCAAGGGAACTTGTAAGAATATAAATTCAGTAAGAGGCGCAAAAAGATAAATAATCGAAGCACATATGCCGACAGTTGCAAATTCACCTTCAGGTCTAATCCATGTCTGAGATTTTGTATACAACCTATCCTCTGGAAAATTTACCTTCTTAAGATTCTCGACAAATTTTGAGATAACCTCGAAAACGGTAATTTCGTTTGTGTTTTTAAGTTCTTTGCCGAGCATAATGAAATAATTAAATTTGCTCTTTAAAAACTTCTCTCATCGATATAACTTCAAAACCTTCTGTTATAGTCTTTCTTTCTTCGACTTCGGGCGGAAAAACAGGTAAATGTTTGGCTATTAATCTGAACGCTGCAAAGCCAAGTGCAACTATGAAAAGCGTCACCGATATTTCAGTCCATTTTGGGAAATAACCTGCCTGCGTATAACTTTCAAGCCCAGTGATGCTGACATTTAATCTATTAAGTATAAAACCAAGCACTGTGATTAATTGAGCAACAAACAATCCCTTTTTACTTTTTCTTATCTTTGAATTGGTCAACAGCGCTATCGGCACAATTACACCAACTGCAAATTCAAGCCAGAACATAAGAGACTCATATCTTAGGCTGAAGATGTAGGGGAAAAGTTTATAGTTAACTATGTCTTCAACTTTCAATACAAAATAAACCATTAATGCAACTGCGGTAACCTTTGCAAGCCTTGATAGTATATGTATTTCAATCTCTCTTCTAAAAGCTCTTGAACTTAGATATGATTCAATTGTGACCATCGCTGGACCGACAGCAACGGCGGAAAGAAAGAAAAGATAAGGCAAGTTGCTCGAATACCAAATTGGGTGAAGTTTTTCTGGTACTATAAGATAAAGTGAGCCAAGCGAAGATTGATGTAAAGTTGAAAGTATAACACCTGCTACAACAAGTGGAATAGTTAAACTTTTGATTATTTTTTGTGGTTTTTCGAGCCTGAGTTTTTGAAAGAGCATTGGGCTGAATTCAAGCGCGAGAACTGTTGTATAAAGCATAACACACCATGCTACTTCAAACATAACTGATTCAGGGTTCCACATTATGATCGGGTGCCATATGTTCCATGGTTTTCCAAGGTCGTAGATCAAAGCAACGATTACAAGAAGATAACCGAGAAAAGCTGTTAAAATGGCTGATGGCAGGATTGATTTATATTCTTCAAGGTTGAAAATATAAACAGCCGCAGCTATTACAAATCCACCTGCTGCAAGTCCAACGCCACACAAAACATCAAATCCGATCCATAATCCCCAGGGGAATTTATCGCTTAAATTTGTAGCTGCGCCAAGCCCTTTTGTAAAACGAAGTATGGTTGAGTAAATGCCGAGCACAACTATGATCCAGAAAACAGCACCCCAAAAAGTAAGTTTCAGATTTTTTATCTTCATTCTTCATTCTCCTTTTTGTTGTTTTCTTCCATCTCTTTAAGTTTTTTCTGAAGACGTTGAACTTCGTCTCTTCTCTTTGTTATCCACCAAATTCCGAAGAGTAATGTACCGCCCCAAAAGATGTAGTTTGGAATCTTTGACATAATTTGTTCTGTGAAATGGGAAAGTGGAACTTCTGGCAATTTGACTTTAAAGCCGAGTTTATTTAACGGTCTATCTGAAAGATAGAGTATTGATGTTCCCCCGGCTTCTTTTAAGCCAAAAATGTGCGGATAATATGTTTCTGGGTTTTCATCAATTCTTCTTTTTGCTTCCTCTATGAGTTCTTCCTTTGTTCCAAAAATTCTTGCTTCGGCTGGGCATGCTTCAACACAAGCAGGTATCTCACCTTTCTTTATCCTCTCATAACACATATCGCATTTGGTAACTTTGGGGTTTAATTTATCCCATTGATATTTTGGTATATCAAATGGACATGCTTGGATACAGTATCTACATCCTAAGCATTTTGATGGGTCGTAGATGACTGGTCCTAGTTTTGTCTTTTGAAATGCCCCCACTGGACAAACAGATGCACAGGTTGGTTTTTCGCAGTGCATACAAAGTCGGGGGACATAAGTTCCATCGTGGTCTTCAACTGCGGTGTTTTGAATCGCGGAGAGTTCGTGGGTTTCCGTGACGGGGTTGTTCCACCTTTCGGCGCAGGCTTCTTCGCAAGCGTAACAGCCTATGCATTTGGTTATGTCGATCAAAATTCCATATTTCATTTTAAGAACCCAGTTTAATTTTTAAAGTTGCTGAATAAATTCCTTTTCAAATTTTTCCCATGTTTTTTCATCCACGTTTTGCAAGACCCCTTTTACTACAACTCCGCCATCGGCTAGGGTTGGCTCAGGTACAGGTGAAAATTTAGGCGCTTCTCTGCTTATAAACTCTTTAAACCTTTTTATTTCATTTCTTAACCAGCGTGAAGCTTCATTGCCAATAAGTAAATTCTTCACTTCAGAGGCAACATCTTCAGGCTCAATCATTATAATCCAACCGTTGAGGTACGGGTCCTTCAAAATTGTTTCCGGTGATTCTAAAACATTTGGATTGACAGAAATTATCTTTCCATTTACGGGTGACGGAAATGCGAGGCTTCGGTTGCCTTGTTTGATTTTGAATATCGGTTCACCCTTTCTGACCCTTTCCCCTACGGGCAGAACTTCAATTGCGTCAACTTTCCCAATCACTTTTGAAACAAAATCATCGACACCAACATAAACTCTTCCGGAAAACAAAAGCTCAAGCCAAGTATGTACTTTACTGAAAAAGAATCCACGAGGTATAACGAAATTTTCTGTACTTAATACGACTTGGGGTTGATAAGCTTCGCGCTTTTTCTGTGCTTTTTGAACAAGGTAATCAACCGTGATGCAGATTAAGATTGTTGCTAATACGAAAAGTGCTACCATGGTGGTTTCTCCGAATTTTATTTTTTACTCACTTAGGTTTAAGTGCAATCATAATGCCAAAGTGAAATGGTGATTTTGAATTGATTGAATTTCAATGTAAAGTCGAGTCTATTTAAAGGTTGGAAAATTCATTGGTGTTTAAGTTTTCAACGGCGTTTTTCGTTGCAGCGTAGAAATTTTTTGGATTATAAAGTTTTTCCTATATTGAAAAATTCAATGCTATGGTGTTGAAAGTTTAAACATTTCATTGATGATAAAGGATGCTGAAAATTGAGACATTTTAAGTTAGTGAATCTTTAGACATTTGAGCGGGTGCGCTTGTGATATTTATTGAAAATTAAATGAAAATTTTTGGCATAATATTTGCGACTTTCGCAAAAGCGAAGCAAAAATCACTCAAAAACAAAAGCACGTAACTTAGCTATGAAAGGAAAATTAACACGTAAACAATTTCTTGAGGTTGCAGCAAAAAGCACAATTGGGGGAGCAGTAGGTTTTTCACTTATTAACCTCGCTAGCAAAGCGAGAGCCCAGGCTCAAATTAATTGGCCGTTGCCGTATGACATACTTGATCCTGAACATGTAAGAAAGCTTGGTCATCAATTTTACTGGACTGGAAAAGGTTGTTGTTATGGTGCATTTAAAGCGATATTTTATGCGATGCATCAAAAAGTTGGCGAGCCTTTTACAAGTTTACTACCTTTGTGTGAGATGATGATTTATGGGCACGGTGGCGTTGTTGGATGGGGAACAACTTGTGGAGCGTTGCTGGGGGCTGCTGCAGCGATTAATTCGTTCTGCGACAAAGCGACAACTGATAAAATTGTCCACGAACTTATGGGTTGGTATACTCAGACGGTATTCCCAAGTGACATAAGCAATCAATATGCTGTAAATGGTCAATTTTATGATAATCGTTTGAATCAAGCTTTGCCACAATCTAGCTGTGGTTCAACGCTATGCCATATTTCGGTCAGCAAGTGGTGCGTTACTTCCGGCTATAAAGCCGGTTCATTAGAGAGGAGAGAAAGATGTGGAAGGTTAACAGGTGATGTTGCAGCTAAAGCGGTTGAATTGTTAAATGCCTGGAAGAATGGACAATTCCAGCAAACATATCAACCACCAAGTGTAGTTGGAGTTTGCCTTATGTGTCACGGTTCAACTTATAAGGACGATGTCAAGTCGATTATGACTTGCACTCAGTGCCATAAACCGAACTGGAGCCATCCACAGACAAAGGTGGAGCAACTTTCGGATGTTGCGTTTACATTTAAGTTGAGCCAAAACTACCCGAATCCATTTAATCCGTCAACAAGCATTGAATTTTCTGTGCCGAAATCTTGCGATGTAAGGCTCGAGATTTATGATACATCGGGGAGGATTGTCAGAAGGTTAATTGATGGTGAAAGGTATGAGCCTGGGGTGTATAAAGTTGTATGGGACGGCACAGATGACCACGGGAATAAAGTGGCGAGTGGAATTTACTTGTATAGGATGATCGCAGGTAGTTATGTTGCGACAAAGAAGATGGTTCTTATGAAGTAAAGCTCAGCCCCGGGTTTTGCCCGGGGTTTTTTAATTTTTGTCCCCCCTCAAATTATACCCTCAACTTGTCTTGTATCTGACTATTTTTTTATTTATATTTTACTCAAATTTTTAAAAGTTGGATGGATTCTCTGATGAAAATCAATATTTCAAAGCTATCTGATGGAGAGCATTTTTACACATTTATAGCGAAGCCGTCGAGCTTGGAACTTGATGAGAAAAGATTTAATAAACCTATTTACGTTGAAGCAACGCTTGAAAAATCTAAGCGTCAGCTTTATCTGAGGGCGAATGTTTATACTGTTGGAAGATTTCAATGTGATAGATGTGTTGAGGATTTTGACATGGTGCTTGAAAACAGTTACAATATGTATTATGTTTACGATGAGGAGGAATCGAAAAAGTATGAACCTGAGGAAGTCGTTGTGATCACACCTGAGACAAATGAAATTGATATATCTGATGATGTAAGACAGATGGTTTTACTTTCTGTCCCAATGAAGCTGCTTTGCTATGAAGAATGTTTTGGGCTTTGTCCGAGATGTGGGAAAAATCTAAATTTTGAAATATGCACCTGTAAAGTTGAAGAGATAGACCCGAGATGGGCACCGCTTTTAAAATTTATTGAAAGTGAAAATTTAGGAAAGGAAAGTGAAAATTAACTTAGAGGTGATTTATCTATGCCAAATCCAAAACGTAGACACTCAAGGTCGCGCAGGGATAAAAGAAGGGCAAATTATAAACCCACAGCACCGACTTTGAGCGAATGTCCGCAGTGTCACGAACCTAAGCTTCCGCATCGCGCCTGTCCGAAGTGTGGGTATTACCACGGTAGAACTGTTATAGTTCCAAAGGAGTAAATTTTAAAACTTAAAAATTTGAAAAGTCAAACCCCTGAAACTTAAGTTTCAGGGGCTGTTAAATTTTAATCAAATATATTTTGCTATCTTTATGGTAGGGTCTACGAATTCAAGAAAGTTGAGAATTGCGGTTGATGCGATGGGTGGGGATTATGCGCCTGCAACGGTTGTTGAGGGTGCTTTGTCCGCTTTAAGGGAATCAGGCAATAGATTTGAGATTGTTTTTGTTGGGGATGAGAGGAAGATTAAAGAGGAATTAAAAAAGCATGATATCGCGGGGCTTGATTTTTCAATTGTTGACGCCCCTCAAGTTATAGAAATGGATGATATCCCAAGTGTTGCCTTGAGGCGGAAAAAGAATTCTTCTATTGTTGTTGGAATGAAACTTCATAGCGATGGTGAAGTTGATGCATTTGCAAGTGCAGGGAATACTGGGGCTGTGCTCGTAGCTGCAACTTTTATACTTGGCAGGATTGAAGGGATTTCAAGACCGACAATTGGTAGTGTTTTTCCTACTGAAGCTGGAACAAAAAGTATAATGCTTGATGTCGGGGCTAATGTTGATTGCAAACCTCATCATTTGCTTGAATTTGCAATTGTGGGGCACATCTATTCAAACACTATGCTTGGGCAGAGAAATCCTAAGGTTGCTCTTTTAAATATTGGAGAAGAGGGCACGAAGGGTAGCGAAGTAATTTTACAAACTTATCGCCTTCTTTCAGAAAGTAAATTAAACTTTATTGGCAATATTGAAGGGCGAGATATACTTTTGGGTAAGGCTGATGTGATTGTTTGTGATGGATTCGTTGGAAACATAGTTTTAAAATTTGCAGAAAGCGTTCTTGGGGTTTTGAAGAGAAGATTAAGAAATTACGCAATTAAAAATATATTCAGGAAATTGACATTTGGGTTTCTGGCTCGTGGATTAAGAAAAGCGTTGAAAGAGTTTGACTATCAAGAATATGGAGGTGTTCCGTTTCTTGGCGTCAATGGTGTCGCTGTGATTGGGCATGGAAGTTCCAGCGCGATAGCTATAAAAAATATGATTTATAGGGCTGAAGAGATGGTGCAGAAAAAAATTAATCAAAAAATAAAAGATGCGTTAAATCATTACAAACTTAAAACGGAGGTATAAAATTGGGGCAAAGGAGAGCAACGATTACAGCGGTTGGGCATTATGTGCCTGAGAAAATACTTACAAATTTTGATCTTGAAAAAATGGTTGATACGAATGATGAGTGGATAAGGACAAGGACGGGGATTCGTGAAAGGAGAATTCTTGAAAGGGGAGCAACATCTGATCTTGCTGTCGAAGCGATAAAAAGATTATTTGAAAACAGCGGTGTCACACCAGAAGAGATTGAAGTGTTAATCGTTGCAACGGTCACGCCTGATATGTTTTTCCCTTCAACTGCAGCTGTGATTCAAGAAAAACTTGGCATGAAGAAAGCGTGGGGATTTGATCTTTCAGCAGCGTGCTCCGGGTTTATTTATGCTTTGATAACGGGAGCCCAGTTTATAGAGTCAGGGAGTTATAAAAAGGTTCTTGTTGTCGGCGCTGATAAAATGAGTTCAATTGTTGATTATACCGATAGAAATACATGTGTATTGTTTGGTGATGGGGCTGGCGCTGTTTTGCTTGAACCTACGGATGACCCAGAGTATGGGATCATTGATCATATTTTTTATATGGATGGGTCGGGTGGAAGATATCTTTACATGCCAGGTGGCGGTAGTTTGAATCCGCCAAGCCATGAAACTGTGGATAAAAAGATGCACTATATCTATCAAGATGGAAGAGCAGTTTTTAAGGTTGCAGTTGTTGGGATGGCTGATGTTTCTGCTGAAGTAGTCGAGAGAAACGGATTAACAGGTAAAGATATAGACTGGCTTGTACCACATCAAGCAAACTTACGGATAATAACCGCAACAGCGGAAAGGATGGGTCTTGATCTATCAAAAGTTATGATAAATATCGACCGGTATGGAAATACAACCGCTGCGACAATTCCACTATGTTTGTCTGAATATTGGGAATGTGGGAAATTAAAACCTGGACATATGCTTGTTATGTCTGCGTTCGGCGCTGGTTATACATGGGGTGCGGTATTAATGAGATGGTCGCTTCCTAATCCACCCAAGCCGAGACCTGATGTTGCAAAGTATTGTGAAGAGATGGATTCAAGAAGGTTTGAAATCCCGGAGGAGTTGAAAATAAAAAGCGAAGTTGGCAAATGAAAATTGCGTTTATATTCCCGGGTCAGGCTTCGCAGTATGTTGGGATGGGGAAGGATTTATATGAAAACAGTCAAACTGCAAGGGAAATTTTTGATAAGGCGGAAGAAATGCTTGGTTTTGAATTAAAGCGAATTTGTTTTGAAGGACCTGAAGAGGAATTAAAACAAACAAAAATTACTCAGCCAGCGATCTTTGTTCATAGTTACATTGTTTCAAATCTTCTCAATGGAAAGTTGAAAGCTGATATGGTTGCTGGACATTCACTTGGGGAGTATTCAGCGCTCGTTTATGCTGGTGTGTTAAGTTTTGAGGATGCTTTAAGGGTTGTGAAACTTCGTGGTGAGCTGATGCAAAAAGCGGGGGAGGAAAAACCCGGGACAATGGCTGCAATTATTGGGCTTGACGCTGATAAGGTAAAGGAAATTTGTGAAGAGGTTAAAGATGGCGTAGTTCAGCCTGCAAATTTCAATGCGCCTGGACAAATTGTAATATCTGGTGAGGTTGACGCAGTTAAAAAGGCTATGGAGCTTGCTCAAAAAGCTGGGGCGAAAATGGTTAAAGAGCTCGTTGTAAGTGGTGCTTTTCATTCCCCACTTATGGAAAGCGCAAAGGAAGAACTTAAAAAAGCACTTGACGAAGTTAAGTTTAACAAACCATCGATCCCCGTTTATTTTAACGTAACTGCAAAACCAGCTTTTGAACCTGAGGAAATAAAAAATTTGCTTTATCTTCAAATAACAAGCCCTGTGCTTTGGTATCAAAGTATAATTAATATGGCTTCAGATGGAGCGACGAAGTTTTATGAAATTGGACCAGGGAAAGTTTTACAAGGCTTGGTTAGAAGGATAATTTCAAATGTTGAAATAGCTGGTTTTGATGGATTTAACGATATCGAAAACTTTAAGGGATAAAGTGAAGACGATGGAAGGCGCTGCAAAGTCTCCCGCAATTGAAAGAGAAATTGTTCAAGTTAAAAATTTCAAAATAGATACGCTTGTTTTTAATTCTGGGTTCGTTTCGTTTTGTAATGTTCCCGTTTGTCAAGCAAGTTGCTGTTATTGGGGAGTTTATGTTGATGTTAAAGAAAGGGATAAGATTCTCGAGCATAAGGATTTAATCCTGAATTACATGGATGAAACCCAGCCACATGATGTGGAACTTTGGTTTGAGAAGGAAGAGTGGGATGATTCGGATTTCCCATCGGGTAAATGTGTTGGAACGAATGTTTATAATGATAAATGTGCATTTTTAACGAGAGAGGGATACTGTGTGTTACAGGTTACTGCAGTTAAAAATGGAATGCATAAGTGGGCTTTGAAGCCATTCTATTGCTGTATTTATCCTTTAACTTTTTGGGAGGGTATTTTAACTTATGATGATGGTCATGCGGAGGATTTGCCATATTGTGGAATAAATGCGACACATAATCACTCAGGTCCAGTGATTGAGATTTGCAAAGATGAGTTCATCTATATTCTTGGCGAGGATGGTTACGCTGAACTTTTAAAGATTTACGAAGAATGGAAGAGAAGGAATTCAAATAATAAATAAACGAAGAGTTGAAAGATGGATGACTTTAAAAACAAGGTTGCTATAATCACGGGTGGCTCAAGGGGAATAGGTAGAGCCATTGCTAAAGTTCTTGCCTCAGCAGGATGTTCTGTTGTGATAACTTATAAAAGTTCATCTCAGCAAGCGCAGGAAGTCATAGATGAAATTTCTAAAATTTCAAAGGCTATGGCAATTCAAGCGGATTCATCGAAATTCGAAGATGCTCAAAGAGTTGTTGATGAAGTTTTGAAAAATTTCGGCAAAATTGATATACTTGTTAATAACGCCGGAATCACAAGAGATAATTTATTGCTGAGGATGAGCGAAAACGAATGGGATGATGTGATTGAGACGAATTTGAAAGGAGTATTTAATTTTACGAAAGCAGTCATAAAGCATATGATAAGTCAAAGGTCAGGTAAAATAATCAATATTGCTTCTGTTGTTGGATTGATAGGAAACCCAGGTCAAGCAAATTATGCTGCTTCAAAGGCTGGGATAATTGGTTTTACAAAGGCGCTTGCAAAGGAAGTCGCTTCAAGAAATATACAGGTGAATGTCGTTGCCCCAGGTTATGTTGAAACTGAAATGACGGAGAAGTTAAGTGACGAGCAGAAAAAGAAACTTTTTGAGATGATCCCTGTGAAGAGGGTGGCAAAGCCGGAGGAAATTGCATATGTTGTTAAGTTCCTTGCTTCGTCTGAATCCGATTATATTACAGGTCAAGTTATAGTTGTTGATGGTGGTCTAACTGCATAAAAAAATAAAACCAAAAACAAAAAAGAGGAGCAAAACATGGACATTGAAGCAAAGGTCAAGCAGATAATTGTAAACAAATTAAATGTAAGTGAGGATAAGGTAGTTCCGGAGGCATCATTTATTAATGATTTAGGCGCGGATTCGCTTGACACTGTTGAGCTTGTTATGGAATTTGAGAAAGAATTTGGGATTCAGGTTCCGGATGAGGATGCTGAGAAGATAAGGACAGTTGGAGACGCGATTAATTATTTAAAGCAGAAGCTTGGACAGGCGTAAAAAATCTTTGCGGGGGAGCGTTTGCCTCTCCCTTTTTTATTTTGTTAAAAACAAAAATTGTGTTGAAATATGTTCAACCGCAAAAGGGTTGTTGTCACAGGGATGGGTGTTATATCACCCGTTGGATTAACTATTGATGAATTCTGGAAAAATCTTCTGGATGGGAAAAGTGGGGTTGATTATATAACAAAGTTTGATACGACAAACTTTGCAACTAAGTTTGCAGCCGAGGTAAAGAATTTTGAACCTACGAATTACATGGATAAAAAGCTTGCCCAAAGGATGGATATTTTTACCCAGTTTGCAATGGCTGCAACCGAGATGGCAATTCAAGATGCTGGGCTTAATTCTGATTCGAAGATAGATAAAGAAAGGGTAGCCGTTGTTTACACCTCGGGAATTGGAGGTATGTGGACATACCATACACAGCATGAGTTGCTCTTTAAGACGGGAACCCCAAGACATATAAGTCCATTTACGGTGACAATGATGATCGTTGATATAGTTGCTGGTTACATTTCAATAAGATATGGTTACAAAGGTCCGAATTATGCAACTGTTTCTGCTTGTGCCAGTTCAGCAAATGCGATAACCGATGCGGTTATGTTGATTGAACGTGGGCTTGCCGATGTTGTTGTAACTGGCGGAACCGAGTCTGCTATTTGTCCGATGGGAGTTGGTTCATTTAACGCTATGAGAGCCCTTTCAACAAGGAACGATGAACCGCAAAAAGCAAGTAGACCATTTGACGCTCAGCGTGACGGTTTTGTAATGGGTGAGGGTGCTGGAACTTTGATACTTGAATCACTTGAGCACGCTTTAAACCGTGGTGCAAAAATTTATGCTGAGGTGGCGGGTTTTGGTTTGACGGCGGATGCATATCATATAACCGCTCCAGCTCCAAATGGTGAAGGTGCTGCAAGATCAATGTCAATTGCACTTAAAGATGCTGGGCTTCAACCTGAGGATATCGATTACATCAATGCGCATGGAACTTCAACAAAGGAAAATGACAGGAACGAGACGCAGGCAATTAAAACTGTTTTTGGTGAGCACGCATATAAACTTGCGGTGAATTCCACAAAATCAATGATAGGTCATCTTCTCGGCGCTGCTGGGGCAGTTGAGGCAATTGCGACAATTTTAACGATAACCACAGGCAAAATTCATCCGACGATAAATTACGAATATCCAGACCCTGAGTGCGATCTTTTCTATGTTCCAAATCAATCTATAGAAAGAGAGGTTAAGGCAGCGATCTCGAATTCATTTGGTTTCGGTGGGCACAATGTTTCAATAGTTTTCAAAAAGTTTGAAGAATAGTTTTGATTAATTTAATTAAAAAACTGCGTGCGCTTTTAAATCGTTGGGACTCGAAACTGATAAGTAAAGATAAGTTTAAGGAGCTTGAAAAAATTCTCGGGGTGAAGATTAGTAATAGGGATATTTTTATTCAGGCTTTGACACATAGATCATTCGTTCCTGTTGCAAAGCAAAAGTACGGGATAAAGCTTGAGTCAAATGAGAGACTTGAATTTCTTGGCGATTCAATTTTAAATCTTATTGCTGGTGAATTTCTATATAAGGCATATCCATTTGCAACTGAAGGGAGGTTGACTCGTTTAAGGTCGCGCATTATAAACAAGGGGATTTTAATTAAGTATGCCTACCTTTTAAAGCTTGATGAATTTATGCTTTTAAGTCACTCAGCGAGGCGAGCTCTTATTCAAGGATATAACTCGATGCTTGCAGATACGTTTGAAGCAATTGTTGGTGCAATATATCTTGATTCTGGGTTTGAAGCAACAAAAAAATTTTTGGCTCGGGTTTTTAAGGAGTTAATTGGAGAGTTTGATTTAAATTTTTACGAGTCAACAAAGGAGCATTACAAAAGCATACTTGTTGAATATTCTCATAAGAAAAATCTTGAAGTAAGTTACAGAGTTGTTAAGGTTGAGGGTCCTGAACATGAAAGAGTTTTCACAGTTGAAGTTTTGCTTGGGGAGCAAGTTGTTGGGGTGGGGCGAGGTAAAAATAAAAAGGAAGCTGAAAAGTTCGCTGCTTACGATGCCCTCATTAAACTTGGTCTTATTGAGAAGCCCATAGGTTGAAATTTATCTGAATTTTTGCAAACTTATACAAGTGAAAAACAAAGTCCATATTTTTAGATGTTAAGGAGTTTATTTGGCTTAAAATTTTTAATTTTGTTTTTTCATCTTAATATCACAGCACAAAATATATGGTTCTCTGATGATTTCGTCGGCTCAAGGTTAAGCGATGTGTGGGTTCCAATATCGGGTGGTTGGGGGATTGAGAACGGCAAGCTCAATTTAAAAACAGAAGATAAACCCTCACTTTTGGGGTTGAATTTTTTAATACCGCCAAAATCAAGATACACCGTAAAATTAAGGTTTTCAGGAAACAATATCTTGGTTATGTTCAATGTTTATGATATTTATTCGTTGCGCGTTGGAAATTATGTTAAACTGTTTGGCAATGCAATTTACACAGGCGTGGTTGAGCCAACTGGGGAAGAGAAAATTAAGAAATTTGTATCGCTTCCTTCTCTAACAGATAAATTTAAAACGATAGCCATCGAGGTCACACCTGAAAGATACGTCGTTTATCTAAATGATAAAAAAGTTTTCGAAGAAACACCATATTTTAAATCCGGTTTTATAATTCTGGGTGCGGATGGGGGAAAAGTAGAAATTGACTATCTTATAATTTCGTCTCGCGAGAAGTATAGAACTATCGAAGATATGAAGAAAGTTAAAGAGCCTTTGATTGACCACATAAATTCAATAGCGATTATTAACGAATCGATGTTTGCAATTTCAAGTGATGTTTATTCGCAGGTTCAAGTGCTCGACACCGCTGGGAATGTTTTAAATAGATTTACTTATTTGAGATGGGCTGGTGGGGTGATGCATTTCAAAGAAGGTTTATATATTTGCGATGTAGGGAAAATAACCATTGCTTATCCTGATAAAACTGCAAGCGTTGCTCAATTTTTGGTAAAGTATCCAAGTTATATAACTACGGACGGTGAAAAATTTTATGTCATTGACGATGGGGCGCTTAAAATTTTCGACCGTAATTTTAAACTTCTTTCATCTTTCTCGGATCCTGAAAAATTAAAATTTCCAACCGCTGTAGCTGTTGATAAATATAACATTTACTGTGCTGACCCGGAACTTGGTCAGATCGTTGTTTATTCAAAAAGAGATACGATAAAATTTTTGCGGAAGCTTAAGGATATTTTGATCGCGCCGGTTGATGTAAAGTATGATTCGGTGTTGAATTGTCTATTTGTTGCTGATTTAGGGCTCAAAGGTATTGCAAAGGTTGTAGATGACAAAGTTGAAAGGATTTTTAAAGCCGAAAGTCTCAATGGGTTAAATTTTCCGCGCAGTATTGATTTAAAAGCTGGTTTGATTTTTATTGCTGATGCTGATAAGGTTGTATGTGTTGATACCACACTTGCAGAGCGATCCGCGAGGTTAATTCTGCGGGGCAAGTGAACTTTACTTTATAGTTTAACTTCAAATCTCTCAGTAAATTTTGAACACCATCCCTCAGCCTCGGAACAGTAAAAATATGTTAGTTCCCCACTCAACGATTTCAGGTTTTTCACCTTTGGTTTCAGTTTAACAATTATCGGTTTGCGTGTGTCAATGTAATTTTTTTCTGTTTTGTCAAATTTAATTTCTAAAATTTCAATAAGCGGATCGTTGAATTTTATACTCAGTGTGGGTTCGGAGTTTATGTGAATTTTATCTACTGGCTTTAAGATGATGGTAAGGATGAACTCATTATGTTTGCTTTTTTCAAGTTTAAAATCAGAAGAAACATATTTATTTTTGTTTGGTTGAGGACTGGCAAGCAAAAAAATCGTCAGGATTATTCCAAGCACTTTTAATCTCTTCTATATTTTATTTCTCCCTCGTAAATCGTCATATGGACATTAAAATCTTTATCGAGCACGACTATATCAGCATCTTTTCCGGTTGCAAGTATCCCTTTGCGATGTTCTTTCCCGAGGACGCGAGCTGGATTTAGAGAAGCCATTCTAACTGCTGATGTAATTGGAACATCAACAAGTTCAACCATAACTTTTACTGCTCGTTCCATTGTAAGTGTGCTCCCAGCCAAAGTTCCATCTTCAAGAAATATCTTTTTATCTTTAACAATCACTTTTTGATCGGCAAATTCATATTCCCCATCGGGTAACCCACACATTTTCATCGCATCGGTTATAAGTATGATCCCGGAAGCTCCTTTTATTTTATAAAGAAGTTTCATCACCATAGGATGCACGTGGACTCCGTCGGCAATAAGTTCTATTTTAAGCTCGTCGAAAAGAAGTGAGCCAGTTATAACGCCCGGATCACGGTGGTGAAACGGTTTCATCGCATTGAACATATGTGTTACATGTGCAGCGCCGTTGTGTATCGCCGTTTGGATTTCATCTATGTCTGCAATTGAATGTCCGATTGATAGTATAACTCCATCAAGGGCAGCTTCGCGCATAACTTCATAAGCTCCTGGAAGTTCAGGGGCGATTGTCATTATTTTTATAAATCCGCGTCCAGCATCCCGTAATGTATACCAAGCATCAAGCGATGGTTTCAAGAGGTAGTCCGGGTTCATCGCTCCTCGTTCTTCTGGATTTAAAAATGGACCTTCAAGATGTATTCCCCAGATGTTAGAGTGATTTTGCTCTATGAAATCGGCAAGTCGTCTTAGTTCGCGGACGAATTCTTTTTCCGGCTTTGGATAAAGCGTCGCAAGTAAACCAGTTGTGCCATGTTGGAAGAAAAATTCGCTTATTTTGAAAAGTGCATCATCCTCTTCGTCCTCAAATCCATACCCAAGTCCACCGTGAACATGAAGGTCAATAAACCCAGGTACAGCATACATTCCATCTAAATCGAAAAATTCATATTCCTCATCCGATTCGAATTTTAAATCTTCAAGTTTTCCTATTTCAGCGATTTTCTTTCCCTCTATTATTATCCCGGCATTTTCGATTATTCTGAAAGGGGTGACAGCATTGACATTTCTCAATACAGTTTTTATCATACAAATTTCGCTTTGTTTTTAAATTCGTACTCGATAAACTTTTTCTTAAATTTCTTAACTGTTTCAGTTACATCGTTTGACTTAAAAATTGATGAACCAGCGACAATTATATCTGCTCCAGCTTCAAGTAAGAGTTCAACATTATTGAGGTCGATGCCACCGTCAACTTCAATCTCAACATCGAGATTTCTTTCCGTGATAATTTTTTTAGCTTGGATAATTTTTCTTAACGAGGTTTCAATAAATTTTTGTCCTCCAAAGCCAGGGTTAACTGACATTATCAGCAGGAGATCGACATAGTCGATAATTTCCTCGATGACGAGAACAGGGGTAGCAGGATTTATTGCGACTCCAGCTTTTGCCCCGGTTTGTTTGATTTTCATTATTGTTTTATGCAAATGCGGACATGTCTCATAATGGACAGTTATTATGTCTGAACCTGCATTTCTAAATTCGTCTATGTATTGATCTGGGTTTAAAATCATAAGATGAGAATCGAGAGGAAGAGAGGTTAATTCCCTTATTGCTTTAACTATCATCGGTCCGAATGTTAAATTTGGGACGAAATGACCATCCATTATATCAAGATGAAAAAGGTCTGCTCCGCCTTCTTCGGCTTTTTTTATTTCATTTTTGAGGTCGGAAAAGTCAGCGGACAGTAAAGATGGGGCGAGTTTAAACATTCCGTCATCAATAGTTTTGTTTTTGGGTTTCGGAAAACTCCTTTGCTACAAAAACATCGACAGTTGAACCTTTAGCAACAAAGGAACCAGGTCTGGGGAATTGTTCAATTACGGTGTTTGGCAGGACTGTTGGGTTTGGCTCATAAACTATTTTACCTATGTTAAGTCCGGCTTCGTTTAAAATTCTCTCAACTTTTGAAAGTGGAATTCCAATTAAATTGGGGACTTGCGTTTTGCCTTCAGCATCTCCTAAACTTACAACAACTGAAACTGGTGTTCCGATTGAAACCTTTGCTTTCTCAGGGATCGACTGTGAAAAAATCGCTCCTTCAGGAAAATCGGTGGAGAAGTCATATTCAACATCACCAAGTCTTAACCCAAATTTTTCAAGTGTTAATTTAGCCTCGCGGATTGACTTTCCAATAAGGGAAGGAACTTCAACTTTCTCTTCGCCGGAACTGACGACGAAGTAGACACGCCTTCCCTCTTTTACTCTCATTCCCGGTCTTGGGTTTTGGATTATCACATATCCAGCAGGAAATCTCGTATCAGGTCGTTCAGTTATACTTTCGAGTTTTAGATTTAATGAGTCAATTATTCGTTTTGCATCTTCAAGTTTTTTACCGATGAGATTGGGCATTTTCACAGATTTAACCGAATTAACATAAAATGGCATCGCAATTTTATCCATAGCCAAAATGAGTATAACAAATGCAATCGCAACTATGACTAATTTTTTGAGCTGCTTCCTTTTCATCACTTGTGTTAAGGATGTCTTTTTAACTTTCCTCAAAAATATAAAAATAAATCTCTAAACTCACAATTTAATCTTGTCGAATAATGCAATTTAGAATGACACTTTGACATCAACCTAACAAAATTTCAATAATCCCTTGCCAGCTTGGCAAATGCGGGCTATAGTTAAACGCAATGATTTTTAATCTTTTTAGAATGGCACAGTATTTGGAATTATATTTTATTGGAATTTGAAATTCAAAAACAAAAATTAAAAATCAAAGGAGGTGAAAAAGCCATGACACTCATCAGATGGAACCCGATGAAAGACCTTGCCACAGAAATTTTTGACCTTCAGAGAGAGATAAACAGGATATTTGACAGATTTTTCCATGGCTTTGAGGATGAGGAAGTCAGGTTGGTAAGTTGGAGCCCGAGGGTTGATATATCTGAAACAGACGACGAATATATTGTAAGGGCGGAGGTTCCTGGTGTCAGCAAAGATGATATCAAGATAACGATAAAAGATAATATCCTTGTGATAAGTGGAGAGAAGAAACAAGAGAAAGAAACTAAGAAGGAGAATTACCATAGAATTGAGCGTGTGTATGGTTCATTTGCGAGGTCGTTTTCATTGCCAGGGACTGTAAAGGTTGATAAAGTTGAGGCTAAATTTAAAGATGGTGTTCTTACGATAAAGCTTCCGAAGGTTGAGGAAGCGAAACCCAAGGAGATTGAGATCAAGGTTGATTAATAAATAAATCCCGCCAATTTTGGCGGGATTTTTTAATTTTAATTCATAAATTTATATAGGCTGATGGAAAACAAAGAAGTTCAAAATGGCGATGGAGGCACAAGCGAGAAAAAGAAGTTTTACAGAAATTTTAAAAAGCCTGCTTATGCCACATTTTTCAGAAAGGGAAGAAATTTTGAAGATTTTGAACGAAAATTATTCAAAGGAGATCGCTATTGCAAAGTTAATGGAGGAATATTCTGAAATTATCCCATTTGATTTTTTAAGGGAAAAACTGAAGAAAGTTGCGAGCGAGGAGCGTGGACACGCTGAAAAGTTGAAACAAAAAATTATAGAACTTGGTGGAAGTGTGAATCCATTGCCGAAAATTTTTGATGTGAGGATGGAAACAATTCATGATCAAAGGGGCTTTAGAAGGCTTGTTGCCGTTCTTGAGTTTGATAAGGAGATTTATGAAGGGTATATTTCGCAGATCAATAAATTGGAAGATGACAAAGTTAAAAATTTGCTTAGGGAGATAGTCGAGGATGAAGAGAGGCATAAAGATATTTTGATGGATGTGGTGATGAAGTTATGTTAGTTTTTAAACAATTAAAACAAAGAGAGATAAAAACATGGGAGAAGAAAGCAGAGTTGTTAAGGGTCCTGAACAGCATATACATATTCCTGAGGCGATGTCTGTTTTGCCGTTGAGGAATTCGGTATTTTTCCCGAAACAATTTATGCCTCTTTCTGTTGGAAGGGAAAGCACTATAAAGCTGATAGAGGATGCTAATAAGGCAGGGGAGTTAGTTTTAATCGTTGCACAAAAGGAACCGCAGATAGAGAAGCCAACTCCAAACGATGTTTATCATTTTGGGACAGTTGCAAAGATACTTAAGGTTTATAACTTGCCAGATGGTTCAAAGAGCGTGTTTGTTCAGGGTTTGCATCGAGCTAAAATTTTATCGTTTATTCAGCAGGAGCCGTATTTAAGGGGAATAGTTCAGCAGGTTGATGATGAAGGTGAGATAGATATTGAAGCTGAAGCTCTTTCAGTCGCGATTAAAAATGTCTTTAAGAGGGTTGTCGAACTTTCTCCGGACTTAACACCTGAACAAGCAAATATGGTAAGCGGTACCGATGATATATATGCGCTTCCAGATATTGTTGGGTCGATTTTAAATGTTTCTGTGGCTGAAAAGCAGGAAATTCTTGAACAAGTTAACATAAAGGATCGTTTGAAAAAATGTCATTTCATTTTAAATCGGCATGCACAACGGCTCGAGCTTGGGAATAAAATTCAAGCTGAGGTTCAAGATGAGATCACGAGGAATCAGCGTGAGTATTTCCTGAGAGAGCAATTAAAAGCGATAAAGCGGGAACTTGGCGAGGATGAGGAAGGGGCGGAGATCAGGGAATTGAGGGAGAAAATCGAAAAAGCAAATATGCCTGAAGAAGCTCGTAAGGTTGCGTTGAAGGAGCTTGAAAGGTTATCCCGAATGCATCCATCTTCCGCTGAATATACAGTTGCGAGAACTTATCTGGATTGGCTAATAGAATTGCCATGGAGCATCTCAACGGAAGATAATCTCGACATAAAGAAAGCCGAGGAAATATTGGAAAGGGATCACTACGGGCTTGAAAAGGTTAAAAAGAGAATCCTTGAGTATCTTGCGGTTCGCAAGTTAAAGAATGATATGCGCGGTCCGATACTTTGCTTTGTTGGACCGCCAGGGGTTGGGAAAACATCACTTGGGAGGTCAATTGCCGAAGCCTTGGGAAGAAAATTTGTTAGAATTTCGCTCGGTGGGGTTCACGATGAGGCTGAGATAAGAGGGCATAGAAGAACTTACATCGGTGCTTTGCCGGGGAGAATAATTCAGGGAATTAGAAAGGCTGGTTCAAACAATCCTGTCTTCATGCTTGATGAGGTCGATAAAATTGGTGCTGATTTCCGCGGTGATCCGGCAGCTGCTTTGCTTGAAGTCCTCGATCCAGAGCAAAATCATTCGTTTAGTGATCACTATATTGAAGTTCCATTCGACCTTTCAAAGGTCATGTTTATAGCGACTGCGAATATGATTGAACCGATTCCGCCAGCTTTGAGGGATAGAATGGAAATAATTGAGATACCAAGTTACATAGAAGAGGAAAAGTTAAACATAGCAAAATATTTTCTTGTCCCGAAGCAGATAAAAGCGCATGGGCTGACTGAGGATATGATAAAATTTGAGGATTCCGCACTTAGAAAAATAATCAACTCATATACAAGAGAAGCTGGTGTTAGAAACCTTGAGAGGAGAATAGCAGACATATGCCGTGGGGTTGCGAAAGATGTTGCTATGGGTAAAACTGAACCAACAACTATAACTGAAGATGTGGTTTCAAAGTATCTTGGACAGCCGAAGTATTATCACGAGGCTGCTGAGAGAATTAACAAGCCTGGTATTGCTATGGGTCTCGCATGGACGCCGGTTGGTGGAGAAATCTTATTTGTTGAAGCGACAAAGATGAACGGCAAAGGGGCGCTCCATCTCACGGGTCAACTTGGCGATGTTATGAAGGAATCGGCACACATAGCGTTGAGCTACATTGCATCAAAGGCTGAGGAGTTCGGCATAGACCCTGAATTCAGAGGGAAATATGATATTCACATACATGTCCCAGCCGGAGCGATTCCAAAGGATGGACCTTCGGCTGGAGTTACAATATTAACGGCTCTTTATTCTTTGTTGAAAGGTAGGGTGGTATGTAATGATATTGCGATGACAGGTGAAATTACATTGCGAGGTGCTGTTTTACCTGTCGGTGGAATAAAGGAGAAAGTTCTCGCAGCGCATAGAGCTGGGATTAAAAAAGTGATATTGCCGGAGAAAAATAAAGCTGATATTGAAGAGATCCCTGAACAAGTTAGAAATGAGATGGAGTTTTACTTTGTAAAGGAGATGGATGAAGTTATTGAGATCGCTGTGAGAAAAGAAGTTGCTGAAGAAGTTGAACAGGTTAATTGATAATTGCAAACTTTAAACTTGGGTAAATTTTTCAAAGGCGAATTATCTCATCAGGCGAGATAGTTCGCCTTTTTTATTTTTAAATGTAGAGGCTCAAATTTACTGAAGCACGGAAGTTTCTAAGTTGTTCAGAATGGTTTGAATTTTTTATAAAAATTGTTTATAATTTTTTGAACTTTTCGAAATACAGAGCACAATGACTAACCAAATGATAAAGTTCAAAGTAGAAAAGGAGCTACAGGAAGCAATTTTACGGGAAAAAGCAAAAGGAACTCCAGATGTAGAAATTGGTCAAAAATATGGGGTTTCGTTGAAATATATTGAAAAAATAATAACTAAGTCCCAAGGTATTAATGTCAGTTCTTTGAAAACCTCAAGAAAAATAAAAACTCTTCATCCAAAGAATTTCAGAGAGGAACAGACTACTGTTTGGAGTTTTAAACAACGAGGTAATTGGGCAACGCATAGTGGTGAATATAGAGGCAATTGGTCTCCTTACATACCAAGGAATATTATTCTTAAATACTCAAAACCGGGTGAATTGGTTTTAGATTATTTTTGTGGGTCTGGAACAACCGCTGTTGAATGTAAAATCTTAGGAAGAAAGTGCATCGCCCTTGATATTAATGATAAAGCCATTGAATTAGCAAAAAAGAATTTAAATTTTACTATAGAAGCACAGCAATTAACATTCGCTGATGGAGAAACTTCCCTTGAAATTTATGAACCACAAGTGTTGGTTGGTGATGCAAGGGATCTATCTTTTCTACAAGATAATTCGGTAGATTTAATTTGTGCCCATCCCCCTTATGCAAACATAATTCATTATACTGATTCTAAGGAGGGCGATTTATCACACCTTGATGTAGAAGAATTCTTAAAGGAAATGGCTAAGGTTGCGAAGGAGAGTTTTAGAGTACTAAAACCAGGGAAAAAATGTGCTATCCTAATAGGAGATATAAGAAGGGAAAAACATGTAGTTCCCTTAGGGTTTGAACTTATAAATGTTTATTTGGATGCTGGTTTTAAATTGAGAGAGCTTGTCATTAAGCGACAACATAACTGTAGAACAACGGGTATTTGGTATGAAAAGAGTATAAAACATAATTTTCTTTTGTTAGCCCATGAATATTTGCCAATTTTTGAAAAACCTGAAACGCCTACTTATTTGATAAATATAAGCGAAAAAGAGGAACCTTATGGCTTATTACTTCCCATGTTAGAAAAGCCCGTGTCGAGAGAAAAATTAAAAAATCTTGAAACCACAACGGTATGGGTCTTGCCAGAGAAAAATTTTGATGAATGCATAAATAAGAATGTAATTGACAGATACTCAAACGGAAAAGATTATTCTGTTATAACTTTTGTATCCCACTCAAAAGGGGAGATAAAATTTGCAAAAGAAAACAGCCTCAAAAACTATGGATTACTCTTTATTAAATCTCCATTTTTGAGCAGTAAGCCTTCTTACTCATATATTGAGTATTATTTAAAAGAAATACGACAAATTGTAAATCAAGAGCTTTCCAACATAGACAAAGGTGGTTTTATTGTAATCCAAACACAAGATGTGAGAGTAAATGGATATGTAGAGCCTCTCGCTAAAAGGTTAGTAGATGAATTGAAACATGAGAATTTGTGGTTAAAGGAAATTGTAGTTGTCACAAAGGATAGAATAAATCCGTCCTCTAAAATCTCAAGAGAGCAACTTGAAATAGTGCACTTATATCTCCTCATATATGAGGTGAAGAAGTGAAGAAACTTTTTGGTTGGTTAAAGGCAATTTATTATTATTTGGAATCTTCTTACAAAATATGGAAAGCTAAGAGAATACAGACGGATGATATTATTTATACAACGAAAACAAATGTTCAAATTAGAGTTTATCCCGGCAAAAAACCTGAATCACCATATGATTTCATCGTAAGATTTAAAGAACCAAATAAACGGGAACGCACCCCTAAGCATGTTCACTTGATTGTAGAGATGTATGTCAAGTATGCTTATAATCCTTCATTAGCATTGAAGTTAAAAGAGCATATTCTAGAAATGATAAAATCGGTTAATCCTATAGATTCATTTCCTTCTAATCTTCAGTTTTTTAGACCAGAGCACGTTGAGCCGTTTAAAGAATTGGATAAAGTTGGAGAATTTACGGTTGAGTTTTTGCTTGTCGTCACAGAGCTTATAGCGATACAGGAAAAAACAAATTATCCAGAAGGTTCATTGACAGAAAGTCTATATAGAGATTTTGGTGTTAAGGACCGCTTTTCTGTAATTCAAAAAGCTGTATTAAAGAGGTTGAGGTAGTATGTTTTACAGATGGTAAGGTTAAAAATAAAAATCATCTGTTGGCAAGACATATAAATTTAAAAAATGTTTAGGAGTTTTATGAAGAAAATTTTCTCTATCGCTTGGTGGGAGTATATAACGAAGGTTAGAACAAAAGTATTTTTAATTTCGCTGGTTTTAATGCCAATTTTTATACTCGGCTTTTCGATCCTTCCGACCATTTTAATTGAAAAAGTCGAAGCTGGGCAGAAGGTAATTGGGGTTGCCGATTTATCTGGGTGGGTTTTCGATGCTTTTAATGAAAAAGTTTCGAAAGAGTTTAAACTTCCGGATGGTAGACAAAGTTATGTTATTGTTAAAATAACTACACCTACATCAAGCAACGATATTAATGAAATTAAAAAACACGCAAACCAGTTAGTTGTGAATGGTAAAATTGAAGGATATCTAATTATACCAAAGAACTTCGGTGAGGATACTTTAAGTTTTCAATATATCGCTCAAAATGTTGGGAATTTGAAGGACCTTGAAAGGTTCAGAAGTGTTTTGCAGGAGATCCTCGTTGGGGCAAATCTTGAAAAACATGGCGTTGGAAGAGATAAAGTTTCACAAATAATAAAAACTGTGAAGTATACAACTATAAAAATTTCAAAGAGAGGGGAAGAAGAAAAGGCTGACTTTTTGGGTATATTTTTTAGTTCTTACATTTTTATTTTTGCGTTGATGATACTTGTTTTGACGGGTGGTCAAATGTTGATAAGAAGCGTTGTTGAGGAAAAGTCAAATCGAGTTGTTGAACTTCTCCTCTCATCGTGTACTGCAAATCAACTTATGGCTGGAAAGATAATCGGGCTTGGTATGGTTGGGTTAACTCAAATGTTTGTATGGGCTTTGATGGGATTTTATTTCATTTCTGGATATGCCCTTACGTCAATAAATCTTGAAGTGTTGCTGATTTCTCTGGTTTATTTTATGCTTGGTTATCTTTTTTATTCTGCTGTTTTTGTTGCAGTTGGGGCTCCTGTAAATTCGGAGTATGAGGCTCAGCAAATCGCAGGGTATGTAAGCATTTTGATGGTTTTGCCAATTGCTTTCGCTTTTTTAATTATGCAAAATCCAGATTTACCGCTGATAAAAATTTTATCCTTCATCCCGATCTTTACTCCTTCATTCATGGTTGCACGAATTCCAATAAAGATGCCTTCACTTTGGGAAATCTTAGGGACAACATTTATACTTGCTTTATCGGTTTTGGGGATGATTTGGGTCGCTGGAAGAATTTTCAGAATTGCAATTTTAAGTTATGGGAAATTTCCAAGTTTTAAGGAGTTAATTTCTTGGATACAAACAAAATAGGGGGATTATTCAAATGTATGACGCTTCCTTTTTAACTCTTATGGTAAGCACAGCATCAATAGCATTCCTTCATGCGCTTGCTCCCGACCATTGGCTTCCATTTATAATGATAGGACGGGCGCAGAAATGGTCAGTAAAAAAATTGATTTTCGTAACATTTATAGCTGGCATTGGGCATGTTGGTTCGTCAATTTTGCTTGGGCTTTTTGGTTTGTTTATCGGTATGGAGTTAAGCAAGCTCGAGGGGTTTGAAGCGTTGCGCGGAGAAGTTGGTTTATGGCTTTTAATTGGTTTTGGGGTAGCTTATGCGGTTTGGGGTTTGAAACATGCGAAACATCCACATAGACATGAGATAGTCGATGAAAAGATTTTGAATAAAAAAGTTGTCACTGTTTGGACATTGTTTGCAATTTTCGTTCTTGGTCCTTGTGAACCTTTAATTCCGCTCTTCTTTATTTCGCTTAAATTTAAACTTGCCGGAATTCTCGGGGTAATGATAGTTTTCAGCGTTGTGACTTGGATTATGATGATCGGGCAGGCGTTGATCGGTTATCTTGGAATTCGTTTTGTTAGGCTTGAAAGTCTTGAAAGATATTCACATGCAATTGCTGGGTTCGTAATTGCCCTTACCGGAGTTTTTATACTTGTCTCTGGTATATAGGTTTTAAAGTGCGGATTAGAAAGTGAAATCTGAAATATTAAATCTTTCGTTGACCTCAACATATTTTTTCCCTTGTTTTACTGTGGCGCAATCTGTGTAAGGGTCATGCTCAAAGAACAAGATCCAATTTTCATCGACTGCTCTCTTCAAAAGTTTTTTCTTTTCTTCCATCGTTATGAGAGGTTGTAAATCATAAGCCATGACATAAGGTATTGGGATATGAGATGAGGTTGGAATTAAGTCGCCACAATAAACAATTGTTTTTTCTCCGTCTGAAACTTTAACAAGTTGTTGACCGAAAGTGTGACCATCGGAAGTTATAATCTCAATTCCATCAAAAATTTCAAATTCTCCTTCAATTATTTCAAGTTGGTTAAATTCAATTAGTGGCAAAAAATTTTCTGGGAGGTAGCTTGCTCTATCTTTTTCGTTTGGGTTCATAGCAAGTTCGAGGTTACGTTTTTGGACATAATAAGTTGCGTTTTTAAATGTTGGTTTTATGATCCCGTCTGAATCAATCATTGTCGCACCGCCAGCGTGGTCAAAATGCAGGTGGGTTAGTATTACATCGGTTATATCATCTGTTTTTAAGCCAATTTTTGCGAGTGAATCTTCAAGGGTATATTTTGTGTGATCGATGCCGTAAATTTCGGTGTATTTTTCTTCCCATTTTTTCCCTATGCCAGTGTCGACGAGGATTCGTTTATCATTACCGATGATCAAAAGCGTTCTCAAGGCGAGTTCAATTCTATTTTTTTCATCGCTTGGGTTTAACTTTTCCCATATTGTTTTAGGGACGATTCCAAACATCGCACCACCATCGAGCTTGAAGCGACCCGTTTCGATGGCATAAATTTCATATTTGCCAATTTTCATTTTCATCTGCGAGTTTTATTTTTGGTAAATTTTCAAAGTTGAAATTTTCGTTTTTTTCAAGTGGGGGATTTTCTATCTTCTCGAGCCATAGTTTCACTTCCGATAGAAGTTCGGAAAGTTTTATATTCATATAGGTTTCGGGGTAGTTGTTGAGTTTAAAAATTGCTTTTTTGAGTTGGCTTGTCGCGCCACGAAAATTTAAATTTGTAAGATGATAAAATCCAACCGCTATATGAATTAATCCATGATAGAATTTTTTAATTTCGGGGTTTCGTTCTTCATTCCACATTTCCTCAAGCGTATCGTGACACTCAAAGAAGGAGGCGTCGTTAAACTCTTTGATTGCTTTTTCAAGTTTATCTATCGTCATAAAATATTTTGCTCCTGTTTCGACAGTTTTGTTAAAATTTATCAAAAAGATGAGAAATTGCAAAAGTTCAAAATTTGGAATAGCGGTCGTTTGTTTTTAAATTTTTAAAAACAAAGCAAATTGACTTAATGCGAGGTCGACTTGGTGTTATTTTTTTGACTGTTTTGATAGATTTGATAGGGTTTGGGATTGTAATTCCGCTTTTACCTTTTTATGCGCTTAATTTCGGGGCGAAATCGTATCAAATCGGTTTGCTCGTGTCTTCGTTTTCATTTATGCAATTTATCTTTAATCCGATATGGGGAAGGATTTCAGATAGAATTGGGAGAAGACCTGTCATACTTGTGAGTGTTTTTGGTTCGTTTGTTTCTTATTTAATTTTTGCGTTGGCAAATTCGCTTTGGCTTTTGTTCCTATCAAGGATGCTTGCTGGTTTGATGGGAGCGAATATAGCAACTGCGCAAGCATATATCGCGGATATAACCCCACCTGAAGAAAGGGCGAAAGGGATGGGAATAGTTGGAGCTGGTTTTGGGATAGGTTTTGTTGTCGGACCATTTATAGGTGGGGTTTTGAGCAAATTTGGTTATAATATCCCAATATTCTTTGCTTCGGGGCTTTCGCTTTTAAATTTTTTTCTTGCATTGAAGTTTCTACCTGAACCTCGTTCACGCAAGTCTGAATCCCGCGAGTTAAGTTATGGTCAGGGAATTTCAGGAGTGGTTCGAAGTAAAGTTTTAATTTTTCTTTATTTCACCTTCTTTGTTATAACTTTTGGGGTGTCGATCAACTATGTTGTTTTTCCTCTTTTTACGAGAGATGTGTTTAGTTTCGATGCTTCACATAATGGACTGTTATTTGGCTATATTGGGATAATAGGTGTGATGACGCAGGGTTATCTCGTTGGCAAATTTACAAAGAGATTCAGGGAAGAGAAAGTTTTGGTGGTGGGAACGTTTTTGATGTGCTTTGGTTTATTTGGGATAATGTTTTCGAGGCATTTCCTTGAATTTTTAACCTTTACGACTTTTTTTACATTTGGTAGCGGGATAACAATGCCAACTGTGCTAAGTTTAATCTCGAGGCAAGCGAAATCCGAAACTCAAGGAATCACACTTGGGTTGGGGCAATCGCTGTCAAGTTTGGCTCGTGTATTTGGTCCGTCGATGGGTGGTTTCCTTTACGGAAATTTTGGTCAAAGAGCACCATTTGCTCTTGGCGTGTTGGTTATGGCTGTTAGCTTTATATTTGCTCTTGGAATTTATAATGGGAAAAACTCAAAAAGTGAATTGGGAGTGAGATGCTGACTTTGATTTTAATCATATTTTTGGTTTTATTCCTCGCCTATTTTTTTATCGTCAATTTCATTGGTCCGTCAATTATCTTAAAGCCGAGGCAGAAAAATTTTCTGATTGACGGGAAGATGGTCAAGTCTCCGTTGGACCTTGGGTTAAAGTATGAGGATGTTGAGATAAAATCGTTTGACGGTGCAATTTTAAAGGGTTGGTTAATTCAAGCGGAAGGGGAACCTGTTGGAAGCGTGATTTACATCCACGGGACTTATACGAATAAAGCGTTTGGTTTGAAAAGGGCGAAGTTTTTAAGCGAGGCTGGATATAATGTTCTTTTGGTTGACCTTCGCTATCATGGTGAAAGCGGAGGGAAATACTGCACATATGGTTATCTTGAGAAGTTTGATATTTCTGAATGGGTGAGTTTCCTTTTGAAAAGGTTCCCTGATCTTCCAGTTGTGCTTTTTGGGGTTTCGCTCGGTGGGGCTGTCGCAATTCAAACCGCTGGGATAGATAATAGGATCAGCGCGATCATATCCGAGGGAAGTTTTGCTAAATTTTCCGATTTGGTCTTTGAGCATCAGAAAAGGAAATTCAAGTTTGCTTCGAAGTTTTTGACTGAGAAGGTTCTTAAAAACGTTGAAAAAATTTCAGGTATCAAGATTGACGATATTGCACCGCTTGAGTATGTTAAGAAAGTTTCGTGCCCTGTTCTTTACATTCACGGAAAGAATGATGAAACGGTGAAACCTTGGCATTCGATAGTTTTGCATCGATATACTTTAAAGGGAGAACTTGTTCTTGTCGATGGTGCTGGGCATATAGATTCTTGGGAGGTTCTTGGTGATAGGTATCAAGAAAAAATAATCGAGTTCTTGAGAGAAAACCTTAATAAAAACAAAGTTCGCTAAAAATTATGCCAAAGGTTGCGATTTTAATGGGAAGCAAAACGGATGAAGAGATAATGCGATTCTGTGAGGAATATCTTCAGTATTTTGGTGTTGATTATGAGAAAAGGGTTTTATCGGCGCATAGAAATCCAATTGAAACAATTGAGTTTGCTCGAAACGCTGAAGTGAACGGTTTTAAAGTCATAATAGCAGGAGCTGGAATGGCTGCGCATTTGCCTGGGGTCATAGCTGCAAATACAAGTTTGCCTGTAATTGGCGTTCCTCTTCCCACTTCTGAATTAAACGGCGTCGATGCACTTTATTCAATTGTTCAAATGCCCCCGGGAATACCTGTTGCAACTGTTGCTATTGGGAAAGCTGGCGCGATAAACGCAGCTGTTCTTGCCGTGGAAATTCTCGCTTTGCAGGATGAAGGGTTGAGGGTAAAACTTGAAGATTTTAGAAAGCAGGGTTCGAAATTATGAAATATGGTCTTGTTGGACATCTATGCCTTGATGTAATTCACTTGGTTGATGGTTCCGAAGTTCAAAGCTACGGTGGCATATTTTTCTCTTTAGCCTCGCTTGCAAACATAGTTGATGATGGAGATTTAATTTATCCTGTTTTCGGGGTTGGTGAAGTTGATTATGATAAGTTTATCCAGAGGATAAAAAGTTATCCAAATGTCGTGACGGACGGGATATTTAAATTTAGTGGTCTTACAAATCGTGTTCACCTTTTTTACCAAGATAGGAAAGAAAGAGTCGAGTGTTCGACGCATATCGCTAAGCCGATTGAATTTGAGAGATTAAAAATTTTGTTTGATGCTGGGGTTGATGGGATTTTTATAAATATGATTTCCGGGTTTGATATTGAACTTGAGGTTTTAAAGCGATTGAGAAAAGTTTTTGATGGGTATATTCATTTTGATGTTCACAGTGCGACGCTTGGAGTTGATGAGCGAAATATAAGATTTAGAAGAAGAATGTCTGATTGGAAGGAGTGGTTTGAAAATGTTGACACGGTTCAGATGAATGAGTTTGAATCAAGAGCGATTGGGGAGGAAACTTGGGATGACGATACGCTTGCGGAGAATGTTTTGAATCTTGGTGTTAAAGCGATGGTGATAACGAGGGCAAGTCTTGGTGCGACGGTTTATTATTTTGATGACGGGATTAAAAAGGCAAATTTTAAGGCTTATGAGGTTGAGGTGGTCGATCCAACTGGTTGTGGAGATGTTTTTGGGTCAGCGTTCTTTTATAAATACTCCAAAACTTTGGATCCGCTGGCTTCAACAGATTTTGCGAATTATGTTGCGGGATTGAACGCAACGATTCCTGGTTCAACTGAAATAGATAAACTTAAAGAGCTTGTGAAAAAATGAGGGTTATGGTGACTGGGTCTCATGGGCTTTTGGGGCAAGCTGTTTTGAAGTTACTTTTAAAAAGCGCTAATTTTGAAATTCTTGCAACGGCGAAGGAGCCAAGAACATTTCTTGATTTTGGTGGGTTTGATTATACGATGCTTGATATAACATCAAGAAATGATGTCAAAAATCTTGTCGTCTATTTTCGCCCAGATGTAATAATTAACACAGCTGCGTATACCAATGTTGATGGTTGCGAGCAAAATCGTGAGCTTGCTTGGAGGGTAAATGTAGAGGGTGTTAGAAATCTTGTTCATTCAGCAAGAAGAGTTGATGCGAAGCTAATTCATATTTCGACTGATTACATATTTGATGGGAAAAATGGTCCATATACAGAGGATGCAATTCCAAATCCGATTAATTATTATGGTAGGACAAAACTTGCGAGTGAGAATGAGGTGAAAATTGGGGGTATAAGGTTTGCAATTTTGAGGACGAATGTTTTGTATGGCGTTGGGAAGAATGTCAAAAGTAATTTCGCACTTTGGCTTTACGAGAAGCTTTCAAAGGGTGAGAAGATAAAAGTTGTGACGGATCAGGTTGGGAATCCAACTTATGTTGATGATCTTGCTTTTGCGATTTTGAAGGTTATTGAGTTTGATAAGGAGGGGGTTTATAATATTGGTGGGAGGGATTTTGTAGATAGATATACATTTGCCGTAAAGCTTGCGGAGATTTTCGGGTTTGATAGAGAACTTATAATTCCTGTTAAAACATCGGAATTAAACCAGATTGCACCCCGACCTTTGAAGTCGGGTCTTGTGATTTTCAAAGCGGAGGCTGAACTTGGTTTTAAGCCATACGGTATAAAGGATGGAATTTTTGAGTTCAAAGCACGGCTTGTGGAAGTTTGAGTTTATGGTTTATTTTTGGTAAAATAAATAAAATCCGATGAAAATAAACGATAAGTCGAAAAGATGCTTGACTTGAAATTTATTCGCGAAAATCCAGAGGTTGTGAAGCGGGCGATTGAATTGAAGGGGGAAAAGGATCATGTTGATGAGATTTTAAAACTTGATGCAAAGAGAAGGGAGTTGATTAAAAGGGGGGATATGCTGAAGGCAAGGAGGAACGATGTGACCGAAGAAATAGCAAGTTTGAAGAAGCAAGGCAAAGATGCTACTGAATTAATTGAAGAGATGCGAAGGGTTTCGGATGAAATTAAGGCAATCGATTCTGAACTTAGGAAGGTTGAACTTGAACTTGAAAATTTTTTGCTTTGGGTCCCCAATATACCACATCATTCAGTTCCGGTTGGGAAGGATAAAGAAGATAATGTTGTTGTAAGGACTTGGGGTGAGATTCAAGAGTTTGATTTTGAGATAAAAGATCATTTAACGCTTGGGAAAAAACTTGGGATAATTGATTTTGAATGTGGGGCTAAGTTAACGGGCAGTGGTTTCCCTGTTTATATTGGTAAAGGGGCGACGCTTGAAAGGGCGTTGATAAATTTTATGCTTGACCTTCACATTCAGAAGCACGGTTATGTTGAGGTTTTTCCACCTTTTCTTGTAAATGAGGCGTCGATGCGTGGAACTGGGCAAATTCCAAAATTGAAGGAAGATATGTATTATTGTCCTGAGGATGATTTGTATTTGATACCCACTGCTGAAGTTCCTGTTACGAATATCCATCGTGATGAGATTCTTGATATAAGTGAGCTTCCTAAAAAATATGTCGCTTATTCCGCATGTTTTAGGCGCGAGGCAGGCTCATGGGGGAGAGAAACTCGAGGGTTTTTGCGGGTTCATCAATTTAATAAAGTTGAACTTGTCAAGTTTACGACGCCGGAGTCTTCGTATGACGAGCTTGAGTCTCTTGTAAAGGACGCAGAAGAAGTGCTTCAACTTCTTAACATTCCTTATAGAGTTGTTTTACTCTGCACGGGAGATATGAGTTTTTCTTCAGCAAAGACATATGATATAGAGGTTTGGTCCCCAGCTGAGAAGAAGTGGCTTGAAGCATCAAGTTGTAGTAATTTTGAAGATTTTCAAGCAAGAAGAATGAATATAAGATTTAGAAGAGATAAAAAATCAAAACCAGAATTTGTCCATACGCTCAATGGCTCTGGACTTGCAACCTCACGGTTGATGGTTGCACTTTTAGAAAATTATCAAACCCCCGAAGGGAAAGTAATAGTTCCTAAGGTTTTACATAAATACACAGGTTTTACGATCATTGAATAATCAAAAACAAAACTATCGGGTGGAATGCGAAAGAATGTAGCTTTGCTCGTGTTAATTTTTGTTTTCTCAAGTTGCGCATTTTTGAGAAATATCGGATTGGTTGAAAAGAAGGAATATGTGGCAAAGATTGGGGAAGAGATAATAACGCTTGACGAATTTGAGAAATCATTTGCCAAAAATAATGGGGGTTATGAAAAAGCAAAAAGTAAACCACTTGAGGACAGGAAAAATTATCTCGACCTTTTAGTCAAATTCAAGCTCAAAGTTCTCGAGGCGAGAGCACAAAAGCTTGATAAAGATCCAAATGTCCAAAAGGAGATAAAAGAATATTACACAACCCTTGCTCTTTCGTATCTTACGAAAAAGGAAGTTATTGACCCCGGCATAAAGCAACTTTATGAAAGAAGGAAAGAAGAAATCAGAGCGAGACATATTTTAATTGAGATGCCGGGCGTTGATACATTGATGGCTTACAAGAGGGCAAAAAGCGCAATTGAAAGGCTTAACGCTGGGTCTCCGTGGGATTCAGTAGCACTTGAATTTTCGGATGATCCAAGCGTTATTTTCAATAGAGGGGATCTTTACTATTTCACCGCTGGGATGATGGTCCCGGAGTTTGAGGATGCGTGTTTTTCTATGAAAGTCGGTGAAAGAACACGGGAGCCAGTAAGAACAAAGTTCGGTTATCATATTATCGAGGTCATCGATAGGCGACCACGCGTTGAAATGGTTAGGATAAGTCATATCGGGAGGAAAGTGGATAGGAAGGCTACCCCGGAAGATACTTTAAAACTTTATAACGAGATGAAGGCTGTGCTCGATAGTTTAAGGCAAGGTTATGATTTCGGTGAACTTGCCAAAAGGCATTCGGATGATAAATTTTCAAACGAGAGAAATGGAGATGCAGGATATTACGGAAGAGGTCAGGCGTATAGGGAAATTGATCAATTCATATTTAATGCGAAAGTTGGAGATATAAGCGATATAATAAGAACGAGATGGGGATATCATATTGTCAAGGTGACCGAGATAGTCCCTGTAAAACCGTTTGATGAGGTCGTCGATGAACTTGGCAAACTTTACCAATCATATCGGTTTGAGTATGATTTCAAGAAATATGTGGAAGAGTTGAAAAGGAAATACAACTTTAAACTTAATGAGCAAACCTTTGATCTTTTTGTTTCAAAAGCGGACACCTCCAAAACGACTTCGCATTCAAATTGGGACAGTGTTTATACCGATGAGGATAGAGCGAGGGTTTTGTTTGAGTACGCGGATCAAAAGGTGACGCTTGATTCAGCAATAAATACAATAAAAGCAAGCATGGAATTTTCAGGCAGGAAGCTTGATCGCTCGGGTATTAACAGCATCATTGATAGACTGGTTGAGATGAAATTAGTGGGATACAGGGCGAGGAATGTTGAGAAAATTTACCCGGAATTTAAAAATGAGTTAAGAGAATTTGTCGATGGGATTTTGCTTTATCATATTGAACAGAAAATGGTTTGGGATAAGGTGGACTTAAGTGAGGCAAAGTTGAGAGAGCATTATGAAAACAACAAAGAGGAATATCGCTTTCCCGATAGAGTTAGATTCAGCGAGATATGGGTTAAGAGCGAATCACTTGCCAAGGATATTTATTCCCAAATTAAAAGCGGAGTTCCATTTGATTCGCTTGTTGTAAAATATACCGAGAGGGCTGGGATGAGAGAAAAGATGGGAGATTGGGGGCTTGTAGCTTCCTCCGAGAATGAGCTCGCTTGGAAAGCGTGGAATATGAAGGTTAATGAGATTTCAGAGCCTATAAAGTTTCAGGGAGGTTACTCAATAATAAAAGTGACGGGTAAAGAGCCAAGTCGAATAAAAACTTTTGATGAGGCGTTTAGCGAGGTTGCGAGTTCTGTTCAAGAGCAGGAATTAAAGCGCCTTGAAAGGGAATGGGTTGAAAATTTGAAAAAGAAATATAAAGTGTCGGTAAATGAAAAGGCACTTGAAAAAGCTTTTAATCGTTAGTGCAATTCTATTAGCTGGCTGTGATAAAAAGGCGACAAATAGCGATTACATAGCCAGAGTTAAAAGTGAGTATCTTTTGAGGCAAGACCTTAACGGGATGGATTCAAATTTTGTAAGGAGTTATGTAGAAGAGTGGGTGCGAAATAACTTGCTTTATGTTGAGGCGATTGAGCGAGGCTATAAAGCAAACGATAAAATTGAGCGGATGGTTAACGAGTTTAGGAAATCGCTTGTTGTAAATGCATTTATCCAAAGTGAGATAATTTCAAAAGCGAGGAATATTTCTGATGATGAGGTAATGGAGTTTTATAAAAAACATCAGGATGAGTTTATACTTGATAGACCAGTTGTTAGGATTGGGTATATTAGATTTCCATCACGAACGGATGCTGTAGCTTTTAGAGGGAAAATTTTGGCTATGAGGGATTTTGAAAAGGCTGTCAAAGAACTTGCTAAAGAACAGGGCACAGTTGAGATTGTAATTTCGCAATATTTTGATCAGTTCAATATTCCATCTGCTGAGTTATGGCGCGTGGCTTGGAGTTTAGGCAAGGGCGAGATATCGTTTCCTGTTAGATCGGGGGATAGTTATTTTTTGATTTATCTTTACGATAAAAAGGAGGCAGGGAACAAGGCGGATTTTGATTTAATTGCTGATGACGTAAGAGAAAGGGCGATAGTTGATAAACAAAATCTTTTGCTTGACAGTTTAATCACAGAGTTGAAAAGAAAATATCATTACGAGGTGAGATGGTGAAATTGAAAATTTTATTTTTGGCATTTGCTTTAAATTTGGCGTTTGCTCAGCAAAGGGTTCTTGACAGAATAGTTGCGATCGTCGGGAATGAGGTTATCCTTGAGTCGGATTTGAATTATCAAACCTATATTTTTGCAATTCAAAATAATTTAAACCCAAACGATCTGAACCTCAAGAGATATGTGTTGGAGGAGATGATCAATGATAAACTTATTTTGACGCGGGCGATTGAGGATACGATTGTTGTTTCAGATGATGAGGTTAACAGACAAATTGAAGCCCAGATCCAAGCATTGATCAGGCAGTATGGTTCGGAGCGAAGATTGGAAGAAATTTATGGTATGCCATTGGGAAGAATAAAACGCGAGATAAGAGAAGATGTTAAGAAGAGATTAATGATAGAAAAATGGAAACAGCAAAAATTTGGGATGTTGACTGTGTCCGGTTATGAGGTTGAACAATTTTACAATACTTACAAGGATAGCTTGCCTGAGGTTCCAGAAATGGTTGAGCTGTATCATATCATGATGGTTCCAAAACCTATTGATTCGGTTGAGCAGGCAATTTATCAAAAGGCTAAATCAATTCTTGACAGCATAAAGGCGGGTGGCAATTTTGAATATTTCGCAAGAGCTTATTCGGATGATAAAGCGACGGCAGGAGATGGTGGGGACCTCGGGTGGGTGAGGCGAGGTATGTTTGTAAAGGAATTTGAGGAAGCGGTGTTCAGATTACAAGAGGGACAAGTTTCAGATATTGTGCGAACTCAGTTTGGATATCATATAATCCAGCTTATTGAAAGAAGGGGAGAGCAAGTTCACCCGAGACATATACTTTTTAAAATCCCACTTACTGAGGAAAGTGATAAAATTGTAATTTCAAAATTTGAAGAGATAAGATATAAAATCGTCTCAAGGCAGGCGAAATTTGAAGAGATGGCGAAAAAATATAGTGAAGATGAACAGACAAAGATGCAGGGAGGGTATCTCGGGATGATTCCAGTGGCGGAGCTTGAGCCAGAACTTAAAGATGTTGTGAGTTCGCTCAGCGATGGGGATGTTTCCCAACCTATAAAAATGAGATATGGAAACTCTTATGCTTATCATATCGTCTTTCTAAAGAGAAAAATTCCTGCACACAGGATGAATTTGAAAGATGATTATATGAGAATTTATCAGTATGCCTTGATTGAAAAGCAGAATCGCGAGTACCAAAAGTGGGTTGAAAGGTTAAGAGGTGAAGTTTATGTTTACATTGATGAAAATTTTAGATAGCAGTGCCTCTGTTTTTTTAAGTTTTCAACAAAATTTGCGGAGGATGAGATGAAGGTTAAACTTTTAATTTTGATGCTTTTACCGCTGTCAATTCTGATACCCCAAAGTAAAGTCGGAAAGATTGATTTTATTGAATATGACCTTCCGAATGGTTTGCATGTGATCTTGCATGAAGATCATTCCGCTCCAATTGTTGCCGTTGACATCTGGTATTATGTCGGTTCGAAAAATGAGGATCCCGAGAGGACTGGATTTGCACATTTATTTGAACATATGATGTTTCAAGGTTCAGCAAATGTGAAGAAAGCGGAGCATATGGCGTATATTCAAAAGGCTGGCGGAACTTTTAACGGTTCAACAAATTGGGATAGAACAAATTATTTTCAAGTCGTCCCATCAAATCAATTGGAACTTGTTCTATGGCTTGAGTCTGATAGGATGATGAGTTTAAATGTTAATCAAGAAAATCTTGACAACCAGCGCGAGGTTGTAAAGGAGGAAAGAAGATGGAGGGTTGACAATCGCCCTTATGGAACACAGTGGGAGGAAACATTTAAACGACTTTTCAAAGTTCATCCGTATAGATGGCCTGTGATTGGGTATATGGAACATTTGAACGCAGCAACTCTTGAGGAGGTGAAAAGATTTTTTGATACTTACTATGTTCCAAATAATGCAGTTTTGGTTATAGCTGGCGATATCGATGTTGAGAAAACGAAGAAACTCGTAGAAAAATATTTCGGCGACATTCCAAGAGGGAAGTATGAGATCAAAAGACCCAATGTTTTTGAGCCACCGCTGACTCAACAAGTTAAAGATACAATTTATGACAATATAAGGTTGCCCGCCGTTTTTATCGCATTTAAAATACCGAAAAGCGGTGAAAAAGATTACTACGCATTGGATCTTCTATCAAACATATTGGGCTCGGGGAGAAGTTCACGCCTTTATCAAAAGCTTGTTTATGAGAAGCGAATTGCTCAAAATGTAAATGTTTATGCGATAGGGATGGAAGATGCCGGTGTCTTTAAGATAGATGCGTATTGTTCTATAGGTCATACCCCAGAAGAGGTTGAAAGGGAGATATGGAATGAGATTGAGAAAGTTCGTACAGAACTTGTTTCTGAAAAAGAGCTTCAAAAGGCAAAAAATCAAATTGAATCGCGGACAATATCCGGATATCAAACAGTTTTGCAAAAGGCGGATCAACTTGCGTATTATTATGTGATTCGCAAAAATACCAATGAGATAAATCTTGAGCTTGATAAAATTCTTTCTATTACAAGCGAAGATATACGTGAATCAGCAATTAGGTACCTTAACCCCGAAAGTTCTGTGGTTCTTTATTACCTTCCAAGAGAACAACGTGCTTCAAAATAAAATTTGTTTTGGCAGATGAAAATTTTAAAACTAACCCTCTTGTTGGTTATGGCAAATGCTCTTTTCAAGCCAGTTGAGATTTATCCTCAAAGTGAAGGGAAGATTGATTTTGTTGAATTTACGCTTGAGAACGGGCTTCATGTGATACTTCACGAGGATCGGTCAACCCCAATCGTTGCTGTAAATATATGTTATCATGTTGGTTCAAAGAATGAGAAACCTGATAAAACGGGTTTTGCTCACCTTTTTGAGCATTTGATGTTTGACGGTTCGAAAAATGTCAAGCGAGGCGAATTCGACAAATATATAACTCAAGCTGGCGGTTATGACAACGCTTATACGACCGAGGATAAGACAAATTATTATGAGGTTCTTCCGTCAAATTATCTTGAACTTGCTCTATGGCTTGAATCGGATAGAATGCTTGGTTTTTCAGTTCAAGAGATAAGCTTAATCAGGCAAAGAGAAGTTGTAAAGGAAGAGAGAAGATGGCGGTATGAAAATAGACCTTATGGTTCGGCATGGATAAAAATTTCTGAAAAAAGTTTTAAAAAACATCCATATCGTTGGCCAGTTATTGGTTATCAAGAGCACCTTGATAAGGCGTCAATGGACGATGTTAGGGAGTTTTACGAAACATTTTATGTGCCCAATAATGCTGTTCTTGTGATAGCTGGTGATATAGATGTGGAAAAGACAAAGGAACTTGTTATAAAGTATTTTTCTGAAATCCCAAGGGGTCCGGACAATATTCCGCGTCCGCCCGCCGATGATGAATTAAACGATGGTGAGGTTAGAGAAATAGTTGAAGATGTTAACGCCCCGTTGCCCGCTGTTTTTATGAGTTATAGAATTCCCGAGGAAGGGAACGAGGATACATATGCCCTTACTTTGCTTTCAAATATACTTTCTGTCGGTGAGAGTTCAAGGCTATATCAGCGTCTGGTTTACAAAGATAAGATAGCAAATGAGGTTGAGACTTACGCTGATGCGAGGGAACATCCAGGATTATTTTTAATTTATGCAATTTCAAATCCTGGATTTAGTTCTGATACGCTTGAGAAAGTTATTGATGAGGAAATTGAAAAGGTAAAAAATTATGGAGTTGAAGAGAAGGAACTTGAGAAGGCGAAGAATAAAATCGAATCTGCACTTGTAGCTGCGAGGCAGACAGTTCAAGGTAAAGCAGATCTTCTGGCGCATTACTATACGTTCTATAAAAAGCCAGAGTTAGTTAACAGTGAGATAGAAAGATACAGGAAGGTGACCGTTGACGATATAAAAAGGGTTGCAGTGAAGTATTTAGATCCGACTAAGCGTGTAATTTTGCATTATCTCCCGAAAACAAATTAAATTTGAATAACAAAATTTTTGGAGGAAAAAGTATGTTTAAAAAATTTTGGGCATTTTGTATGGTGATATTCCTCTTATCCACGTCAGTTTCAAACTCGCAGGAAAAGGTTGATAGAACGAAACCGCCGAAACCAGGTCCAGAAAGTAAGGTTAAATTCCCTTCATATTTTGAGAAAACTCTTCCAAATGGTTTAAAGGTTATCGTTGTTGAAAACCATGAACAGCCAATTGTTTATATTAGCTTTGTTGTGAAAAGTGGCTCGACCTATGATGAAAACCTTCCAGGGCTTGCAAGTATGACAGCTGAACTTTTAACTAAGGGAACAAAGACAAGGACCGCAACGCAAATTGCCGAAGAAATTGATTTCGTTGGCGGTTCATTAAGTGCAACTGCTTCGTGGGATGCTACAAATGTGAGTGTTCTTGTTTTGAAGAAATATCTTGGTGTTGGGATGGACATCCTTCAAGATGTAGTTTTAAATCCAACTTTTCCCGATGAGGAGCTTGAAAGGCTTAGAACGCAGCGACTCGCATCGATCAAACAGGCAAAAGCCGAAGCAGGTTATCTTGCTGGTGTGAGGTTTTCGAAGGAACTTTTCGCTGGACATCCTTACGGCAATGAAAGCGGAGGGAATGAGGAATCAATTCAAAAGATAAAAAGAGATGATATTCTAAAGTTCTACAAAACACATTTTATCCCGAATAATTCTTTTGTAATTTTTGCTGGTGATATCACGCCAAGTGAAGCTGTGCCACTTGTTGAAAAATATTTTAATGGATGGAAAAAAGGTCCAAATCCACATAAGAAATTCCCAGCGGTTAGCAATATATCTCAAACAAGGGTTGTCATCGTTGATAAGCCCGGCGCAGTTCAATCAGCGATAAGAATAGGACATCTTGGGATCGACAGAAAAAATAAAGATTACGTGAAAGTTTACACTCTTAACACATTGCTTGGTGGTTATTTCAATTCAAGAATAAATATGAATTTGAGGGAAACACACGGATACACCTACGGGGCTTCAAGCTCATTTGATGCAAGGTTATATCCTGGTCCCTTTGTCGTTTCAGCGGATGTTAGGAATGAGGTTACAGATTCGGCGATTGTCGAGGTTTTGAAGGAGCTGAAAAGAATAGTGGATGAGCCTGTTCCCGAAGATGAGCTGAAGATGGCGAAAGATTATATTGTCGGTTCTTTCCCGTTACAAATCGAAACGCCTGCTCAAGTTGCCTCAAGAATTATGACGATTGAAATTTATGGCTTGCCAAAAGACTTTTACGATAGGTTTAGAGAGGAAGTTAAAAAGATAACCCCGAAAGATATCCAGGAGACGGCGAAGAAATATTTGCATTCGGATAAACTTCTAATTGTTGTCTCGGGAAATTCGAAGCAAATAAAGCCGGTTCTCGAGAAGTTCGGTCCAGTCGTTGTTTATGACGCTGATGGAAATAGACTAAGCGAGTAAATCAGATTTTGAACTTGCGTAGTCGAAGTTAAATTAACAATTTTAAAACTTAATTTTTTGCGAAAGTGTATAAAGAGAAAAGTGATGTTGAGCTCGTCCAAGAGCTAAACGAGGCATATAAAAAAATTAGAAACGAAATCTCAAAGGTAATTGTAGGTCAGGACAAGATAATAGAAGAATTGCTGATTGCTTTGTTTGCTCGTGGGCATTGTCTTCTTGTTGGTGTTCCGGGACTTGCGAAGACATTATTGATAAAAACGCTTGCGCAGGTTCTCGATTTGAAATTTAGCAGAATTCAATTCACCCCCGACCTTATGCCAAGCGATATAACTGGCACGGAAATAATTGAGGAAAACATAAGTACAGGTGAGAAATTTTTTAAATTCGTCAAGGGTCCAATTTTTGCAAATATAATTCTCGCTGATGAAATAAATCGAACTCCCCCAAAGACGCAATCCGCTCTTCTTGAGGCGATGCAAGAATATCGTGTGACGGCTGGTGGGCAAACATATGAGCTTGAACAACCTTTTTTCGTCCTTGCGACGCAAAATCCGATTGAGATGGAGGGGACATATCCTCTGCCTGAGGCACAACTTGATAGATTTATGTTCAACATTTGGATAGATTATCCAAGCTTTGATGAGGAGATTGAAATTGTGCGTAAAACGACAAGTTTATATCAACCCAATGTTGAGAAAGTTTTAAGCAAGGATGAAATTCTAAAACTTCAGGAAATCGTGAGAAAGGTTCCGGTTGCCGATAATGTAATTGAGTATGCGGTTAATCTCGTAACTTTGACCAGACCAAGTTTGAATGAGGCACCTGATTTCATCAAGCGATGGATAAGTTGGGGTGCGGGTCCAAGAGCTTCCCAATATCTAATACTTGGAGCGAAGGCGCGAGCTGTGCTTGATGGTAGATTTACCCCAACAATTGATGATGTCAGAGCTGTAGCGTTGCCGGTTTTGAGGCACCGCCTTGTCACGAACTTTAATGCTGAAGCCGATGGCGTCTCAAGCGCTGAAATAATAAAAAATCTTTTAAAAATAATTTAGAACTAAAGCCATGACAGAAAATTTTCAAGAGCCAAGTTTTGTTGAAGAAGTTAAACCAATGCCTCTTATTGACAAATTAACGGGTGTTTTTACAGCGCCTGCCGAAGTTTTCGAAAACCTTGTCAAATCAAAACCAAAAACAATCGATTGGATCGTCCCAATTGTTATATTAATTGTGCTTGCCATCCTATCGAATTTTTTAAAGTTTAACAATGAACAGATAAGAGATTCATTAGTTGCTTTCCAAGAGCAAAGGATAGACAAGCTCGTTGAAGAGGGAAAGATGACCGAAGAGCAAGCTGAAATAGCAAAAGAAAGGATAGAAACGTTCGGGGAGGTACAAAAAATTTTTAGCGTGGTTGGAGTTTTGATTGGCATCCCGGTTATATTTTTAATTGTGACGCTTGTTTATTTTTTGCTTGGAAAATTATTCTTAAAGGGTGATGTCGACTTTATGACTATTTTTTCAATTTATTCGCTTTCGAGCTTGATTGGTTCAGTTGGGGTTATAGTTTCAACGATCCTTGCTTTTTTAACTGGTTCATTTTTTGCAAGCGCAAGTCCCGCAATTTTTATGGAAGTTTCAACTGAGAAAACATATATCCTTGCATCAAAGTTTGAAGTTTTTACACTTTGGCAACTTGCTGTTTTCGCAGTTGGAATGGCGAAAGCTTTTAATAAAGAATATATCTCGGCTTTTGCAGTTGTATTTGGAGCTTGGGCTGTTTGGGTTGTGTTAAGTTTATTTGTTCCTTTTTTAGGTGGCTAATTTAACATGTTGGGGGATCGATGTTAAAATTTTTGTTTTTGTTTATATTTTTGGTGAACATAGGGAATGGTAGTTTCAAGGATTCATCAACTGTTGTTGTGAAGAAAAGTCAAATAGATAAGTTAAGGCTTGGTGTAGTTGCAGCTGGAACCGTTGGGTTTGGGATTTTGACCTACGATTATTTTAATCGAGTTTGGTGGAAACCGACAAAAGTTAAAAGATTTATCTGGCGTGATGATTGGAATGATGTTTTAAAAGCAGATAAAGCTGGGCATCTGTATGTTTCTTATGTTCTTTCAGATGTATATAAAAGCATCTTTAAGTGGGTTGGTTTCGATGGGAAGGCAGCGTCCTTTCTCGGCGCTGGAATAAGTATACTTTATGAAGTTGGGGTTGTTGAGCTTACAGATGGGTTTACAACACAATGGGGTTTCAGCCCGAGCGATGTTGTTTCCGATTTAGCTGGGGCTTTTTTCCCTGTGGCACAGGAATATTTTCCCGGGCTTCAAACGATAACTCTCAAATTTAGCTATACCCCATCCGGTTATACTTGGCTTGATTATTTGCGGGTTGGAAGTTTGAAGGACGCACTTTATAAAAAGCAATTTCACACCGATTACGATGGTATGACCTTCTGGATGAGTTTTGAATTTCAAAAATTACTTCCTGAACAAGTTGAAAGATTCATCCCTGATTTTTTAAATCTTGCTTTTGGATACGCTGCGCGAAATATAAATTATAGAGGTAGCGGATATACGGAGATTTTCATTGCTATTGATTACAACCTTTTAAAGGTTGACACAAAGATTGACATTTTGAACCGGATCATTCACACGCTGAATTATATTCACCTCCCAGCGCCGACTTTAAGAATTAAACCTAAATTGAAATTTTACTATCTTTATTTTTAGCCAGAAATTTAACATTGCGATGAGAAAGCACTTTATTTTTATCTTGGCAATTCTACTTGTTTCCTGCTTAAGCAATAAAAGCTCAAACACTTTTGAGACCAGCGGGGTTGTTGAATCAAGGGAGGTAATAGTAAGTTCTGAAGTAGCGGGAAAAATTGTTTGGGTCAATTTTGACGAGGGCGATAAAGTTGACAGTGGTTTTGTGCTTTGTCAGGTTGATACTGAATTAATTTACCCCAAATATTTGGAGGGGAAATCGCAAGCGGAGATGCTTTATTTGCAATATCAGCTTCTTTTAAAGGGTGCAAGAAGTGAAGAAATCGAGGCGATGGAGGAAGTTGTAAATCGCGCAAAGGTTAATTTCGAGAATGTGGAAAAGCAGTTTGAACGAATTAAAACTTTATATGATGAGGGGATAGCGACACAAGAACAGTTTGATAACGCTAAAGCGCTTTATGAGGTGAGCAAAACTCAATATGAAGAAGCGAGAAAGAAACTTGAAATTTTGAAAAAAGGAGCAAGAAAAGAAGAGATACAAGCTGCCCTTGCAAATTATAATCGAGCCCTTGCCTATATTAAAAGTGTTGAGGTCCAGTTGAAAAAGTCAAAAATTGTATCTCCAATTTCAGGCTTTGTCCTTGAAAAGTTCGTCGATGTTGGCGAATTTGTCTCCATTGGATCACCAATTGCAAAAATTGCAAACCTTGATGAAGTTTATATAAGAATTTACGTGCCTGAAAAAGAACTCGGATACATAAAGGTTGGCGATTCCGTAAATGTTAAAATTGATTCCTATCCTGATAAAGTCTTTAAAGGGAGGGTGATTTTTATTTCGCCAAAGGCTGAGTTTACACCCAAAAGTGTACAAACAAAAGATGAGAGAGTAAAACTTGTTTATGCAGTGAGGATCAAAGTTAAAAATGAAAATGGGATTTTTAAGCCGGGAATGCCTGCAGATGTTGAAATAATTAAATTGAAGTGATGAAAGATGTTTGATGTTGAAACATTCGAACTTACGAAAAAATTTGGCGATTTAGTAGCTGTTAACTCGGTCAATTTAAAAATTGAACATGGTGAAATTTTCGGTCTTCTCGGACCAAACGGCGCAGGCAAATCAACGCTTGTTAGGCTTCTTTGTGGATTGCTTAGACCAACTTCGGGGAGTGCCATCGTTGGTGGGTTCTCAATAACTGAAGAATCCGAGAAAGTTAAGAAAATAATTGGGTATATGTCTCAGAGGTTCGGGTTATATGATGATTTAACAGTTGAGGAAAATATAAGTTTTTATGCGGGGATTTATCTAAACGATAGGAAACTCGCGAAACAAAGAACAGAGAAAATCATTGAGCAACTCTCGTTTCAAAGGTATAGAAAGACTCTGGCGATGCATCTTTCTGGTGGATGGAGACAGAGGTTATCATTTGCAACCGCAATTGTTCACGAACCAAAGATTGTTTTCTTAGATGAGCCAACCTCTGGGGTTGATCCCGTTTCAAGGAGACAATTCTGGGACCTTGTTTATGAACTTTCAGCAAAGGGTAAAACTGTTCTTGTGACAACTCATTATATGGATGAGGCAGAGAGATGCAACAAAGTTGCATTTATTTCTCAGGGCAAGATACTTGCTGTTGACACCCCAACGGAGATAAAGCGCAAGTATATGCGGGGTGAGGTTATAAATATCGTTCCAGAAGATTTAATGTCTTGTTACAATATTCTTTCATCCCTTGACTTTATTGAAGACATCGGTATTTTCGGTGACTCGATTCATATCGTCGTTCAAAACGCTGATGAGAAAATTTTTGAAATTGAAAATTTTTTGCGGAAAAAGAATTTGATGTTTGAAAGAATAGAGAAAATTCAACCTTCAATTGAAGATGTCTTCGTCGCGCTTACAAAAAATAAGGGTTCAGGCGCTTCTTAATATCATTTCAAAGGAGTTCACACAGTTAAGCCGTGATGTTAGAAGTATTATAATAATTGTTTTTATTCCATTGTTTCTTCTCATCGTTTTCGGGTATGGCGTCACGATGGATATAAAAAATGTTAGTCTTGTCGTTTGTGACCTTGATAGAACCAGGCTCAGCAGAAACCTTATTGAAAAGTTTATCTCATCCGGGTTCTTCAGCCTTTATGGCGAAATTGAAAACATTAATGCGATCGATAATCTTTTAGTTTCTGGGAAAGCCAAAGTTGTGATGGTAATTCCAACAAATTTTTCGAATGAAATTGAAGCGGGGAAATCGGCAAAAGTTCAAATTATAATTGATGGAAGTGATGCAAATACCGCCAATGTTGTTCTTGGCTACGTTCAACAGATAATTCAAAGCTTCTCGGGTGAAATTATAACCAATTTTATCTTTAAAAGAACGGGGAAGTTGATTTCGGGTGTTGACTTAAGGTCAAGGGTGTGGTTTAACCCTGAACTTAAAAGTGTTAACTTTTTTATCCCGGGTTTGATGAGTTTGATAATGATGATAATGACTGTTTTGATGACCTCGCTTTCTATTTCGCGCGAGCGTGAACTTGGGTCTTTTGAAAAATTAATTTCAACCCCGTTAAATCCCTTCTTCATTATAACTGGGAAAACGATACCTTATGCGATTCTTGCGTTTTTTGATTCAATCTTAATTTTACTTGCGGGTAGAATTTTGTTCGGGTTGGAAGTGAAGGGAAGTTTATTTTTGCTTCTTTTTATAACCGCTGTTTTTATAATTTGCGGATTAAATCTTGGCTTAATAATCTCAACGATCACGAAGTCGCAGCAGGCAACTATGGCGGTCGCTTTTATATCAACTGTTGTTCCAACTTTCGTTTTGTCTGATTTTGTTTTTCCAATAAGAAATATGCCCCTTGTTTTACAGATAATTTCATATTTTATACCTGCGAGATATTATCTTGAAATAATTCGCGGGGTCATACTTAAGGGCAATTGGGTTTGGGAGCATATTTCAAGCATATCGATTCTATTTGTCTTTATGTTTTGGACGTTTGGCATTGGGACGATGAGGTTGAAAAAATTAATGCGAGAAATTTGATGTTCAGGGTTTGGACTGTCTTTAAAAAAGAAATATCGCAACTTCGGAGAAATCGCCTTCTTATCGGGATAATAGTTATAGCCCCTGTTATTCAGCTTTTTATACTTGGTTATGCAGCGACATTTGAGGTTAAAAATATGCCTATTGCAATTTATGATGAGGATAAAAGCAGTCTTGTTCGTGGAATTGTCGATGCGTTGAATTCGACGGAAACATTTAAGGTTGCTCTTTATTTGAAAAGTTTAGATCAAATTGACGATGTGCTTAAAAGGGGAGATGCAAATATAGTTGTTATATTTAAATATGGTTTTGAGAAGAAAATGATAAAGGGAGAAAAGATTGAGCTTCCAGTCATAATTGATGGAACTAACGCCAATTCAGCAACAATTGCTATGGGTTTTATGTCAAGCATTGTGATGGATAAGTTTATAACTGCTGCTGAAAGTAAGCTTTCAAGCGTTGGAATAAAACTTGTTCCGATGTGCCATCCCGAAATAAGAATATGGTTTAATCCAGAGATGAAGTCCACATCATTTATGATCCCAGGATTAATTGGTATGATACTTATAACTGTCACGCTGGTGATAACATCTATGACGATGGTTAGGGAAAAAGAGCAGGGCACGGTGGAGCTTTTGCTTGTCACACCTGTTAAGCCTTATGAATTGCTGCTTGGAAAAGTTTTGCCTTTTATTTTGATAGGTTTATTTGATGCGATTGCGATTATACTTGTTGGGAAATTTTGGTTTGGCGTTCCGTTGCGTGGAAGCGTTATTTTGCTTTTTATTTCAGTTTTTGTTTTTCTTTTAACAACGCTTGGACTTGGGATTTTTTCATCCGTTATCTCGAGGACACAACAACAGGCGTTGATGACCGCTTATTTTTTCGCTATGCCAAATATAGTTCTATCTGGGTTTGTTTTCCCTGTTGAGAGCATGCCGAGCGTTATAAGGTTTATCACGAATTTTATGCCGTTGAAATATTTTTTGATTATTCTTCGGGGGATTTTTTTGAAGGGGTCAGGTTTAATGGTTTTATATCCTCAAATTTTAATTCTCCTTGGGTTTGGAATCGTTATATTTAGTTTCAGTGTTTTTAGATTCAGGAAGTATTTAGGATGATAAGTTTAGGTCCGGCTTCGAACTTGAAAAACTGTTTAATTTTTCGTAATTTTGTAATACAAAACAGTTCAAATTAAGCTTGTTTGGCAAGCACTTGGAGGTGATTTATTATGGCAAGGGAACTGAGTCTTCGGGAAAAAATGATTCTAAGCTATATAGTTCAGGAGTTCATAACGACCGCTACACCTGTGGGTTCGAGGTATTTGGTCAGAAAATATAATCTTAATTTAAGCCCTGCAACCGTAAGGAATGTGATGGCAGACCTTGAGGACCTTGGGTATATATGGCATCCACATGCATCTGCTGGAAGGATACCAACAGATAAGGGATATCGATTTTATGTTGATAATCTTCTTGAGGTGAGCGACTTAAGCGATGTGGAAAAAGAGACGATAAAAAATGTTGTAAAAAACAAAAGTGAACTCGAGGAGATTTTAAGGCACATTTCAAAATTAATTGGGAAAATATCCAAACAGTTAAGTATAGCTTCTACACCGCAGATAAATGATGCTGTCTTGACAAAGATTGATATAATTAGTCTATCTGAAATAAAATTGCTTGTTGTAATAACGATACATTCTGGACTTGTGCGGACGATGGTTCTTGAAGTTTCAAGCGAGGTTTCAAGGGATAAACTTGATTTTGTTAGAGCTGTTTTAAATGAACGCCTTTCTGGTTTAACTTTAAGGCAGATAAGAGATACATTTGCGGTAAGGGTTTACGATATTGAGCCAGATTACAAGGAGATAATTAATGTTTTGATTAAATCGGCTGAGAAATTATTTTACGATTTTTATGAAATTGGCAAGATCCACATTGGTGGCGTTCCAGATATACTTGAACATCCGGAGTTTAGTGATTTGGAGAAAGTTCGTAGCATAATGGAACTTGTCGAAAATGAAGATGAGATAATTCAAATCTTTCAAATACTTAAAAATCAAATGGGCAAGAAATTCGAAACGGACGAAGTTATTATTTCAATTGGTTCAGAAAATCCTGAGGATAGATTAAAGGATTATGCTTTAATCGCTTCAGAATATAGGATAGGTGATGTTTCTGGTGTAATTGGTTTAATAGGTCCAAAGCGCATGAATTATAGTAGAATGATCCCACTTATAAATTATACATCCAAGGTCCTTTCGGGTGTTTTGGAGTAATGTTGCAAGTTTTAAAAACAAAGGTATAAATGCGACAATGTTAAAAGATAAAGAAGCTAAGCCTATGAATGTTGAAAATGAAGAACAAAAAGTTGCGGAACATATCACATCGGAACAAAAATCGAATGAAGAAGTATCTGGAAGCGTACCCCATATTGATGAAATAGAAGCGCTTAAAATTGAAAACGAAAATTTAAAAAAGGAAGTTAGCGAGTATAAAGATAGGTTATTGAGGAAGGCAGCTGAATTTGAAAATTATAAGAAACGGCTCGAAGCCGACTTTTTGAACGCAGTTAAATATGCGAATGAAAAGCTTTTTATTGAAATTTTACCAATTGTTGATGACCTTGAGCGTTCACTTTCGAGCGGGATGGAAAAAGCTGATTTTAATTCTTTTTATCAGGGCATTAAGATGATTTATACGAAATTGATGAAAGTTCTTGAGGCACACGGTGTTAAACCGTTCGAATCGATTGGGAAGCAATTTGATGTTTATTATCATGATGCACTGTTGAGGATCCCGCGGGATGATGTTCCGCCTGATACTGTTATTGAAGAGGTTGAACGTGGTTATATGTATTACGATAAAGTTCTGCGTCATGCGAAGGTGATAGTTTCAAGCCCAGTTGAAAGTTCAAAAGAAGCGGATAAGGCTGAAGGAAGTGAACAAAAAATAGATCAAAGGAACGAATTTAATTTCGGGGATGATCACAGGTAAAAATGAATTTAATTTTCCCCTCAACCAAATTTTTGATGGAGGGGGAACAATTTTAAATTTAAAAAGTGAAACAAAAGTTAAACTTATTTGTTAACGGATGCCTAAGAAAGATTATTACGAAATACTCGGTGTTCCAAGAAACGCAACCACTGAGGAAATAAAGAAGGCGTATAGAAAATTAGCAATGGAGTATCATCCGGATAGAAATCCCGGAAATAAAGAAGCGGAAGAAAAATTCAAAGAAATTACCGAAGCTTATCAAATTTTAAGCGACCCAGAGAAGCGAAGAAAATACGATATGTATGGTCACTCCGGAATAAGTGAGAGTGATTACATTCACTTCACGGATGTTCGTGATATATTTGAAGTTTTCAAGGATATTTTCGACTCGTTTGGTGGCGGATTTTTTGACGATTTCTTTGAAACGAGGACACAAACGCGAAGGGTTCAAAAGGGAATACCCGGCTCAGATAGAAAATTGAAATTAAGGTTAACGCTTGAAGAAATCGCCACTGGGGTTAAGAAAAAGTTGAAGATTAAACATTTCAAAACCTGTGAAGCATGTAATGGAACAGGTGCAAGGTCAAGAAGCGGATATGCTGTATGCTCTGTATGCAATGGAACCGGCGAAGTGAAGCAGGTTCGCCGTGGATTTTTTGGGCAGATGGTTACAATTACCACTTGCCCAAACTGTGGTGGTGAGGGTAGAGTTATAAAAGAGCCATGTAATGTATGTGGCGGTGAGGGCAGAGTCTATGGCGAAAGTGTGGTAGAAGTTGAAATTCCTGCTGGTGTTAGAGAGGGGAATTATCTAACGGTTCGCGGCTATGGTGATGCAGGTATAAGAGGTGGAACACCGGGGGATTTAATAGTTGTAATTGAAGAGGAACCGCATCAGCTTTTTGTAAGAAAGGGGAACGATATTTATTACACGCTTTTGGTAAGTTTTCCTGAGGCAGTGCTTGGCTCGGAGGTAGAAGTGCCTTATATAAACGGAAGCACCATAAAGCTTAAAATAGAACCTGGAACATCGCCCGGGAAAGAAATAAGGTTTAAAGGCAAGGGGCTACCATCCGTTGATAAAAATTCAAGAGGTGATTTCATTGTTAAGGTTGACATATGGGTTCCGAGCAAGGTTACGGATGTTGAAAAAGAACTTCTCCAGAAACTTTTGAAGGAAGGCAAGAATATAAAACCTAATGCTAAAAAGTGATTAGTTAAGCGAAATGACTTCTTTCAATTGCCTGATCCTTTATCTCAAATTTGTTTAAAAGCAAATTAATATAACAATGCAATAGTTGTATCGTGAAGGAAAATATCTTATTAGGACAATCTATGGAAGAATACAAAAAAATTTCTATACCGTTCCAATTAGATAACGAAATTTTGGTAGGATTGCAAAAACTTTTTTCTTACTATCCTCATTCTGACATATTTTTCAAAATTGAAAATGGAAATTTAGTTTTGTATCTGAAGCAATTAGATTTATCTGATTTTAAGAGAAAAATTTGGTATGTTAAAAAAATTTTCCCTCAAAAAAGCGAGATTTTTGATATCATCCTCAACGAGATTGAGAAAATTAAAAGTTATGGATTAAAGGGAAAGAAAAGAGTATTTGTTGGATATAATGAGGAAAGAAAAGTAAAAGATAGGAAAAAGAAAGAATTAGAGAGAGGCTCTTATTTCTATGCCAAAATACACAACTTTTCAAAGAAAAATAACCCTTTACCGGAAGAATTTAAAAACAAAATCATAGTTGGTGATAGTGAAGAGGTTCTTAAAAAACTTCCGGATAATTGTATAGATTTAATTTTTACTTCGCCACCATATAACTTCGGACTTGAATATGAAAATCATAAAGATGGGATAAATTGGAATGAATACTTTAGTAAGCTTTTTGCTATATTCGCTGAATGTATAAGGGTGCTTAAATATGGCGGAAGAATTGTAGTTAATGTCCAGCCACTCTTTTCAGATTATATCCCAATTCATCATATAATTTCTAATTTTTTTATGAGGAATAAACTTATCTGGAAAGGGGAAATAATATGGGAAAAACATAATTATAATTGCAAGTATACCGCATGGGGAAGTTGGAAAAGCCCAAGTAATCCTTACCTAAAATATACTTGGGAGTTTTTAGAGATATTTTCTAAAGGAACGCTGACGCATTCAGGCAGTAAACAATTAGCTGATATAAGCGCTGATGAATTTAAAAAATGGGTTTATGCAAAATGGGATATCGCTCCTGAACGTGATATGAGAAAATATGGGCATCCAGCGATGTTTCCAGAGGAATTGGCAAAAAGAGTGATCAAGCTTTTTAGTTATAAAGGGGATGTTGTTTTGGACCCGTTTAACGGGGTTGGTACTACTACTGTTGTTGCCAAAAAGCTTGGGCGCATTTATTTAGGGATTGATATTTCGGAGGAGTATTGTAGAAAAGCTGAAGAAAGAATTTTAAGAGAGGAAAATCGTTTATTATGAAAAATAATCTCGTCAAGAAATTTATTCCTATAATTGATGCCTATAATGCTTTACTAAAAGGTATAGAACCTGAAGCTAAAAGTTCTAAAGAGAGAGCATATGGCGGGATAATAAGAGCTGGGAAGGGGAAACTGGTAGAGAGTATTGGGAAAGAACTAATTAAAATTTCCTGGGAAGATCTTGGTAGGGATTTAAGTAGACTTTCATTTAGTTCAAAAATTGTAAAAGTTCCGATAAATAGGTCTTATTTAGCTCGCATAAAAAGTAGAGAGGTTCGTGATTATATTAGGGAAAACATCAAAGATTTTTATTATCCATTAAAAAGTGATATTCACCTTTTTGTAGATAATGAGTTCAAAATGGTGGTTGAGTGTAAATCTTATACTGAGAATGCGATGTTAAAAAGAATTTTAGTGGATTTTACTTTATTGAAACAGGTTTATCCAAATTTAAAATTCGTCTTACTCCAATTAGAAAGTCAATTAGGTGGGGATTATTCGTCGGGCAAGGTTGTAAAATACGGAAGCCCATCAACTCATACTCTTTTATCTTATTTTGACATTGATTTAAACATTATCACACTATTAGAAGGCGAAAGAAAGGTCGCTCAACCTATCCATAAGCCTCAATTTTTTAAACAATTAAAGATTAGAGCCTTGCTTGAAGCGGTGAATGTTTTCAAAGAGCTATTAGAATAAATTTAACTATAAAATACAACTCTGATTTTAAGTAAGCCCGCCCTGAAATAGGCGAGCTTAAAGAATTATTTTATAATGCTAATAAAAGAACAAAACGCTACTTTAACAGCCCGAGACGGCGGTATTTCTCAAGATATTTCTCGTAAAGTTTAACTTGCCTATTGGTTAGATCAACCTTTCTTCCCTGAATAAACTCATAAACGACTTGCGTTGGAATTTCAAGAGGGTCTCCGGTTGTGACAATAAGCGTCGCATCTTTTCCGGGCTCGATCGACCCGACTTTATCGCCGACACCGAGTATTTCTGCTGGATAGATCGTTATGGCTTTAATTGCCTCTTCTCTTGGTAAGCCAAACGCAACACAGGTTGCAGCTTGATATGGGAGATTTCGTTCGTTATAATATCCACCTTCTCCCGCAATGCAGAACTTAACGCCCGCTTTGTAAAGTTTGTATGCAACAGTAAATGGTTCATCGTATTCAGAATCTCTGGTAGATGGCAAACGATGGATATTTGTGAGGATCACCGGTATGTTTTTACTTTTCAAAACATCGGCAACTTTCCAAGCGTCGTTTCCACCGACGATGACGATCTTAACTTTTTCGCTTTCAGCCCATTCAATTGCCGATAAAATTTCTTTAGATGAATTTGCATGGACAAAAACGGGAACTTTCCCTTCAACCACAGGGATAAGCGCTTCATACTTCAAGTCGGTTTCATGGTAGGGTATGCCTTTTTGAGTTTCTGATTCTTTGGCTTTTTTATACGCCCTTGCTTTTTGAAATGTCTCACGAATTAATTTAAGTCTTTTTTCTATCTCTTTTTTCAGCTCTTCAGGGCTTCGTCTTAAAAATCTAATAGTTGAGGGTTGCACCATTCTTGGCCAGTAGATATGAAGTCCTACTGGAGCTTTTAAAGCCATCTCTTCCCATGTCCAACCATCAAGCATCATAAGGGCAGATTGACCAGCTATGAGTTCACCAGTTGGGACAACCAAAGCCATTGTTATTCCGTTTGCTCGCGTCACCGGTGGATGCTCACTATCTGGGTTAAAGGCAACTTCAGCGCGGACATTTGGGTTTATAAGACCAACCTCCGTAACATCGCGAGTTGCCCTAACGGCGCCGATTTCTATTAAACCAATCGTAGTGAAAGCGTTGATTAAACCCGGATAAACATGTTTCCCGCTTATGTTGATTACCTCTGCATCTCTTGGAATGTTAACATCTTTTCCAACTGCTATAATTTTACCTTTGTCAAATAAAACTATACCGTTTTCAATCGTTCCCTGTGTAACTGTGTGAATTGTTCCTCCAACAAGGGCAATTGGTTTATTTTGTGGTTTGCCTGGAATTATATCAGAGGCTGTCAGATTTAAAGCGAATGCAAATGTCAAAATGTAGATGAGCATAAATTTTATTTTCATCTTTAAACCTCCATTTTTAGTTTGACTGGGTTGTAATCTGTGGTTGTCTTGCTGTTGATTTTACCTCGAGAATTTTTTGGATTATAAATGCCTTCTGCTTTCTTGCGGTTTCTCTCATCATTAAATCCTCGTTCCTGTCGAAGTATTTCTTTCCCTCAATCCATGTTTGCTCACAGATTGTGTATGTTGAAAGTGGGTTTCCGCTCCAAATTACAAAATCGGCATGTTTCCCAGGCTCGAGCGAACCAACGTATTTGTCGATTCGTAGTTGTCTTGCTGGGTTTATTGTAACAAGCTTTAGTGCTTCTTCCTCTGTTAACCCACCATATTTAATAGCCTTTGCAGCTTCAAGATTTAATCTTCTGGCAAGCTCATCACTATCAGAGTTGAAGGATGTGATTACACCAACTTTTTCCATTAAAGTGCCATTATAAGGAATAGCATCGTAAACTTCAAATTTATAAGCCCACCAATCGCTAAATGTTGATGCGCCTGCCCCATGTTTTGCAATTTCTTCTGCTATCTTATATCCTTCAAGCACGTGTTGAAGCGTTGCGATCCTGAACCCAAAATCCTCAGCGACTCTCAAAAGCATGAGAATTTCATCCTGTCTATATGAGTGAGCATGAACAAGGCGTTGACCTTTGAGAATTTCAAGAAGTGCCTCAAGCTGAAGGTCTTTCCTCGGCGGAATTAAAACTTTCTTTTTGCTTTCTTCTCTATAGGTGTTCCATGCTTTTTCATAATCAAGCGCAGATTTAAAAGCATCTCTTATAATTTGTTCAACGCCCATTCTTGTTTGCGGGTATCTTGTCGTATATCTATCACCCCAATTGCTCTGTTTAACATTTTCACCAAGTGCAAATTTAATTCCAGCTGGCGCTTCTTTAAATATTAATTCATCAGGCGTTAAACCCCATCTATATTTTATAACCGCATTTTGTCCACCGATTGGATTAGCCGAGCCATGTAAAAGATTAGCAACTGTAACTCCACCCGCAAGCTGGCGATATATGTTGATGTCATCACTATTTATAACATCTTGAATTCTAACTTCAGCAGTTATAGCTTGCGTAGATTCATTAACTCCACCTGATATTGCAGTGTGTGAGTGAGCATCAATTATTCCAGGTGTTACATGCTTCCCTGTTGCATCGATTATAACCGCACCTTTGGGTGGTTGAATGTTTCTTCCAATTTTCTCTATGATCCCACGGCGTATGAGCATATCTGAATTTTCAATCTTGCCGAGATTTGAACACGTCCATATCGTTGCATTTTTAACCAAAACGTATTCGGGTTGTTCTGGTTGTTTTTCGAAACCAAATGCTCCATCAGGGTATACAAGTGGTAATGGCTCAAATTTAACTTTTTTCATCCTTTGCGTCGCTTCATCTCTTGGCTCGGAAATTTTAACAGCGCTAAAGATAAATCTCTCACCGCTTGGAAGTTCAGCATATCCTTCAATTTTTTCTTTTTTCACAAAGGCTGAAATTCTAACCACCCCTCGTATCCCAATGGAATCGCCATTAAAGGCAAGGGTTAAGTTATTATCAAATAAACTTGCTTTGGTGAGATTAACAGATTTATCTCCTTTTTTGACTCTGCCTCTGAGATTTTTCAATTGACCTGCTATGCTGAGGTTAAAGGTATCGTTATTTAACTGCGCCTTCCATTCACCCCTCGGGTCGAACTCCGGCAACCCCTCAACATCATATTTTTGTCCATCAATCCACACTTGTAATATTTTTGCGTCGTCTTCAAATATATTTTTATTCGTGAGCACAAAGCTTGCGATTTTCCCCGGTTCTATTGAACCAAGCAATTTATCAACCCCGATAAGCTTTGCGGGCGTGATCGTCAGAGCTGAAAGTGCAACATCTTGTGGTAAACCCCTTTCAACCGCTTCGCGAACCTTTTGTAAAAATTCTGTTGGGTTTTCAAGACGATATGTGGTAAATGCAAATGTTATGCCGGCTTCATATAATCTTTTTGGATTTTCTGGAGCATTATACCAGTGTTTTAAAGTTCTGAGATCGATATTATCTGCATCATCTGGATTTTCAACATCTGGAGGTTTTGGAAAGTTGACAGGAATTACGACAGGATAACCAGTGTTTTTTATAGCTTCGACTCTTCTATACTCATAACCACTTCCAATCATCAAAGCGTTAAGAGAAAATTCTTTTGCAATTTTTGCACATCTTAAAAAGTCAAGTTCATCATTCGTTTCAAATGTAACCAATTCGCCTTTTAAGGCACCTTTTAAAGCTTCAAGTGAAGAGTTTACCTCTGGTCGTTGAAGTGATGGATTTTTGTAAAATGCATCCCATGCCGATGTATACCACTGCGCATCAAGAAATGTTTGTCTAATTAAAGCAATGTTTCCCATTAGGGAGTTTGGGTAAACATCTCTGCCGAAACCATAAGCAAAAGCAATGTGATGTGCGACTTCTGGCTTGATCACAACATCGTTTGGTGCTTTCTCATCCACGAGTGCAACAAGAACGCTTTTGCCTTTGAAAATTCCTTCGGACAGGACCGAAAGAACAGCCACGAAACCTTGAGATCTTAACTTTTCGGCTTCCTTTGGATCGGGTGAAAATTCGTTTATTGCAATCTTATATGAGAGCACATTTGGATTCCAATTTGGCGTTCCTCTTTCTGGCTTTGATTGTTGAGTTGCGGGCGTGGGTTGTTGATCTTCGGTTCGAGTTTGCTCTCTTCGCTTTGGCATCCCGTAGTTTGTGTAAAGGTCGATAAAACCAGGATAGAGCACCTTGCCTGATAAATCAATAATTTGGGCATCCCCAGGTATTTGGATGTTCGCTCCAACATCTTGAATTACCCCGTTTCGGACAACAACTGTGCCTTTTTCAATTACTTTTCCTGGTGACTGAATGATTTTAACATTGGTGAACGCGAAAACCTTTGGCGGGTTATCTCTTAACCCTTCAACTGGTTTCGTGTATTGTTGCGCGAGAAGCAGGATTGGGAGTGTAAGCAATAGAATGATTAAGATTTTTTTCATCTTTTTCACCTCCACTTTTTGTTGATTTAAGACTCAAATTTTTCTTTTTAGTCGTGTTTTTGAGATCAAATGTTTCAAAAATAAAAAGCGGTGAGGGGTGAGGGAAGAACCCGCTCACCGCAGGGAGGGAGTGCCCTGGGCGGGGATAACCCAGGGTGAGGGGGATTTTTAATTTACACTTGAGATTCAGTCATAGTGAATCTATTCGCTAACTTTCGCTTTCATCTCATCAAGTTTTTTTCTTAAGATCTCGTTAACTATTTTTGGATTGGCTTTCCCTTTTGTTAACTTCATAACCTCACCGACGAAATATCCAAACAGCTTATCTTTTCCCGCAAAATATCGTTCGATATTTTCCTTGTTGTTTTCAAGAACTTTTACCACCACCTCTTCGATAAGTTTTTCATCGCTTATCTGAAGAAGACCCTTTCTTTCAATTAAAGAGTCCGGATCATCACCAGTCTCAGATATTTCCTCAAGAACCATCTTCGCCGTTGTCTGATTGATTTTACCTTCGTTTACCAAGTTGATTAATCTTGCTAAATATTCAGGCTTCACTTTAAAATCTGTGATATCGATCTGTCTTTCGTTTAGAATTTTCAAAACTTCAACCATTATCCAGTTGCTTATGGATTTATAGTCATCTGAGTATTTTACACATTCCTCGTAGTAATCAGCAAGCGCTTTTGAAGAAGTTAGAACCTCCGCGTCATATTTCGGTAATTTATATTGCCTTATGAATCTGTCTCGTTTCTCTTCTGGGAGTTCAGGAAGCGATTTTTTGATTTCATTTATCCATTCCTCGGGGACAACAACTGGAACGAGGTCTGGTTCAGGAAAATATCTATAATCATGTGCCTCTTCTTTTGATCGCATTGGCTTTACAATTCCAGCTCCAGCATCCCACAAAAGCGTTTCCTGAATTATGGTTCCGCCACTTTCAAGAATTTGAATCTGGCGGTTTATCTCATATTCAAGCGCTCTTTCAACATTTTTAATTGAGTTCATATTCTTAACCTCAGTCTTCGTTCCAAGTTTTTTCTCACCTTTTAACCTAACAGAAACATTGGCATCACATCTTAGTGAACCCTCTTCCATATTGCCATCGCAGATGTCAAGATATTGAACAAGTTGTCTAATTTTTGTCAAGTAAAGCGCAGCTTCCTGTGGTGTGTTTATGTCTGGCTCAGTTACAATCTCAAGAAGCGGAACACCGCACCTATTTATGTCAATGAGTGTATCAACATCTTGATCGTGAATTGATTTACCAGCGTCTTCTTCCATGTGAATTCTTCTCAATCTAATTTTTTTCTTTTCCCCATTTTTAAGCTCGATCTCGACATAGCCATCATAACAAATCGGCTCTTCATACTGCGAGATTTGATAGCCCTTTGGAAGGTCGGGATAAAAATAATTTTTTCTGGCAAAAATTGAATAATTTCGGATTTTGCAATTGGTGGCAAGTCCAAGTTTTATTGCAAATTCAACAACCTTTTTATTTAAAACGGGCAAAGTTCCCGGCATGCCAAGGCAAACAGGGCAAACGTTTGAATTTGGGGGGAGCCCAAACTTGGTCGAACAACCGCAGAAAGCTTTTGAATTCGTTAAAAGTTGAGCGTGAATTTCAAGCCCTATTACCGCTTCGTATTTATTGCCAGACATAGAAACTTAAATTGATTTCTTTTTTAAAAGTTAAAAAATTTGTCACAATAAAACAAGGCACAAATCGAAAGGGCGTAAAATTTAAGAGCATGTCAGCGCCTGTTAAGGTGTTTCTTGATAAAGTTGAAATAATTTTTTAAATTTGAAAAGTCCAAAAACTATTGCGGTTTGCTTTGAGGAATTTACTTAAAAAAATAAACGATGCGCTCGGTTTAACGAAATCAGAAAGCATTGTTTTTTGGTTTTTGATAATTGCCTTCACCTTCGGAATCATTGTGAAACTTGTCTATGGTGATGTGGTAAAAGATGAGCCTTCTAAATTCGATTATTCAGTTTTTGATGAAGAGTTTGAAAAAAGGTCAGCTGAAATCGAAAAATTTATTTCTAATAGGGGTGATACTTTATCTGAAAATTTTGGTGAGAGGGATGCGGGATTTAAAGTTTCATCGTTTAAAGTGAATATAAACACGGCTACCAAGGAAGAATTGATGAAAATTCCAGGCGTCGGTCCCAAGATGGCTGAGCAGATAATCAAGCACAGGGAAATTTATGGTAAATTTAAAAGAATCGAGGACATAATGAATGTTAAAGGCATAGGTCAGAAGAAGTTTGAAAAAATGAAAAACTATTTAACAATAAACTAAAACGAAAGGAGAGGGAAATGGCACAAGTAAAAGCAAAAGGATCAATTATACTTGAAATTTTGATAGTTATCTTAATCGGTGTTCTTGTCTACACAATTTATGACCCTGCAATGAAAATAAGAGCTGAGGAGGAATTGAAGAAAGTATGCAGATTCAGAATGAAGAACATAAGGCAGGCGGAACTTAAATACTTTGATGAATATGGCAAATATACTGGAAACATCGACTCGCTCATTGCATTCATAAAGGAAAAAGCCCTACCCGATTCAATTTTCTTTTCAACCGCTACAGAAAAATTTAACCCTGACTCGCTTCGTCGCTGCCCCAGGATAAATGAACCTTATATATTTGGTGCTGACTCCCTTGGCAAATATTACTGGGTTGAATGTCCATATGGGCACGGAACAATTGGTTCAAAAGAAAAACCAGAGGATGTGAACAAAGTATCATGGGAGTAAATGATATTTATAATAGCAAAATTAGGCAAGGAACGACTTGACTTAGTTGAAGCCGAGGAACTTTCGAAAAAATTGATTTTAAAAAAAACTTTAAGTTACAACATAAATCTTAATTCGCTTTCTCTCGAAAAAGCTGAAGAGATAGCGTCGTTTATTTCTTCATCAATCAGGATAAATGAAAAAATCACAAAGATTTCATTCTGCCTTGAAACTGATTTCGCTTTTTTAAATGTGATCCCTGTTGATGCGAGTTTGTCAGATCAAGATTTAAACGAGCATTTGCTTTGGGAAATTTCGCAATATTTTCCTGGTGAATTATCGCAAGAATTCATAGTTAAAAGCTACAAATTCGGGAGCGGGAAAATACAGCGATTGCTTATCGCTGGCGTAAGGAAAGAAATGCTTTCGTTTTTAAAATCTATAGTTGATAAGTTGAATTTAAAAATTCAAATAATTGATATCGACCATTTCTCCGCCGAAAATTGTCTGAGGGAGAGGATAAGCTCCGTAAAATCACGGTATTTCTACAGCGATTTCATCCTCGTTGGTTTGAAACGCAAAAGGATTGATGTTAGTGTTTTTGAGAACGGCGAATTTCAAAAGTATTTTTATTGGATTGTTGGCAATGAGTCCGATCTGAGATATTTTGTGATTAAATTAATAAATGACAATGTTCTGGCTGGATTTGAAAAATTTGTTTTTTATGGGGAGATGCTTGATAAAACTATGATTGACATTACAAGCGGTATGCTCGGGAATAAGTTTTTAGTTTTAAATCCGTTTGATTCATCTTTATTTCTTGACATAAAGGTAAGCCCTGTATCGGCTCCTATCTATGCACCGAATATAGGTTTGGCTTTCAGGATGTTATGGTCAGAATAATTACTGGTAAATATAAAGGACGCTTGTTGAAGCTTGTTAAAGGAGATGATATAAGACCAACTTCGGATAGAGTGAAAGAAACACTTTTTAACGTTCTTTCAAGCAGAATTAATTTTGAAAACCTTGTAGTTCTTGATTTATTTGCAGGAACAGGTGCGCTTGGCTTCGAGGCTTTAAGCAGAGGAGCTGAGAAAGCAGTCTTCGTTGACAATAGTCGTATAGCTTTGAAAATGATAAAGGAAAACGCGCAAATGCTTGGTTGTTCTAATAAGGTTTTGATAATCAACGATGACGTTTTAAATTTTATTGAATACTCCAATGAAAAATTTGACCTTATCTTTGCAGATCCACCTTATATGTATCCACACATTGATAAGCTTATTCATAGGATTTGGGAGAGGAAACTGTTGAGTGAAATTGGTTTCTTTTCGCTTGAACATGATTCAGGAATTATTTTTACCGCTGAAACGATGCCTTTTGAAGTTGAAACAAGGAGAGAATTCGGAAAGACCGCATTTACAATTTTTAAATATAAGGGGTGATTAAGGTGAAAAGAATCGCAATTTACCCGGGAACATTTGATCCGATAACGAATGGGCATATTGATGTGATAGAACGGGCGTCAAGGTTATTTGATAAAGTTATAGTTACTGTTGCGAAAAATGTCGCTAAAACACCACTCTTTACAGTTGAAGAGAGAATCAAGATGATTAAAGAGGTTGTGAAAAATTTTGACAATGTTGAAGTTGATAGTTTTGATGGTCTTCTCGTTGATTATGCAAAGATGAAAAACGCGGTCGCTATAATAAGAGGATTACGCGCAGTTTCGGATTTTGAGTATGAATTTCAGATGGCATTGATGAACCGAAAGATATGTGATATAACAACTGTATTTCTTGTTCCGCATGAGAAATATACATATTTAAATTCAACGATAGTTCGAGAGATAGCTTCATTTGGGGGAGATGTTAGCAACTTCGTGCCAAAGGTGGTTGAGAAAATGCTCAAGGAGAAGTTCAAGCAGAAACTAAATATACGAAGGAAGACCTGATGCCGAAACTTTCTGAGAAAATACTTAATTTGGCAGAGTCTGAAACACTCCGGATCTCCGCACTTGCAAAAAATATGAAAGCACAGGGTATTGACGTCGTGTCTTTAAGCGCTGGCGAACCAGACTTCCCAACCCCAGAGCATATAAAGGAAGCTGCAATTCAAGCGATAAAAGAAAACTTTACAAAATATACTCAAAACCAAGGGATACCGGAGTTAATAAATGCAATAATTGAAAAGTTTCAGCGTGATAACAATATTGAGTATAAACCAAGTGAAATACTTGTATCAAACGGCGCAAAACATTCAATTTTTAATGCTTTGCAGGCAATATGCAACCCAAACGACGAAGTGATAATCCCAGCTCCATACTGGGTAAGCTACCCACCAATGGTTATGCTTGCCGATGCCAAACCAGTTATTTTGAGAACCGACATAAGGTCGAATTTTAAAATAACCCCTGATCAACTTAAAAAAGCGATAACAGAGAAAACAAAAGCGTTAATTTTCAATTCACCGTCAAATCCAACTGGGGCAGTTTACACCGAAGACGAAATAAGGAAAATAGCTGAAGTTGTATACGAAAAAAATATCTTTGTAATTTCGGACGAGATTTACGAGAAAATAATTTACGGAGAAAGACATTTTAGTATGGCTTCAATTAAAGAAGTCAGAGACCTCGTTATAACTGTAAATGGCGTTTCAAAGGCTTATGCTATGACGGGATGGAGAATCGGTTACTTAGGGGCAAATGAGGAAATTGTTAAGCTTGCAAATAGGGTTCAAGGTCAGATGACCTCAAATGCAAGTTCAATTTCTCAAAAAGCAGCGCTTGCTGCGTTAACTGGACCCCAAGAACCCGTCCGAAAAATGGTGAATGAGTTTAGAATAAGGCGCGACTTCCTTTGTTCAGAGTTGCAACAAATTCCCGGGATTGAAGTTTTTGTCCCATCGGGCGCTTTTTACGTATTTCCAAAAGTTTCGGCTTACTATGGGAAAAGTTATAACGGTATGGTTATAAAAAATTCAAATGATTTTTGCGAATTTCTTTTAAAGGAGGAAAAGCTTGCAATTGTTCCCGGGGATGCTTTTGGAATGGATGAATATGTTAGGATTTCTTACGCTGCTTCGATGGAGGAACTAATGAAAGGTGTTGAAAGGTTTAGAAGGGCAATTGAAAAGTTGGGAGATTAGCTCAACTTGAAACCATTTGAAGATGTTGTTTTGTTATTTAAAAATGCAGGTGACAAATTAAAAACAAAAGGAGGTGAAATAAAACAGATATGCCAACTTATGAATATCAATGTGATAGCTGTGGTTATATCTTTGAGGAATTTCACGGCATAAACGACGAACCCATTAAGATTTGTCCGAAATGCGGTGGAAGCGTAAGAAAAAAATTAAGTGCTGGCGTCGGATTAATTTTCAAAGGTTCAGGTTTTTATATAACAGATTACAAGCGTGGTAATTCGTCAAAAGACGAATCAAAATCAGAAACATCAAAGTCTGAAAAATCTGATTAGCGAATGAGCTGGGCGGATTTCCCCGCCCAATGATTTCACATCACCATCAAAACTCCAAGGGCAATCGAATTTAACTTAGCTTCCATTTTATCCGATCTTGATGGGATTAAAACCGGGGCTTTTGCGCCAACAATTACGTGTCCAATCTTATAATGGGCAAAGTAAGTTAAACTTTTCCCAAGTATATTGCCACTTTCTATATTTGGCACAATTAAGATATCGGCTTTGCCTGCAACATCTGATTTTATTCCCTTTTCAAAAGCTGATTCTTCCGAGATAGCAAGGTCAAGCGCGAGGGGACCGTCCACTGTACATCCTGTGATCTTGCCTTCTGTGTTGAGTTGTTTTAATTTAACAGCATCAGTTGTTGAAGTTAACTCTTCAATTATAAGTTCAGTTGCAGATAAAATTGCAACTTTAGGATTTTCGAGCCCAAGTTTATGTGCGACTTCAACCGCGTTTTTTATTATTTCAATTTTTTGCTCAAGCGTTGGATTTAAAACCACGCCACCATCCGACATTAAGATAAATTTTGATTCGCTATTTTTCTCAGGATATTCAAAGACGAAAACATCACTTAACAATCTCCCAGTTCTTAACCCAGATTCCTTGCTTAAAACTCCCTTCATCAAAGTTGTGGTATCAACCTTGCCCTTTAAAATTATTTGCGCTTCTTCATTTCTAACAAGCGATGTCCCGATGGAGACGGCTTTTGTAGGTTCTTTCTCATCGATGATTTCAAAGCTTGCTGGGTCATCGCCAAGTTGGTCAATTATTTCAGAAATTTTCTTTGAGTCACCTATTAAAATTGAATTAGCTATACCTTGTTTTTTCGCTTCAATTACTGCTGAAAGTGCTGTTTCCTGATGTGCGCAGATAACTGCTATTGTTTTTGATGTTCCCTTTGTCCTTTCAAGTAATTCTTGAAAATTTCTTATCATTTTTCGCTTAAAATTTTATTTGCGGTTTTTTCGGCGCTCATGACGCAATCACCAACAGAAATGCCCCCACGATAGTTCGCACATAGATAAATTCCAGGGTTTTCTTTTTCAAATTCGTCAATCATAGCCATAATCCTAAGATGCCCGATGTTATATTGCGGTATCGCTTTCTCCCATTTTGAAATCCAAACGAACTCAGGTTCACCCTTGATTTTCATTATGTCTTTTAATTCGTCGCTGACGATTTTAGTTAGTTCATCATCACCTTTAAGGGCAAGTTCAGGTTGTCTTGTCCCACCAACAAATGTCGTAAGTTCGACATATCCATTTGGGGCTCGCTTCGGGAATATAGTCGAACTCCATAATGTGCCGAGGATTTTTCTTTTTTCTTTTTCAGGGATTAAATAACCAAAGCCATCGAGCTCAATTCCAATTTGCTCTTCTTTGTATCCGAAAATAACCACAGCTACAGGTGGATAGTAAATTTGTTTAAGCGCATCTTCAATTTTTGCGGACAATTCCTTTACAATTTCAGCTGCAGCGTACGCCGGGGTTGAAACCACAACCGCTTCGGAGAAGAGATTCTCAATTCTACCATCTTTTTCAAATTCAACGATATATCCTTTTACATCTTTTTTGATCGATTTAACTTTAGCTTCTGTTATCACGGAGTTTCCCAAGTAGTTTGAAATAGCATTTGGTAGCATCCCCATACCATCGATAAAAGAAAACATTTTTGCTGTGATTTTCGATTTCTCTTCCCTCTTTTTTCTTTCTTTGGCACCTTTAATTGTTCCGATGATTAGTCCGCCATATTTTTCTTCAAGTGCGTAAAGTCGCGGAAATGCCGAGCGAACCCCAAGCTTTTCTGGATCCCCTGCATATACCCCAGCGACAAATGGGTTGATTGTATAGTCAAGAAATTCTTTGCCAAGGCGTCTTCTGACAAATTGCGCTACGGTCTCCTCCCAATATGGGTCACCAGCTGTATTTTTTGCCCGTCCGTGAAATGGTTCAAGCATAATTCGGAATTTTCCAGTCCAGCTCCATAATTTGCTTTTGAAAAACTCTTGCGGTTTCATTGGAATTGGATGCAGTTTGCCATTTTTGAAAATATATCGCTTGTTTGCGAATTCATTCGCATAGACCATCTCATTTGAAATCCCAATTTCGTCCGCTATCTGTTTAAAAAGATGGGTTGTTTCGAGTGCGCTGTTTGGTCCGAATTCAACGAGATAATCGTTTACTCTTTTGCTTTTCATTGTACCGCCAACTTCGCTTTCCGCCTCAAGAACTATAACATTTAATCCATTTTTCTTTAAAAGAAAGGCAGTTGCCAATCCAGATATGCCAGCGCCGATGATTATCGCGTCAGCTTTCATTTTTTACCGCCTCCAGAACTATGTTTTTAAGTGCTTCAATAAATGTTTCGGAGTCATTTGGTGGCTCAGCAACTATAAATTTTTTAACACCATTTTTTATGGCTATATCCTTGACAAAGATTCCAAGTTCGTAAAGCGTCTCTATATTATCCGATACAAAGCTAAGTGGAACGACAAGCATATTTTTAATTCCTTCTTCCGCAAGTTTTTTTACAGTCTCAACTGTTGAAGGTTCAAGCCATTTCACTGGACCAACTCTACTTTGGAAACATAGCGTTGCCCTTGCGTTTTTGTAAATTTCCTTTCTTTCCGATTTGTTGCGAAGGTAGTCAAGTATAGCATTGTATGATTTCACCGTCTCTTCAAGATAAGGGTCGCCACTTTTGATAAATTTAACAGGTATGCTGTGGGCGCTGAATATAAGTGCAAAGCTTTCAAAGTCGTCAGCGTTGAAGTTCACCATCGCCTCTTCAATTCGCTCAGCCATTGCCTTGACATAAATTTCATTGTCAGGATAACTTTTAATTTCGATTATTTTCCTGTTGTTTATGTTTAGTCTTCTCAACGAACGATAAAATTCATTAAAACTTGAGCCAGTTGTCGTAACTGAATATTGTGGGTAAAGTGGAAGGAGGATAATTTTTTGCGAGTCATCTTTGAGCGCCATCTCAAGTGCCTCATTTATCAGGGGACGCCAATATCTCATCCCGATGTAAACTTTACAATTGAGTAACGGTTTGAGCTTTTTCTCAAGAAGTTTGGCTTGAACGAGTGTATAACTTAAGATCGGTGAGCGACCCCCAATTTGCTGGTAATATTTTATAACTTTTCTTGCTCTCAATTTTGAAATTAAAAAGGCAAAAATTTTTTGAGTTGCTCGAGAGAATGGGAATTCAAATATGTCTGGATCTGAAAATAAATTGAAGAGAAATTTTTCAACATTTTTCGTTGAATCTGGTCCACCAAGGTTTAAAAGAATGATTCCGTATTCGGGCATTTTAAAATTACCTTGAATTTTTCACTATTTTCCCATCTTTCATTACAAACTTAACATCTTTGAGAACAGTTATATCTTTTAGCGGATCACCTTTGACAGCGATTATATCCGCAAGTTTTCCGGGTTCAATGCTTCCGATTTTGTCTTGCCATCCGAGGAGTTCAGCTGCAACGCTCGTAGCTGATTTAATCGCATCCATTGGCTTCATCCCATATTTAACCATAAGTTCAAATTCCTCCGCATTCGAGCCGTGGGCTTCCGTTAAATCGCTTCCAAAGGCAATTTTGACCCCAACTTTTAAAGCTCGCTTGAAAGTTTCAGAGTGAAGCTTAACTGTGTTCTCAATCATTTTTTTAACCTCTGGACTTAAATCCTCTCGTTTTGACCAACGATAATAAGCAAGCAATGTTGGACAGTAGTAAACCCCCTTTTCCTTCATAAGTTTGAGCGTTGGTTCATCGAGATATAAACCGTGTTCAATTGAAGCAACGCCTGAATTTACAGCCTTTTGTGCAGCAATTGATGAATAACAATGCGCAGCAACTTTTACATTCATTTTCTTTGCTTCTTCAACAATTGCTTTAAGTTCATCATCTGAAAACGTAAGATACCATGTTAATGAGTCGGCAACCTCCCCACGTTTTCTTCTTGAGTCCGCGTATATTTTTATCCAGTCAGCCCCATATTTTATCTGTTCTCTTACTGCTTTCCTCGCTTCGTCAACCCCATCAACAAGCTGTGCCCCTGTTGGAACCTGTATCTCCCAGGAGTATCCCATAAGTGCATATCCACCTGTAACGGAAAGTGCTCGAGTTGAAACTTGCATCCTTGGACCAGGAATTATGCCTTGATCAATTGCTTTTTTTAAATCAACATCTGCATACCCAGCTCCTTCGGTCTCGAGGTCGCGAACAGTTGTAAACCCAGCTTCAAGGGTTTGTCTGGCGTGAACAACCGCTCTTATCGTCCGATATGGTGTCGATTCTTTAAGAAGCTGATCATCATAACTCCCCTCGTGAAGGAAAAAATGAACATGGGAATCAATTAATCCGGGCAAAACAGTCATATCCGAAAGGTCAATAATATTCGCGTTTTCAGGTATATTGAAATTTCCAACCCTTTCAATTTTGTTTCCGCTAATTAAAATTAAAACATTTTTCTTAACCTCATCGCTTTTACCGTCGATTAGAGTGCCACATTTTACAACGGTAGGCTTTTCTTGGGATAGGGCGATGAAAAGGGGGATTAACAGCCAATAAAATATTTTTCTCATTTTATTTTTGCAATTTTTGTTTGAATTTCAAACTAAATATAACTCGGGCGGTCGGATAAATTCAAATCCACCCCCAGTTTCAGTTAAGGTGTTTGCTTACTGCTGAGGGCATCTGTATTATAAATTTTTAACTTTGTTCGCCAAGAATTGACATTAAATGAATTTTTTGTTATTTTAAAGAAAAATTTGCGGGTATTATGAAGAGAGTTGAATCCCTTTTCGTTCTTTCGCTTGGGATGATAACTCAAAGCACTTTTTCTCAGGTTAGGGAGTTTTTCATTTACATTCATCCTGATAGTTTGTATATTCTTTATTCTCGAAGTATATGGGACAACACATGGATTCCAATGAGATTTGTTTCCGATGGTTCGCAATATCTGGGGGAAATTAGGTTTAAAGGGCATAGCTCAAGATATTATCCCAAAAAACCTTTTTACATCAGGTTTAAGAAGGGGAATGAGTTTGAAGGATGGAGTAGGATGGGGTTTAACGCGATGTATACGGATAAATCTCTCATACGTGAGAAACTTACATGGGAGTTGTGGAAAGAAATGAGAATGATCGGACCTGAAACTTATTATGCCAATCTTTATATTAACGATAAAAATTACGGACTTTATCTCTTTGTTGAACGAATCGATGAAACATTTAAACGCACTCCACAAAAATTTGGTTTTAGTCGCGGTGGTTCAATGTACGAACCTTCGGATAACTATCACTGTGGTGATCTTTTCATCCCTGCTGATTCAAATGACTACTACCGATGTTATGAGAAAAAATTCCCCGCGGACAGCAATTATTCCGATTTAATTCAACTAATTCGTGAAATAAATGAAACGCCGGTCGAAAATTTTCACGAGTTTATCGACCAAAGATTTTTCAGTGAGTCGGTTATAAATTGGTTTGTTCTTAACACGATTACACATATGGGCGATACATATAATAAAAACTACTACCTTTACCACGATTCAACAACAGATAAATGGTTGATAATTCCTTGGGATTATGACCTTTCATTTGGGAGGGGCGGAGATCAAGCGTTGCCATATCCGATAAACCTATTAAGTGATAAGTTTAAATACTGGTATATGCTGCCATATCACGGAGTTGATAATCCATTAAAAACTAAATTTTTCCAGAACTCAACTCTTGTGAATAGATTTAAACAAAGGCTTGATTCGGTGCTTGCGAATGTCTTCACAGAAGAGAAAATGAAGAATTTGATCGATCATTATTATCAGTTGATAAAGAGTTATGTTTACATAGACGAATTTAAATGGGGGACGAATTCAGAATTTGAGGAGCAAGTTGAAGCGCTTAGATATTATGTCACTGCACGAAGACATTTTCTTTATAAATGGCTCTCGAACTTTTGGCCGGGTAATATAAATGAAGTGAGTTTGAGAATTGATAGAATAGATACGGTTTATCACTTTGTTGACAAGATAGGTAGACTGCTTTGCAGTATGTGGTTTTATGAAGTTCAGGGACTTGATAGTATTACGGTTATAGTTTATCCGGATAGTATTCATTCGTATCTGCCCGCAGAGGTATCATCGGAAAATAAATTTGTTAAGAGAGTTTTTAAATTCATTCCATATCCAGAAAATGCAAGGTTTAGAGTCAAGGTTAGAATTGAATACAAAGATCAAAGTACGAGAAGAACAGAAGTTATGCCTGGTGTAATTGATGAGAGATTTTTAAAACTTCACCGCTATGATGGAAATTCCTGGCATCAACTTGAGACATACATTAACTCCTACGGGAATTTCGCTGTGGTTGATAATTTGACCGAAATGGAGATGAATCAAAATAATTCATTTGTTTTGTTTATTCCTGTTGATTACAAACGCAGGTGGAAATTAGTTGAAACTTACACGTGGGATAAACTAAATCGCGTTAGATTTTTCAACAGAAATATAGGTTATATCGTTGGTGAAACCAGTAGGTTTTTCTTGACTACGGATGGAGGAAATAGTTGGCTTCAAAAATCGTTTGGGGTTGAAATAGCGCTTAACGATGTTGATTTTACCGATTCCCTCGTTTTCTTCGTGGGTAACCAAGGTTTGGTTTATAAAGGTAGAATTGGAGATACAATTTTAACTAAGGTTTCTCTCAATACAAGAGAAGATCTAAAAAGTGTGAAATTTTACAAAAATAGCTCATATGGGTTTATCAGTGGCGATAGCCTCTATTATACCAGAGATGGGGGGAATACATGGACGAAGTTGAACTGGAAATATGGATATGAGACTGACATATTCAGCGTTGATACATTTTTAAGTGTCAATGGGAATGAAATAATAATGTGGGGAACTGGAAGCACAAACGTTAACCGTTTCACCATAAGTCAAGACACAACTGTAAAACTTTACAAAATTAAATGTTTTGAGCCAAGTTTTGTAGTTGCGATAAGTGATGATTCAGTTTACATTGTGAATTTTATATCAGGCGACATTAGAAGTTCTGCTTTGGGTCTGCGCGTAAAGGTGAACGATATAAAAATAATTGACACTTCAAAAATTTTCCTCGCTTGTGATGATGGCGTTATACTTTACTCGAATGACAGCGGAAGAAGATGGAATATTCAGCCGACAGGTGTGAGGCGGGATATTTATTCAATTGATTTTGTCGACTCGTTGAATGGTTGGGCTACGGGAATATTTGGTTTGATTTTATCAACAAATCAAGGCGGGATTGTTAAAGTTGACGATAAAATAATTTCGTATGCACCATCAAAGTTTAAACTTTATCAAAATTATTCTAACCCGTTTAATAGTTCAACCAGGATTACGTTTGAATTGCCGTATGAAACATACGTAGAGCTTGAGGTTTATGATGTGCTTGGAAGAAAGGTTGGGAAAATATTTGAAGGCTATAAATCAGCTGGACTTCATTACATTGATTTTAACGCTGAGGCTCTGTCAAGTGGCGTTTATTTCTACAAGTTGAAAGCCGGCGGGAGGATGCTGGTTGGCAAAATGATGCTTGTTAAATAAATTTTCAACTTAAATGGTCAACAGAACATTTGCTTTGTTAATTTTCCTTTGTTCTTTGATCAAAGCAGAACAAATTCCCTTTACCGAGTTTGGATATTCAGACATTGTTCTTCAAGGTCCTTCGCCAATCGCAACATTATTTTTGAGAGTCGGTCAGAATGTAGACCCGTCATTAAGTTATATTGATTTGAACATTGATATCTCCCCCGCCCTTGATTTAAAAAATTCTTTCTTAACATTTGTTGTTTGGGATAAGCCTGTACTAACCATTCGGCTAAGTCAAATCAAAGGTCGGGTTATAATACCGCTTGATAAAGTTGATTTGAGTTTTTCGGACTATATTAAACTTGAGGTAAGGGGGTTTTTGCAAATAACGGGTGATAGGTGTAAGGATATAGAAACCGATGGGTTATATGTCATAATTGGTAAAACATCTTTCGTTTATGTGCGTTATATTGAAGTTAAAGGGGAAATTGGTATATGGAATTATCTTGAGCATTTGAGAGGGAAAGTTTTTATTGTTATCCCAGATGCTTTATCCCCCGCAGAAATAGAAGGGAGTGTTTGGGTTTATTCTTTCTTAAGGAACAAGGTTAAGGTTGAATTTAAAATGGCAACTTTTAAAACATTGCCGGACACCGTTTCTAACCTTGTGATAATAGCAAGGTATGATAAGATTCCGGATAAATATAGGGAGTTAATCTCTGGAAAATTTTTACAAAGCGATGGTTTGATATTCCTTTTCACTGGGAAGCTTAAAGGCGAGAATTTAGAGAGGAAGATTTTGTTTTTGACTGGTTTCAGTGAGGAAGGTTTAAGAAAAGCGTTGATGGCATTTTTAAATTTTGATATAACTGCTTCGTCTTTTGGTTCTTTTCTTTTGGTCCGCGAAGCTTCAGAATTACCGCAACACAAACCCCTTCTCCCACCCGTTAAGTTAAGTTTTAAAGATCTTGGCTTCTCAAGTTCACAACTTACAGGGATTGGAATCCTTGGAACAAATTATACTCTCAAAATATCAGAATTTGGGGTTTTGCCAGATAAAATTACTATAAATATATCTGCTGCTTACTCCCCAGTATTAAAGGAAATAGAAAGGGCATTTTTTAATGTGTATTTTAACGGTGTCTTAATTGAAAGTAGACGCTTATCAGAAGAAGGCAGGATAAATCATAAATTTACGGTAAACAGGTTTAATTTAATGAAGGTTAACACGATAAGAGTTGAGTTTGTATTTTATCCGAGTTCAGAGGAATGTAAAAATGCTATGTTTAACTTCTTCTGTAAAGTTGATGAAGTGGCTTCCTACATAGAGATTGAAAAATCTTATAAGCCTGAATCTCTTAATTTTGAACATTTTCCTGGCGTTTTTGGGTACGGGGAAACAATAGCCGTTCTCAGTAGGAAAGTTACACTTGAGAAGATAGAGGCGTTGGCGAGAATGGTCTATGTCATTAACTCTGGGATAAAAAATTTATATCTTTATCCTCGTGTGATTTATTCTGATCTTGTTGATGAAACCGTTTTGAAAAATTATAATATTGTTGGGGTTCTCGATCAAGATGATGATTTAATTGGTAAGTTTGATGAGATACCCGTGAAATTAAAGTCTGGGTTTAAAATCATAAGCGCTGGGACTGGAAGAGTTCTTTATACTTTATGGGATACAACCTCAATTGGGATAGCGCAAATTTTTTATGGGAAGGGAGATAATTCAGTTTTATTAATCACAGGGATAGGTGCTTACTCAGATAAAAGAATTCTTGAAGCAGCGAAGGTGATTGAGAAAAAATATGATGTCGTGTTCGGAAATGTTGGGATACTCGATTACGAGAAAGAATATTTCTTCAAGGTTGAAAGTAAATTGATTAAAGTTAGATATGCGGGTGAGAAGACATTTATTGATTATTTTAACCAGTATAAGATTTTCATTATTGGTTTTGCATGGCTTTTAATAATTATGCTTTTTGTGTACATTTTTGTTCGCGGGAAGGAGCATGCAAGAAAGGTAGCGGAGAAAAGATGAAAAAGATTTTAAAGAAGCATTACATAGTTCGAGATTCGTGGATAGATAGTGCCGTCTTATGGAGGTATAAGCCAGGAAGTGAAATCGACGCGTCGGGAACTGCTGAAACAATTCATTGTGCCTATGCTATATTTATGGCATATAAGAGGTGGAAAAACGAAGAGTATAAACAGGTAAGCTATTCACTTGCTAAAGCTTATGTTAAGCACGGTTTTATGTTGGATTCAAATCGCTTTCTTGTAAAAAATTATTTCAATTATCAAACAAGGACTCTCTCTGAAAATACATGGATGATAAATCAAAGACCCGATGTATTAAAGATGATAGGTGAGGAAAACAACGATCTTGACATGGTTAATAAAGCTAATATGATGTATAACGCTATAATTCGAGCTTATGTGAAAAATGGTTTTTTCCATGAGATGTATGACCCAGGAATTGTTACGATGTTTGGTTTCTCAGATAATTATTTCTCTCCAAATGGAATGTATAAGGTGTTAAGCGGACTTGACGTAGGTAAATCAATTTATGTTTTTAATCGAAAACCTTTGAACGAGATGATCAAATGGTTGCAAAGTGAAAGAAATGACTGGAGCACCGTTTATAGACTGGAACCAGGTGGTAAATTTGTTTCGCATTCCCACAATGGGCAGATATTTTACCTTTCTCTTGTTGAGGTTTCGACAATTTTAGAGGCAGTTAATGAATTAGGAATAAAGGTTGACAGAGGGTTTTATGTGTTTTTAATCAATGAATGGTTTGTGCCCAAATGTCGGGCGATGATTTATCAAAATAGTCCTTATTTTCCTCTCTCAAGAGCGGTGAGAGCTATTAAAGAAATTGTCGATGAGAAGTGAGGTCTTTTTATTTTAAAGTTTTTATTTTGATGGTTAGTTTAATCATCGATTTATATTCTGGTGCGTGGACTCAAAGAAAGGGTGGAGCTTTTGTCTCGCTTTATTATTACCTTTATTACACCGATCGTTATTTTGATGATAACTCTAAAATTAGACCATTTGATCACGGTGGGGATTTCTATTCAAACAATCTTGGTCTTTATTTAGAATATGGACTTTCGGATAACTTGAATTTTGTTCTAAACCAGCCCTTGATTTTAAGCAGATGGTCGGATGTTAACTCATATGCGAAAAATTTTGGGTTTGGCGATGGAGAGGTTGGGCTTAGGGTAAGGTTGTTTCAGAGATCGTTTGTCACATCGTTTCAGTTTAATTTTATATACCCGTTTTTATATGATAGCAACAAGGAACCACGCCTTGGATATGGGATAACTGGAATTGAAGGGAAACTTTTGTTCGGGGGAAATATTTTTTTAGGAAGAACCAAATCAGTTTTTGGAGTTGAGATTGGATATAGAAAATATAACGGTGATGTTTTTGATCAAATAAGATATATCCTTGCTTATTCAATTTATGTGACAAAGGTTTTACAATTTTACTTGCAAATTGACGGCGTTAACTCGGTGAGGTCAGGTTTATTCTCAAGTTCATTGAATCCTTTGTTATCCAAGGGAATGGTTGAGCTAAAGGTTGCGCCTGCTATCGTGTATGAAGTGAGTTATTACGTCTATTTACATTCAGGTTTTTATGTTGACATATACGGCAGAAATCTGAGTCAAGGTAAGGGTTTCTTTATCTCTTTATGGTTCCAATTTTAATACTCAATGAGAGATGGCTTTACCTGAAGTAAAAAGTTCAATTGCGAACATTTTGATTGAAAAAAACATAATTGATCGATCTCAGGTTGATGAGATTGAAAAATTTTGTTCCCAAAGCGGTTGGTCATTTGCTAAGGTATGTTTAACTTTCGGTTACGTTAGCAGGAGAAGGTGGGGGGAAATTTTGCGGGAACTTGGGTTTGAGGTTGTTGATTTAAAGAAGGAGAAAATTGATAAAAGTGTTGTCTCTTATCTTAATTTACTTGTTATGGATCAGCGCCTCGGCGTTCCGATAAGGAAGGAGGATGGGAAAATTGTAGTGGCGATGGCGGATCCAACCGATTTTGAATTTATTGAACTTATTAAAAAACTTTTTAAAAGTGATGTTAAGATAATTTCAGCGATAGATGTTGATATCGTTTGGGTTTTGCATAAATATCTCGGTCCGCCATTTTGTAGAATTGCAATTTACAATCTGTTATGGAAAGACCCAGATAGATCTGCAGTTATCACGATAACTTCCTCTCAAATTGCTGTGCTGGTTGTTGTTATAACTCTTTATATGATCTATTTTTCGTTCAATCCGATCTCGTCATTGATCTTTGTGAATATAGTTATTGCTTTTCTCTATCTCTTTTCAATTTTGTTCAAGTTTGTGCTTTCACTTGTTGGGTCAAGATACGAACTTCAAGAGGTTGTATCAAACGAGGAAGTTAAGTCAATCCCTGACGATAAGTTGCCAGTTTATACAATTTTATTGCCTGTGTATAAAGAACCCAAGGTTATTTCAAAACTTGTCGAAAGCATAAATCGGCTTGATTATCCAAAACTTAAGCTTGATGTCAAGCTTTTGCTTGAGGAAGATGATTTTGAGACTATGGAAGCGCTAAAAGAGATTGATTTCCCAACTATATTTGAGCCGATCGTTGTTCCATCTGAAGTTCCGAAGACGAAGCCGAAAGCATGTGATTATGGCTTGCTTTTTGCTCGAGGTAAGTATTTAACAATATATGATGCCGAAGATATACCTGAAGTGGACCAGCTTAAGAAGGTGGTTGCGCTTTTTAAAAAACTTCCAGAAAAATATATTTGCATACAATGTGCGTTAAATTATTACAATAGAGATGAAAATTTCCTTACAAAGATGTTTACGCTTGAATATTCGTATTGGTTTGATTACATGTTGCCGGGTTTGCATAGATTAGGTATGCCGATCCCGCTTGGTGGAACGAGTAATCACTTTAAAAAGGATAAACTTGAAGAGCTTGCGGGGTGGGACCCGTTTAATGTAACTGAGGATGCAGACCTTGGCATAAGGGCTTACGCTAAGGGATATAAGGTTGCTGTTTTAGATTCGACAACTTATGAAGAAGCAAATAAAAAAGTTGGAAACTGGATAAGGCAAAGGTCCCGGTGGATAAAAGGTTATATGCAGACGTATTTGGTTCATATGAGACATCCAATTGAGTTGATTAAAAATGTTGGGTTGAAAGGTTTTATCGGCTTTCAACTTTTTATCGGTGGTACGCCATTCGTATTTCTTGCAAATCCAATTATGTGGTTTGTGTTTATCATATGGCTTTTAACAAAATCGGAAATTATAATGTTAGTTTTTCCAGATTGGGTTATGTATGTATCAGTTTTTAATTTTCTCTTTGGGAATGCGCTTATGATTTATATGAATATGATGTCTGTTTTCAGACGGAAGTATTATAACTTGCTCCCGTTCGCATTGCTAAACCCGATTTATTGGTTTTTGCATTCAGTAGCTGCATATAAAGCATTATGGCAGTTGATTTCAAATCCATTTTATTGGGAGAAGACAGAGCACGGGATAAGCGAAGTTTTCAAACATATCCATCATCAGAGGGGATGAGACAGTTTGGCATCATTGTAACATTGTTTTTGTTTGTTTTCTTCTATTATTTTTCTTTGGGCTTGATGTTTATATCGACTGGGTACCATAATCCAGAATCCCTTTTTCTGACTGAAAAAAGCTTATTGGCATTGAAAGGAAATCCACCCCGTCTTGAGAATATAGGCTTAATTTACCCGCCGATGCCTTTTTTCGTTAATTTCCCTTTTGTTTTCATTGACCCATTGATTGCACCTGTTTTTGCTTCGTCCTTAGGTGTGGGTTTGCTGTCGGCTTTTATGACTTATAGAATTTTAAAGAGAAATCTCTCTTTTATCTTCATTGTCCTTATGCTTTTAATTTTGCTGTTAAACCCTGTGATCTTGTATTCAGGAGCTTCAGGTAGCAGTTCTTACCTTTATCTGACGCTTCTTTCGCTTTTTTATGTTTTTATTTTTGAATATTACGAAAGAAAAGTGAGTTTTTATCTTGCGGTTGCAGGGATTCTTTTGGGGCTTCTCGTTTTCGTAAGGTATGAGGTTATCTTCATACTTGTCTTTTGGATTTTCGTGAACGCAGTTTTTGCTATTGAAATAGCCCTTGAAAAGGGTGTAAGTTATAGAAATTTCTTTGTCCTTATTAAAAGTTTGCCTGCATTCAGGCAGACATTTTTCCGACGAATGTTCGCGGTTTATTTAATGATTTTTATTCCGCCAATCTTTGGATTTTTAAGTTGGTGTTATCTAAATTGGCTTTTCACATCAAACCCATTTCATTTTATAAATAGTCCATATTCGTATTTTAGAACCTTGAGCACTTACGTTCTTTATAATCCAAAACTGCTTGAACTAAAAGGGGACATATTTAAAAGCGTTGCTTATGTTTTTGAAAATGTGTTAATCTATATGCCTGCTTACATTGTTTTAATTTTTGTCTTTGCTCGTAAACTTTTCTTTTCACTTGCGCTTATAGCGCCGATAATAGCGTTGATAATATCTGCTTATTTCGGTTTATCATTGATGAATGTTGACTTTTTCGCACCGTTTGTATTTATCGCTTTTGTCACAATGATTTATGCTTGCGAGAGAAACTCCAGTTTAAGACGAAATCTGATAATATCTTTTTTAACTGTGTTGGTTTTAGTTTCATTTTTCACGGGCTATTATAAGCTTAAAAGTTCATTCTACCCAGAGGAGCGAAACTTTGCGAAGGTTTTGATTGGGGAAAATCTCGATGGGCTTTTTGCTGAGGAAAGGAATATTGCTAATTTTTTGAAGCAAAATGTATCTCCAAATGATATTGTTTTAATGGACGATGCGGTTGGTTTTCCAATAGTTGTTTTTTACGGGAATCCAAAAAATTTTATACTTCCATATCAATACGAGTTCTCATCGGTTGTCGACCGCCCGGAAGTTTATGCTGATTATGTTATCGTATACAATCCTGAGAGATTTGAAGGTCAAAGAGACTTGATCAATCGAAGACACAAAGAACTTTTCTCATACGGTGCTAAAGATCTTCTGCTCGTTTACAGTTATGGAAACTGGAGGGTTTTTCGATCAATTTATAGGAAGAATATTTTAACTGAAAAATAACTTCGCTTTAACGTGAAAAATGCTCTGGTTGTCTTTGCTTTTTCAGCGGTTTTGGTCTTGGTCATTATGTTTTCCCCAGTTGAATTTGAATTCAAGGTTAGCTCAATGGGAAAAGTTTTTCCTGTCAGGGAGCTTAATTTAATTCGCAGTCAAGATGACAAAATAGTTATGGTTGCAAGGGATAATTTGGCTGGGGTTGTTACGTATTATCAGGTGATAAATTTTGAACGTAGGGATGCGGTTAAGTTAACTTTTCCACGCCAATTTAAAAATTGGGGATAAAATAACAATTGGGGATACAATAGGTAGAGTTATCTCAGCTGAGACGGAATATCAACTTGTAAGATTAAAGGGATTGGTCCAAACAGAATTTGCGATGCTTGATGTTTTAAAAACAGGGGCGAAGGAAGAATTGATAAGGGAGTTGGAAAACAGGCTTGCTTATGCAGAGCAGCAAGTCAATAGGTTCGGATTACATTTGACAGTGGGCTTAGAGGCTTGATGAATCCTGAAATTAGCGATATATATGTTGACGATGGTTTGAAATACGCATCACCGGACTTTTTTATACTCGAGATTAAATATCCATATCAGGCTCGAGGAATGCCGTCTTGGCTTAAGAGCGTTATTTATAATTACGAATTAAGGCTCGTAAGTTTTTCAAAATATGTTGTTTGTTTTGACTCTAATATCATGTTAGCACAAAAATTGAACTTTTAAGGAGGGGAAGGTTATGCTTCAAGATTTTCAAGGCGTTTCGTTAGGATTTACATTTGATGACATAATTCGAAATCTTTTCGTTTCATTTTTGTGTGGATTTATTGTTTCTGTTTTTTATAGGTTAAGTTATAGAGGGATAAGTTATTCAAGTGTTTTTGTTAGTTCTCTTGTAGCTTTATCGATGATAACAGCGATGGTAATAATGGTTATAGGGAACAATCTCGCCAGAGCTTTTGGTCTTGTGGGGGCTATGTCGATAATTAGATTTAGGACCGCTATAAAAGATACTCAAGATATAGTTTTCATTTTCTTTGCGCTTGCGGTTGGTATGGCGAGTGGCGTTGGGTTTCATCTTATTGCTTTGGTTGGGACTTTTCTTGTTGGTTTGATAATTTTGTTGTTTTCAAAGTTAAATTACGGCGTCGTTAAAAGAAGAGATTATCTTGTGCAATTTACATACAGCGGGACATCTGGGGAGGAAAGCAGTTTGTATCTCGATGTTTTAAGGAAGCATTGTAGAACTTTTAATTTAGTGAATGTTAGAAGTATATCATCAGATAAAATTGAGGTTTCTTATCACGTCAGGCTAAAGAACAAAACGAGGGTAAGAGAGTTTATTTACGAGTTGGGGCAAGTTAAAGGTGTGAGTGGGATTAACCTTTACTCGGACGAGGGGGAAGTTTGAAGCATAGGTTGCGGGCTTGACATTTGTTTAGAAATTTGTTATATTGTCGGCGTTATGGTTTAATTGACGCTATTTGATAGCGTAGTTTTAGACCGAGCTTGAGTCTTAGTTAACTTGGGCGATATGATGGGGGGTAGAAAGAAAATTAATTTTTACAGTTATGCGCTTAGAAGTAAGCTTGATTTCTTTAGGGGATAATAGGTTAAGTTTAAATTACAATCACTTCATCGCGGGGTTAATTTACAGGATTATAAGTTTACACTCAAAGAAATTCGCCAAAAGGATTCATTCCGAGGGATTTAAATCGAACGGTAAGGTTTTCAAGATGTTTACTTTTTCAAAAATTTTCTATTTTGATGGGGCTTACCATAAGGGTCCATATCTTATTATCCCCAATAACTCTAGGATTTCATTTCTAATCTCATCCCCATATGAAGAATTTTTAAATGATTTCGCTTTCGGTTTGACGAAAACGAACAAGATATGGATTGCAAGCCGAAAAAATCCTTACATTTTAAGGTCTGTTGAGATTATATTTGAGCCCGAGATATTTGATGGTGATCCGATGGAGGTGATTGAAGTTGATTGCGTCTTTATTTCGCCACTCGTTGTTTCAAAAGTTGATGCGCTTGGGAGGAGAATTTTCCTGGGTTGTTTCGATGCGGAAGTGCCGTTTTTTATCCGTAAAAATTTGTTCGAGAAATTTGCCGCGTTTCATAAATACAAACCTGAGGATGAATTCGATTTTATGTTTAAGCTTGATTACGCTGTGAAAAAGTCGTGGAGAAAGCTCATAACTATAAAATCGGGAAAAAAGGAAGAAACTAAGATTCCTTGTATAGTTGCGCCGTTTAAATTGAGGGGAACGCGCAGAATTATAAAGTTTGCATGGGATGTTGGGCTTGGAGAGAAAAATTCGATGGGTTTTGGGATGTGGGATATTGCAAGAAAGAGGGAGAGAAGTAGGATTTTAAACGAAAATGGAGGTGAAAATGGATTTTGAAAAAATTAAAAAAGCTGTGATCGTTGCATCCATTTTTCACGATATCGGAAAATTCTGGCAAAGAGCTGTTCTTGGAAATGGTGGACTATCACAATCGACATTAGCCCTTGAATCTGAACTATGTCCTGGGGTTGGCAAGTATAGGCATGTTTTATGGACAAGCGAATTTTTTGAATCTTTCGGTGATTTTTTCCCAATAAATGTGTCTGAACAACTGACCGATGATCCCCTCGACAATGTTAAAAATTTATCCGCAAGACATCACAGACCGTCAACAGCCTTGCATTACATAATTCAGCAAGCAGATTGGTTGAGCAGTGGCATGGACAGAATAAGAACTGAGGACGCAAGCGATGAAGAAGTTGGAGGTTTTAGAAGGAAACGATTAATTTCTGTGTTTAGTTATGGAAGATCAAATGGCAAAGGGGATTGGGTTTATAACTTAACAACTCTTGAACCTACAGATGTTGTTTTTCCGTTTGAAGAAGTTGAGAAATCTGATTTAACTAAGGACTATAAAAATCTTTGGGATCGATTTGTTGTTGATTTTGAGAAGGTGAGCGTTTTGAAAAGGCATTTTAATATTTGGACTGGTTCGGTCTTGAGCCTTCTTGAAAAATACGCTTGGTGTATTCCAAGTTCGACCAAAGATATTCCCGATGTCTCGCTTTACGATCATTTGAGAACAACATCCGCCATCGCTCTTGCTTTGGTTTATTATCATTATGAAACTCGAACTTTAAATTCGATTGAGGAGATAAGAAACAAGAATTTGAAAAAATTTCTTTTTATTATAGGCGATTTAAGCGGTATACAAGATTTCATATACTCTTTGTCGATCACAAATGTTAAGGGTGCGAGTAAAATTTTAAGGGCGAGGTCATTTTATTTGCAAGCAATCGTTGAGATGGGAGTTCATTATATTTTAAATGTTATAGGGCTTTCGCCTGTTTCCGTTGTAATGAACGCAGGCGGTCGCTTTGTGATTCTTGCTCCGAACTTAGATGGAGTAAGGGAAAAATTGAAAGAGATTGAAATAAAGATTTCTAAATGGTTATTTGATGAGTTTAATGGAAAGATTTCACTTAACATCACATATGATGTCGAGGTTTCTGGCGAGGATTTGATGCAAGATAAATTTAGAGATGTGCTTCAAGAGATTCAACTATCAGCGGAACGAAAGAAAAGGCGTAAATTTTTTGAACTTTTTAAGGGGGGACATGTTGAATTCGTTTTAGATAGGTTATATCAAGATCTTAGACAAAATGGTCATTGCCAAATTTGCGGGGAAAACCCTGGGGTTAGGTCTTTGTCAGATGAAGCTGGAGAAGCGATGAAGGTTTGCAGGCAATGTGATACTTTTTTAAATCTTGGTAGATGGCTAACTGAGTCTGACGCGGTTTCGTATACAAGCAGAAAACCTCACAATGTTGACAGAAGCGTTAAAGTTTTTGAGGGGCTTTGCTTTAATTTGCATAAGATTAACGAGATAAATGTTACCGAAGATTATTATTACATTGAGCTTTTCAGAAGGGCAGATGATTTTTTATATCCAGTTAAGTTATTGGCTAATTATGTCCCGGTATGGAGAACCGAAGAGAGCGAGATTTTTGGTCAAACCCGTGAAATAGAAGAAACCTTCGACAAGGCTATAAATAGGATTAAGACATTCGGCGAGATTGCTGAAATTGGATTGATTGAGAAAAGAGATGGGGAAATCACGAAGATAGGCAAGGCAATGCTTGGAATTTTAAAGGCTGATGTTGATAATCTTGGGAGTATTTTCTCAATTGGGTTTAATGAAGAGTTTGCGAGGAAAT
>CALJEK010000002.1 GCA_938074445.1 Candidatus Kryptoniota bacterium | reverse complement strand
CAGGTCTACAGTTTTTACAACATAATTTTTATCAGCGAAAATCTTTTTTATTCTCTCGTTGAATTTGAGGTCAGTTGTATAAACCAAAATTTTGCAAACGATCGACATAGCGAAAAACTTTAAATTTGCAAACTCACAAATCATAAAGTTCAACTATTGTGCCAAACAATAGATAGTTTACAAATTTCAAATTTTTGTTAATTTACAACGATTTTTCCTCCTTCCCTGCTTATGATTGGTAAAAATTACAAAAAGTGTGGGGAATTTTTACAAGGGTTATTCGTCTAAGTCAAGCATTCGTTTGCCGTTCACATAATCCTTAAAGGCGGGCTTTTTAAGAGTGATGAGCTTGTTTACAATGTCCTTTATTCTTTCAGAAGCCTGAAAAATTCGAGTTAAATTTTCTTGTACCTTGCTGATGTCATTATCTTTTAATGAGCGCTTTATAAGTTCAAGCGCAAGAAAAATAATGTTAAGCGGGTTATTAATTTCATGTCCTAGAGTCCTCGCCATTTCGAGAAGTGCAACCTCATGTTCAAGTTTAGCTACTTCAGATTGAAGATTCTTTATTCTGAACCCAACCCTCACTCTTGCGATGAGTTCATTGAAATCAACAGGCTTATTTATAAAATCATCTGCCCCCGCCTCAAGACCTGTTATTTTATCCTCCGTCCCAATCCTCGCTGTAAGCATTATAACATAGATAAACTTTAACTCTGGATGCTCCCTAATCTTGCCCACAAGTTCAATTCCACTCATCCCAGGCATCATCCAATCAATTATAGCTATATCTGGTTTTAGCTCAAGCATCTGCTTAAAACCATCAACACCATCATTGGAAATTTTGACATCATAGCCATTTTTTGTCAAAACCCTCTCCAAAATACTCGCATAGCTTTGGTCATCATCAACAATTAAAATTTTGCCTTTTTTTACATCTTCACCCATTTTTCAAATACTCTTTGACTTTTTTAATCAGAAAATCATGATCCACAATAGGTTTTGGTATATAATCATCTGCTTTGCTTTCCTCAAGAAACCTTTCAGCGTCACCGCGCATCGCATGTGCAGTTGCAAGTATAATTGGAATCTTTGATGTAATTTCATTTTCTTTTATCATCCTTGAAAGCTTTAACCCATCAACTTGAACCCCATTTACAAACGTACTTGCAAGCGAAACATCCATTATGATTAAATTTATATCACCCGAGTTTAAAAGGTTCATTATTTCCTCGCCATCATCCGTGACCGTCACTTTAAAGCCACCCTTTCTTTCCAAAATTATTTTAAACAACTGCGCTGTCATAGCATCATCCTCAACAACAAGAATGTGAGCCATCTCTTCACTTTGACTTTGTTTTAAGTTGCTTGTTTATCAAATCTATCAAGCTAGACGGATTTAAATTAAGTTCACTTTTATCAAAAACGATGATCCCTAAGCTTTTCGAAAGAAGTTCCTTCTCCTCCTCACTCGTTGGGTTAGGATAATTAGTCACCACAAGTATTGGTAAATCTGGAGCAAGTTTGTTTAATCTCAACTCTTTTATCACATCATATCCATTTACTTCAGGCATCATCAGATCAAGTAGAAGTATATCGTAATTATTCGCCTTAATTTTTTCAATGGCTTCCTTACCATTACTTGCATAGTCAATTTTATATTTCTCTGGCAAAATTTTCTGCAGATAAATCTTAACATTTATATCGTCATCCGCAAGCAAAATGTTGACCTCGTCTTTCTCCTTTGTAAATTGTTTGAGAAGATTTAAAAGATAATTGGGATCGATCGGCTTTTCAATAACGCTTGGATGGAAGTTAACAAATGAAAGATTTAAAAGTTCTTTGACTTTTTGCAGGTGCCCCGTTAAAATTATAATTGGAATGTCCTTGACTTCCGGCGTCTCACGAACTTTCAAGAAAAGATCAAAACCATTTTTAATCCTGGATGATGCTTTATGCGGAATTGCATAATCAAGGATCAAAACATCTGGTTTGAGATTTAAAATGTAGCCCCATCCATCTTCAGCATTATTTGCCCAGACGAATCTGAAGGAACTTTTAACGAGAAACGTCCTCAAAAAATCAGCAAATTTCTTGTCATCATCAACAACAAGTATTAATAAACCCGAATCGCCATAAATTTTACCAACTTCAATTTCAAATTTTTCATCGTATGTAGCCTCAGAGAGAGGAACCGTAAATATCACAGTTGTCCCTTTTCCTTCACCTTCACTGTAAAGTTCAATAACCCCACCCATAAGCTCAACTAAACTTTTCGTAATTGCAAGCCCAAGTCCTGTGCCACCATATTTTCTTGTCGTTGTCCCATCAGCTTGAACAAACTTCTGAAAAAGCTTTGCCTGTTTTTCCTTGGGTATCCCTATGCCAGTGTCGGAAACAGTAAATTGGCAAAAGCCTTTATCCTCAAAAACATCCACCTTAACTGTTATTCCACCCCTATGTGTAAATTTTATCGCGTTCCCGATAAGATTCAACAAAATCTGTTTTAACCTGTTTCTATCCCCCCTTATAAAAACTTTTCTATCAGGATAAACAAACTTATATTCAAGCTTCTTCTGTTCCGCTTGAACATGGGATAACGTCCAAACCTCATGAAGAAGTTCTGAGACTTCAACATCTTCTATGTTAAGTTCAAGCTTGCCAGCCTCAATTTTTGCAATGTCAAGTATATCGTTTATGACGTTCAAAAGATGTTTCGCACTCATCAAAGCATTGTCCACAAATTTCATCATCTCCTCATGATTATCATATAAGCCCTCCTTTATCAAATTCAAAAAGCCAATAATTGAATTCAGAGGTGTTCTTAACTCATGTGAGGTATTTGCAAGGAATTCGCTTTTGAGTCTGTTCAACTCCTGAAGTTGTGCATTTGCAATCTCAAGTTGTTCAGCATATAATTTTAACTTTTCCTCCGCTTTCTTCTGCTCAGTTATATCGCGATTTATTCCAACAGTCCCAATCGGATTCCCGCGGGAATCTCGAATGATCGAAATTGAGCTACTCACATATATTTTTTCGCCAAACCTATTGTAATGTATCGCTTCCCCCTTCCAGAAGCCCTTTTCCAAAATTATTTTTCTAACTTCTTCCCTTGACAAGCCTTGAAATTCAACCGCAATAACTTCGCTTACTTCCTTCCCAATTACCTCTTCAGACTTATAGCCATACATCTTTTCAGCTGCCTTATTCCACGATGTTATTCTAAAATTTAAATCAGCAGCAATTATTGCATCGTTAACGTTTTCAATTAAATTAGCTTGATATCTAATTTGCTCTTCAATCCTCTTTCTCTCGGTTATATCAGATTGAATGCCAAGATAGTATGTAACTCCATATAATTCATCTTTGATTGATGAAATTGTAAGGAAAGCAAAATAAAGTTCCCCATTTTTTCTCTTGTTAATTATTTCACCTGACCAATATCCTTTCGTTAAAATTGAGTCCCACATTTTTTTATAAAATTCATCATCGTGAAGACCTGACTTTAAAATTCTTGGATTTTTCCCGATCACCTCTTCTTTTGAATAACCAGTTATCTTGCAAAAAGCATCGTTGACTTCAACTATATTCGCTTGTTCATCGGTTATAACAACAGCATCATTTAAATTGAGCAGAAGATTTGATAAAAGTTTATCTCTTTGCTCAGCTTTAACTTTGTCAGTTATATCAAGTATCGTTCCAAGCAATGCAGGTTTATCCTCATAAATTATGGGATTGTTAAGGACCTCAACCCATGCAATTTCGCCATTTTTCTTCCTGATTCTAAAAGAAAAACTACTACCCGGAATCTCTTCCTTCAAATTCGAAGCAAACATCTCAAATACCTTTTGCTTATCATCTGGATGAACAAATTCTAAAATAGATCTGGTCTCAAGTATTTCATCTTTGTCAAACCCTAAAATAGATACAAGTTGCCCACTTACAAACTTAAACTTACCATCTTGGAAGATATATGTTCCCACAAGGGAACTTTCAACGAGTGTTCTATATTTCGCCTCCGACTCCCTAAGCCTTTCTTCCCACATCTTTTGCTCAGTTATGTCCTCTATCATACCTTCGTAATAAAGAACATTGCCAACCGAATCTTTAACAGCCCTTACATGCTCGCGAACATAAATCTCCTTACCATCAAGGCGCTTCAACTTACTTTCATAATTTGATATCGCATCCGCAATTTCAAGAGCTCGAACAAACTTAAGCCTGTCCTCCGGATTCACATAAAGCTCCATTGCGTTTCTCTGCAATATCTCATATTTATCCTTTGCCCCAAAAATCTTAACAAATGCTGGATTTACATCAATTATTTTTCCTTCAGGAGTTGATCTGTATACCCCAATAACTGCGTTCTCAAAAAGATCTCTGTATTTTCGCTCTGCTTGAACTAATTCGTCTTCATATTTTCTTTTCTCAGTGATATCAATTTCAACAAATTGAATTAACTTAATGGGTCCATACTTTATCAGGTTTCCATTTAACTCTGCGTATTTCATTTCCCCAGCCTTTGTTAGAAATCCAACTTCAAAAGTCCCGCTTTCCTTCCCTTCAACTATGCTTATTATATGCTCCCGAACCACTTCTATGAAATTCGGAAGGACAAGGTCAAAAATATAAAATCCTTTTATCTCATCGTGAGTATAGCCATGGAAGTTAAGAGCATAATCGTTGGCATATTTTATTTTACCGCTTAAATCAGTTAAAATTATCCCGCTAACGGATGAGCGTAAAATACTTTCCCAAAACTTTTCAGTCTCAATAATTTTTTTCTCAATTGAAAGCCAAACCAATGAAAACATAGCCCCGAGAACTATCCCAATAATAGAAGGCACGATAAAATAAGAAGGACCGCTTACCCCTTCCCTACGAATCCACTCGATTACAAATGCTATAAAATTTGAGATCAAAACCGTTAATATAACATACATAAGAACTATGAACGCTTTTGAACCTCTCCTCCTCACCGTGCCAATTTTAAATTCCATAATTTGGGCAATAAAATTTTGTTTTCAGCTTTAAAACTTCACCCATCCGAATGATTGGACAAAACAAAAAACTTCAAAATTTAACCTAACTTTAAATACTTGCCTTTGAACAGAATTTAAACATATTCACAAAAAATTGCAACTGCACATAATGTTTGGGTATGCACAAAGTTGAAATTTTCTTCTGGAAATTCTATTTTAACTAAAAAGAGTAAAAATATGACTAAGTTCTCAAATATCGCAGTTTCATTACTTCGGTTTGCTTCTGGCTTAATGCTTGTGTATTTCCATGGATTGGGGAAAGTTAAAGGTGCATTTGGATATTTCATAGGTGGAAATGAATGGAAGTTTATAGATACCGTAAAAAGTATCGGTCTTCCAGCTCCGGGATTATTTGCTTTAGCTGCGACGGTGTCCGAATTCCTTGGGGGAATTTTGCTCGCAATCGGTTTATTCACGAGATATTCTGCATTTTTCGTCGCTTTTACAATGGCTGTTGCTATTTACAAACATCTTACAACTGACTTAAGGTTTGAGCTTGCCGGGTTATATTTTTTGATAGCGCTTGTGTTTATTTTTAAAGGAGGTGAGGGGCTATCGCTTGACAACTTGATAAGGAAGGGGAAAATTTAAATGGAGTCGGGGCGCCCGGACTTGAACCGGGGACCTCTTGCTCCCAAGGCAAGCGCGCTAACCATCTGCGCTACGCCCCGAATTTCAATTACAAATATATCAAAACAACACTGAAAAATCAAGTTTGAAAAAATTTATTCCAAATCTATGGAAATCACGCTAAAAAGGGGAAAGGAGAAAAAAATTAAAAATTTTTACCTTTGGATTTTTAAAGACGAAGTTGAAAATCTTGAAAAGCTGAAAAAAGAACCAGCTCAAATTGTCGATGTGAAAAGCTCAACTGGTGAATTTCTCGGGAAAGCGTTTTTCAACCCAAAATCTCACATAATCGCTCGAATTTTAACACAAAACGATGAAAAAATAGATGTAAATTTTTTTAAGAAAAGGATAAAAGAGGCAATTGAAAAGAGAAAAAGATTAAAAATCAAATCCGACGCATTTCGTTTAATTCATGCTGAGGCGGATGAGATCCCCGGGCTTATCGTGGATAAATTTGGCAATTATCTTGTCCTTCAAGCCAGAACGGTTGGAATTGAAAGCTTCAAACATGAAATTACCGCTGTTTTAACGAACCTTCTAAAAATTTCCGGAATTTATGAGCGAAGCGATATGGAATCGCGCAAGGAGGAAGGACTTGAGACTTCATCCGGCGAACTTTATGGCCACGTCCCAAGATATGTTGAAATTGAGGAAAATGATTTAAAATTCATTGTTGATTTACACTATGGTCAAAAAACCGGATTTTACCTCGATCAACGGGATAATAGAAAAAAGATCAAAGAAATGATAAACAAAGGCGATAGAGTTTTAGACCTTTTTTGCTACTCAGGCGCATTTAGCGTTTACTGTGCAAGCGCTGGAGCAAATGTAATCGGCGTAGATTCAGATAGAGGTGCTACAGATCTCGCGAGAGAAAATGCAAAGATAAACAAATTGGGTGATAGAATAACCTTTCTAACTTCGGATGCTTTCGAAACCGTTGAATCATTGGCAAACTCTGGCGAAAAGTTTGATTTAATTATCATAGATCCACCAGCAATGACTAAAACGAAAAAAGGTGCTGAAGGAGTTAAGTGGGCTTTTCATAAATTGATTTTAAATTCACTTAAGATGCTTGAACCCGGCGGGAAGTTAATGGTTTCATCATGCGCATATCACATTTCGCTTAATATACTTCAAGAGGCAATTAGATTTGCAAGCAATGATGTTGGGAAAAAATTAAGAGTTATCGATGTGACATTTCAACCTGAAGATCACCCTTGGATACTTCAGATGCCCGAGACTTTATATCTTAAAACAATTTATCTCGAGGTTTTGAGATGAAAGCGATGGAAATTTTTGAAAAATTTTTTAAAAGTGATGCCCCTCTTTTGATCGCTCATCGCGGATTTTCAGCAGTTGCCCCCGAAAACACACTTTCCGCTTTTAAATACGCAATTCGTTCAAAAGCAGATATGATTGAAGTTGATGTTCGTCTCACCAAAGATGGAACCCCTGTTATAATTCACGATGCTAAAGTTGATAGAACAACGAATGGATCGGGAAAGGTTAGAAATTTTTATGTTTGGACTTTAAAAGAACTTGATGCGGGAAGTTGGTTCGATTTAAAATACAAGGGCGAAAAAATACCAACGTTGGAGGAAACCTTAAAATTTATAAATGGGAGACTCCCAATAAACATCGAAATTAAAACCTCACCACGAAGAAATGAGATAACCGAAAAGGTTCTTGCTGTCATTTTTGAAAATGGATATGAAGAAAAAACTTTGATAAGCTCATTCGACCCACGAATTTTAAGAAGGCTAAGGAAATTGACAGATAAAATACCAACAGCGCTTCTCTATCACTACCCTATCTATTTCAACCCCATTAAAACACTCAAAAATCTAAATGCTGTCGCTTTAATACATAATTTTAAGTTCACAACACAAAATCTTGTCAGAAAAATACACGATGCTGGCTTAAAAATTTTTGTTTACACCGTAAACAAGCCTGAGGACATAAAAAAAATGATAAATCTTGGGGTTGATGGAATTATAACAGATGATTTACGCCTCGCCCGGCGCATTCTAAAGTCACTTCACTAAACTTACAGTTGTAACGATCTTTTGACTCATTGGGATCGTCATTTCAACTTGTCCGGATATTCCCATAGCCATTTCTATCTCCGATGTTGTCTCAGACCGGACCAAAAGCCCACTTTTCAAATCAACCCATATCTTTCCGGTGTTTTTCCCTTCACCTTCAAGACCGTAATTCATCCCTTGAACTACACCCTGTCCCGAGATCGAGAAATCAGAATTGAGTATTAACCTTGCACATTCTATGTCATTCACCTTCTCCACCCCATCAAAAGTATACCGTCCATGCGTTTTTACAATCGTTTGCCCATCTTTGCTGGAGGTTGTATCTGTATAAGAAAACTCCCAAGAGTCACCCTTGGACACTTTCCTTTCGGGGAAAACCACCGTATGAGCATATGACCTTTTATCAATTCTCCTATCACCCATCCCTAATAAATTAAGGTCTTTCTCATTCAGAAATTCAAAACTTATCCCTTTCCCATACTTATCAAGAACTTGTTTGAACTTTAGATGTATCGGAACGACGAAAGTTGTATCAAGCGGTGGAACTTGTGTCTTGACTTTCGTTTTAATCGTGTCAACTAAAATCAACATCTCGACATTCCCCGTCGGAAAGACATCTTGAATTAAGTATGAAAATTTTGTTTCTGTTTTTGAATTCACAACCTGTTCCATTCCCATCGCTGACTGAGTTAAAACTCCTTCGCTTGAAAGAAAATAAACAAAATTTCCCCCTTTCACAGGTTGAAATCTAAGCAAAACCTCCTGCGAATGTAAAAATTGTAGGAAAAGGAAAAAAGACGAGAGTATTAAAAAAACTTTCTTCATTTAAAGCCTCACTTTTTATTTTTTGCTCATCTTTGCCAAGAGATAATATAAACACAACCAGGAAGAAAAACAAAGTCCTTTTCTTTGCCTTCAAATTGCTTTTTTGTTATATTATCCCAAAATAAATAATGGAAAGCGCTATGACTTATCTTGTAACCGCGAGAAAGTGGAGACCGTCAAAGTTTAGCGAAGTTGTAGGTCAAGAACATGTAACAGCGACGCTTTTAAATTCACTTAAACTTGGGCGAGTTGCTCACGCTTATATTTTCGCAGGACCGCGAGGCGTTGGGAAAACAACGGTCGCGAGAATTCTCGCCAAGGCGATAAATTGTCTTAATCCCCAAGATTACGAACCGTGTAATGAATGTGAGATGTGCCTTGAGATTTCGAATGGCAGAAGCATCGATATTCTTGAAATCGACGGAGCTTCAAATAGAGGAATTGATGAGGTTAGAGACCTACGTGAATCCGTGAGATATACGCCGACAAAAGCGAAGTACAAAGTTTATATCATTGACGAAGTACATATGCTCACAAAGGAGGCTTTCAACGCGCTTCTAAAAACACTTGAAGAGCCACCCCCACATATACTTTTCATCTTTGCAACAACAGAACCACATAGAGTGCCTTCGACGATCCTATCAAGATGCCAAAGATTTGATTTTAGAAGAATTGAAATACAAAAAATTATCGAGCGCCTGAAACTTATCGCACAGCAGGATGGGGTCCAAATTGATGAAGATTCCCTTTTCACAATAGCGAAAAAAGCAAACGGTTCGCTAAGGGATGCTTTAAGCATATTCGATCAAGTTGTGTCATTTTGCGGTGAAAACATAAAATTTGAAGATGTGATCAAAGCCCTCAACATAATTGATCAGGAAGTTTTCTTCAAAGTCACGGACATAGTTAAACAGAAAAATATCAAAGCCGGACTTGAACTTATCGATGAAATAGTTAAACTTGGCTATGACTTTCAAGAATTTTTATCAGGTCTATCCGAACATTTAAGAAACTTCCTTGTTGTAATAACAACAAAATCAACCGAGCTAATCGAAGCAACCGAATATTATAAATCTCGTTACATCAGCCAAGTTAATGATTTCAGCGAAGCAGATATAGTAAGAATGTTAAAAATTGTAAACGATGCTGAGATATCGATAAAATGGGCACCTCAACCAAGGTTAAAACTTGAAATGGTTATAACTCAACTCGCATCTCTTGATAGCACCGTAAAAATTCAAGAACTGATTTCAAAGATCGAAGAACTTGAAAAATACCTTAATTCATCCGGAGGTGCTACACCTGAAAATTTTAACAAACCCCCGAAAGGGGGAAATAAATTAAATATGACATCAACTCCAACACCGCAAAGCATACAACAGGTAAAATCACCCTCAAAAAATGACGCTATATCGCTTCAAAGTGCCGATATCATTGATGACATCAATAAGTTATTCGATGAGCCAACTGAAATTTACGAGACAAAAACGCTTATAAAAAACGAAACGCCTGAAATTATAAACCCCGAGAAGTTTTTAAATCTAATTCGAGAAAAATGGGAAGAAATTGCAAATAAAGCACAGAACTATAATTTAAATCTAACCACGGCCTTAAAACTTTCATGGCCTATTGAGATAAAAAATTTCAAACTTAACATCGGAACATCAAACGATTTACACCTCGAATGGATAAAGAAAAATAGAGGCTTTCTAAGAGAAGCGATAAAGGAATTATGTGGTTTTGAACTCGAGATCGGTGTTTCAATAGTTGATGTCGAGAAACTAAGGGAAGAAATCATCCAACTTAGCCCCGATTTAAAATTAAAAAAACTTATAAATGAGTCTCCATTCGTTAAATCACTTATCCAAAATCTTGGCGCTAAACCGATTGATTAATAGATTGCTTCTTTTTCTTCTCTTTTCAGGACAAGTATTTTCTGGCAATTTCAAATTTGCAAAATACGCCGGTGATTTTTTATCAATCGGGGTTGGAGCCAGAGCTCTTGGAATGGGCGGGGCATTCACAAGCATTGCAAATGATGTCACCGCCGGGTATTGGAACCCTTCAGGTTTAACTGAATTATTAAACGCTCAACTAATCTTGATGCACGCTGAAAGATTCGCAGGTATTGTCAATTATGATTATCTTGGATTTGCCCCAAAGCCCGCAAATTCTTTCTCATTCGCCCTTTCAATCATCCGAATTGGGGTTGATGACATACCTTACACAAACGACGCCTTTATTGACATTAATGGAAATGGCATCTTTGATCCGGAGTTTGATCGACTTGACCCTGATAGAGTTTCTTTTATTTCATCCGCCGACTGGATTTTAATAACATCTTTCGCAAGAAACATAAAAGAAAAATTTTCACTCGGTGGGAACATCAAATTCATTTACAAAAAAATCGAAAAGAATTCAGGCATCGGCATTGGGTTTGATGTTGGGATGAAATATAAAATTCAAAATTTCTCCTTTGGGGCGGTTATAAAAGATGTAACTTCAACTCTAATCGCATGGAACACAGGCAGGAACGAAATCGTGATACCTTCACTAACAGTTGGGATAAGCAGGGAATTTGAAATTTTGTGGGGTAAATTTACACCATCGCTGGATTTGATAACAAGATTTGAAGGAAGAAATAAAACTGCATCGGTTGGGACAAATTTTATAAGCTTTGATTTCAATCTTGGAGGTGAATACGTATTTAAAGATAAAATCTCCTTAAGGTCGGGTTTTACCGAAAATAAAGAATTTACACTCGGGGCAGGATTAAAGATAAATCGTCTCGATATCGATTACTCATTTGCAAAATTTGATTCCGAGCTCGGGAACACACATCGTATCTCTTTGAAATTTTTAATCCATTGATTAAAACAAAAACGTTTTCTCTATGATGAAACTTTATGCTCTTGCGATAGCTGCACATCCAGATGATATAGAGCTAAGTTGTAGTGGGACTATAATAAAACTGACCCAAAAAAATTATCAAGTCGGAATTCTTGATCTCAGCCGTGGTGAACTTGGGACGCGCGGGAACGCAAAGATACGAGAAAAAGAGGCAAAAGAGGCAGCTTTGCTTATGGGCGTAAGTGTGCGCGAAAATCTAAATCTACCCGACGGAGCTATAGAGCCCACAAATCAAAATAAGATTGAACTTATAAAAATCATAAGGAAATATAAGCCAGAGATAATTTTTGCACCCTACTGGATCGAACGACATCCTGACCATGAGAATACGAGCAAGCTCGCTCGCGAAGCTTGGTATCTCTCTGGACTTGAAAAGTTAAAAACAAAATTAAACGGAAAATTTCAAGAGCCATTTCGCCCAAAGAAAATTTTTTTCTATGTTCAATATTTTTACCAGCAATTCACGCCGAATTTGATAATTGACATATCAGATGTGTTTGATAAAAAATTAAAAGTGATTGAATGCTATAAATCCCAATTTTTCAATCCCCAAGTGAAATTCAACGACAAAGAAACTTTGCTTAGCACACCCGATTTTAAGGAATACTTGATCGCAAGAGCTCGTTTCTTTGGCGAAATGATCGGTAGAAAATACGGGGAACCATTCTTAACTTTAGGTCCGGTTGGTTTAAATGGAATTGACGATGTGATTCTTCCTGAGCGAAGTTAAAAATAAAATTTATCCAAACTTGAAAACCGAGGAAATCTTTGGTCTTGTAAATGTAATTTTTTACGCTGTTCACATCGTTGTTTTTTCAACGCTTGGATACAGGCAGGCTAAGGATAACGGCGTTAAATCTTTGGTACTCATCTTAATTTTTTTATTCGTTCTATTTTTCATTTCGCTGCAAATTGGGGGCTTTATAGCTCAGATATTCTTCATAGGAAAAGAAATGACAGCGAAGACAAAAGCGATACACGATACAATTGTTATTATAACCGCAACATTGATAGAATTGCCTGTTTGGTTTACTTTCCTAAAAAAGAAAGGAAGAAAAAATGAAGCCGAAAACGATAGCTTTAATAGCTCACGATAGGAAAAAAGCCGATATCGTCGCGTTCGCAACGCAAAACAAGAAAAAACTTGAAAAATTTAATCTCATAGGAACAGGGACAACTGCAAAACTTGTGAAAGAGAAAACAGGTTTAAAAGTTAAAGCTTATCACTCTGGTCCATACGGCGGAGATGTTGAAATTGCAGCGCTTGTAGTCCAAGGGAAATGCGATATGGTTATATTTTTACACGATCCGCTCGAACCGCATCCACACGACCCTGATATTAAAACATTGATGCGTGTTTGCGATGTTTACAACATTCCTCTTGCTACAAATCTTGCAACAGCGGAAATACTTATAAATGCCATTTCAGAACCATCGTTAGATTGAAAAACTATCCCACCGCTTCATTTTGATTTAAATAAACCCCTTTTTAATTTTGATAAAAAATGTGGCGAAAGTCGATGGCTAAAATAGTTGAAGTTAAAAATATAAAAATTGGCGCTGGAAATCCAATCGTTGTTATAGCAGGTCCATGCGTTGTTGAAAATTACGAGATAACTTACGAAACAGCAAAGCGAGCCAAAGAGATCACATCTGAGCTTGGAATGCCATTTATCTTTAAATCAAGCTATAAAAAGGCAAATAGAACAAGTTTAGAGGGATTTTCAACTATTGGAGAAAAAGTAGCCCTCGAAATCCTTTCACAAATAAGACAAGAGTTGGATATCCCAGTTCTCACCGATATTCACTCTGAAGCTGAAGCTGAAATGGCAGCTGAATACGTGGATGTGCTTCAGATACCTGCTTTTCTCTGCAGACAAACGGAAATCCTAATTGCTGCTGGAAGAACAGGTAAGGTAGTGAACATCAAAAAAGGTCAATTCATGGCTCCTGAAGATATGAGATACGCAGCCGAAAAAGTTGCATCGACAGGAAATGATAAAATTTTATTAACTGAAAGAGGCACAACATTCGGATATCACAATCTTGTCGTTGATATGCGTTCTCTTCCAATTATGCGTTCTACGGGTTATCCCGTTGTTATAGATGCAACGCATTCGGTTCAATTGCCCAGCATTGGTGGAAAGTCAGGTGGAAGACCTGAGTTTATCTTTCACATCGCAAGGGCAGCGGTGGCAGTCGGGGTTGACGCAATTTTTCTCGAAACGCACCCGGAGCCATCAAAAGCTTTGAGCGACGCTGCAAGCCAATTAAAACTTGATTATCTCTACGATTTGCTATATCAAGTGAAACAAATTGATGAACTTGTCAAAAAGTTTGAACAAACGAGCATAGTTAAATGAAAATACGTAAAGATGCTCTTGAGAAAGCTAAAAAGGTTAAGATGATACTTCTTGATGTGGATGGTGTTTTAACGGATGGTTCTATAATTTACTCGTCAAATTGTGGAGAGATCAAAATTTTTAACGCACATGATGGGCTCGGTATTGTAAGAGCAATTGAACTTGGTCTAAAAGTTGGGATAATAACAGGCAGAGAATCCGACATAATCCAAAAAAGAGCAAACGAGCTCGGAATAACTGATCTTATCCAAAATGCCATTGACAAGGTTAAACCATTTGAAAAATTGGCATCGAAATACAACCTAAAACCTAATCAATTTTGTTATGTTGGTGATGACATTCTTGATATCCCTCTTTTAAAAATAGTTGGCTTCAGTGCAGCTCCAGCAAATGCGAGAAGCGAAGTCAAAAGAATCGTTGATTATGTTGCTTCAGCCTCGGGTGGAAATGGAGCGGTAAGAGAGATAATTGATTTTATACTTAGGGCGCAGAAAAAAATTTGAAGCCGTGAAAAGCCAAAATGATTGATAAAATAATAATCCGCGGAGCAAGACAGCATAATTTAAAAAACATAAATCTTGATATACCTCGAAACAAATTCATCGTAATAACTGGTGTTTCCGGCTCCGGTAAATCCTCCCTTGCCTTTGATACAATCTACGCCGAGGGACAGCGAAGATATGTCGAATCTCTATCCGCCTATGCGAGACAGTTTCTTGACATAATGGAAAAGCCCGATGTGGATTTGATCGAGGGTTTAAGCCCAGCCATCTCAATTGATCAAAAATCCGTAAGTCACAATCCCCGCTCAACTGTCGGGACAGTCACTGAAATTTATGATTATCTTCGACTTTTATTTGCAAGGGTCGGGGTTCAATTTTGTTATAACTGTGGGAAACGAGTCCAGAAACAATCAATAGATCAAATTGTTGAGAGCATCTTAAAACTCGGCGAGGGAACAAGAATTGAAATTTTAGCTCCTGTCGTCCGAGGAAGAAAAGGACATTACCGGGAACTTTTTGAAAAGATTTTAAAAGATGGATTCCTGCGTGTTAGAGTTGATGGCAAGGTGAGAGAAATAATTCCAGGGATGCAGGTAGATAGATACAAAATCCATAACATTGAGATTTTAGTTGACAAGCTCGCAATATCAAAGGAAGCAAAGAGAAGAATTTATGAATCTGTTGAACTTGCGCTCGAATACGGAAATGATTCGATAATTGTCAATAATGGAAAAGAAGACCTATTTTTCAGCAAACATCTCGCATGCATTGACTGCGGGATAAGCTATGAAGAACTTTCCCCAAACTCATTTTCATTTAACTCACCCTATGGCGCTTGTCCAGATTGCGATGGGCTTGGCGAAAAAATGGAGTTTGACTTAAATCTTATAATCCCTAACCCCACCCTTTCAATTTCCGAAGGAGCCCTTGCCCCATACGGGAAAGAAAGGAACACTTGGGAATGGTCGCTTTTAAAATCCGTCGCTCAAAGATATAACATCGACTTAGATAAACCTTTCAAAAAACTTACAAAAGAACAAATTAACTTGCTCCTCTACGGCGCTGGCGATGAAAAATTCCCAGTCAAATATGCATACTCTGATGGTTACATTGCAACCTATACGCAAAAATTCGATGGGATAATAAACTACTTAAAACAAATTTACAACAACACAACATCAGAAGGGATTCGCGAATGGGTTGAAAAATTTATGAGCTCGCAGGTATGTAAAACATGTGAAGGTAAGAGGTTAAAGAAGTCATCATTATCAGTAAAATTGGTCGATGCAAAAACGGGAAAGAAAACTGGAATCGACGAAATAGTTTCAATGTCAATTAAATCAGCATACGAATTTTTTGAAAACCTTAACTTAACTGAAAGAGAACTTTTAATCGCAAATCAAATCCTCAAGGAAATAAAATCAAGATTAAAGTTCCTTCTTGATGTTGGTCTTGATTATCTGACGCTTGATAGACCTGCAAAAACTCTCTCCGGCGGGGAATCGCAAAGAATTCGCCTTGCGACTCAAATTGGCTCGCAACTTTCAGGGGTTCTATATGTGCTCGATGAACCGAGCATAGGTTTACACCAAAGAGACAATTTAAAACTGATTCAATCATTGAAAAATTTAAGAGACCTTGGAAACACAGTTATAGTTGTTGAACATGACCGAGAAACAATTGAAAACGCCGACTTCGTAATTGATCTCGGTCCAGGTGCTGGGAAGTCGGGTGGGAATGTAATTGCTGTTGGGAAACCACACGAACTTGATAATAATTCTTTAACTGCGCAATATCTAAAAGGAAAAAAGAAAATTGAAATCCCACAAAGGCGAAGAGAGGGGAACGGGAAATACCTCATTCTAAGGGGCGCAAGAGGTAACAATCTGAAAAACATAGATGTAAAATTTCCTCTGGGGAAATTTATCTGCGTCACTGGTGTAAGCGGTTCTGGGAAATCAACGCTAATTGCGGAAACGCTTTATAGAATTTTAGCCAAACACTTTTATAACTCAGTTGAAGAACCATTGCCATATGAATCAATTGAGGGGATTGAAAACATCGATAAAGTAATTGAAATTGATCAATCCCCGATTGGAAGAACACCGCGTTCAAATCCGGCAACCTATACGGGCGTTTTCACATTTATAAGAGATCTCTTTGCGCAACTCCCCGAGTCTCGCCTTCGTGGTTATAAACCAGGGCGATTTAGCTTTAATGTCAAAGGTGGAAGATGTGAAGCGTGTGAAGGTTCAGGAGTTAAAAAAATAGAAATGCATTTTTTGCCAGATGTATTCGTCACATGTGATGTTTGCAAGGGTAAAAGATATAATAAAGAAACGCTTGAAGTTAGATACAAAGGAAAATCCATAAGCGATGTCTTAAATATGACAGTTTCAGAAGCGCTCGAATTTTTCAAAGATATTCCAAACATTAAACGAAAGCTTCAAACACTTTACGATGTTGGACTCGGATATATAGAACTCGGACAACCTGCCCCCACCCTATCTGGAGGCGAAGCCCAAAGAGTTAAACTTGCCACTGAACTTTCAAAGGTAGCAACAGGAAAAACATTGTATATACTTGATGAACCAACAACTGGACTTCATTTCGAAGATATAAAAATGTTGCTCGATGTTTTAAATAAACTTGTCGATCGTGGTAACACCGTAATCGTCATAGAACACAATCTTGAGGTTATAAAAGTCGCCGATTGGATAATTGACCTTGGACCTGAAGGGGGCGATGATGGCGGTTATATTGTTGCAGAGGGGACGCCGGAAGAAGTTGCAAAAAATCCAAACTCATATACAGGAAAATTTTTGAGAAAAGAACTCGGAATTTAATTAGTCACCCGCTCTCAATTATCTCCTTCAACCACGGCATTGCCTCAAGTATAAAACTTGGACCATGATGAGCGAGAAAATCGTAAATCCCTGGGGTTATAAAAATTTTCTCCTCTTTTATAGCCCTTATGTCCCCGAATCTATCGCGGAGGGAATTGACAATTTTATCCCTATCTCTATTTTTTGAAAACATCTTCGGCTCATAAATTATTACATCTGGGTCTAACTCCCTAACCTTATTATCATCGGGAAAAATCCATTCCGCAGGGTGATTCCCAAATATATTCTCTCCACCTAAAAGTTCAATCGCGTCCGTTATATAGCTATAAGCTCCAAACGTTACAGGACCCCCAAGATCAATTTCAACATAAACTCTGACTTTAGACTTAATTGCATCACGCGTTGAGATTATTTCGCTTAACTTAGCCACCAATTTTCTTTCAAGCTCCCTTGCATTTGAAAAATACCCGGCTACAATCCCAACTTCACAACTTGTTGAAATTATCTCCGAGACGCAGGGAGGTAAACGAACAGGGTAAACTTGAAATTTTTCGTCGAGTTTCTTCACAAGTTCAATTTGATAACCTGTCGTTGTGAAAATTATATCGGGTTCTAACTTTTTTAATTTCTTTTCATCAAAAGTGTTATAACTTCCGACTATAACTTTTTCTCTCGCTGTTTTTGGTCTGACGCAGTAAACGCTCACCCCAACAACAAACTCACCGAGCCCCATTTCAAAAAGTGCTTCGGTGACAGCCGGACTAAAACTAACAATTCTTTCACATTTATCAGGAAGAAACAACTCTTTCCCGGTAATTTCGCAGTAAACTTTTCGCATAATTAAGTTTGCGTATTTTAAACCTCCTCCCCACTGCTCAAGTAATTTTCCTCTTAAATTCGGAACTTACTTTCTCTGGGTCTTCGGCTTTCATTATGGCTGAAATGACAGCGACGCCATCAGCGCCAGCGGTTATAACATCATCTATGTTTTCAATTGTTATCCCGCCTGAGGCAAAAACAGGGACATCCTCCCCAAGAATTTCTTTCGCCTTTTTTATCATTTCGAGGGGAACGATTTCACATGAATCAACGGATGAGGTCGGGAAGATAGAACAAAACGAAATGTAATCAACTTTATTTTCCTTCGCCCATTCAATTTTCTTGATATCATTCCCACAGGTGATGCCAATGATTTTATCATAGCCAATTATTTTTCTAATTTCATCACAAGATTTGTCAGGTATTTCATAACCATCAAGATGTACGCCGTCAGCATTAAATTTTACACAAAGTTCGACATCGTTTGCGATTAAAGCAGGGACATTATGTTTGTGAGCAATTTCAATTAACCTTTTCGTTGCCTCAGAAAGTTTTTCAAAATCGGTTCTCCACTTCGAACTGTCACCCCATATTTGTATTATATCAACCCCACCTTTTATCGCTTTTTCAACAATTTCACATAATTTTTCCAAGCCAAGTTTTTCGATAGCGTTTATATCGACAACGAAATATAAACCTTTTACCTTCATACCTACCTCCATCCTTTGTTAATAGCATTTACATAAGCATTCCAATAAGGGTCTGCCTCGGGGTAAATTAATGGTTCTTTTGTTTTGTCCGGGTTTTCAATCCACAATCCATATGAAGCGTCTTCAAAATACCCAGCCTCCGCAGATTCAATCCCATTTTCAGAAAGAACATTCAAAAGATCAAGGGTTTTCTCCTCCTTAACAGCAATTATCAAAGTTCCCTCACTGAGAGAAATATATGGATCGATTTCAAACAGTTGACAAATTTTTTTAGTTGTTTCCGAGACCGGGATTTTATCTCTAAACACGTGGACACCACAACCACTTGCAACCGCCATTTCATATATCCCGCCAAGAACACCGCCTTCAGTGGCATCGTGCATCGCTGAAACACCGTCATCGCGGACGCCAATTTTAACAGCCGTCAAAGCATCCTCGACCACAGAGAATTTTCTAAAATAACTTTGTGCCTCTTTTAAAAAATCTGAACCAAAATTTTTTTCAATTGTTTCCGGAAAAACGCGGGCAAGTATCCCTGTCGTCGCAATTGCAGAACCTTTTGTTATCACAATTCTATCACCAGGCTTTGCCATATTTGAAGAAAGATATCTATCTATATCACCAATGGCGACAAACGTTCCCCCTCCGACAATTGTATAATCAATTCCAAAAAATTTCCCAGTGTGCCCGCCAACTATTGCTACGCCAAGCTTTTCGCATTCCCGATGAAATGCATCCCAGTAAATCTCAAACTCTTCCTTCGTTATCTGTGGCGGAAGATTAAAATTAAGTACCGCATACATCGGCGGAATTCCACTCGTTGAAAGGTCCGAAGCAAGCAAATGGACAGTAAGCCATGCTGAATCCTCAAATCCAAGCGCTGGAATAATTGAAAGCGGATCAGATGTCAATATCATAACTTGCCTGTCGTTTATCTTTATCACTGCGTTATCACAACCATAATTAGGACCAACGAGAACCTCATCCCTTCTTAAACCAAGCTTCGGATAAATTATGTTATCAAAAAACAACTTCCCGACTTTCCCAAATTTTGGAAAATCAACTTGCATTTTACAAACCCAGTTTATTTAAATTTAACTCCAAAACCGAGAAAAGAACCACCTAATGGAAATTTCACTAACTTTTTTATGCCAAAAACCTTTGGAAAAACAGCGCATCGCCAATCAAGAAACTCATAATTTCCATCTTCAAACGCTCGTTTCAACTTCTTTTTTATCATTGGAAGCGAATAAAACCTCGCATTGTAATAGTAAGGATTTTTACCCAATTTGACTTGAATTACTCGTCTTATTGTTGGTAAGCTCCATCTATTCATCAAACCCATGACAATTCCTCGCCTTGCAACTCTTTCGGCTTCTTTAAAAACCTTGACAAGGTCTGGCATATACTCAAGGCACGCAACATATAGAACAACATCAAATGATTTGTCTTTAAAAGGTAAAAACTCAGCCCTTGCATTAATAAATCTACCTTCATTCCATAACTGTTTCGCAACCTCAAGCATCACTGGTGAAATATCAACCCCGACTACTTTGTATCCGAGGGAATTTAACCATCTTGTAAAATGTCCCGTCCCACATCCAACCTCAAGGATCTCATTAACGCCATCTATTTGATCGAGCAAAAATTTTAACAGATTTTTCTCTTGAATATCCGCCTCTTTATACTTGCCCTCATAAAATGATTCGTAAACCTTTGCTATCTCAGGTTTAAAATACCACGGTGTAAGCTCCTTATCGCCCATAGGTTTATTCTCACATTTTAATTTTATCAATGTTTTTCGAACTATACTTTCTCAATTGCTTCAGCAAACTTTCAAAATCCTTTGGCAACTTCGCCTCAAACTCAACATATTCCTTTCTTCTGAAATGAAAGAAACCAAGTCTCAACGCATGAAGCGTCAGCCGATTCATCAAAGGTTTCTCCGTTTCGTTTTCTTTCAATTTATATTTCTTCTTTATCTCAGACAAAAAAATCTCACTTCTATTCCCGTAAACTGAATCTATAGCAAGAGGATGTCCAATCGCTTTGAAATGAACCCGAATCTGATGCATCCGCCCCGTAAGCGGTTTGACCTCAACGAGCGAATAATTTTCAAATTCCTCCAAAACTTTATACTCGGTTATCGATCTTTTCCCAAATTCATAATCAACTCTCATAGTTCCAGGAGCTTTAGGATTTTCTGAAAGAGGAAGGTCAATTCTTCCCTCCTTGTTTCGCAAATGCCCAGTTATAAGAGCGTAATAAACTTTGTTCACATCGTGCTCTTCAAACTTTTCGCTCAAGTCTGCATGCGCCTCTTCATTCTTAGCAAAGCAGATGACACCACTTGTTTCCTTATCAAGTCGATGCACAACAAATATCTTACCGTATTCCCTTGTCAAAATATCGTAAAGATTTGGAATGGCGCTTGCAAACCTATCGGGGATGGTTAAAATTCCAGCAGGTTTGTTCAAAACTATTAAATCATCATCTTCATAGATGATTTCAATTTCATTGGCGAGCGTTCGAGCTTTCATAGCCACGGGATGGATTTTAATTTGCAAACTTAGAAATCAAACTTTAAATAAAAGTTCAAACCCGGAGATGATGGTATGAAACCAAATTTATAATTTAAACTCTTGTTTTGTCTTTTCGCCAATATCAAGGCATCGATCGCGCTTGCAAAATGATTTGCAATTATGAAGACGAAAGAAAACTTGGCATAGTATCTAAACGCACGGCTCTTAATCCTTATGTCTTTATATCTTTGTCTTGATTGCTCTGAATCCCACCACCAATAAAATTTTTCCGGATCGTAAAGTTTCTCATAATCCCTATCTCTGCCTTTTCTTAAATTGTAATCATACACGCTTCTATAATTTTCAATGTTTGCAAAGAAATCGTCGGGCTTCCCGTTTGGATCAATCCCCGCACGAATCACTGCGAAATTTATTGCATCGTTATTTAACCATCGTCCGTATTCATTCAACCCAAAATAGACAAGCCACAAGGAGATTTCAGAAGCAAGGAAATATCTTCCGACATCAAATCTTTCCAAATATGCTTGCCCAAGCCCTGGAACAATCAACGAAAGACCAAACGCAACAGCTTCGGATTTTTCTTTTTTCTCGTTTTCGGAAATTATTCCAGAGATGATTTTTTCCCTGATTTTAAACTTATCGATATCCCCAGCGACGACGATATTGAACGCAACGAAAAGTAAAAGAAAATTTTTCATAAACACCCGAATTTATCTTGTAGTTATATGCCTGAGTGCAAGTTTAACAAGCTCTTCAACTGTGAATTCCCTCTTTTCATTTTCCTTTATCGCAAGACGAATGGCTTTTTCAGCAACTTGACGCGAAAAGCCGAGAGAAATAAGAGCGAGCAACGCCTCATTCCGCACCTCAACTTGATCCGAAGATATAAACTCAAGGGGCTTTCCAGCAAATTCAATCTTTGCAATTTTATCCCGAAGTTCAACTATCACCCTTTCTGCTGTTTTTCTCCCAACCCCTGGGATTGACACAAGCGTTGATACATCGCCATTGACAATTGAACTTTTCAACTCATCCACACTCATCCCCGACATTATCGCCTGTGCCATTTTAGGACCTATGCCAGATACAGAAATTAACAATTTAAAAAACTCCCTCTCCTCAACGCTCGAAAAACCATACAAAAACATCTCTTCGTCCTTGACGATAAGATAAGTGTAAAGTTTTACGCTTGATCCGACATCTCCGATTTTATCATAAACTGTAACTGGAATATAGACCAGATAGTTTACCCCTCCAACATCGATCACAACTTCCGTCGGCGTTTTACTGACAACCTTTCCCTCAAGCGCAAATATCATTTTTTCTTTCGTCTTAATTTCACACTTGAATCTTCTAAAAATTCAGGATGTGCTTTCAAAAAAGCCTTCCAATCCCTATATCTCGCCTGCTCTGGAACAAGCGTTCTATTGATATGGCATATTGCCACCGCAAGAGCATCTGAGACGTCATAAACTTCGGGAGATTCCCTCAAACCAAGAATTGCTTTGACCATAAATTGCACTTGTTCCTTCGTTGCGTTTCCTTTCCCAACAACCGCCTTTTTAACCTCGCGCGGTGTATACTCAAAAACAGATATGCCTGAGTTTACCGCAGAAAGTATAACAACAGCGCGCACATGACCTATCTTAAAAGCGGATTGAAAATTTTTGCCGTAAAAAGCTGTCTCTATGGAAAGCTCAGTTGGATGGTGTAAATTTATTATCCGACTTATCTCGTCGTAAATTTTCTTTAACTTAATGTGAAAGACATCTTCCTCATCAACTTTTATAATGCCGTAATCAACAGAGATCAACTTCGTTCTATCGGGCTTCCCATCATGTTCTTCAACTTTAACAATGCCATAGCCCGTTATATTACTTCCAGGGTCGACGCCAAGGACTATCATTTTAAATTAAGCTCCGATTTGCTTGCTATATTCAGCAAGGACAGCGTCATCAATTTCAAAGTTAGAGTAAACGTTTTGAACATCGTCATGGTCTTCCAATGCCTCAAGCAGTTTCAAAAGGGTTTGTGCGTCTTTTCCTTCAACCTTAACGGTTGTTTTCGGCAACATCCTGACCTTCGCATCATCAATCTTTATGTTATTCTTTTCAAGTGCCTCTCTTACCGCTTCAAGATTATCTGGAGTAGTGATAACCTCAAAGAAGGTATCATAAGCTTTCAAATCATCTGCTCCAGCCTCAAGTATAATTGCAAGTATTGTATCTTCGTCATATTCCTTCGGAATTTGAATAACCCCCTTTCTTTCAAATATCCATGCGACAGATCCAGCCTCGCTCAAACTGCCATTATGTCGGCTAAGTATGTTCCTTATCTCCGCAACAGTTCTGTTTTTGTTGTCAGTTGTTGATTCAATGTAAAGCGCAACGCCTCCAGGACCATAACCTTCATAAACCACCTCTTCATAAGCAACTCCAGGAAGTTCACCTGTTCCTCTTTTAATCGCTCTTTCAATGTTTTCCCAAGGCATATTAGCTGCTTTAGCGTTCTGAATAGCTATACGTAACCTCGGGTTTGTCTCAGGATTCCCACCGCCTTGCTTTGCTGCGATGGTTATTTCTCTGATAAGTTTGGTAAAAAGTTTTCCTTTTTTAGCGTCAATAACTGCTTTTTTATGTCTTATCTGATGCCATTTTGAATGACCTGACATTTTTCGACACCTCCTGAGTTTTTACTTTAAATCTTTGACTTTAAACTGTATCACTGTTTGACCGTTCCAATTCCCTTCGTCAAATGTAAATACAAGACTCGCTTTACCTTTGCCAGACACCTTATCATAAAGATTTCCAAGTCCATAGCCAACTGCATCAACGGTAAAACCGTTCACTTTAATTTTAAACTTTAAATGATTATTTCCAAAAATTTTAACATCCCAAATGGGAACATCGTTCGCAAGAAAAACTGGCTCATAATTCCCGGGTCCATAAGGCTCAAATTTCTTTATTATAGCCCAATATTCTGGAATGGAAATTTCATCTATATCCACTACGGCATCTATGTAGAGTTCACGAGTTAGCATGTCATCGTCTATGATACTGTTGGCAAATTCATTTATTGCGTTTTTAAAATCGACAAGTTTTTCCGGATCCAAAATCATACCAGCAGCGTGTTTATGACCCCCAAATTGAATAAGTGTATTTTCACACTTTTTTAAAGCGTTGTAAATATCAAAATTCGGGATACTTCTTGCCGAACCCTTTAGCACGCCATCTGCATAGGTTAAAAGTATTGTAGGTCTGTGATATTTCTCAACTATTTTTGAAGCCACGATCCCTATAACTCCCTGATGCCAATTTTCATTATATAAAACCAAAACCTTATCCTTCTCGTAAATTTTATCACTTTCAATGATACCAATTGCTTCTTCAAAGGCTTTTCTATCAAGCGATTGCCTTTTTTCATTTTCAAGATGAAGTTGCTCAGCCCAGTAAGAGGCGGAGCTATAATCATTGCTTATCAAAAACTCAACCGCTCTGGTCGCATCCCCAAGTCGACCAACAGCATTAATTCTCGGACCTATAACAAAGCCAATGTGCCATGTGTTAATTTTTTTGTTTCTCAACCCCGCTCTTTCAAGCAACGCAAGAAATGAAACCCTCGGATTCGATGAATTTAAAAGCTCAAGCCCATGCTTTACAAGAATTCTATTTTCATCAACAAGGGGCACTATATCTGCAGCTGCAGCCACAGCCACATAATCAAGATACTGAAATGGCTCAATATTGTTTAGAGAAAGCCCCCTTTGAATTGCTTGAATAAGTTTAAAAGCAACGCCACACCCCGATAAATACTTAAATGGATAGTTGCAAGTTTCCTTCAAAGGGTTAAGCACCGCAAACGCTTCGGGTATTTGCTCCCCGGGCTCGTGATGATCACATATTATGACATCAATCCCCAGACTTTGTGCAAGTTTTACCTCGTTTATAGCAGTTATCCCACAATCAACCGCTATCATCACACTTGCGCCCTTTTGATGTGCTTTTTCAATCCCAATTTTTGAAATACCGTAACCTTCTTTGAATCTATCCGGAATATAAACTTCTACATTTGCCCCAAGTTCTTTCAAAAAAAGATAAAGCATTGAAGCTCCTGTGGTTCCATCAACATCATAATCTCCATAAATTAAAAACTTTTCTTTACGCAAAATTGCCTTGCCGATCCTATCAACCGCTTTATCCATATCTTCCATTAAGAATGGGTCATATAGGTCCTCCAAACTTGGGTTGAAAAACTTATTCATTTTCTCGACTGAATCAATGCCCCTTGACACTAAAATTTTTGCGATTGGCTCTGGGATTTTAGCTTTGTTGGCAAGTTCATAAACCTTTGCATAGTTTTTTACCTCTACTACCTTCCATCTATTTATCAACTTCTCACCGAGGTTTGTTTGTTTTCAGGAAAACTGGTGTGGGTCTATAAGCCAAATTCTGTCCTTCCCATCTCTGAAGATGGGAAGTGGCAGTTATTTCTCTTTGCGACCCACCCGAGAGTCCTTTGCTCTTTGGAAGAGCAAAGCCGAGACGGGCAATCTCGGCTCCGTTCACTCCTGAACAGAGGTCCTCTCCTATTTGGTCTTGCTTCGTAAGGGGTTTACCGTGCTCCCGATATCACTATCGGGACGGTGGGCTCTTACCCCACCTTTTCACCCTTGCCTCAATCTAAAAGATTGAGGCGGTCTGTTTTCTGTGGCACTTTCCATTTCCAGCGGATTTAGCCACTGGAATTTCCGATTGCTCGGAACTTACTGCCCTGAGAAGTTTGGACTTTCCTCCCTTCCGCCAAAAGACGGAAGAGCAACTGCCCGACCCACACCAGATTTATTTAATGCTGCTCAATTTAACGCTATTTATCGCTTCATTGTAAATATCATCTGAAATCAAAATCCTACCACACGATTCGCAAGTATAGATTTTATTATTTTGCCATATATCAACAACGCGCTGCGCCGGAACTTTAGCACCACAACCCCCACATGCCCCTTGATTAATCGGGACAACCGCCAACGTTCCAAGTAAGTCTTTCACCCTTTGATATCTCTTCAAAAGCATCGGATCGACATCTTTCACAAGTCTCTCACGAACCTTAAAAAGTTTCTCCTCTTCATCTTTTATCTCGGCGTCAATTTCTCTAAGTTCCGACTGCTTCTGCTCAAGCTCATCGCGCAACTTCTTAAGTTCCTTCTCGTAGTCCTTGATTGTCTCTTCAAGCTCCCCCTGCTGCTTAATAAGCTGACCTCTCTTCTCCGTAAGTTCTTCTATCCTCTCATTTGCCTCATCAATTTGCTTCTGAAGAGCATCGTACTCACGATTTGATTTAACCTGAGTTAACTGTCTCTTCCACTTCTTTATATTCTCCTTAAGCATACTTATATCAGAATCCGTACTATCGATTGCTTCAATTACATTCTTGAGTGAATTCTTAGATCGTTCAAGCTCCTCTTCAATTCTCTCAGCTTCCTCACTTAACGACGAAATCTCTGTTGGTAAATCGCCACGCCTTCCTGCTATTTCATCAAGTTTGCTATCCACTATTTGAAGCCGATAAAGCGCAATAAGTTTACTCCTCAATGTCACAACCCCTTTAGTTAATTTTGTTTATAATTAATAAAAAAGTGCACCCTTACGAGTGCACTTTTTATAAATTCCTCAAGTTGGCACATTAACGCGACAAAGGTAAACTTTTTTATTTTTTCCGACTCCGCCTCCAAATTTAAACTTTCAAAAACCGTTTTTTTTATCTTTGTTTGGTAAATATAGCAATCAAATTTTAAAAAAACAAATTCACCTGCTGAAGAAGTTTTGCCCCAAAATAGCCTAAATTGAAAACTCCCTCAACAAGCGCTCCAATTTAACATTCGTCATCCCATCCTTTAGTGAAATTTTTTGTGATGCCGGCGGATTCGAAAAATAATCGGAGATAACGTCCGCTATCCTTTCCTCATAACTTGAAACATACTCATTGATGTAAAATATACCTATCGGGATTTTATCACCCCATTCAAGCGATTTCTCAATGACTTGAAGAAATTTTGAACTCAATTCGGCTGGGTCATCAGGTTTGCGCACATAAGGGTCATAATTAATATCTTCAAGCTTATAAATTCTTGGCATGGCTTTCCCAGTTTCAGGGTCAATCCTATCCCTTCCGGAATACCAATCCTTTGTGTTTATATCATTATAAGTCGGGCAAGGCTGCAAAACATCAATAAATGCCAATCCCTTGTGAAGGATTGCCTTTTTAATTATTTCTTTAAGATGTTTGACATCGTAAGCATAAGCCCTTGCAATAAACGTATAGCCTGAAACAAGAGCTAAAGCAATTGGATTTACCGCATCGTTTATATTTGGCTTCGGAAGGGATTTTGTTTTAACCCCAAGTTTTAAAGTTGGGGATGCCTGTCCCTTCGTTAAGCCATAAACAGCATTGTTATAAATAATATATGTCAAACCAACGTTCCTCCTCCCAGCACTTACAAAATGCCCTACACCTATGCCAAGACCATCGCCATCACCCCCAACAACTATGACATTTAAATCAGGATTTGCAAGCTTTGCGCCGATAGCAAATGGAACAGCCCTGCCATGTAGTGTATGAACTCCGTAAACATTTATATAATGCGGTGTCTTCCCAGAACAACCTATTCCTGAAAAAACAACAGCCTTATGCCTCGGTATGCTAAGTTCAAACAAAGCCAGTTGAACCGACTGAAGTATACCGAAATCACCACAACCAGGACACCAATCATTATGAACATCTGTTTTGTAATCATCAAGAGTTAATTTTTTGACCTCATCTATTTTAATCGCCATTGTTCAGCACCTGTATTTTGTTTGCTTTATTTTCAAAAATTAATTTTAAAGCCGTATAAACCTCACTCAAAGACATTGGTCTACCGTTGTACTTCAAGATGTAGAAATCGATATCTCTTAAAATTTCGCGCTTGACAATTGAACCGAACTGTCCTGTTTTATTATGTTCAATGTCAATTAAAACCCTCGCCCCACCGATAAGTTTATTTACACTATCTTTTGGAAATGGATGAAGCAACTTAACCTGAACAAATTTCAATTTATACCCATCCTTCTTAAGCATATCCATCGCATCAAGTATCACACCTTTGGTTGATCCCCAACTTAACACAACATAATCAGCGTCATCATCGCCATAGACCAGCGCCTTATCTTCGTCGTTAATTTCTTGAAGAGCAATTTCAAGCTTTTTCATTCGTTTGTCCACCATCATCGTTCTAACCTCATGATCTTCAGTGATATGTCCAAGTTCATCATGTTCATCACCTGTGTTCCAAAAGAGCGCGCCCTCCGTCCCAAGTTTAACTCTCGGTGAAATACCTGTCTCGGTAAACTTAAACCTCTTGTAAACACTATTATCAAATGCTTCAATAAGTTCACCCCTATCTATTCTTACCTTGGAGATGTCAAACTTCTTAACAGTTGTGATCGAATTAGCCATCGCTTTATCGATCAGATGAATAACTGGGGTTTGATATCTTTCAGCAAAGTTAAAAACTTTTGCCACATCATAAAATATCTCCTCAACATCACCAGAGGCATATACAATTCTTGGAAATTCACCATGCCCTGCGTAAATAGCAAAAAGAAGGTCTTCTTGGCTATGCCTCGTGGGCAAACCAGTTGAAGGTCCACCTCTTTGATAAAGCGTAATGACAACTGGAACTTCATTAATACCAGCCCATCCCAAACTCTCCGCCATAAGCGAAAACCCGGGTCCTGATGTTGCAGTTGAAGCTCTAACCCCTGCAAGCCCAGCTCCAATCGCCATAGCTATAGCCGAAATTTCATCCTCGGTTTGAACAACGACAATTGAACCCTTCTCAATCTCTCCATTTTCCCCGATAACTTCAAATGTCGAGTTATCCTCAAGATAAACGCTTTCATCTGAAGCCGGCGTTATAGGGTAATACGACTGAAACCTGCATCCACCCGCAATTTTTCCAAGCGCCGACGCTTGATAACCCTGTAGGATTATCATCTCGACCTCGTTCTTATCCACTGGTTCAAGTTTATAGTTTGTTCTTTCGAAATTTTCGAGAACATATTTATAAACATATCTCGCAGCTTCAATATTCAACTTGGCAATTTTTTCTTTTGCTTTGAACACATAATTTATCGCCTTCTCAACGAGTCCAAAATCATATTGAAGAAGTGCAAACGAACTTGCCACAGCCATAACGTTTATCATAACATCCATCCTTGCAATTTGTGGATTGCCAAGCTCTTCGGCAAGACCTTCAAGCAACTTAACATATGGAATCCCGTAAGTAAATATGCCGTTCTTTGAAGCATATTCAATTACATCTTTCACACTGTAACCGACACCATTCGCTGAAAGAAACGCTTTAATTCTTCGATTCGCCGGCTTATCAATTGTCGGGATTTTATCAATTGTCATACCTTCCTGATTTACATCGTAAATAACCACACCACCGGGTACAACTTTATGCACATGCCTAAATAAAGTTTCGGGATCAAACGTAACGAGAAAATCTATCTCATCAAGATGCGACCTTATT
>CALJEK010000001.1 GCA_938074445.1 Candidatus Kryptoniota bacterium | reverse complement strand
GTTCGTATCGACCACAGAAGCAGCGACAAGAGGGCTAAATTCATAAATATGCGGTAAATTGTTCCATATAACATTTAATCGACGATTAAAGTTGGCGCCAGCTCCAATTGCACCGTAATTGTAAATTATCGTCATTATCTTGTTGCCATTCATAATTAGACTCTTCCTATCCGCGTATGCCTTTATCTTTCTAACATCAAGATTATCTTTCACCTTTAAATCTTTAGCTTCGACTCTTCTATTTACATCGCTTTTTGGATAAGATTGAAAAAGTAGCAATGAGTAATTTCTCACGAGTTCATGTTCAAATTTCCTCTGCTCCTCACGCTCCTTGCTAAAATGTTCTCTAAAAATTTTAAGCGCTTTTTCCCTATCGGAAAGTTTTTCTTGAGAGCTGGAGAAATTAAATAATAAACCCACAAAAGCGATAACCAAAAGAATTTTCATGATTTAATCAACATTTTTGAGCGATTCGGTTTTTCCTAATTTGAACTCAAACTTGTTAAACAACTTTATCAAAAATGTTCACTCTAAGAAGCTGTTTCCTTTGAAGCGTAGTCTAAGGCAATGCTAAAGACGTTTATAATCGCACTGAATGTATCAGTCTTTGAAAAAAATATAAGAAAATTTAAACGATTTTGTCAATAAAATCCTCTAAAAAAATCCCAACTCAAAAAATTTACATCAACCCCCGCCTTTTACTTAAATATCTGAAGAGAGCGACATCAAAAGGAGTGGCTGTGTCCATTATCTCATAATCAATCCCGTTAACAAGGCATTCCAACCTATACCTTTTTATAAACTCATCAAACACCCGCCGATAATCTTTTTGAATATAGAGCGACTGCGTCATTATTTTTTCAAATGTCTCCATATCTTTGAAAACTGCATCCACACCAAAATCAAAATTCCTCTCCATCGGGTCAAGTATTTGAAAAACTATAACCTCATTCTTTTTATGTTTAAAATGTTTAAAAGCACTTATCACTTCACTTTGGTCATCGAGCAAATCACTCAAAACAATTACAAGCCCCCTTCTTTTTATTCTTTCAGCCACAAGGTGAAGGGATTTAGCGGTATTTGTACGATTACCGGGCTCCGTCTTCTCAAGCTCAGAAAGTATCACATCAAGATAACTTCTTACAGAGCGAGGCGGTAAAAACTTTCTTATGCCCTCATCATAAACTACAAGACCAACTGCATCCCTTTGCAACATCATCAAATACGATAAAGCACTCGCAAGATAACAAGCATACTCAAACTTCGTTATATTATCATTTGAAGAATAAGCCATCGATCGACTCGCATCAAGGATTATATAAGCCCTTAAATTTGTCTCCTCCTCAAATTGCTTAATAAAATATCTATCCGTTCTACCGTAAACTTTCCAATCAATGTATCTGGTTTCATCCCCAGGGGCGTACTGTCTATGCTCGGAAAATTCAACACTAAAACCATGATATGGACTTTTATGAAACCCAACAATAAACCCCTCAACCACAAGCCGAGCTATCAGTTCGAGACTGCCCAACTTTGAAACAACTTTAGGGTCAAGATATTTTCTATAAGTCTCTCGCATAATTAAAAATCTTAACTTATCCAAGTTGAACGAGAAAAACACCAACAACTACAAGCGTCCCACCTATCAAAAAAGGCAAAGTTATGGGATTTCCAAAAATTATCACACCAAGTATTGCAGTCATTATCGGCTGTCCATTTGTAAAAATCACAACCTTACTCGTTTCAATTTTACCGATAGCATAATACCAAAGAAAATAACCTAAAATTGAAGTTCCAACCCCAAGATAAATAACCCCAAGATAAGATGCAAAACTAATAGAGCTGAAATCCAAACCGATAAAATCATATAAACCTACGGGGAAATAAACTAAACTCCCAATTATCATTGCAACTCCTGTAACATAAAGTGCACCATACTTTACTATTATCGGTTTCCCCAACACCGAATAAAGAGCCCAAAACATCGCTCCAAACATTATTACAACATTTCCCTTCAAATATTCGAAGTTCAAACTTATTCCATGCTCAGCGAAAACAATCCCAATCCCGACAAAACTCAACATAACCCCAAAAACCTTGTAAAAATTTATTCTTTCCTTTAAAAATGTTGCTGAGAAGATGAGAGCAAAGATTGGAGTCATAGCGTAAACTAATGAAGCATTAGCAGGAGTTGTGTATTTTATGCCGAAAATAAAAGCAAACTGATTTAAAGGCACAGATAAAATTCCAAGTATAAAAAACTTCAACCTATCAACAGGGTCAACCTTTATTCGCCTATACTTTGAGAAATGAATTATAAACCAAAACCCAACCCCAGCAATCCCAGACCTTAAAAGCGTAAGCGAAAGTGGTGAAATTTCCTTTACAACTGCTTTCGCAATTATATGCGTTAAACTTGCTATCAAAGTCTGTATAGTAAGCCAAAAATAAACCATCCAAAGTTATCATTCGTTTTCAAATAAACCCAAAACTTCACTACAACTTCCGACAAAAGCGCCTTCATTTAAAGCGAACTTAACAAATTCCTCATAAATAAAATCCCATCCTTTAAAATCAAACTCATCATAGACCGAATTGTGAAACAAAACAGTTATCACCCCACCAAAACATTTAGCAACCTTAACAAGTTTTAAAATCTCACTTAAAATATCGCCAACCTCAGCAGAACTTCTTCCGTATTGATAAACTGAATCCATAAATACAATCGGAATTTCATAGATTCCAAGTTCAACATTATTCCACACATCGTAAATCTTATAAGGAAACATATAACCACACCTGAAGCCATAGCGCAGGTTAAAACCAAGAGTTGAATCATACTTGAAACCAAGCTCGCTATGAATTAAAGGCGTTTTCCCAAAATCGTACCTTAAATAATGCTGCCTCACCCCCTGAATTTTTAATCCCGTGAAATTTTCAAGCCTCATCTTTTCCTCCTCCATCAATTCAACCTTATCAAATGAATCAAAACTTGGATGAAGCCCTATTTCAAAATTCGAATTTATCAACTCATTAACAAAATCATTCATAAACTTATCCCACTTATACCTTGCGTCATACCTTGATTTCCCACCGGATTTAAGGAAAAAGGTTGACTTTATCCCAAACGATTTTTCAAACTCCAAAATCTTCTTCATCCCTTCACGATACGGATCGAACCCCTTTGAAAATAAATAAAGAAATTTTGCGAATCTCTCACGCCTTTCCTGAATGTCCTCGCGTCCCATTATAAACTTATTCATAACCTCGTTGTAAATGCCAAACGCAGACCATTTTTTTAAAACATCGACATCGTGAGTTAAACAAACCGCAAAATCTTTCCCTTCCCATTTCCTCTCGCTAATTATGAGACCTTTTCTTTCGATTAAAAACTTTAAGATATAAAAGTAAAAATTCACCACCGGGAAACTTGCTACGCCAAGCTTGACGAGCAAATTTTCCTCATCTGGGAAACGACCTAAACTATCTCTTCTGTTTTTAACCCTCTCATCCCAAGATGAAAGAAAATAAAATGCACACGATGGAAGGTCAAAGTTTATAACACAAACATCTTCAAACTCGAAAACTGGTTCACCCGCTTTAAAAAATATCGGCAGACTAAACCCCTCAAGGTTTTCCGGGACTAACGGCGGTGATAAATTAACAAAATGAATCGTCGCAATATCATAAACTTCATCATATGCTTTCCCCCTTTCAAAAATCTCAACCGCCTGCTCACTCCTTTTTATGAAAATCACATTATCACCGCGCTTAAAATCTTTTCCATAAAGAAGCAATAAATCATCGCTTGAAACCTCGTCCAAAGAATCAACAAAGATTAAATCAACTTTATAAGCAAGCGAAAAATTTCTAAGAACATACTTAACTCTCTCTTTATGCGAATTAACTTCAACATCTATTAAAACTTTTATCTCCATAAACCACTCTCACTTAACACTTACAGCACTTAAAGAAACAAAGTCGTAAAGTGGAAATCTCTCGCACAGTTCTTTGACCTGTTCCCGCACTTCCCTATAAACATTTTCATTCCCGATATTTGAAATAACCTTATCAATGAGTTCAGCTATATATTCCATCTCTGGTTCCCTCATTCCACGCGTTGTCAATGCAGGCGTCCCAAGCCGAATCCCACTTGTCACAAGTGGACTTTTATCATCAAATGGCACCATATTTTTATTTACCGTGATCCCAGCAAGCTCAAGAGCCTTTTCCGCATCTTTTCCAGTAACACCTTTATTTCGCAAATCAATCAAAACAAGATGATTATCAGTCCCTCCAGAAATAAGGTTATATCCCAATTGAATCAACTTATTTGCAAGCGCCTTCGCATTTTTTATGATCTGTTTTGAATATTCTTTAAATTCTGGTTTCAAAGCCTCCCCAAAAGCAACCGCTTTAGCTGCAATTACATGCATCAATGGTCCGCCTTGTATCCCAGGCATGACAACCCCATCAATTATCTCAGACATCATCCTGAGACGATCCCCTTTAGGAGTTTTAATCCCAAAGGGATTTTCACGATCTTTATACATTAAAATTAAACCGCCTCGCGGTCCCCTCAATGTTTTATGAGTTGTCGATGTAACTATATCACAATAAGGCAAAGGATTTTGCAACAATCCCGAGGCTATCAATCCAGCAGGATGAGCAATGTCAGCCATAAGATAAGCCCCAACCTTATCTGCAATTTCCCTGAAGGCTTGATAATCATAATCCCTCGGATATGCGCTTGCTCCAACAATTATCATTTTCGGTCTCTCACGCTTTGCTATATCTTCAACCTCATTCATATCTATCATACCAGTGTCTTTCGACACCCCATAAAAGACAGCTCGATAAAGCTTGCCTGAAAAATTAACTGGCGAGCCATGCGTCAAATGTCCACCGTGAGCTAGGTTTAGACCCATAATTGTATCACCGGGCTGTAAAAAAGTAAAATATGCTGCCATATTTGCCTGACTTCCCGAATGCGGTTGAACATTTGCATACTCGCAATTGAAAAGCTTCTTAACCCTCTCGCGAGCAATGTTTTCAGCTATATCGACGAATTCGCATCCACCATAATATCTCTTGCCTGGATAACCTTCTGCGTATTTATTTGTCATAACCGAACCCATCGCCTCAAGGACAGCTCTTGAGACGAAATTCTCACTGGCTATAAGCTCGAGCGTATAATTTTGCCTTTCAACCTCGCCGACAATTGCGCTGTAAATTTCTGGGTCTTGATCCTTAAGTGAGAACATTTTGATCGCCCGATTTTTGTTTAAATTAAAGATAACATCTTTTTTTCGCTTCAAACTTTAACCAATCCCTAAAATCAGGATGAGCAATTTCAATCAACGCTTTTGCTCTTTCCCTTATACTTTTGCCATGTAGATAAGCGATGCCATATTCAGTGACAACATAATGAACGTCTCCCCTTGATGTAACGACGCCTGCACCCTCCGACAAAGTCGGCACAATTCTTGAAATGGTACCATTTTTTGCAGTTGACGGCAGTGCGATTATTGGTTTTCCACCTTTAGAGCGAGCAGCTCCGCGAATGAAATCAACCTGTCCGCCTATGCCACTGTAAATCTTATGCCCTATTGAATCGGAACAAACTTGACCAGTTAAATCAATCTGCAATGCGGAATTTATAGCTACCATCTTCTCATTTTGACTTATGATAAACGGATCGTTAACATAATCAGATGGATGAAATTCAAAAAGTGGGTTATTATCGATAAAATCAAAGAGTTTCTTAGTTCCAAGAACGAAACTCGCTACAACTTTTCCCCTATGTAAAGTTTTTTTCTCATTATTCACCACACCAGATTCTATAAGTGGCAACAAACCATCGCTAAACATTTCCGTATGAATTCCAAGATCTTTTTTATCCCTCATAAAGAGCAAAACCGCATCCGGAATACCGCCAATTCCCATTTGTAAAGTTGAACCATCCTCAATCAACTCAGCAATATAACCGGCAATCTTTCTGTGAAGGTCAGTTATTTCCTCCTTTGGAAGTTCAAAAAGCGGTCTATCAGATTCAACAAAATAGTGAATCTTGCTGACATGGATAAAACTATCGCCAAGAGCTCTTGGCATATTAGAGTTGACTTCAGCAATGACAATTCTTGCAGTTTCAGCAGCTGCTTTCGTACATTCAACGCCAACGCCAAAACTACAAAATCCATACTCATCCGGGGGTGAAACAGTTATTAATGCAACATCAATTTTATACTCACCACTGTAAAACAATTTCGGTATCTCAGAAAGGAAGATCGGGACAAATTCTGCCCTGCCATCATTTACCGCATCTCTGACATTCGCACCGGTGAAAAATGCACGGTGCTTGAAATGCCCCTGCATCTCAGGACTCACATAAGGTGCTTCACCAAATGTTAAAATATGTGCTATTTCAACATTTTCAAGTTCATCCTTTCTTGCAACGAGCGCCTTTAGCAAAGGTTCTGGAGTGGCGCATCCCGGATGAACCCAAACTTTATCCCCAGATTTTATAGCTTTTACTGCTTCTTCAGCTGTAACAATTCTTTCTTTGAAGTGCTTCGTCCAGCTCATAATAGATCTTCAATTTTTTTATATTCAAGTTTAAAAATTTCCGCTATATTTTTGTTGGTACAGTGACCAGCATGTGTGTAAACACCCCTACCGAAATAAGGATTTTCCCTGACCACTTGCGTAAAGCCTTTTTCAGCGATTTCAAGTATATAAGGTAAGCTCGTGTTGGTAAGCGCATAAGTTGCTGTTCTTGCAACATTTGAAGCCATATTCGGGACGCAGTAGTGAATTACACCATGCTTAACAAACACAGGATTCACAATTGTTGTGGGTCTACTGGTTTCAACGCAACCACCTTGGTCTATTGAAACATCAATTATTACGGAGCCAGGCTTCATCTTTTTTACCATCTCCTCAGTTACAAGTTTAGGGGTTAAAGCACCATGAATTAACACAGCCCCTATTAGCACATCCGCAAACTGAACTGCCTTTTCAATGTTATAAACACTCGCGATCGCAGTTTCGACTCTCTTGTCAAAAAGCCTTTCGACCTCCCTCAATTTGTCTATGTTATTATCAAGGACCATAACATGAGCCCCAAGTCCAAGGGCTGCTCTTATTGCATTTTGCCCTACAACACCGGCACCAAGTATTACGACAGTCGCAGGTGGAACCCCAGGAATCCCGCCCAAAATGATACCACGACCGCCATCTTCATTTTGTAAATATCTTGCTGCAACTATAATTGCTATCTGCCCAGCGATTTCGCTCATCGCCTGAAGTATTGGAAGACGTCCATCAGGAAGTTCAATTATTTCATATCCGATTGCCGTGATTTTCCTCTCAAGCAAAATATCAATAAATTTCCTGGGTGCGACCGCAAGATGTAGAAAACCAAACAAAAGATGCCCCTCGCATAAATAATCATAGTCCTCCTCAGTTGGTCTCGCAACTTTAACCACCATCTGAGACCTTCTATAAACTTCCTCGCGCGAAAAGACAATTTTTGCCCCCACCTTCTCATACTCCGCATCGCTGAAGCCACTATATTCTCCCGCCAATGTTTCAACGTAAACTTCATGCCCCCGATCGACAAGTGCTTTTACCCCGGCTGGCGTTAGAGCTACCCTCCTTTCGAGAATTTTTTCTTTGCTCTCCTTTGGAATTCCAATGTTCATCGCTGTTTTTAAGTTTCTTTTGACTTTTCTTTACAAATATACTAAAAAGTTTCCGCATTGAGAAAGATATCCAAAACGTCGATCGCCAAATTGATTTTATCCGCAACTTTGAATATATTTTCATTTGCATTCAAAATTAAACAGAAAAATCTTAATGAAACACGATGAGCTGATCAAGCTTGCAATTGAAGCAAAAAAGTTTGCCTACGCCCCTTATTCAAAATTCAAAGTTGGAGCTGCTATATTAACCGACGATGGAGAGGTTTTTACAGGTTGTAACATTGAAAACAGTTCATATTCATTGACTATCTGCGCAGAAAGAGTTGCGATCTTTAAAGCCTATTCAATTGGAAAGAAAAAGTTTAAGTCAATCGCTATTGTTTCAGATTCAAAAAATTATATCTCACCTTGCGGTGCATGCAGACAAGTCCTTATGGATTTAGCTGGCGGGGAATTGGAAGTTATCTTAACGAATTCAAAAGGAAAGAAAAAAATTCTAAAACTAAAGGAATTGTTACCCTTGCCCTTTGAATCAAAAGACCTTAAAACAAAAAGGGGGAAATGAAATATGGATATTACTGAATTTGAAAAAATTCCACAAGGCGCAAAAGGAACCGGATGGATAGAAGTCATCGCTGGGAGTATGTTTAGCGGAAAAACAGAGGAGTTAATAAGAAGAATACGCAGAGCACAAATTGCTAAATTAAAAGTCGCCGTTTTTAAGCCAAGGATCGACACAAGATATAGCATTGATAAAATTGTTTCGCACAGCGATATGTCGATCGAATCAATCGTCGTGGATAACGCAAAACAAATACTTGAACTCGCAAAGGATGCTCAAGTTGTTGGGATTGACGAAGCTCAATTTTTTGATATGGATTTAGTTGACGTGTGCGAACAACTTGCTAACGAAGGTAAAAGAGTAATTGTTGCTGGGCTTGATCAAGATTATAGAGGGAAACCATTTGAACCGATGCCACAACTCCTTGCCATTGCTGAATATATAACAAAAACACACGCTATTTGTGTTGTATGTGGCAACCCAGCAAGTAAAACTCAGCGAAAAATAAAGGCTGGAGCCAGAATAGTCGTTGGGGCATCCGATATTTACGAGGCAAGATGTAGGAAATGTTTTGAACCCCCTGAGGAATAAAAACAAACTGGAGAAACTACCTAATGAAATTAATCTCCCTTCTCAACGGTCTTTTGGGGATGGCAGTTATAATAGGAATAGCCTTCCTTGTTTCAAACAACAAAAAAAGGGTCAATTGGCGACTTGTTATTTCAGGGCTTCTTATTCAGATCGTCTTTGCAGTTTTCATCTTGAAGGGTCGTGAACTTGCCAACTTGTGGACGCCTCTTGGCTGGCCTAAAATTTTGTTCGAGTGGATAAGCAAAGCCTTCGTCGTCATCCTCGGCTTTACAATTGAAGGAGCGAAATTCGTCTTTGGAGATTTAGCTATTAGCCCAGGACAAAACAATTCGCTCGGTTTTTTCTTCGCTTTCCAAGTTTTGCCAACGATTATATTCTTTTCATCCTTGATGTCCGTGCTTTATTTTCTCGGAATTATGCAACGAGTCGTTCAAGCGATGGCTTGGATTATGCTTCGACTTATGGGGACAAGCGGAGCAGAAAGTTTATCATGCACTGCAAATATATTTGTTGGTCAAACTGAAGCACCTTTAATGGTCAGACCTTTCATAGCAATGATGACAATATCAGAACTCCTCGCCGTGATGGTTGGCGGGATGGCTACGATAGCGGGAGGAGTTATGGCTGCTTACGTCCAAATGCTTGGCTATTCCTTCGCCCAAGCACACAATCTTGATATAATGACTGCACAAGTTAAATTCGCTGAACAACTTCTTGGAGCAAGCGTAATGGCAGCACCAGCTGCGCTTGTGATGGCTAAAATTATGTTGCCGGAAACAGAAGAACCAGTAACAAAAGGAACAGTAAAAGTAAAAATTGAAAAGACAGCCCAAAACGTCATAGAAGCAGCTGCTGAAGGCGCCTCAAATGGTCTATATCTTGCCTTAAACGTCGGAGCAATGTTGATCGCCTTTATAGCTCTCATAGCAATGACAAATTGGGGTCTTGAAAAAATTGGAACTATTGGTGGACTTAACGATTTTCTAATAAAAAAATTTGGAACACCCCTTAAACTGGAACTTATATTTGGTCTTGTGCTCCAATATCTCGGAGTGGCAATTGGAATTCCCTGGGGCGATGCACTGAACTTTGGGAGCTTATTAGGGACAAAGATAGTGCTAAATGAATTCGTCGCGTATTTAAAATTTTCTGAGTTAATAGCTCAAAATAAAATCGTCTTTGAAAAAACTATCACGATGACAACCTTTGCACTCTGTGGCTTCGCTAATTTCTCTTCGATTGCAATTCAAATTGGTGGTATAAGCCCAATGGCTCCAAATAGAAGGGCAGATTTGGCGCGACTCGGCTTAAGAGCTGTCCTCGGCGGAACTCTTGCCAACCTAATGACAGCCACTATCGCAGGGGTTCTCGTATAAAAACAAAAAGGGCGGTTTTAAACCGCCCTTCTCACAAAAATAAATTTGTCATCAAGCCAAAACTTGAATTAACAACTCCATCGGTTTTGCTATAGAGCGAACTATCGAAAAGAAAATATCTGAAAAAGCAGGAACCCGCATTAAAAATATCACAATGAAAATTCCAAAGAAACCAATCTGTCTGTAACTCTCACTTAATCTATCTGGTAAAATTGACGCAAAAATATGTGAACCATCAAGCGGGGGAATTGGAATAAGATTAAAAACACCAAGAACTATGTTAAGGTAAATTCCCCCATAAAACATCTTTAAAATAAATTCATACGCAAGTCTGACAGTCTCCGAATTAAATGACTCAAAAAATCCTTCAAACCTCAAAAGAACAATCACAACAAAAGTACAACAAAGAGACAAAAGTAGATTTGACAAGGGACCAACACCCGAAACTAAAATAGAATCCCTTTTGAAGTTTCTAAAGTTCAACGGATTAATGGGGACTGGCTTAGCCCATGCGATAAAAACACGCCCAGCAACGAGAATTGAAAACAAAGGAACAAGAATTGAACCTATAAGATCAATATGTGGAATTGGGTTTAAAGTTAACCTCCCTGCGTATTTTGCGGTTGGATCACCGCACCTCAATGCAATGTAGCCATGCATCACTTCGTGAACGACAACGCTGAAGAGAAGGATTGGAATCAAGTAAAGGAATTCCATTTTTAGATTACCTTTTGCTTATATCAAGGGGTTTTAAAATAAAAAAGTGCCGAAGGTGGGAGTCGAACCCACACGGGGTTTAGAGCCCCACGGGATTTTGAGTCCCGCGCGTCTTCCAATTCCGCCACTTCGGCTTTGCATTTAAAATATAAAAAATAGGAGGTAAATTTTGCAAATAAACCCACAGCATCATCCCATGACGCAATTTATAGCGACAACATTAACGATATCCTCAACGCTACATCCTCTCGAAAGATCAAAGCACGGCTTCCTTAATCCTTGAACAATCGGACCAAGCGCTTCAGCCCCAGCCATCCTTTGAGCCATCTTATACCCAATATTCCCAGCATCAAGATTTGGAAAGATTAACACATTTGCATTCCCTTGAATAGGGCTATTGGGTGCTTTCCTTTTTGCAACTTCAGGAACAATTGCTGCATCAAGTTGAAGTTCGCCATCAATTATCAAATCAGGTCTTTTGCTCTTCGCTATTTGCGTTGCTTGAACAACTTTATCTACCATCTCATGTTTTGCGCTTCCCTTCGTTGAAAACGAAAGCATCGCAATATACGGCTCTTCTTCCGTAAGCTTTTTATGATTTATCGCCGTTGAAATAGCTATATCGGCTAACTGCTCCGCCGTTGGATTAGGGACAACTGCGCAATCAGCAAATGAATAAACCTTATGTGGAAAAACGATCAAAAAGAAACTTGAAACAATCGAAATCCCATCCATCAAACCAACAACCTGGATCCCAGCCCTTAGAACATCAGCAGTTGTTGAAATCGACCCCGCAACACTTCCATCAGCCAATCCCTCCCTTACCATCATCGCACCGAAAAAGAGAGAATTTTTCATCGTTTCAATCGCTTCTTCAAAACTAATCCCTTTATGTTTTCTCAAATTGTAAAATATATGAGCAAAATCACTCAATTTCTCCGAACGCAATGGATTTTCAATCCTTACCCCTGATAAATTAACACCAATCTTCTCCGCAAGGGAATAAATCTTTTCCTCATCACCAATTAAAGTTACATTCGCAATTTTCTCATCAACTATAATCCTCGCAGCTTTTAAAGTTCTCTCGTCAAGTGCATCAGGAAGAACGATGTGCTTTTTAAGTTGCTTTGCTCTCTCTTTGATTTTTTCGATAAAAGTTATTCCAATTGTCATGTGCTTTTCCTCCTTAACTTTTTAATTTTTATGATAAAGCCCAGCGCAAAATCTCATCTTTTAAAACCCTCCCACCAAGAATCACAGTATCAGCCCCAGCATATGGAAAATAAAGATAATCACCGTAAAAATATGCTCCACAAATAAACAAAACATTATTTACGCCAAGCTCCAAATCACCTCTCGTCTCAAATTCAGTCTCGGGACACATAAACGGCTCAAACTTTTTAATAAGCTTTATATAACGCTCTCTATCTTCATCAATAACCGCAATGCCGAGGTCATATTCCCTTGCCCCATCCATTTTTAAATTTCCAATGTGATAAATCATTACATATTTCCCATTCCCAACCTTTAAAGGTGGAGCACCCGCACCATTCCACGTTTTTATAAACCCAGATCTTGTAAAAGCATCAAACAAAATACCTTCATCATTCCATTCACCAAGTATATCATCGCTCGTGGCATAGTGAATAAACATTGCTCCTTCCCCTTCCATCGGTCGATGTAACAAGACAAACTTCCCATTTATTTTCTCAGGAAAAAAGACAGCATTTTTATTGTCAACATCGTTAAGTTTGCCCTTTAAAACTCCATGCTTCGTCCAGTGCATGAAATCCCTTGTCTCGGCTACGCAAATGTTGATTTTATTTTTCTCTTTCCCACTTTGATATCCTGTATATAACATATAGTATTTATCCCCAACCTTTGTAATTCGCGGGTCCTCAACCCCGAGGTCTTCAAACTCTTCTTCTGGCTTAAGAACCGGGTGGGGAAATCTTTTTATGAGCTTTAAATCAGGCGATAGAATAGCAAGCCCAAGGGAAGAGCGTCTATAGTCATACTCTTCTGTCCTCACCCCTTGAGCTCTGTAAATCAAAAAACAAAGAGCATCCCACCTCTGAATTTCGGTTAACGTTTCTTTATCCGGCTTGATCGATTCAACTATTTCCTCTATTTCTTCCCTGTCTTCAACAAGAACACAGGCTGGATTAAAAACAACCTTGTTTTCCCACGGATTATCCTCAACCCTTTCAAGTATTGGTCTTCCAGAGTTTAACCTTTCAATTTTAAACATTCCTTAATAACGTCTCTTCTCATAATTCCACGTAAGTTTCCCTTCAAGATATTCCTCTATCGCAACGTCTACAGGCTTCGGTAAGCGGTCAAATTCCTCCGCAATTTTAAGTTGTTCTATAGGAACTTTCAAAACTTGTTCTTCATCAACAATTCTTATTGTTTCTTCCTCTGCCGATGGTGCACTTTGCTGTTGTGCTTTGAGTGCTTTCATCTCCTCAAGCTGTTTATTGAACATTATCTTTCTTTCATCGTTTATCTGCCTTGCCCTTTTCGCCATTATTACAATGGCTTCGTATGTGTTTCCAGCAAGCTCCTGAATTTTCTTCAAATCAAGTGGCTTGATTCCCATCTCGAAATCTATTTTATTTTGTTTTTAATATTCATGCCTTTGAATGGCTTTCCACTTCTCAATTTCATTTGAAATAGCTCTTTCGACGGATTTTATTGTGTCCTCAAGGTCATCGTTGACAAAAATATAGTCAAAATATTTGGCTTTTTCAAGTTCCATTGGAACCCGTTCAAGCCTCTTTTTAATCTGCTCTTCCGATTCGGTCCTTCTTCGCTTTAATCTCTCTTTGAGCGTTTCCATATTTGGGGGTTTAATGAAAATCAAAATGGAATCATCGGGAAACTTTTCTTTTATAGAGATCGCCCCATTTACATCAACATCGAAAATCAAGATATCGCCACTTTTCAACGCATCTTCAACAATGCTTTTCAATGTCCCATAATAATTCCCATAAATTTCCTCCCACTCCAAGAGCTCACCATTTTGTATCTTTTTTTCAAATTCTTCCCGAGTTAAAAAGAAATAATCCTTACCCTCAACCTCACCATTTCGCTTTGGTCTCGTGGTAGCAGAAACTGAAAATCTCATAAAAGGAAACCTTTCCAACATCTTTTTAGCAATTGTTGTCTTCCCTGAGCCACTCGGCGCCGAGATAACTATTAATTTCCCTCTGACCATCTTTCACGATTTTTAAGATTTATTCGACATTTTGTAATTGTTCCCTAATCTTTTCAATTTCCTCTTTGATAGCGATGACAAGATAAGTTATTTCAGCATCTTCTGCCTTTGCGCCTATCGTCGTTGCCTCGCGAAGCATTTCCTGAAGCAAAAAATTTAACCTCCTGCCAACAGCAACTTCATCACTTCTAAGCGTTTCAATAAAAAACTTCGCGTGGCTTTTTAACCTAACACATTCCTCCGTCACATCAAGCTTATCAGCAAGTAATACGAGCTCCATCTCGAGACGACTTTTGTCAAATTCAACGTCTCTGAAAAATTTTTCAATCTTTTGCTTCAAGATGCCTTGTTTATTTTTCAAACCCCGCTCAGAAAGAGTTAAAATTCTATCAACATGCATCAAAATTAAATTAATCCTGTTTTCAATATCTTTTGAAAGTTCAAGCCCCTCCTTTTTCCTTGCCTCAACAAGCTCATCAACCGCCTTCTCAATTGCATTCCTAACAACCTCCCAATGCCCCTCTGAAATATTATCAAAGGAATTTGCTTCAAACTTATCGCGAAACATAAGCAAATGCTCAAGCTTTATCTCACCTTTAACCTTGGTCTTCTTTTTAAGCTCGCGAAGCAACTTCACAAAGTAACTTGCTAAGTTAAAATTAATTTCAATTGGACCTAAATACGTTGGATCAATTTCGAGATTAATTGAAATTGTAATCTTGCCCCTCGTGATTTTCTCGCGGATTATTTCCCTTATCTCAAACTCCTTCGACTGAAGGATTCTCGGAATCCTTGGAATTACCTCAAGAAAGCGAGAGTTTAAACTTTTCACTTCAACATAAACAGAAATTCCATCTTGTTTAATCTCAGCCTTACCGAAACCTGTCATACTTGAAAGCATTGGCAATGTGGGAAATTTTAGTTGGAATTCGCCTTAACAGAACTTAGAAGATACGCCTTTATAAATTCATCTATTTCACCATCCATAACCATCTGGACGTTCGATGTTTCGTAACCAGTTCTATGGTCCTTCACGAGGTTATAGGGGTGAAAAATATAAGAACGGATTTGGCTCCCCCATTCAATTTTTTTCTTTTGCTTCTCAAACTCATCAAGTTTCTCCCGCTCCTTCTCCTTTTGCATTTGATATAACCTTGACTGAAGCAAACGCAGCGCTCTTATTTTGTTTTGATACTGTGACCTTTCGCTTTGACATTGAACAACGATTCCAGTCGGTATATGGGTAATTCTAACAGCAGTTTCAACTTTGTTAACATTTTGACCACCGTGCCCCCCAGCTCTAAATGTTTCAATTTTTAAATCATCTGGATTTATCTCTATCTTCGTATCTCCCTCGTCGAGCTCTGGGTAGACAAAAACGGAAGCGAAAGATGTATGTCTTCTTTTGTTCGCATCAAAAGGTGAAATCCTGACAAGTCGATGAACACCACTTTCAGCTTTTAAGTAGCCATAAGCATAGGGACCCTCAATTTCAACGACAGCGCTTTTTATCCCTGCACCATCCCCTTCAAGTATATCAACCACGGTCGCTTTATACCCATTTCTCTCAGCCCAACGCAGATACATCCTTAAAAGCATTTCTGCCCAATCCTGCGCCTCGGTTCCCCCAGCGCCTGAATGAATTGTTAAAATAGCACTCTTGGGGTCGTCCTCACCGCTCAAAAGATTCTTAAGCTCGATCTCATCAATCTTTTTCTCAAGTTTTTTTATCTCCTTTTGCAATTCCCCTGTGAACGCAATGTCCTGAGATTCTTCCGCAAGCTCAACGAGAACTTTCACATCTTCAAGCATCTTTTGAACCATCTCCCACTCGTTGAGCCAATCCTTAATTCTGCTTATCTCCTGCATAATTTTCTGCGCTGATGCTAAATCGCTCCAAAAATCTGGATTTGCGGTTTTCTCCTCAAGTTCAGCCAAATATTTTCGCTTTCCCTCCGTGTCAAAGAAACCTCCTTAAAGTTTCAAACCTTTCGGCAAGCTCCTCAACCTTAGCCTTAAAAATTTCGAACATCTTTGGATACCGCGTTTGTTTTGGATTTAAAAATAACAAAAATTTTTGATTTTACAAACACCAAAACTTGTTTCGATTCCGAAAACAAATTATATTTACATCCGTAAAACTAACAATTCAACCGCTGTGCTCTTAGTTCTGAAAATTTTCAAAATCATCTTGCCAATTTTATACATAACAACATCTTGGCTTTACGGTCGCGCCTTCTTTAAAGATAAACCAACCGCACGCAGATTAAAAACCAAATTCCTCGTTTTTACCCTGAGCCTTCACTTCGTTTATCTAATAATTAAAACAGCGGAACTTAAACATCCACCAGTGACATCAGTTTTTGAACTTCTAAATGTGCTCGGCTTTTCACTTGCGCTTGCCTACATTATAATTGAATCCGCAACAAAAATTAAAAACACTGGCTTTTTTGCAATTCTTGTCTCCACAATTTTTGTGATAGTGTCAGGAATTTTTTCGAGGGATATTTATGGTTTTGAATATGATGTCTTAAAAAATGAATTCCTTGCCTTACACATAACCTCAGCCCTTGTTGGATATTCAGCTTTTGCTCTCTCGGCAATTTATGGGTTTCTTTATATAATGCTTTACAACAAAATCAAAAGCAAAACTTTCGACACGGTCTATAAAAATCTACCAAACCTTGAAAAAATTGAATTAATGCTCTGCAAATCTATAACCGTTGGTTTCATCGCTTTAACATTTGTAATAATCGTTGGATTTATTCTGCTACCCAAAGCATTTGAAAGTTTTTCCTACACGGACGCAAAACTCATTGGAACTTTTATAATATGGCTTGTTTATGGTATTGGCTTGGGGCTCAGAAAAACTGTGAACTTACCAGGTAAAAAGACTGCCTTTATGTCGATAATTAGTTTCATCTTAGTTTTTATACTTATGGCTTTCGCAAATGCAATGTCAGGATTTCACAGATTTTATTGATAATTAAGTTTTGAACGTTAAAATGGATTTGTTGCTTGTCGGATTAAACCATAAAACTGCAAGTGTTGAGGTAAGGGAAAAACTATATTACACAGCTGAAGAAACAGAAAAAATATTACCTGAAATTTCTCGCTCGTTCTTGAAAGAAGCAGTTCTCCTATCCACATGTAATCGAACCGAACTTTACGGGATTTTAAAAAGCGAAGAAATTAAACCTGAACAATTGATAGATTTTTTGATCGATAAAAAAGAAGCCGTTGGAATTGTAAGCCCATCACATTTTTATATAATGCGTTCTTATGATGCCGTCAGACATCTTCTTGAGGTCGCTTCAGGCATTGATTCAATGTTGATAGGTGATGTTCAAATTCTTGGGCAGGTAAAAGATGCTTATGAGATCGCTGTGAAATGTGGCGTCGTTGGAACACTTCTACACGAGGTTTTTCATACCGCTTTTAGAACAGGGAAAAGAGCAAAGTCGGAAACCTCTATAAGCGAAGGTGCTGTTTCGATAAGCTATGCAGCGGTTGAACTTGCGGAGAAAATTTTTGCGGATCTATCCAAAAAGAAGGGAATGCTCATTGGAGCTGGCGAAACAGCAGAACTAACCGCAAAACATCTTGTAGCCCATGGCATAAGCGAACTTTACATCGCAAATAGAACAATCGAAAGAGCGCAAAAACTTGCAGAACAATTTAACGGTAAAGTCATAAAACTTGAAGAGATCGCCGATAAACTTACAGAGGTTGATATCATTATAAGTTCCGTAACAGTTAACAACTATATACTCACCTTCCCTCAAGTAAAAAATGCCCTCTCAAAAAGAGGGAACAAGCCAATTTTGATCATAGATATCGGGGTCCCGAGAAATGTTGAACCAAGAATTAAAGACATTGAAAATGTCTTTCTTGAAGATATCGACTCGCTTGAGTCAATAGCAAAAGCGAACTACGAAAGAAGATTAAACGAAATCCCAAAGGTTCAACGAATAATTGATGAAGAACTTAAGAAGCTAATCAAATGGTATGAATCTCATCAGGTTGCGCCAACGATAAAACTTCTGCGAGATCGATTTGAAGAAATAAGACAACTTGAACTCGAAAAATATAGAAATAAATTTTCACCTGAGGATTTCCAAAAAGTTGACGCACTTACCAAATCACTTGTCAACAAACTTCTACATGTCCCAACAGTGAACATTCGAGAATCATCAAATGGAAAACCTGAATCGGAAAAAATAAAGTTTATACAGTTTGTGAGAGAGCTGTTTGGACTTGAACAAAAATAAACGATGTAAGATGGCACGAAAAATAACTATAGGAACGCGCGGTAGTAAACTTGCACTTTGGCAAACAGAACTTGTAAAGAGAAAACTCTTGGAAATTTTCCCTGAACTTGAATTTGAAGTTAAAATCATTAAGACCAAAGGAGATAAAATACTCAATTCCCCACTTTCAAAAATTGGTGATAAAGGAATTTTTACGAGAGAGATCGAAACAGAACTTTTAAAAGGTGAAATCGACATCGCAGTTCATAGCCTGAAAGACCTGCCTACAAAATTGCCGAATGGTTTAACAATCGGCGCAGTATTAGAACGAGAAGACGTAAGGGACGTTTTAATTTCAAAGGGAAACTTGAAACTTTCCGAGCTTCCCCAAAACTCAACTATCGCCACCAGCAGTTTGAGAAGAAAAGCACAACTTCTTAACTTTAGGGCTGACTTCAACTTTGTTGACATTCGGGGTAACATTGACACAAGATTTAAAAAATTTGATGAATCAAACTGGAACGGAATGGTCTTAGCATACGCCGGCGTAAAGCGGATGGGCTATACAGATAGAGTTTCTGAATTGATCCCAACAGATATAATCTTGCCAGCTGTAGGACAAGGTGCAATAGCAGTTGAAGTAAGAGAGGATGATATTGAAACTTTTGAAATTGTGAGAAAGATAAATCATATTGAAACTGAGCTCGCAACAAAGGCTGAACGTGCACTTTTAAAGCATCTCGAGGGTGGATGTCAGATCCCGATCGGGGCATTTGCTTTGATTTCAGATGGAAAAATTAAACTTTCCGCAATGATAAGCAATCTCGATGGTACATCCCTGATTCGAGATTCAATTGAAGGTGATGTCAACAGCGACATTGAAAAAATTGGGATTGAACTCGCCGAGAGACTTCTTGAACAAGGTGGAGCTAAAATACTCGACGAAGTAAGAAAAGCAAGTTAAATTAAAGATGAAGGTTCTGATAACAAGAGCAAAACCGCAAGCAACCGAATTTGCACAGTATCTTGAATCATACGGCTTTACCTGCGTCTTTTTCCCAACGATTGAGATAGTTGAACCAGATTCATGGGAAGAGGTTGATGAAAAAATTAAGCAAATTGACAAGTACACCGATATAATTTTTACAAGTGCGAACGCAGTTAAATTTTTCTTCAATAGATTTGCGAAATTCTATGCGCTTATTAAACTGATGGATAAAAATTTTCACGCGGTTGGGACGAAAACGAAAGATGAAGTCGAAAAATACGGCTTCAAAGTTGAAATGCTACCCGAAAAATCCGATAAAGATAGTTTGTTTCTGAAAATTTTCTCTGAAAGAAAACAGGCAAAATTTCTATTGCCAAGGGGCAATCTCGCTGACGAAAACTTTATAAAAATTTTTAAAGAAAAAGGACTTGACATCGATGATGTGGTCGTTTATAAAACAATAAAACCAGAGATAAACGAAAGAGAAAAAGAAAACATCAAAGAAATGATCGAAAGAGGGGAGATAAAATTTGTAACCTTTTTTAGTCCGTCAAGCGTTAGAAACTTTTTCGAGATCTTTAACAAAATAAAATTCAACGGTCAAAAAATAGCAGTGATTGGTGAAACCACGCTAAAAGAATGTGAGAAGTTTGGATTAAATGTCGATATAAATCCGATGAAATTTACACCGAAGCCAAACGCAAAACTTCTCGCAGAACTTATAAATGAAGAGAAAACAAAATTGCTCACTCAAAATTGAAAAACGATATATTTTTAAAAGCATGTAAGGGTGAGAAGACAGAGAGAACACCGATATGGATAATGCGTCAGGCTGGTAGATACTTGCCTGAATATAGAAAGATACGTCAACGTTACGATTTTATCACAATGATAAAAACCCCTGAACTTGCCTCTGAGATCACAATCCAGCCCATTGAAATAATTGGAGTTGATGCGGGAATTATCTTCTCGGATATCCTTGTGGTGCCTGAGGCAATGGGATTAAAACTTTACATCGACGAGGGGAAAGGACCCCGATTTGAGAAAAACATCCAAACAGAGTCAGACATCGAAAATCTTTGTGTCCCAGATCCAACCGAAAAATTAAAATATGTATTAAATGCCATTGAATTAACAAAACGAAATATCGATGTTCCACTAATTGGCTTCGCTGGCTCACCTTGGACATTATTTGCATATATGTTTGAAAATGAACCTGGAAAAGATTTCAAAAATGCAAAGTTATTCATCTATACGAGTTCAAAACTTGCTCATAAGTTGCTTGAGAAGCTCACGCTTGCGGTTTCCGATTTTTTAATCGCACAGATTGAATCTGGTGCCGACGCAATTCAGATATTTGATACATGGGGCGGAATCTTAAGTTACGATGAATTTAAAGAATTCTCACTTAAATATATTGCATATGCAATTGAAAGGGTCAAATCGAAGTTTGATAAAATTCCCATAATTTTATTCTCAAAAGGAACGTGGCAATGGATTGATGAAATCATAGCTACGGGATGTGATGTTATAAGTATTGACTGGACATTTGATATAAAAAAAGCCAGAATTAAATCCAATGAAAAAGTTTCAATTCAAGGAAACCTTGATCCCGTAGTTCTTCTCTCCGAACCAGAGGTGATCAAGCGTGAAGCCATAAAAATTCTTGAAAAATATGGAATTGGAAACAGACATATTTTTAACCTTGGACACGGTATTCTTCCAGATACCCCATTTGAAAATGTGAAAGTTCTCGTCGAGACAGTTAAAAGTGAAAGTAAACACTATCACAAATAAATTTGAAAGAAGCAAGCTATGAAATTTGAGAATATTAACATAGAGCTTTTGAAAAAATACGATCGCCCTGGACCAAGATACACAAGTTATCCACCTGCCCCTGCCTTTTCAAAAGATTTTGGTCCAGAGGATTACAAAAATGCAATTATTGAAAATAACATTGAAAATTCAACAGCTGATCTTTCCCTTTACTTTCATATCCCATTTTGCGATACCCTTTGCTACTTCTGCGGGTGCAATATGCTCGTAACACACAGGCGTGAGACGATAAAAAAATATCTCGAGTATCTTAAAAAAGAGATCGACATTGTTTGGAAATTGATTTCACCCAAAAGAAAAGTGACGCAGCTACACTGGGGCGGTGGAACCCCATCTTACCTCAACCCAGATGAGATAAGGGAACTTGGAAATTTTATAAATGAAAGATTTCAATATGTCGATGACCCTGAAGTTGGAGTGGAAATTGATCCGCGCGGTTTAACATATGAACATATGAAAGCATTCCGCGAGGTCGGGTTCAACAGAATAAGTATGGGGGTACAGGACTTTGACCCCAAAGTCCAAAAAGCAGTAAATAGGATCCAACCCGAGGAAATTACGAGGCAAGCAATTGACTGGGCACGCGAACTTGAATTTAAAAGCATAAACCTTGATCTAATCTATGGTTTGCCATTTCAGACGCTCGAATCATTTGAGAAAACAATTGATAAAGTGATCGAACTTTCACCCGAACGGCTTGCTGTTTTTAACTTCGCATATGTCCCGTGGCTCAAACCACACCAACGCGTTATAAAGAAAGAAGATCTACCTACACCTGAAATTAAATTACAAATTTTGAAAATGACAATAGAAAAACTTACAGACGCTGGATATGTATATATTGGAATGGACCACTTCGCAAAACCGGATGATGAACTTGCAATTGCCCAGAAGGAAAAAACACTTTATAGAAACTTCCAGGGATATTCAACCAGGGCTGGGGCTGATTTATACGCTTTCGGCATGTCAGCAATAAGTCAATTTCAAAACATATACGCGCAAAATTACAAAGAATTAAAAGATTATTACGCAAAAATCGACGAAGATAAACTCCCAACAGCAATCGGCTACAGAATGAACCAAGATGACATCATAAGAAAACATGTGATAATGCGCTTGATGTGCGATATGGAACTTACAAAAAGTGAGGTCGAGAGAAAGTTTAATATAAACTTTGACGAATACTTCGCCGATTCAATCTTAAAACTTAATGAGTTCGTTGAAGATGGACTTATTGAATTAACAGATGATAAGATAGTTGTAACTTTGATGGGACGACTCGTGATAAGGAATATAGCGATGTGCTTTGATGCATATATTGAAAAAATGATGAAGGAAAAACCTATATTTTCAAGAACCGTTTAAAAATTTCATTTTAAAAATAGATACGGTTTCCAACTCTCGTCAATTTCACCAACGAAATTCTTGATAAATAGAATCGGATTAGGTCGCATCGGTTTTCTCAATAGCTTCATCCCCGCCTCTTCAGGTGTTCTATCTCCCTTCTTATTATTGCACTCTACACATGCGCAAACAAGATTCTCCCATGTGTCCTCCCCACCTCTTGACTTGGGGATGACATGATCAACCGTAAGCGGAACCCCCGTTCGACCACAATACTGGCATCTATGATTGTCCCTTTTAAGAATATTTTTCCGAGTCAAAATTATTTTGCGATAAGGCATATGAATATAGTACGCAAGTCTGACAACCGTCGGGAAAGGAATTGAATACGAAACGGACCTTATATACTGCCCCTCTTTCGCCTCAACAAGTTCAGCTTTGCCAAGATAAAGCAAATTGATTGCTTTTCTAACTGGGCATATACTCATCGGTTCATAATTTTGATTTAAAACGAGAACCTTCCTGTTCAACGGGCTTGATATCCCATCTCCTTTTTTCTCGTATAAGCGAAATTTGAAGTGAACTTCTTCTTTGAATTTAACTCACCTCCACTAAAAATTTAAAAAGTTTCTCGCTTTAAATTAAAAACTCTTTTCGCACCAACAAAAGTTCTTTCAAGGCGCTCACTATAAAGGCTATCCCCTCTGCTAAGGCTATTTAACCGCACAAATCCCGAAGCGTGGATTATCGTTTTGCCTTTTCCTGTAAAAATTCCAACATGCGTTATTCTTCTACCGTCCGAACTAAAAAACAAAAGATCGCCCTTTTTAAACTTAGAAAAATCCTTTCCTATATATTCACCAACTTCCCACTGCATATCCGAATCTCTTGGCAGTTGAATTCCATTTATTCTAAAAACAGTCTGAACAAAACCAGAGCAATCAAATCCCTTCGGGGTTTTTCCACCCCACACATAAGACACCCCGAGAAATCTTTTCGCAGTTTGAATTATATCAGCCGTATTTACACTTTGCTTTTCCACTGTGGTTTTAAACTGCCTCGCTTCAGACTTTCTGATAAATCCATAAGTTCCATCAGGGAGCTCAATCCTCAACCATCCATCTTTTGAGCTCACATAATTTAAAATAGAACAAACCACAACATCTCTTAAAGTGATTGAATCAACATCGGGTTTCGAGTAAACGAAGCCAAAATTGGAAGTGAACTCAACCTTCGGTTTATTTACATATTCTGAAAATTTATCCTTATCCATTAAAACAGTTTGTTGTTTGTAAACCCAACCGATATATCTATCGAAATGCAACCTTATTCTAACCCAATCATCTTTAATTTCAAGAACATCAAAAGTTTCGCCCAATATGATTTGAGTTGTTTGCTCACTTCTCATAGATGGTTCTTTGAAAACGGGAGCAGTCCCAACATTGCAAACGCCGTACCTTAAAGAGAGCTCTTCATCAGGCAAAAATTTAACGGGGGTTTTGATAGAATAACGCTTGATTAGTTTACCCGCGCTTTCAACTATTTTTTCATCGGATATCTTAAGGAAACCTTCTGATAACTCAAATACGCAAAGCCTTGGATCAATCTTAAGTTTCTGCCTAATCTTTTCGATTTTTAGGTTCGGGTCTTCCATAACTGCAAAATTTAATATTTACTTAAAATATAATCTGTGACAGAATGATTGCCAAATTTTCAAGGGGCGAAATTTGCGTGGGAAACAGAAATTTTGTATATTTACAATGCTTTGGGCCCGTAGCTCAGTGGTAGAGCATCTGCCTTTTAAGCAGGAGGTCGGAGGTTCGATCCCTCCCGGGCTCACTTCAGTCGTAATCAACAGGGGTTAAAACTTCGCTATTTTCTGTCATATCTTTTTTAAACATTTCCCTAAACCGTTTATAAATCTCCCCGGGTTTACCATCACCAATTGTAATGCCATCATACTTCACGATAGGGGCTACAACAAGCGTTGTGCTAAAAAACATCATCTCAGCGCTGTTATATGCTTCGCTTATTGGAATATCAGTCGAAATCACATCTTTTAAAATTCCTTCGTCTTTGAGCAAATTTGCAAAATGAATCGCCCTTTTAAGCATAGTCCCATGTAAAACTTTTTCAAGTCGCGGATATTTGAAAATCCTATCCCGGGTTACAATGGCGACATTCTTATTCGAACCCTCAGTAAGATAGCCTTCGGAATCGATACCAATTGCTGTATCAGCGCCAACATTATGTGCAAAAAATTCCATCATTGCATTTGCAAGATAATTGCAACTTTTAACTTGCGGTGTAAATGGTTGCCTTAATGGAAATGGGCTTGTAACAACATTTAAACCTTCTTCATAATACCTCGCTGGATAATTTGGCAATGAAGTTATGATAAGATAAAAATGCCCCTGCGGTGACTCATCCGGATAAACGCTAAACCCCCCTGTTCCTCTCGAAATCCAAAATCTCGCTATGCAATCACGTTTTCCTGTTATCGCAACTGTTTCAAGAATTATATCTCTCATCTCCTGTTTTGAAAGCGGAATTTTAATACCGATAGCAGTTGCAGAGCGAATTATCCTATCAAGATGCTCATCAAGAAGATAAACTTTTCCATTAATGACAAGGGAATTATCAAAAACCCCATCACCACGATGAACCATGTGATCGTCAAAGGGGATCGTCATAAGATTTGGATTTGTCACAACAGCGTCCCATACAGTTGAATACATCGCAAAATATTTTTCCTTTAAAGGTGTTTCTTGCTTGACCCAATTGAAATAATCTTGCTCGGTCCAGATTTTTAATTTTTTCGCTTTCATTTTAACTTCACAAAATTTTGTTGTTTGATCTCGTTTAAAACTTCATCAAATTTTTCAATGAATAAGTCGACGTGTTCCTTTTCTATAATAAGTGGTGGCAGTAATCTTACAACATTATTGCTTGTGCAATTTACAATTATGCCTTTCTCGACAAGCCGATTAACAATATCAAAACATTCAATGTTGAACTCAACCCCGACCATCAGACCAATACCGCGGACATCTTTTATAATTTCGCCATGTTTATCTTTTAACCTTAAAAGCTCTCCCCGCAGATAATCCCCAACTATTTTAACATTATCAATGATTCCATTTTGAATCTCTCTTATAACTGCGCAACCCGCTGAACAGGCAACCGGGTTCCCACCAAAAGTTGAACCATGAACCCCAAGCGTAAATACATCTGCAACCTTTTCATTTCCAAGCACAGCTCCAAGTGGTAACCCACCGCCAAGAGGCTTTGCAAGCGCCACAACATCTGGACTTACACCATAATGCTCGAATGCAAAAAATTTCCCCGTCCTCCATAAACCACTTTGAATTTCATCAGCTACGACAAGAAAATTAAATTTTTCACGAAGTTCGAAAATTTTCTGCACAAACTTTTCATCCGCGGGTATAATTCCACCTTCCCCCTGTATGAACTCGAGAAAAACCCCCGCTGTTTTATGATTAACCTTTTTTTCAACATCTTCAACATCGTTATATTTTGCGATGTAAATTTCAGGCAGAAACGGCTCGTATCCATCCCGATATTTTATCTTGTCCATAAGCGAAAGCGCCCCCATCGTTCTACCGTGAAATGAATTTGAAAATGCTATAATTTCAATTTTCCCAAATCTTTTCCCCCATTTTCTAATAAGTTTAATTGCTGTTTCAATCGCTTCAGCCCCACTGTTCGTAAAGAAAACCTTTCTATAACCCGATATTTCAAGAAGTAAACTTGCAAGTTCGATTTGCGCTTTTTGAACAAAAAGATTTGACAAATGAATGTACTTCTCCACTTGATCGATAATTGCTCTCTTAACTTTATCGTTTCCATAACCAAGCGCATTGACCCCTATACCAGCAATCATGTCAAGATATCTTCGCCCTCCAAAGTCAATGAGATAAACACCTTCCCCACGTTCCACATAAACACCAAGCCGTCTGTAAGTTTGAAAGAATAAATTTTTTTCAACTTCAAAAACTTGCATTTACCCCATCCCACTTGATTTTGAAATCTTTTGAAAAAGTGAATAAAGAAACTTTACCCTTTCCCTTAATGTCTCGATATCCCCATCGTTCTGTATCACAATATCGGCAAGGCTTCTCTTTTTAGATTGACTCATCTGTGCCTTCATTCTTTTTATAACTTCTTCTCTGGTGCAATTATCTCGCTCCATAATTCTCTTGACTTTCAACTCTTCATCAGCATCAACCACAACAACATAATCAAGTTCTTTATCAAATCCAGATTCAAATATGAGTGCAGCCTCAACAATAACAAAGTCTTCGCTTTTACCCTTCGAAATTTCCTTAAATTTTTTGATTATTTCTTTTACAACTACTGGATGCACAACGGACTCAAGCGCTTTTCTTTTTTCCTTGTCCGAGAAGATAACATCGGATATAAATTTTCTGTTAAGTTTTCCCTCAATGTAAGCATTTGGACCAAAAAGTTTTTCAATTTCTTTTTTTAACTTTTCATCCTCTTCCATCAATTTCTTTGCAATATCATCAGCGTAAAGCACTGTTGCCCCAAGTTCTTCAAAAATTTTACATACAGTCGTCTTACCTGAGCCAATCCCCCCAGTAATTCCAACAGTTAGTATCCCGTGTTTGAATTGCAACTTTTCAAGTTCTTTTTTCCAAAAATTAAAAATTTCCGAAGAAAATAAAAAGGCGGGAGTTAATCTCCCGCCTATTTTACTTTGCATAGGCGACGGAACGAACTTCTCTTATAACTGTAACTTTGATTTGCCCTGGATATTCCATCTCCTCTTGAATCTTGGCTGCAATGTCCCTTGAAAGTTGTTCAGCCAGATTGTCATCGACTTTATCGGGCTCAACTATAACCCTAACCTCGCGACCCGCTTGAATTGCATAAGTTTTGGCAACACCTTCAAATGATTTTGCGATCTCTTCAAGTTTTTGCAATCTTCTCACATAGCCTTCAACTGATTCTCTTCTCGCACCGGGTCTTGCCCCACTTATCGCATCAGCTGCTTGAACTATTGCAGCAATTGGAGATTCCATAGGTATATCTTCATGATGTGAACCAACCGCGTTAATAACAATCGGATGTTCTCCGTATCTGCTCAAAATCTCATAACCTATCAAAGCATGAGGACCTTCCTGTTTGTCAACAACCTTACCTATATCATGGAATAAACCAGCTCGCTTTGCAAGGTGCGAATCAAGCCCAAGTTCAGATGCCATAATCGCTGCAAGATATGCAACTTCTATGCTATGCTGCAACACATTCTGACCATAACTTGAGCGATATTTCATTTTACCAACAAGCCGAACAATTTCACGGTGAACATTATGGATTCCAAGTTCAAGCAGTGTATTTTCACCAACTTTGAACATTTCCTCTTCAAGTTCCTCTTTAACCTTCTCAACCACTTCCTCAATTCGCGCGGGGTGGATCCTGCCATCCGCAAGCAATCTTTCAAGCGCAATCTTTGCAACTTCTCTTCTAAATGGATCAAAACCTGAAATTATAACTGCTTCAGGTGTGTCATCAACAATTATATCACATCCAGTAAGCTGTTCAAATGCGCGAATGTTTCTTCCTTCCCTTCCAATTATTCTTCCTTTTAATTCGTCATTTGGGATATGAAGGACGGTAACGGTTGTCTCAACAGAATGATCAGCTGCTGTTCTCTGAATTGCCTGAACTATAATTTTTTGAGCTTCTTTCTTCGCTTCTTCTTTTGCCCATTCTCTAACCTCTTTGATCATCTTAGCTGCTTCAGCTTTGGCATCCGAGATCATACTATCTATAAGCATCTTCTTCGCTTCATCGCGAGTTAGACCAGCAATTTTTTCAAGTTGAATTTTTTGCTCTTCAATGAGTTGCTCAATCTCCCTCTGCTTAAGCTCGATTAACTTCCTCTGTTCATCAAGTTGTTGCTGAACCTTATTTAGTTCCCGTTCCCTTCGGTTTAACTCTTCTGATCTTTCGTTTAACTTTTCCTCTTTCGACAAAAGTTGCTTTTCGTAGGATTGAAGTTTTTGCTTTATTTGATTTACTTCAGCTTCAAATTCCTGTTTTTTTCTGAACCATTCATCTCTTACTTCGAGCAACTTTTCCTTTTTGATGTTCTCCGCTTCTCGTTCTGCATCTTCAATTATCTTTTGAGCCCTAGCTTCGGCTGTCCCGATCTTCTTTTCCTCAACCTTTGAGTGAAAAAACCACCCAATGAAAAACGCAAGCAAAACAACAACCGAAATAACTATGTATACAGCCATATCTTCACTCCTCCAAATTTTCTTTTCAAATAACTTTAAAATAAAAACCGCGCTTGCCAGCTTAGCAAGCTCAGCAGTGAGAACCGGTGCCTGCCTGGATACTTCTTACTTCCACCGTCCGCTTTTTTAAGTCCTGGCTAAACCAGGACAGCGGAATCCCAAAATCTTTGGGATCGTGGCCTGTAATCCATATCCAAGAGCCAGGCTACCCTGAAGCTCTAACGCTGGTTCTCCCCTAAGCTTAAACTAAGCTGACAGCGCGGTTACAAGTTTAACATCATATCAACCTTGGAAGATAAACCGCGCAACAAATCCTCTATCTCATTCTCAATATACCCTCTATTTCTCCTCTCGTAAAATAACTCCTCGGCTATATTTAAAGCAGCTAAAATTGCGATCGTCAAAACAGATTGATCAGGTAATTTATCATGCAACTCCCTCATCACCTTATCAACATATTCCGCAATCTTATATGCAAGTTCTTCATCTTCAACTTTTAAGGTGTATTCAATATCAAAAATTTTTACCTTCACAATCTTTGATTGGGGTATTTCCAAATTTCTTCCTCAAGTTTTGTTTAAATTTAAAATGCGGAGAAACCAGCGTTAGAAAAATTTTTCAAAGATACTGATTGAGCCTCTGCAATAAAAACGCTATTTTCTTCTTTAACTCCTCTCTCTCTTCTGCGCTAAACAAGACAACACCATTCCTTTTTAAATTATCATTCTCCTGCCTCAACTTCTCAATCTCTGACTCAAGCGCTCTTACCCTCTGCTTTAGATTTTCGTTTTCACTCTTCAAACTTTGCACATACTCAAAAACCTTATCAAATTTTCCCTGTAGTTCCTCAACTATATCTACAAAACTCAACCCACTATTTTTATTTTTCATCTCCATCAAACTTAATAGCTCCTGAGTTTAGCACCGAATTTCTGCTCAATGTATTTAACAACTTTTTGAATTAGTTCATTAACCTCTTTGTCTGTTAATGTCTTTTCCTTTGAAAGGATTTCAAGCGAAAAAGCTACGCTCTTTTTCCCTTCGCCGATTCTTTCACCTCTATAGATATCAAAAAGACGAATTGAACTCAAAACTTCACCTGCGCTTTCTTTTATCGCCTTCTCAATCTCTCCAACTGCAACGTTTTCATCAACCACAAACGCAAGATCCCTGAAAACGCCTGGAAACCTCGGTAATTCCACATAATGCCTCTTCTCAAAGTTCGAATTTGCCCGGATCAAATCAAAATCAATCTCCGCTATATAAACATCCGCATCTACATCAAACTTATTTAAAAACTCCCTTTCTAATTTTATCAACCTTCCAGCATACTTTCCGCCGATCTCAACACCTATCTCAATTTCTGCGATCTCGCTATTATTAGAATAATAAATAAACTGGTAATTTTCAAGAAAAACGCCCCTGAACAAATTCTCCACTTCCCCTTTTAGGTCATAAATATCAAAAACTCTCTCCTTCAGGTCATAGGAAACTGGCTCGGCTACCCCGGTCATTAAAATTAAAAGCCTCTCTTCCTCGACGTAATTATCCACATATTTCGGCTTTTCATCTTCATCAAAAGCATATCTAAAAACTTTCCCTATCTCAAAAAATTTCAAATTCCTCACTCCATATCCAAAGTTATGTTTAACCACATCAAGGGCGCTCGGAATTAAGCTTGTCCTCAAAGCCGACATCTCTCGGCTTAATGGATTTAAAACTTTGACAAAATTTTCCCCAAAAAGACTTGCTTTATCCTCATCAAGCATGCTATTTGTAACAACTTCCTTAAAACCAGCCCCAATTAACCTTTCGCGCACAAGTTTATGAAAATCCACCGCTATCTTTTCACTGGAAAAATGAATCACGGATTGCATTTTATCGGGAATTCTATCATACCCATAAACCCTCGCAACTTCTTCAATCAAATCAATTTCCCTTTCAATATCGACTCTAAAAGTGGGAACTTTTACTGTTAAACTTCTCTCATCGCGATTTAAAATTTCAAGTTCAAGCCCCTCAAGTATTTTTATAACTTCATCCTGTGAAATTTCAAAGCCGATAACGGAATTCAATCTTGAAAACCTTAGACTAACGATTTTTGGTTTAATCTCAACTGGATAAACATCAATTATTCCCTGTAAAACTTCTCCTCCAGCAATTTCAGCCATAAGTTGAGCTGCTCTATTCACTGCCCATATAACTGCTTCAGGATCAGCCCCTCTTTCAAATCTATATGACGCATCCGTTGATAAACCAAGATATTTTGAAGTTCTCCTTATGCTAATTGGATTAAAATAAGCGCTCTCAATCAAAACATTTTTAGTTTCATCTGTTATCTCAGTGTTAGCTCCCCCCATCACTCCTGCAATTGCCACTGGTTTTTCAGCATCACATATCATCAAAGTATCTTTTCTTAATACCCTTGCCTTGCCATCAAGCGTTATGAAAACTTCTCCATCATCAGCACACCTAACAACAATTTTATGCCCGGATAATTTATCATAATCAAATGCATGAAGCGGATGCCCTATCTCATATAGAACGAAATTCGTTATATCAACTATGTTATTTATCGGTCTTAAACCAACAGCTTGAAGATAATTCTGCAACCATTTTGGAGATGGTTCAACTTTAACATTTAATACAACTCTTGCTGCATATCTCGGGCAATTTAACTTATCGAGAATTTCAACGGAAGCATAGTCTGTAATTCGCTTATCAGACTCAACGACTTTAAATTTCGGCTTTTTTAGCTTTAATCCGAAAGCGACCGCAAGCTCACGAGCAATTCCAATATGACTTAAGCAATCAGGACGATTTGGGGTTATGCTGATATCGTAAACTATATCATCAAGTCCGAAATATTCTGCAAGCGGTTGCCCAACTTTTGCATCGGGTTCGAGAACCATTATCCCTTCCTTATCATCCCCAAGTCCGAGCTCAAATTCTGAACAGATCATCCCGTATGATTCAACTCCGCGGATTTTCGCCCTCGTTAAAACAAAAGGTTTCCCTTCCGGGTCATGTTGATTTCGCGGGATAACTGCACCCACCAAAGCAACCGGAACCTTTTGACCCACCGCAACATTCGGCGCACCACAAATTATCTGCAAAATATCCCTTCCAACCTGGACCTTACAAACTGTTAATTTATCCGCGTTCGGGTGCTTATTGACCTCAAGAACTTCGCCAACATAAAAGTTCTTAAACTTTTCCCCAAGATAATCAACACTCTCAACCTCAAGCCCAAGCATTGTAAGTTTTTCCTTGATCTCTTCAGGCTCCGCTTCAAGTTCGATATAATTCTTCAACCATTTGTGCGAGATCTTCACCTTTTAAGGTCTATCTTTATTTTCAAAACTAAAACTGATCAAGAAATCTGAAATCGTTCTCATAAAACAATCTTATATCGTCAATTCCATATTTCAACATCGCTATTCTTTCAACTCCCATCCCAAAAGCATAACCCGTGTATTTTTCGGAATCATAGCCAACAAATCTAAAAACGTTCGGGTCAACCATACCGCAACCTAAAATCTCAAGCCATCCGCCATACTTGCAAACTCTGCAACCCTTACCTCCACAAATAAAGCAACTTACATCAACCTCTGCGCTTGGTTCGGTGAACGGGAAGAAACTTGGTCTGAACCTCAACTTGACATCACTCCCAAACATCTGCTTTGCAAATGAAAGCAATGTCCCCTTCAACTCAGCAAAAGAAACACCTTCATCAACATATAACCCCTCAACCTGATGGAACAAACAATAACTCCTTGCACTTATGGCTTCATTTCTATAAACTCTTCCGGGAGCGATGATTCTAACTGGTGGCTGTTTTGATTCCATAACCCTTATTTGAACTGGGGATGTATGAGTTCGCAAAATTATATTCTCTTTGATAAAAAATGTATCTTGCATATCTCTCGCTGGATGTTCTGGCGGGATGTTAAGCGCCTCGAAATTGTGATAGTCATCCTCAATCTCTGGTCCAGAAGCAACTTCAAAGCCCATCCCAACAAAAATTTTCTCAATCTCCTCAAGCGTCTGAGTAAGTGGATGTTTCCTGCCCGTATATTTAAATCTGCCTGGGATTGTTAGGTCGATTAACCTTTTAACTTTCCTTTTACTACTTTCAATTTCTCTCTTTTTATCCTCAAATATTGCTTGCGCAAACTTCTTGAGGTCATTTAAAAACTTTCCAACAGTTGGTTTCTCCAGACGTGGGATTTCCTTAAATTGATCAAAAAATGTTTGAATTATCCCCCTTCGCCCGAGATACTTAATTCTAAATTCCTCGAGTTGCTTCTCGTCTTTTACGCTTTCAATTTCTTCAAGGAGCTTCCTTTTAACTTCTTCAATTTGCTCAATCATTTTTAACTTGCGCAAACCTTTTGTTCAAACTTATCAACTTTAAATAAAAAACTCCCACCCTCGGGATTAAACAACATCAAATTCCCGAACGATGGGAGCAAAATTTTAACTAAAAGCAAATTTTACAACATCTGAAAATGCATCTGGATTATTCACAGCGAGATCAGCTAACATTTTGCGATTGATTTCAACCTGTTTCTTCCTTAAAGCTGCGATAAGCTTGGAATAAGTCGTCCCATTCAATCTCGCTGCTGCATTTATCCTCGCTATCCAAAGTCTTCTGAATTCACGCTTCTTTGTTCTTCTGTCGCGATATGAGTATTGAAGTGCTTTTGCGACATGGTCTTTAGCCTGTCTAAGGGTATTACCGCGCATTCCCCAGAATCCTTTCGCTCTTTCAAGCAGCTTTTTCCTTCTCCTTCTTGAAGCTGGTTTATTTGTCGCTCTCATCTTTTCACTCGCTAAATTTAATTTTTAAAAATCAAGCAAGAATTAGTTGCTTAATTCTTTTTTCCTCATAAGGATGCACAAGGGTTGGCTTTCGGAGTTGTCTTTTCCTTTTTCTTGTTTTACCTGTGGCAAGGTGACTTCTACCCGCCTTCTGTCTTTTTATTTTACCAGTTGCTGTAACTTTAAAGCGCTTCTTGGCTGCGCGATTGCTCTTCACCTTCGGCATTGTCCTTTTGTCCTCCAAATTGTTTATTTTTCTCTTCCTGCTCTTTTAACATTTGAATTTTTCTCCTATCCGGTGCAAACAAAACACTCATTGAACTCCCTTCAAGCTTTATATCCTGTTCAACTCGCGCGACATCAGATAAAAACTCAATTAATCTTTTTAATATCTTTTCTCCAAACTCCGTGTGCAAAATCTCTCTGCCTTTAAAAATAACCTGCGCTTTAACCTTATGCCCGTCAAGTATAAATTCCCTTGCATGACGCGCTTTAAATTGAAAATCATGTTCACCCATATTTGGATGAAATCTCAATTCTTTCAAAACCGCAAGCGATCTTTGCTTCTTGTGAAGCTTTTCCTCCTTTTGCTTTTCATACTTATACTTTCCATAATCCATTAACTTACAAACAGGAGGATTAGCTTGAGGGGCAACTTCGACAAGGTCATAACCTCTTTCCTCAGCTAACCTCAACGCGTCACGCGTGTTCATTATGCCAATTGACTGCCCATTTTCGTCTATCACTCTTACCCGTGGGGCTCGGATTTGCTCATTAATGCGTAATTCTTTCTCTATGGCATCCTCTCTTTTTGTTTTGGTTATTCCACAGCTTTGCTTTCTATTTCAAATTTAATTTTGGATATAAAACTTTCCAAATCAAATACTCCAAGATCTCCCTTGCCATGCCTTCTTACTGAAATAGTTCCGCTTGCTCTTTCCTTCTCACCAACTATAAGCATATATGGAATTTTTTTAGTCTCCGCTTCCCTTATTTTGTAAGTTATCTTCTCGTTTCTCGAATCGAGCTCCGCACGAATTTGCTGCTGTTTAAGCTTTTCCCAAACCGTTTTTGCATAATCATTTTGCGCATCGGTTATAGGCAAAACCGCAACTTGAACTGGTGCAAGCCAAACTGGAAAGTTACCAGCGAAATGTTCAGTTAAAATACCGACAAATCTTTCAAACGAGCCAAATATCGCTCTATGAATTGCAACCGGTCGCTTCGGCTGTCCATCAACATCAATATAAGTCAAGTCAAATCTTTCAGGCAACATCACAAAGTCGAGCTGAATTGTTGCAACTTGCCAATCTCTACCGAGAGCGTCTTTAATTTGGACATCTATTTTTGGACCGTAAAATGCTCCCTCCTTTTCCTTTAATCCATATTTTATTCCATTTTGCTCTAACGCCATTCTCAAGGCTTGTTCAGCATGTTCCCACAACTCAGGGTCTCCCATCGCACCATCTGGTTTCGTTGAAAGATAATACGCTGGCTGAAACTTGAAAATTCCATAGACATAATTTACGAAATCAATCAACTCGTTTATCTCGCTTAAAATTTGATCTGGTCTGCAATAAATATGCGCATCATCCATCGTTATCTGCCTTACGCGAAACATCCCACCAAGGGCACCAGAGATTTCATTTCTATGTAATCTCCCTATCTCCGCAAGTCGCAGTGGCAAATCCCTATAGCTTCTCGTCCGCATCTTATAGACATAAGTGCTTTCCGGACAATTCATCGGTTTTAGAGAATAAATTTCATTTTCAACCTCAAGCACAAACATATTTTCTTTGTAATGTTCCCAATGCCCCGATCTCTCCCATAAATCTTTTTTCACAAGGATCGGAGTTGAAATTTCCTCATAACCTCGCTTATCAAGCTCTTCACGAATAAATTTTTCAAGTTCACGGAAAATTATCATCCCCTTTGGCAACCAGAAAGGTGCACCCGGGGCAATGTCATGAAAAACGAAAAGTTCAAGCTCCTTTCCAAGCCGTCTATGATCTCTTTTCTTTGCTTCTTCAAGTCGCCTTAAATGCTCATCAAGAAGTTCCTTCTTTGGATAAGCAACACCATAAACCCTCTGCAACATTTTATTCCTCGCATCACCACGCCAGTAAGCCCCAGCGATATTTAACAACTTAACATATTTTATCTTTCCCGTCGATGGCAAATGCGGACCACGACATAAATCAGTAAAACTCCCCTCACTATACAAGGTTATTACATCGCTGTCATCAATTTGTTCTATGATTTCAACTTTATATGGATCACCTTTCTTCTTAAAGAACTCAAGCGCTTCTTCTTTTGTGACAACTTTTCTAACATATGGTTCATCCTTTTGCGCAAGCTCCTTCATCTTCTCCTCAATTTTAACAAGGTCCTCAACCGTAAGAGGCTTATCAACATCGACATCATAATAAAATCCATCCTCAATTGGTGGTCCAACGCCAAACTTCGCACCCGGAAAAAGTTCTTCAATCGCATGCGCCATAAGATGAGCCGAACTATGCCAAAATACTTCTTTACCCTCCGGGTCATCAAAAGTTAAAATCTGAAGCTCACAATCCTCCTCAAGTGGACGAGTAAGATCTATGACAACACCGTTAACTTTCGCTGCGATCGCATCTTTGGCAAGTCGCTTACTTAAAATTTCCGCTATTTGTAAAGGCGTCGTCCCTTTGTCAACTTCTAAAACGCTATTATCGGGCAGTTTAACCCTTATTTTTTCCATCAGAAGCAAAAAAATTTAAGTTTTCTTCCGCAAAATTTTTGTAAAAATAATAAAATTTGGGGGCAAAATCAAACTTTGCCCAACTCCCCTTATCTTGAAATCCTAAACGCCTTCAACCCCGCAAAAACTGCATCCTCATCAAGCTCTTCCTCAATTCTCAATAATTGATTATACTTCGCAATTCTATCTGTCCTTGAGGCTGAACCAGTTTTTATCTGCCCAACATTTGTAGCAACAACAAGGTCTGCAATTGTTGTATCCTCTGTCTCCCCAGATCTATGGCTTATAATAGCAGTATAACCGTTCTTCCTCGCAAGCTCAATGCAATCAAGCGTTTCAGTCAAAGTTCCAATCTGATTTAACTTTATTAAAATTGAATTTGCTATCCCAGATTCAATCCCCCTTGAAAATATCTCAATATTTGTCACAAAAATATCGTCGCCAACAAGTTGAACCTTGCCCCCAAGCGCCTGCGTCAACATCTTCCAACCTTCCCAATCATGTTCTGACATACCATCCTCAATAGAAATAATTGGATACTGCCCCACGATATCCTCATAAAACTTCACCATTTCTTCGGATGTTTTCTGAGTTTTATCCGACTTGAAGAAAACATATTTCCCATCTTGATAAAATTCGCTAGCTGCACAATCAAGAGCCAAGTAAACATCAACTCCAGCTTTATAACCAGACTTTTCAATCGCTTCAAGTATAATCTCTATAGCTTCAACATTTGATTTCAAATTAGGAGCAAACCCTCCTTCATCTCCAACAGCAGTGTTATAACCCTTAGATTTTAAAACCGCCTTAAGCGAATGAAAAACCTCCACACCCATTCTTAAAGCCTCCGAAAACGAAGGCGCATTTACTGGGACGATCATAAACTCCTGAATATCAACATTATTATCAGCGTGTTTTCCGCCATTTAAAATATTCATCAACGGGACTGGTAAAACTTTAGCATTGACACCGCCAATATATCTGTAGAGTGGAATGCCCAAATGATTTGCAACCGCTTTCGCCACCGCTAATGAAACACCAAGAATAGCATTTGCACCAAGCCGAGACTTATTTGGAGTCCCATCAAGTTGAATTAAAAATCTATCAATGCCAACCTGATCAAAAGCATCCCACCCCTCAAGTTCTTCAGCGATGATATTATTGACATTTTCAACCGCTTTTAATACGCCTTTGCCTAAATATCTCTTTGAGTCCCCATCTCTTAATTCAAGAGCTTCATTTTCCCCTGTTGAAGCTCCGCTCGGGACCGCAGCTCTGCCCATTGCGCCCGATTCCAAATAAACATCTACTTCAATAGTCGGGTTTCCCCTTGAATCGAGAATTTCACGTGCTTGAATATCAACTATCGTTGTGGACATTTTGCTTCGCAAATTTTGTTTTTAATTGAGAACCTTTTAATTATATCAACAAAAACCAGAAAAAACAATTATTCACTGCCAAATTTTATCTCCCTCCAAATTCTAAAAACATCATTGGGTGGGTCATCCCTCCAAATGAAAAAGATAGAGTTTACGCTGAACCTAATTGGTCTCCAAGAGTTTCTGAACTCCATTAATAAATTTTCAAGTTTATCTTTTCCCTTAACTTGCCCAACGCTCAAATGTGGGGTGAAGCCATTTTCAAACCTGCGGACATCATCACAATCTGGAACGATCACCTGCAACCTATCCTGCAACTTTACAATTTCCTCAGAAGGCTGAGGCGCAAGCCATATCGTGTAATTCTCACCGTAATGCTTGAAAAATTTGAACTCAACAAGTTCAACTTTAAAATCTCTGATCTCTCTGCAAACATTTTCGAAGTTCGAATAAATTTCCTCAAACTCTTCAAAAGGTCTAAACGGGTAAATCAACGTTATGTGTGGCATCCACCTTCTAAATTGTCTATCATACTTTTCTCTTATCCTTTGAATTGGAGCCCAAACATCTTTCGGCGGAATTATAACGACAGCAGTTTTGTGCGTTTTCTTTACTTTCTTTTTCATAACAAGCTTTGAAATCAACCTTTATTGCAAATCCATTGCTAATTTTTTATTTTAAAACCTGAAAAACAAAAATATCAAACCGAATGAAATTCGTCGCAGATATAATGCTCGGCAAACTTGCGAGATGGTTGCGACTACTTGGATATGACACAATATACAATCCAAAGCTCTCAACTAAAGAACTAATTAAAATCGCAAACGAAGAAGAAAGACTTTTTCTCACGCGAAGCAAAAGAGTAGCCGAAGAGTTCGGAGCAAAAAATTTCTACATCGTGAAAGCAGAAAAATTCAAAGAACAACTAAACGAAGTCATTAAAAATTTAAACCTTGACACCGAAACGAATTTATTTTCCCGATGCTCAATTTGTAATACTGAAATAATCGAGGTTGAAAAGTCAAGCATTATAAACTTGATCCCTGAGGAAACAGCCAAATCATTTGATGAATTTTATCAATGTCCAAAATGTGGCAAAATTTACTGGGACGGTTCACATACTGCAAGAATTGTCAAAATCTTAAACGAAATTAAAAATGGATAAAGCCGAAACAAAAACTTGGCGAATAATTGACATAATAAACTGGGGAACCGAATACCTTAAATCAAAGGGAATTGATGAAGCGAGGTTAACAATTGAATTAATGCTCTGTCACGTGCTAAAATGTAAAAGGGTTGATTTATACATTAACTTTGAAAAACCGCTCACGAAAAGAGAACTTGAGGAACTCAAAGTATTGATAACAAGAAGGATAAAAAAGGAACCCCTCCAATACATTATCGGCAAAACTGAATTTATGGGACTTGAGTTTAAACTAACACCAGATGTTTTAATTCCAAGACCAGAAACCGAGGTGCTCGTTGAAAAGGTAATAGAAACAGTTAAAAAAGAATTTCTCAATGTGCCTGTTAAAGTGCTTGATATTGGAACTGGAAGCGGGAACATAGCTATAAGTTTGGCGAAGTTTCTTAAAGATAAATCTTTTATAGTTGGAATTGACGTAAGCGAAAAAATAATTGAAGTCGCAAATGAAAACGCCAACTTGAACGGAGTTGAAAATGTTCAATTCATTCAATTTGATCTATTTGATGAAAACTTCGCTTCTAAATTTAAAAATCAATTTGACATAATCGTTTCAAATCCACCGTATGTAGCCATTGACGAATTTGAAAGTTTGCAGGATGAGATAAAAAATTTTGAGCCAAGGATTGCAATTACCGATGGGGCAAATGGACTAAGTTTTTACAGAAGGATTGCTGATGTTGGAAAAGAGATAATCGCAAATACGGGCTTCATCTTTGTTGAAATGGCTTATGGTCAATTTGAAAAAGTAAAGAAAATTTTCACCGACACTGGATATAATCAAATTGAAATTTTCAATGACTATCTTGGAATTGAAAGGGTTGCAAAAATAAAAATTGAAAGAAGATGAGAGCGCTTGTCCAAAGAGTTATACGAGGTAGCGTGACAATCGACGGCTCACTTTATAGTCAAATTGGAAAAGGAATTGTAATTTTGCTTGGCGTAAAAAACGGGGACACGGAAGAAGACGCAAAATATCTTGCGAATAAATGTGCAAATCTTAGAATTTTTGATGACGAAAACAAAAGAATGAATCTATCTGTAAAAGATGTAAATGGGGAAGCACTTGTAGTGTCACAATTTACACTTTATGGGGATACAAGATACGGGAATAGACCCGATTTCACACAAGCATCAAAACCAGAGGAAGCGGAAATTTTATACAATAAATTCGTTGAATATCTTAAGCAAGCTATGGGAGAAGAAAAAGTAAAAACAGGTGTCTTTAAAGCAATGATGATCGTCGAGATAATAAACGATGGTCCCGTCACTTTACTTGTTGAAAGCAAAGAAAAATGAAAAAACATCACTTCTTTTTAAAAACAATAGTCAAAGGCACACCAACGAAACCAAAATGTTCGCGGATTTTATTTTCAAGAAATCTTCTGTAATGCTCTGGGATATCATCTGGGAAATTCGTGAAAAATGCAAACACAGGTGGCGCTGTTTTAACCTGCATGACATACTTAATTTTTATCTCCTTCCCTGAAATCGCTGGAGGTGGCGTTTCCTTAACGATCGGCAACAAAATTCTATTAAGTTCGCTTGTTTTCACCCTTTTATTTCTTTCCTCATAAACAATCTTCGCAAGATCGAGAACCTTGAAAATTCTTTGCTTGGTTTTAGCCGATATAAATAAAACAGGGACATAGTCAAAAACTCTCAACCTTTCTCTGAGGGCACGCTCATATTCAAGGGCGGTATTCGAATCTTTTTCGATAAGGTCCCATTTATTTACCGCAATTATAATTCCCCTTTTCAAGTCCGCAGCTTCCCCAATGATTCTTAAATCTTGCCTCTCAAGTCCAAAAGTTGCATCAAGCATAACAACCGCAACATCGCATCTTTCGAGCGCTTTTAAAGCTCTTATGGCACTGTAAAACTCTATACTTTCCTTAATCTTGCTCCTTTTCCTCAATCCAGCTGTGTCAATGAGAACAAAATTAACCCCATTGTACTCAAAAAAAGTATCAATGGAATCCCGAGTCGTTCCGGGTATATCGGTGACAATTATTCTATTTTCACCGAGAACAGCATTGACAAATGAAGATTTTCCAACGTTTGGTTGCCCAACGATAGCAACTTTTATCTGATTTTCAAGACTTTGGGTCTCTTCGCTCACCTCAGGCAAGTCTTTAACCACCTCATCAAGAAAATCGCCCACTTTTCTTCCATGAAGTGCTGATATCGGAAATGGTTCCCCAAGCCCAAGTTCATAAAATTGAGATGAATATAGTTCAAGTTTTTCGTTATCAATTTTATTTACCGCGAGTATAACTTTCTTTTTCGTTTGCCTTAATATTCTCGCAATTTCAATATCTATGGGTGTAACTCCTGATACCGCATCGACGACAAAAATTATCACATCTGCTTCGTCAATCGCAATTTGAACTTGCTCCCTTATAGCTGCTTCAAAAACATTGTCGGAATCCGGAACATACCCACCAGTGTCTATAATTGAAAATTTTTTACCGTTCCATTCAGCTGTCCCGTAATGCCTGTCCCTAGTAACACCACTTTTAGGGTCGACAATAGCGTCTCTTTCACCGATAATTCTGTTAAAAAGCGTTGATTTTCCAACGTTCGGTCTTCCTACTATGGCAATTACACTTTTTCCCATCTCAAAAAACCGAAAAATTTAGTTAAAGGCTATCATCCAGATTTTAAAAGTTAAAAAGAACAAAAAGATAATCAAAATTTATTGTTTTTTTTCGACCGATTTGCTAAATTTAGTTGCGTTGAATTTAAAACAAAAGTAAGGGAAAGATGTTTGCGGTTGTAAAAATTGGTGGGCACCAATATAAGGTCAAGGAATCTGATAAAATTTTTGTTCAAAAGATTGAAAAAGAACCGGGAAGCAAAGTTAAGTTTCAAAGCGTCCTTTTGTTTCAAGACGGGAAAGAAACCCACATTGGAAATCCATACGTGCCCGGAGCTTTCGTTGAGGCGACGGTTTTAAGACATGTAAAAGGCGAGAAAATAATTGTTTTCAAGAAAAAACGTCGCAAAGGCTATAAAGTAACAAAAGGACATCGGCAAAATTATACTCAAATTGAAATTAATAAAATCCATTTTGAGAGTTAATGCCAAAGGTAGATGTGGCAAAAATAATTCAGGAACTCGTAGTTCCAGAACTCCACGATATCAAGTCAAGTGTTCAAGAGTTAAGGACAAGATTTGATTCAGAAATTAAAAGACTTGATGAAAAAATTGATTCCGGGCTTAGGCGACTCGACGAAAAGATCGATTCTGGGCTTAGACGAGTTGATGAAAAAATTGAACTCGTTCGTAATGAATTAAAAGCCGAGATCTCTGGACTGAAAAAAGATATTGATAGCCTTCGTAATGAATTAGATGCTTTTAAGAATGAGTTTAGGGCAGAGATAAAACGTCTTGACGAGAAGATTGACATCGCAATTCAAATAAGAGAACGACTTGCTGCGCTTGAATCAAAAGTCGCAAGTTTAATAAAATAAAAACTAAAAAAAGGAGGCAATTAACATGGCGCATAAAAAGGGTGGAGGTTCATCGCAAAATGGAAGAGATAGTAATTCCAAACGACTTGGGGTCAAAAGATTTGGTGGTGAATTTGTAAAAGCTGGAAATATAATCGTCAGACAAAGAGGCACAAAATTTAAACCCGGCTTAAACGTTGGAATGGGCAAGGACTACACACTCTTTGCAAAGATCGACGGGATTGTCAAATTTGAATACCTGACAAAAGACAAACAAATGGTTAGCGTCTACCCAATTGAGGCAGTAAATAATTAGCACCTAATAAAATAAACTCGGAGGGCTATACAATGAAAATCACAATAGTTGGTGCTGGAAATGTCGGCGCAACAACAGCGCAAAAGATAATCGACAATGAACTTGCAAATGAAGTTGTACTCGTTGACATCGTTGAAGGGATCCCACAAGGTAAAGGACTTGATATGTATGAATCAACGCCAATAACTGGAGTTGATGTGAAAGTTATAGGAACAAATGGATATGATGAAACCGCGAACTCAGACATTGTAATCATCACTGCTGGGGTTGCCAGGAAACCTGGAATGAGCAGGGAGGACCTTTTAAACACGAATTTCGGGATCGTCAAAGAAGCGACTTTAAAATCAATTGAAAAATCACCCAACGCTATCATCATTGTTGTTACTAATCCACTTGATGTTATGGCGTATACAGCATGGAAAATAAGCGGGTTTGAAAGACACAGAGTTATAGGTATGGCGGGTGTGCTCGATACAGCGAGATTCAGAACTTTCATTGCAATGGAATTGAACGTTTCCGTTGAAGATGTTTACGCGTTTGTTCTCGGCGGACATGGCGATGATATGGTCCCATTAGTAAGGTACACAACGGTTGCGGGAATTCCAATCTCCGAATTACTCCCAAAAGAAAAAATTGACCAACTCGTTAAAAGAACACGTGAAGGTGGAGCTGAAATTGTAAGCTATCTGAAAACGGGAAGTGCTTACTACGCCCCCGCATCTGCAATTGTCGAAATGGTTGAATCAATCGTAAAAGACAAAAAACGAATTCTCCCCTGCTCCGTCCTACTCCAAGGGGAATATGGGTTAAACGACGTCTTTGTCGGCGTTCCAGTTAAACTTGGTAAAAGGGGTGTTGAGGAAATAATTGAATTAAAGCTCACAGACGAAGAAAAACAAGCGCTCCACGCCTCTGCATCCAGGGTTAAAAAGATAATTGATTCGTTAAAATTTGATTAAAATTTTTAAGGCGGGCAAATTTGCCCGCCATTTTTCAAGCAAAAACTAAAATAATGGGGGTTAAATATGATGAGGAAGTTAATAGTCTCTTTGATATCCCTTGCCCTTATTTTTGGGGGATGTAAAAAAGAGACAACGCCACTTAACATTGAAACAATTCCATCAAACCTCTTCCCATTGAAAGTCGGTAATGCTTGGAATTACTCGGGATATGAAATTGATACAGCCGGAGCCAAAATCAATGGTACAGAATTTACTTCGTCAACGACAGTAGTTGGGCAAATCCAATTTGCAGGAAAAAATCCATATGTTGTGCTTGATTCATTCATATATGCAAATAAAAGTATTGAGGTTGATACCCTTCTTGTTTACCTTGAGGGGGGATATCTTTATGCATGGATAGATTTAACTGGAACAATTTCAATTCCAGGTTTTGAATACAAACGATGGGTTCCGTTTATAAAAGCTTCGGGTAACTTAAATGAACCATACACTATCTTAAGTTTGGATACAACGCTTACCGTAAATTACCAAGGGCAACTTTTGCCATTAAATATAAAAATAAACATAACTGGCAACATAAGTACTCGTGAACAAATTCAAACTCCCGCTGGCAGATATGATTCATATAAATTTGAGGCAATTGCGACTGGCTCCATAAGTGTAGGTGGGGTTACAGTTGCAAGCTTTACCTCAAAAGACTATATTTGGTTTTCTCCAGGTATTGGACCGGTTAAACACGAAACCCCTGCGACTGCTTCTGAAAATGGAATAAGGCGAGAACTCACAAGATATAAAATAAATTAAAAAATGTAAGCCCCCTCTTTCCAAATGAAAGAGGGGGTGTTGAATTATTAGAAGCTAATTCTTGTCCCAAGTTGAATTTGCCTTGGGGCACCTGCTGTTGTAGGCTTACCAAACAATGGAGACTTCATATTGCCAACATAACCACCAAAGTTAGTCCAGTTGAATACATTGAAAGCTTCGAGCATCAATGTTAAAGTAAAGCCACGATATGAGAGATCTTTCGACAACCGCAAATTAAAGTTTCTTTCGGCAAATACATACTTAAATATAAATCTTTGTCCAGGAACTCTACCAGCGTTTCTACCTAACCCAGGTGGATAATCGTTCCCAATGACTCCATCATTATTGTCATCAGTTCCAGTAAATACAAGATAGGGTCTACCGGTTGCGAATGTTCCCCAACCACTCAACTTAAATCCGAATGGAAGCTCAACTATTCCATTAACCGAAATGCGATGTCTTTCGTCAAGTGTGGATGGTGCCTTCTTTAACATATCAGGATTGGTATAGTACAAATAACCATAGTAGATCGTGTTATCGAACTCATCATAAGTCCATGAAAGTGTGTAAGCTATGTTCAAGCCCCACGAGCCAGGTTTGTATGGTTTGTCGAATGTAAAGTAAATTGCATCATACCAAGAATTGCCTGCATCGGTCCAAACCTGAATTGGTCCGTATTTGGTTGTTAAATTGTTTTTCCAGTTGGCATTATATGTCGTTATTTCATTATAACCTCTAACACCTGTATAACTTATGCTCGCTACCACATCTCCAAACCTTTGCCTTAACCCAATGCTGAATTGAACTGTCATTGGTGGTTTCAGGTCGTTAGGAATAAGGAAAATCTCAGGAGCTGGAACTCTACCCTGCGCGATTAAGTTTAGAAGCTCATCACGGTTATAATACTTGTCATCCCAAGTTAATCTCCCTGGACCAAAATCAAGGTAATAAACTTTCCAAGTATATCTTAAAATCTCATCAGAAGCGACATTCCAAACATGCCTATCGTAGTAGATTCCGGCTCCGCCAAAGATAACAGTTTTACCTTCCTTGCTTATATCATATGAAAAACCAAATCTTGGCTGGAAAGCTTTTAAATATGGTTTTCTATCCTTGCCCGTTGAAAAATACTTTGCAGGGAAAAATTGTTGCAGATCTCTTCTAACTGTGTCAGGAACGGCAAAGTCATTATTTATCATGTTCGACTCATAATCCCACCTTATCCCAAGATTTAAAATTAAATAAGGAGTGACATTCCAATCATCTTGGATATAAATTCCGATTTGTGTATTCCATTTCTCAACAGTTGGCGTACCGACACCAACTCTTGCTTGATATGGTGCAGCACTTGTATCATCAGATAGATAATAAAATATCGGATGCAGGTAGAGTTTTTGATTGGCTTCGTATCTTAATCTTTGAACGAAAAATCCGCCTTTGAAGACGTGGTTACCTGTTGTATAAGTTATGTCATCATATAACGCATATCTATCTTGGAACCAATTCTGAGGAGCGTGGGAAAAAGCACCTATATACGCACTTGGGTAAATCTTACCAGGGGTTGGAAACGGAGCAATATTCGCTATTTCCCAATTATAACGCTGGAAGTTAATCCTTACCTCGTTCATTAGGTTTGGCGAAATTATATACTGATGCTTTAAAACATAGTTGTAAACTCTGTTATAGAAAAGCCGTCCTCTCTCATACACAGAGAGACCACCAATCCCCATATAATCCCTATCAAATCTACCATAATAGCTAAAGTCAAGGAAATGATTAACCGAGGGCTGAAATGTTAACCTCACAAGCCCAACATGACCGCCAAACGGAACATGGAATGTTCCAGCATATTTAGAAAACTGAGGACCAACAACTACAGTTGCAAACTTGTCGAGAAATGTTCCCTCATATGAAGTAAAGAAGTGAAGTTTATCCCTTATAATTGGTCCACCTAAACTTATGCCTGTTTGACGACGTTTAAATCCAGGTTTCTCCCTTTCAAAAGGTCCACGAGCGTTAAGTTTTTTATCACGGTATGTAAAGAAGACGGTTCCATGAAACTCATTTGTTCCGGTTTTTGACACCGCTGTTATTACTCCTCCACCCGCCTTTGCATACTCTGCTTTATAAAGCTGAGTTATCACTCTTGCTTCCCTAACCGCATCAAGAGGGAATGGGTTGCCTGAGCTTAAAAATTGCCCTGCAAGTCCACCTTCAACAATTTCATTTTTGTATTCTGTCCCTTCAAAATAAAACCCAATCCATGTAGGCTGCATTGCGCCACTACCAAACGTTGCCCCAATTGGTTTAAGTCCGGGGACAAGGCTCATAAGCTCAAGGAAGTTACGTGTATTGACTGGCAAAGCTTCAATTTGTTGCGGTCTTATAGGAACTGAAAGTTCCGATTTTTTAACCTCATAATCAAGTGCCTCAGCAGTTACAACAACTTCACCGACTTGGATTTCTTTCGGAATCAGAGTAAAGTTTACAGTAACCCTTTCGCCCACGAGAAGTTCAACCTTTTGGGTTTGCTTACCGTAAGCAACATGTAAAGCACTGATTTCATAAGTTCCGGGTGGCACCGATAAGATATTATAAATTCCACCTGCTGTTGTAATAGCGCCTCTGGTATAACCTGTTTCAACATTTTTTGCGATAACCTCAACATCAGGTATAGGTTTACCTTCAGTATCAACTATTTTACCTGTCACAGAAGCAGTATAAGAACCACTACCTTGAGCAAGAATTAAGGAGGTTAGAAATGCCAAACTGAGGAGGGAAATTAAAATAGCGCTCAGATGACGCATAGATACACCTCCACAATTTTATTTTTAAACGCACTTTAATTTGCAAAATTCCTTATATTTTGTCAAGCAAAATTATATGAAAAAGGAAGGGGACAAAAAATTAATAAAAATTAATTATCGGAAGGTTAGTGCCGAGGGCGGGACTCGAACCCGCACGGGTTGCCCCACACGCCCCTCAAACGTGCGCGTCTACCAATTCCGCCACCTCGGCTTAACCGTAGTTAAATATATGACTTTTAAAATTTAAAATCAAATCAAAAATTTTCCTCCCACTTTCACTGCCACACTTATAATTTAATCCATAACTTGTCTTAAAAAACTTGGATTGTCATTTATGCTTTCATCATCCTTTTCTCTCTCAATTTCTTCAAACTTTCTGTTAAGTGTAATACCCCTGCGAACATAACTTGGCACAATTAGATTCTCGCCACGCTGAACGTCTTCTGTTTTCTCATAAACCGTGGTTATCCTTTTAGGCGGGGTTGGCGTTTTTTTCGTCGAGTGAGTTGATGTGTTAAGTCCAGTCGCTATAACAGTAACTCTAAGCTGATCACCCATAGATTCATCGATTACGATGCCATGAATCAAATTCACATCTTCACCTGTTTTTTCAGTTACCACTTTTATGGCGTCTTCAACTTCGCTAAATTTAATATCTTTCCCAACGAAATTAATCAAGACACCTTTCGCTCCAACTATTGATAATCCTTCAATAAGTGGATTCGATATCGCATTTTGAGTTGCCTTAATAGCCCTATGTTCACCTTGCGCAACACCCGTTCCAAGAATAGCATCTCCCATATCACGCATAATTGTTTTAACATCATTGAAATCAACATTAATGATGCCGGACTTCATTATTATATCAGTGATACCGCGAGTGGCATTGTAAAGAACCTCATTGCCTAATTCAATTGCAGATTGAATATCAGCGTCTCCCGAAATACCAAGCAGCTTTTGATTGCTTATAACGATAAGCGTATCAACAACCTCACGCAGATTTTTCAAACCCTCCTCAGCTATCCTCATCCTTAAAGAGCCTTCATAATCAAAGGGAGTGTAAACTATAGCGATGACAAGCGCACCCAAGCTTTTAGCTACACTACCGATCACAGGAGCTCCGCCAGTTCCCGTTCCTTTCCCCATTCCTGCGGTGATAAAAACAAGATCGCTGCCTTGCAAAAATTTTTCAATCTCTTCTTTTATCTCTTCAACCGCCTTTTGTCCTACTTCAGGTCTTGCACCAGCGCCAAGCCCTTTTGTTAAATTTTTCCCCGCTTGAATTTTAATCGGTGCTTTACATTGAGATAGAGATTGTAAATCGGTATTTATACCTATTAGTTCAACCCCTGTAATTCCTTTTTTAACTAAAGTGTTAATAGCATTACATCCGCACCCTCCGACACCGACAACCTTTATCTTAGCGCCAAGATTTGATGATTGCTCTGATTCATCAACTAAGATCATCATAATAGCCTCCCAATTTATTTCTAACTAAAAGTTTTCCTAAGGAATTCAGTCAACTTCTTTATTAGACTTTTAACATCGCCTGACTTAACCACATCGCCTTTTTTAATACTCTCGGCTCTATACAAAACTAAACCCGCAACAGTTGAATATATCGGATTTTGAACCTCATTGACAAAACCACCTGTAAACCCAGTCGGTATGCCGATGCGTGCTGGCAAATCAAATTTTTCGCTCGCGAGCTCAACTATCCCCTTAAGAAGCGCTGTACCCCCAGTTAAAACAATTCCAGCAGATACATTCCTTCTCATAAAACCTTGCTTTTTCAAATGATTGACGTAAAGAGTCTCAAATATTTCCTCAACCCTTGCTTGAATCACTTGACAAAGCGTTTTTCTAGTAATTTCAATTGAGCCCCGCTCTCCAATTCTACGAATCTGAATGCTTTTATCCTCTGTAATTGCATCCATATAAGCATATCCCTCTGACACCTTCAATTTCTCTGCGAGTTCCCTCTGAATTCCGAAAGCTTTTCTTATATCTCTGGTTATCTCCTCTCCAGCCATTTTCAAACTTCCGGAGTATCTTATTATTCCATCTTCAAATATCGCAACATCTGTAGTACCAGCCCCTATGTCAATTAAAGCAACCCCTATCTCCATCTCCTCAGGTTCAAGCACGGAATACGCTGAAGCAAGCGGTTGAAAAACGAACCCTTCAACTTCAAGCCCCGCTCCGCCAACCGCTCTTTTGAAGTTTTCAATCAAAGATACCGGCGCCATCACAATATGAACCGTCGCCTCTACTCTTATCCCAGTCATCCCAACTGGGTTCTTTATACCTTCAACCCCATCAACCTTAAACTCTTGAGGTAAAGTATGCAAAATAATCTTGTTAGATGGATAACGAATATTCTTCGCATCTTCCATCAAACGCGCAACGTCTTCTTCTTTGATGATATGATCAGGAGCTCGCGTTGTAATTACACTTATACTTGAAATTCCACTTATGTCCTCCCCTGCCACTCCAATAACTACTTTTCTTACTTTTTCTCCTGATTGATTCTCAACCATGCTTATAACACTACGTACTATTTCAGATGTCCTTTCAAGATTAATTATCCCACCGTGAACAAGTCCATAAGCTGGAACTTTTGCTAAACCCAAAACATTAATATTTCCATTTTCTTCAAGGAAAGCAACAAGTGCGCAAACTTTACTGGTGCCTATGTCTAATCCAACTATGTAAGTCATATTTCATTCACTATTTTTTTTGTCAAATTTTGCGTATAACCTCCCATGATAACGCAAATCAATATAAACTGGATATCCACGAGTTGGAACAACCTGAGACCAAAACTCTCTCAGTGAAATAAGCTTTCTTTCAAGCTCACCATCGCCAAGAAAAACAGTAACTGCTCCATCCGAGGTCAGTAAAATAAATTCGCCATCTTTAAGTCTAACTTCTGAAATCAAACTATAAATTTTCTTGTCAATCGCAGCCTTTATAAGCTCAAACTGTCTCCTCAATTGACCCGCAGTGTCTAAGTTAACATTAATGGGTTTATAATCCACCCCACTTATAATAGGCACTGAAAATATTTTACCAACCCTATCGAAAGAAATAACAACACCGTCAGAATCGATGTAATAAATCTTACCTTGATGCATTAGCATAGCTATCGGTCTTCTTTCTACAATTTCTATGAAAAGGACATCCGGCAAGTTTATATAAACTTCGGCATATTTTATAAAATCATGTTTTTCAACTTTAGCTCTCACTTCCGACAAATCAACATCTATAAGTTTAACGCCGGGCTTGACACCAGCGAGCTCAGCTATTTTTTCTTCCGATACCACATTATTTCCTTTAATGATTATTTTATTCAAAACTCTATTTTCACGCCAATTCATGGCACCGAAGATCAAAACGACAAAAAATCCACCAAAAACAGCAAACAGCCATCCTTTTATTTCTCTCTCAGCTAATCTCATACTAAATCCTTTATTTCTTCTTCCTCAAACCCAATCAGTTTTATTTCAAGTTCAAGTTTCACTCCAAACTTTTCGTAAACTTTTCGCTGTGCAAGCTTTATTAATTCAAGAACATCTCGCGCGGTCGCATTTCCTTTATTAATTATAAAATTCGCATGTTTTTCGGAGATCTGCGCACCGCCAATTTGAACTCCCTTCAATCCCGCTTCCTCGATCAATTTGCCAGCGTAGTTTCCAGGTGGATTTTTAAAAACGCTACCAACATTGGGAAAATTAACGGGTTGCGTTTGATTTCGCTTAATTAAAATCTCGCGTCTCTTTCGCTTCATTTCCTCAACATCGCCTCGTGGAAATTTAAACCTCGCTTGAACAACAACATCCTTTGTTAAATTTGAAGTCCTGTACCCAAAACCGCATTCCTCCTTCTTTAATCTAACGAGGTTTAAATCCCTTATCACATCCACATCAACAAGATAATCAGAGATCTCAGCTGAATAAGCTCCGGCATTCATAACTATTGCGCCACCCAAAGTCCCAGGTATTCCCGCCATCATTTCAACTCCTTGAAAACCGTTTTCAATACAAAAATCGACAAACTTCGCAAGCTTAACACCAGCACCTGCAACAACAAGTTCACCCTCAATTTTCACAAAGTTCAAACCAGCCTCAAGGTTTATCACCGCACCTCTAAAGCCTTCATCGCTTATCAACACATTGCTTCCATTCCCGAGAATTATAAAATCGATCTCCTTTTCTTTTAAATATTGAATTAACTTCAACAACTCATCGATATTCCTCGGCGCAATATATAGGTCAGCGAACCCACCTATCTTAAAAGTTGAATACTTAGCAAGCGATTCATTGATCAAAATTTCACCCTTGACTATTTCTCTTATTTCCTCAAGATTAATCATCCCTAAATTTTTCCCGAAGTTTTTTGATGAAATCACCGCAAATTTTTGTTATATCACCGGCTCCCATAAATATAACCATATCTCCTGGATTGACAAGATTCAAGACATAATCTGGAATTTCCATTTTATCTCGAACATAATGAACTTCTTTATGTCCAAAATTTCTCGCTGAAATCGCAATCAACTCTCCACTTACACCCTCGATCGGCTCCTCTCTTGCTGGATAAACATCAGTTATAACACATACATCAGCATTAAAGAACGAACGCCCAAATTCCTGATAAAAATCCCTCGTCCTTGAATAAAGATGCGGTTGAAACACGGCGATTACACGTTTCCTCCAGCTGTCCTTTGCTGCTTGCAAAACTGCTTTTATTTCCGTTGGATGATGAGCATAATCATCTACAACAATTATATCGCCTACTTTAGCCCTTATCTCAAACCGCCTATAAACTCCTCTGAATTTTTCAAGGGCATTTTTCACCTTTTCAAGTTCAATGCCAAGCTCCACCCCAACAGCAATCGCTGCAAGCGAGTTTTTAACATTGTGAAGCCCTGGAACTTGCAAATTCACCCTTCCATAGTTTTTACCTTTGTAAACCAAAGTATAAGAAGATCGTCTTTCTTCAAATTCTATTTCAACTGCTTGGACGTCCGCTTGGGCACTTAACCCATAAGTTATAACTCTTTTCTTTATCCGTGGCATAATATCTTGAATCATCGGCTCATCGAGACAAAGGACAACAAAACCGTAAAAAGGAACTTTATTTGCAAAATCAACAAAAGCCGACTTTAACTCCTCAACATTTCCATAAGAGTCAAGATGTTCAGGTTCAAGCGTTGTTATGACAGCAATCGTTGGTGTAAGCTGAAGAAAAGATTTGTCAAATTCATCTGCTTCAACAACTATAAATTCCCCATGTCCAAGCCGTGCATTTGTCCCACCGAAATCACGAAGCACACCTCCAACTACAACGGTCGGATCAAATCCACCCTCAATTAAAACAAGCCCAACCATTGAAGTCGTCGTCGTTTTCCCGTGTGTCCCAGCTATTCCGATCCCGTATTTTAATCTCATAAGTTCCGCAAGCATTTCAGCTCTACGGATCACGGGAATTTTACGCCTCATCGCTTCCTGAATTTCAGGATTATCCAACTTCACGGCTGAAGAATAAACAACAACATCAACATCTGGCTCAATATGTTCAGGCGAGTGCCCTTCATAAATCTTCGCTCCAAGATTCGCAAGTCGCTCGGTTATATCTGACAACTGCTTGTCCGAGCCTGTAATTTTAAAACCCTGATCGAGCAAAATTTCTGCAATCCCGCTCATTCCAATTCCTCCTATCCCAACAAAATGTATTTTTCTAACCGTGCTAAACATTTTCACCCTTTGCCAATTTTAAAATTGACTTTGCAATTATATTTCCAGCCTCCAGGTTAGCCAATGACTTAGCATTTTCTCGCATCAAATCCAATTTTTGATTGTCATTAATCAAGTTTAAAATTTTCTCTTTCAATCTCAACTTTAATTCTGAATCAAGCAAAACTTCACCAGCTCCTCTTTCGAACAAAACTTTTGCATTTTCATACTGATGATTCGCAGCTGCAAATGGATACGGCACAAGAATTGAAGGAACACCAAAATAAGTAATTTCAGAAATCGTCGTCGCCCCAGCTCTACATACGACAAGATCACAGGCTGAATAAGCATAGTCAATTTCATCTAAAAACGGAAAAATTTTAACTCCGCTCATCCCTTCACATTTACTCTTAACCCTTTCGAAGTCAAGCATGCCGGTTTGCCAAATTACTTGTATGCCTGTTTTAACAAGTTCATCGATTATTTCAAGCATCGCTTCATTTATTGACCTTGCTCCAGTGCTCCCGCCAAACACAAACAATGTCCTTTTACCTTCATCGAGCCCGAAAAATTTCAAAGCCTCACCCTTCGGATAAATCTTTAAACTATTTCTCACCGGATTCCCAGTAAGAAAAACATTATCTTTTCTTTTCAAATACTTTCGACTTGCTTCAAAACTTATGTGAACTTCATCAACAAAGGTCGAGAGAAAACGAGTTGTTATCCCAGGATAACTGTTTTGTTCCTGAATTAAAGTTGGCACACCAAGCAAAGAAGCAACAAACACAACTGGACCACTTACATATCCACCTGTTCCCACAACAACATCAGGTTTATACTTTTTTACGAGCAAAAAAGACTGAATTAAACTTACAATGAGCTTCAATGGAAATAGCAAATTTCTTAAGTCAAGCGAACGCCTAAGCCCGGAAATCCAAATAGGTACAAATTTATAACCAGCCTTCGGAACAACCCTCGATTCAATTTTTCCTTTCGTCCCAACAAAAATTATATCAGCGTCAGGTTCAATTTTTTTAACCGCGTCAGCAATTGCTATTCCAGGGAAAATATGTCCACCAGTTCCGCCACCTGCTATCATTACTTTTACCATTTCAATGTTTAATTTGCTTTGAAATATTTAACAATATCCCCATGCCAATACAATTCGCAATCATAGCGCTACCACCATAACTTACAAAAGGAAGCGGTACCCCAGTCGGTGGTAAAAGCCTTAAGACAACAGCAATATGAATAACTGCAGTTAAAAAAATTGAAAACGTAACCCCAACAGCGAGAAACTTACCAAAGTCATCAACTGCATATCTCGCAATTCTGATACCACGATAAAAAATGACGAAGAAAATAAAAAGCAAAATCATAGAACCAATGAAACCACATTCCTCACCCAAAATTGAGAATATATAATCATTGTACGCAAGCGGTAAATAGAGCTCACGCTGTCTGCTATGCCCAAGACCAACCCCAAACAATCCACCCGTGCCAAGTCCAATCAACGCTTGCAACGCTTGATGCTTAACATCATTCGTGGTTTCATCAAAATTAATGTAAGCAAGCAATCGTTTAAGTCTATACGGCTCAACAAAGAACATAAAGATAAGCATAGGTAAACCAGCGAAAACACCTAAAATAAGATGTTTAACTTTAGCACCAGCGAGAAAAATTAAAAGAATCCCAAGCGAAGCAATTAAAAACGCCATTGTAAAACTTTTCTGCAATAAAACAAGACCGGATACAAGAATAACAATACCAAACAAAGGTAAAAAACCAGACTTGAAATCCCTAATTTTATCCCTATTTTTTTCAAGTAAATAAGAAAGGTAAATGAGCGTCCCGATTTTGGCAAACTCCGAAACTTGAAAACTTAACGGACCAAGCGAAAGCCATCTTTTTGCATTTCCTTTACCAAATATCAAAACAGAGATCAACAAGACCAAAACAACGCTGAAAATATAAGGCGCATATATTTTGAGTTTCGAGTAATCAACAAAAACAATTAACAAAATCATAACAAAAAGCCCGAACAAAACACGAAGTAAGTGCCCCGCAAGAAAATAAATCGCGGAGTTATACTTTAAGCTCGAAATATAGATAGTTGAAGAGAAAACGACAACAAGTCCAAAAAACATTAGAACGACAACACCTGTGAACAAAATCCTATCAATATGTTGCTCTGAAGTTTTCATCACAGTTCATTTACAAGTTTTTTAAAAACTTCGCCCCTATGTTCGTAATCTCTGAACATATCAAAACTTGCGCACGCCGGCGAAAGCAAAACAACATCTCCTGGCACCGCCCTCTCATAAGCTTTTTTAACCGCCTCCTCCATTGAATCAACCTCAATCACACTCGTCAAATTCTTAAACTCATTATAAATTTTGCTTTTTGACTCACCTATAGCAATTATAAGTTTAACCTTCCTTTTCACAAGATCATAAACTTTTGAATAGTCATTGCCTTTATCTCTCCCACCAGCGATCAAAATTATCGGCTCATCAAAACTTTCAAGCGCATACCAAAGAGAGTTCACATTTGTAGCCTTCGAATCATTGATAAACTTAACACCATTTATCTCACGCACAAATTCAAGCCGATGCTCAACCCCTTCAAAACTTTGCAAACTCTCCCTTATTATTTCATCCTTAACCTCCATAGCCCTCGCTGCAAGAGCAGCAGCAAGCGAATTATAAACATTGTGAATCCCCCTAATCTTTAAATCTCCCATTTTTAAAATCCTCCCTTTTTTATTTTTGAAACTCAAAGTGATATAACCATCCTCAACGAATCCACCACAAGATAACCTTTCCTTAACGCTAAACGGCAACTTGATAACATTTAAACTTTCAACATACGGCTGAACTATCTCGTCATCGTAATTATAAACTGCGAAATCATCCTCCTTCTGATTTTTGAAAATTCTAAATTTTGAGAAAATGTAATCACCGAACGAATCATATCTGTCGAGGTGATCTGGAGTTATATTCAAAAGAACCGCTACTTTTGGTCTAAAACTTTCAATATGATCAAGTTGAAAACTACTAACTTCCAAAACGACAAAACTTTTCTCGTCCGCATCAAGAACGAAATCCGAAAAAGGTGCTCCGATGTTTCCAGCCACGATGACTTTAAAACCAGCCGTTCTAAAAATATGCCCAATTAAACTTGTCGTGGTTGTTTTGCCATTCGTCCCCGTCACGGCAATAATTGGTGCTTTGCAAAACCACGACGCAACTTCAATCTCGCTCCACACCTTTATCCCAAGTTCAACCGCTTTCAGAACAACAGGTGCATTTGATGGAACTCCCGGACTTATCACCATAAAATCACAATCATAAACCTTTTCACTATGTTCACCAAATTCATACTTTATCCCAGCTGATTTCAGGTCCTCGGGCGTAAATTTAACATATTTTATCTCTTCAGGTTTTTTCATATCGCTTATGAAAACATCTGCACCTATTTTTTTTAGAAGCTTCGCCACCGCAAGACCGCTTCTCGCTCCACCGATCACAGTAACCCTCTTACCTTCAATATTTTGAACAATCAAACCCATAAGGTTCTTTTCATCTAAGTTTAAATGTGACTAAGCTTAAAATGGCAAAAATTATCGCAACTATGTAAAATCGTATTACAATTTTGGGTTCCTCCCACCCAAGCAATTCAAAATGATGATGAATCGGCGCCATTTTAAAAACCCTTCGTCCTTGACCATACTTTTTCTTTGTGTACTTGAAATAAAGGCGTTGAATTATAACGCTCAAAGTTTCAATTACGAAAATCCCACCAAAAACTGGAAGCAAAAGTTCTTTTTTTATCATAACCGAAACAGCGCCAATTATCCCGCCAAGCGCAAGTGAACCCGTGTCGCCCATAAAAACCTGAGCCGGATAAGCGTTAAACCACAGAAAACCAAGCGACGCGCCAACAAGAGCTGAGAGAAACACAACAAGTTCACCAGACCCCCGAAGATAAACTATGCTCAAATATCTGCTAAATTCGATATGCCCTGAAACATAAGCCATAATAGTAAGCGTAAGAGCCGAAATCCCGACTATCCCAATCGCAAGTCCATCAAGACCGTCTGTTAAATTGACCGCATTTGATGTCGCAGTTATTATGAAAACAATCACGGGAATATAAACCCACCAATAAACATAATCCCAATTCAAATTTTTTATAAACGGCAATGTCGTTATCGTCTCTATCCCATCAAACTCCGGTGAATTATAAAGCACAACCCCAACAATCAAACCAATGCTTATTTGACCAATTAATTTATACCTCGCAATTAAACCGTTGGGATACTTCTTAACAACTTTAAGGTAATCATCAATGAAACCAACTATCCCAAGCCATAAGGTGACAAGAATAGCAAGCCAAACATACATATTTTTTAAGTCCCCCCATAAAAAAACAGGAACAAGAATGCCCAGATGAATTATTAAACCACCCATCGTCGGAGTTCCAGCCTTCGCCTTATGTCTTTCGGGTCCTTCCTCACGAATCATCTCACCAATCTGATGTTCCTTTAACTTCCTTATTATCTTCGGACCGAACAAGAAACATATAATTAAAGAAGTTAACACCGCAAGACCGCTTCTAAAGGTTATAAACCTAAAAGCATCAAACCCAGGTGGCGCGTATAACTTGTTTATCCAGTCAAAAAGATAATATAGCATTAAACCAAGCCCTTAATTTTATTTATAAACTTTTCAACAACTTCTTCCATCCGCATACCTCTCGAACCTTTAATAAGAACCACATCTCCTTTCTCCGCAACCTCAAAAAGATGATAAACAAGAAAATCTTTATCATCAAAATGCATCGAATGTTTAATCAAATCTGAAGCAACCTCATAAGCGTAATGCATATCCGAGCCGTAAGTAAAAAGATAATCAATGCCAAACTCAGCAACTTTCCGACCTATTTCTCTGTGAGCCTCCTCAGCATATGAACCAAGTTCAAGCATATCACCAAGCACCGCAATCCTTTTACCAGAACACTTCATCTGAGCGAGAGTTTTAAGAGATGCTATAACTGAATCCGGGTTTGCATTGTATGTATCATCTATTATCGTTATCCCATTCACTTTCAAAATCTCCATCCGCTTTGAAAACGGTTTATATGATTGCAACGCCCTCTTTATAAGATTTGCAGAAACTCCAAATTTTAAACCAACCGCAAACGCCGAAATTGCATTCATAACGAGATGCTCACCTGGGATTTTTAACTTCAAAATTTGCTCCTTCCCATCAAATTTAACTTTAAACTTAACCCTCGCAAGACCGTCAATATCAATTATCTCGCCTCGAACATCCGCACCTTCGGCAAAACCAAATGCAATTTTATTCTTGAATTTTTCACTCATCTCTCTCAAGTGTGGATCATCAACATTGACGAAAATAAATCCATCCCTTTCATAAAGATAATCAAAAAGGGAACCTTCCTCCTTTGCAACGCCTTCAACGCCACCCAAAAATTCAATATGTTCCCGCCCAATGTTCGTTATCAAACCATGATCTGGCTCCGCAACTTCACACAAATACCTTATCTCACCAAAATGATTCGTCCCAAACTCAACAACTGCAATTTGATGTGATTTTCTAAGCCGAAAAAGTGTCAACGGCACACCAATTTGATTGTTAAGATTTCCTTCGGATTTCAAAACCTTGTATTTCTGCCCGAGAACAAAAGCTATCATCTCCTTCGTCGTCGTTTTTCCATTGCTCCCTGCAACAGCTATAAATGGAATATCAAAATCTTTTCTATAAACATTAGCAAGTTTGCCAAGTGCTTTTAATGTATCTTCAACAGCAATTAAAATCTTTGTCTTGAACTTTTCTTTATTCCTTTCAAACCACTCAAAATTAACAACGCACGCCACAGCACCCTTTTTAAAAGAAGAATCAACAAAGTCGTGCCCGTCAAATTTTACGCCCTTTATCGCAAAAAATATCTCGCCCCTCCTTATCTTCCTCGAATCCGTTGAGACTCCACTGACTTTTTTCTTTTCCATCTTCCTAAGATTTAATGCCTCAATAAAACCCATCTCCATTATGTGCTTGACGCCTAAACTCAATCCCGCTCCTTTACCTTGGTTTTGAAATATTCAAACACAATTTGACTATCGCTGAATGGAACCTTGATGTCTCTTATGATTTGATATTCCTCATGCCCCTTTCCAGCTATCAAAACAATATCATTTCTTTCAGCCATTTCAAGCGCTCGTTCAATAGCCTCCTTACGATCGACAAAAACATAATAAACAGCATTTTCTTTCACCCCATCAAGAATATCTGAAATAATTTTCTCCGGATCCTCAAACCTCGGGTTATCCGAAGTTATAATTGTGATATCACTTTTCTCCGTCGAAATCCTTCCCATTATCGGTCTTTTACCTTTGTCCCTATCACCACCACAACCAAAAACCGTTATCAATTTCCCACCACCCACTTGCTCTCTCACCTTTAAAATTGCATCGATACATTTTTCAAGCGCGTCTGGGGTGTGCGCATAATCTATTATTACCGTATAACCATCCGGAGAAATTATTTTTTCAAACCGCCCTTTCACATTTTCAACCGCTTCAATTCCTCTTTTTATATCTTCGTGCTCAATTCCAAGTATATAACCAACAGCAACAGCGGATGAGATGTTATAAACATTAAACTCGCCAATTAATTTTGAATTTATCTCCAACTCCGCTCCAGTCGGGAGCTGAACAACGACATATGTTCCATCAAAACTAAATTTAAATTCTTTAATCCTCACATCCGCTCTTTCACTTTTCCCATAAGATAACTTTGTAGCCTTTGTGTCCGCGACAATCTTTTCCCCATACGGGTCATCAATATTATAAATCGCATAAGCAGATTGTTTAAGGGAATCAAATAAAATTTTCTTCGCCTGAAAATAAGCTTCAAAAGTCCGATGAAAATCGAGATGATCCTGTGTCAAATTAGTAAATACCCCAACATCAAAATCAAGCCCATAAACTCGATCAAGTGCCAAAGCATGGGATGAAACCTCCATGACACAAGCAGAGATTCCTTTTTCAACCATCTTGCCGATAAACCTATTGAGCTCAAGTGACTCAGGCGTCGTTTGACTTGCTGAGATGATTTCATTACCGATAACATAATTTATCGTTCCGATCAAACCAGTCTTCAACCCTCCATATTCAAGAATTGACTTAATAAGATGCGTTGTGGTCGTCTTACCATTTGTACCAGTCACCCCAACAAGTTTTAACTTTTCGGATGGAAAACCATAAAAAACCGATGAAACAACTGCAAGCGCTTTTCTTGAATCTGGAACAACAATTTTTGCTACATTCCTCCCAACAAAGTAACTATCATCTATTAAATCATCTTCAAGAATAACTGCAACAGCACCAGCAAGCACCGCCTCTGGAATAAACCTATGTCCATCCACATTTAAACCCTTTATCGCAACGAAAAGCTCACCTTCATCAACCTCTCTGGAATCATAAGCAATCCCCCTTACATCTACGTTTTCATTTCCGACAAACTTTTTAACCTTAAGATATTTTAAAATTTCAGAAAGCCTCATCCCTTATTTAAGTTTATTTTTTAAATCATCGCGACAGTAAAGAATGCATTCCATCCCAGCTTTCAATTTCGTCCCCGGCTTTGGTGTTTGGTCAACCACCACGCCAGACCCAACAATGCTAACTTTTAAATCGAAAAGTGAAATTTTCGAAAGTGCCGAACGAAGGCTTAAACCTCTTAAGTCCGGCATTTCACCAGCCCCATCTTTAACCTTGGTAATGTTTTCAGCGGATGAGAAAGTGTTAACTTCACTCTTAACTGCATTAAATTCCTCGGATTCGCTTTCAATGGGCGAAAGTTTGATCAATTGCTCTGCAATCCTTTTAAAAACAGGCGCAGCAACAACCCCTCCAGCATAATTTTTCTTTGGGGATTCAAGCATGACAAAACAAACAAACTTTGGTTTCTCCACCGGGAAAAAACCAACAAAGGAAGCACGATAACGTGCCTTTGAATAAAATCCAGATTCATAAATTTGCGCTGTCCCAGTTTTACCAGCAATCCTTAAACCTTCAACCTTCGCCTGCACACCCGTTCCCTCATTTACAACCTCTTCGAGTATTTCTGTCAAAATCCTCGCCACTTTTTCTGAAACAACTCGCCTAACGTAGACAACGGGAAAACTTTTAACGACCTTGCCTTCTGAATCAAGTATTTCTTTTACTATCCTTGGTTGAACTAAAACTCCACCGTTTGCAATGCTTGCATAAGCCATCGCTATCTGAAGAGCTGTCGCTCTCAATTCATAACCAAAAGACATGTAAATCTTGCTCGCCGGTGACCATTTATCTGGAGTCTTAACCTCACCCTTAGACTCAGCAGGAAGCCTTATACCAGTGTAAGTCCCAAAACCAAAGTTCCTGATATGCCTGTAAAATTCAACTTTGTTAAGCTCAAGACCAAGTTTAGCCATTCCAATATTGCTCGAATATTTCAAAATATCCGAAAAACTTAAAACATCGTTCGGCTTAAAATCGACAACCTTAACACCTTTGATAATGCTTTTTCCGCCATCGACGTTCACCTTTGAATACAACTTATTTGGGTCCTTTTCAAGCAAAAGTGAAGCTGGAACAACTTTAAAAGTTGAACCCGGCTCAAAAGCATCAATAACTGCCCTATTTTTGAAGTTCTCAGTAGTAAATAACCAATAATTATTTGGATCAAAATCTGGATAGCTTGAAAGCCCAAGTATATCACCAGTCCGCGGATCAACAACTATCACAACCCCAGCTTCAGCCTCAAATTCATTTATAGCTCTTCTAAGCTCATTCTCGATAATTGTTTGAACCCCAACATCGATGGATAACTTTAAATTATATCCATCCATAGGTTCAACCTTTTCAACCTCAACAGATGCTTTAACATCACCGCGCGCATCCCTTGTTAACTTCATATATCCATCTTTCCCTCTTAAAATTTCATCAAACTCAAACTCAACACCCATTAAAGCTTTACCATCAATGTTAACCGCCCCAAGCACATGACTTGCAAGTTTGCCGTAGGGATAATATCTTTTGAACCTCTCAATTTTAACTATCCCTCGATAAATTCTTCTTTCCTTTTGTTCTTTTAAACTGTTTACAAACGCATCGAACTTCGAAACTTCCTCCGTCGTCGCATTTTTAACAAGCCAAACAAACCTCTTACTTACGTCACTTAACTTCTCTAAATAGTACCTTTTCTCCCCACCAAAAATTTTCGCCAATTCTTCTGAAACCTTATTAATATCCGCATCGACACTTTTTAAGTAAAATGGGTCTGCCCCAATCTGAGTCTCAACAAGATTGGTAACAAGAATCCTGCCTTCCCTATCAAAAATCAAACCTCTTTTTGCAAGCAAAGTTACTTTCGTATAATATTGAGCGTTCGAAAGCGAGGTATAATAAATATGATCAGCAATTTGAACTTTTAAAAGTCGAAGGATGATAAGTATAAGAACCACCACAAAGAACCAAAACAAAAAATCTAACCTTGCTTTGAACATTACTCCTAAATCTTTTTCATACCCATTCTTGAGCCTCATTCTTTCACCTCAATTTCTTTCGGCTTCTCTCTTGGAAAAGCAAGTCCAAGCTTTTGTTGAGCATACGGAACAACATAATTCACTGAGACAAGTTTCTCATATCTTGCTTCAAGGAACAACTTTTCTATTTTCAACTGCTCCAACTTCCTCTCAAGTTTAACAATTTCATCGGCACGCCTATCAACGATAAAAGAATTCCAAATATACGCAGCTATGAGCGCAACAGCGATCAAAAGAAAAATAAAAATTCTCGCACCGCTTATTTTATCTTTTTCTTTGCTCATGGAAACTCAACTATTTTTTCACCAGCCCTAAGTTTGGCGCTCCTTGCTCTTGGGTTCAAACTTATCTCTCTCTCGCTTGGAACCACAGGTTTCTTCGTAAGAATTTTTATCACTTCAACCTTCCCACATTTACATTCCAAAACATCCGGAGGACATACACATCTTCTTTCGTTACTTTTAAAAAACATCTTAACAATTCTATCTTCAAGCGAATGATACGAGATCACAACAATTCGACCTCCCTTCTCAAGTACATCCACAACAGAATCAAGCGCAACCTTTAAATTGTCAAGTTCTCTGTTGACCGCAATCCTTAAACTTTGAAAAACCCTTGCAAGAACTTTTAACCTATATTTTTTGCTTGCAACTTTATCAATAACCTTTACAAGCTCACCCGTCGTCTCTATCTTTTTCCTCTTTCTATACTTTACAATCTCCCTTGCGATCATCCTCGCCCTCGGCTCCTCCCCAAACTTGAAAATTATATCAGCAATCTCCCTCTCCGAATAATTATTTAAAATATGCTCCGCTGTCAAATCAGACCCTCTATCCATCCTCATATCCAATTTATCATCAAGCCTAAAACTAAAACCACCTCCATGATCAAGCTGAAATGATGAAACACCAAGGTCAAGCAAAAAACCCGTTATCTTCCTAACGCCAATCTCAGCTAAACTTTCCTTCAAAGTCGCATAATTTCTGTTAAAAATTAAAACCCTGTCTCCAAAACTTTTTAACCTTTCGCTGGCAAATCTAACTGCTTCGGGATCGATATCAAATCCGATAACCTTCGCCCTTGTTCTCTTCAAAATTTCCTCACTATGTCCACCACCTCCAATCGTTCCATCAATATAAATGCCTTCATCACGAACTATCAAATATTTCATCACCTCTTCAACCATCACAGGTATGTGAAAATTTTTCTCCATTTTACCTTGAACCAAGAACTTTTGCTGCAACAGTTTCATAATCAGGTTGACCTTTCTCGTATTCTTCATAAACTTCCGGATTCCAGATTTCAATCTTATCAAGTGTACCGATCAGAATCGCTTCTCTGTCTATCTTAGCAAACTCAAGAAGATTTTTCGGTATCATAATTCTTGATTGATTATCAAGCGTAACTTCATTTGCCCACATTAAAATAACTCTCATAACATAACGATGCTCGGGATTAAATGTGTTCAACTCCCTTAACCTCTTTTCAATTTTTTCCCATTCATCAAGCGGATAAAGAAAAAGGCACCGATCTAAACCTCTCGTGATCACAAAGGTTTCATCCGCTTCCGGCGAAAGAGACTTTCGCCACCGCGCCGGAATACTCACTCGACCTTTCTCATCCACTGCATATCTGTATTTTCCGATAAACGATAGCATAAATAATTTAAGTTTTTTTACCACAAATCACCACTATTTACCACAGCACCTTTAAATATACATTTTTAAATTGCTTAGTCAAGACTTCACCCCGCTTAATCGCCATAAGTGCGTTATTTCTGCTTTACCTCACAAGTTCTCGGGAAGAAAAAACGACTTGGCTTGATTTTTGAACAAATGTTCAGTATATTGCTACAAGAGGTGAGAAAAACAAAGTCTAAAAACCGATGAAGAGAGCGCTGACAAAAAGACAAAATCAAATTTTTGAATTCATCAAAAAATATACAATTGAAAACCACAAACCACCAACGATACGAGAAATCTGCAAAAAATTTAACTTCAGGTCAACAAACTCGGCTTACTCAGTTTTAAAAGCTTTGGAGAAGAAAGGATATATTCAAAGAACGAACTTGAAAGCAAGAAACATAAACATTAACAATTTTAAATTCGACAGAACTCAAACCGAGCTTAAAGAGATACCGCTTGTCTCAACTTTCGACGCCCAAAATCCATTGACGATGTTTACAAACTTGAATGGAACCATAAAACTTGATGCAAAAATCTTTGATACCCCACCATCCTTCGCAGTTGAGGTCACCGACGATGGAATGCAAAAAGAGGGAATTCTCAAAGGAGATATAGCAATTATAAACCAAAATTCAGAGCTCAAAAATGGAAGCATTGTTTTTGCTGTAATTAAGAACGAGGGTTTAATTCGACAGTATAAAAATGAAAACAACGAGATTTACCTTATACCATCAAACAGAGGATATGGGGTCCTAAAATTTAAGGAGGGGGACAAAAACTTATGGATTGGTGGCGAAGTTTCCCTCATTATAAGAAAATTGAACCGTTAACTCCTCAAGCAAACTCAAAAACTTAACAAGATTTTGTCTCACTGTGGTTGAATATTTGAATTTTAAAACTAACCTCGTCCCTCCTGCCACTTTTTCAAATTTTAAACTTGAACCCCTTGAAAAAATATCAACAACTTCTCTAAAAACTTCTGAGTTTATCAGATTCTCCCCAGGGATGACAACAACATGTTCCCTGCCAATTTCAACGCGCTGGATATAATTTTTCTCAGATAAATGCTTTATCCTCGAAATTAAAATTAAATTCTCCGCCTCCTCAGGCAATTTCCCAAATCTATCCTCGAGTTCATCTCTTATCGCCTCAATCTCTTCTAAGCTTTCAGCCTCATACAACCTCTGATAATAGCTGAATCGCTCGGAATCAGAATCAATATAATAATCAGGGATAAAAGCATTCACATCTGCAGAAACTATGGCGTCAAGTTTCCTTCTCAACTTCTTTTCGCTCTTAAAGATATCTTTAAACTCCTGCTGTTTCAGTTCTTCAACCGCTTCCTCAAGTATCCTGCAATAAAGATCAAATCCAATTGAGTTGATAAACCCCGTTTGCTCCTTCCCAAACAAATTACCTATCCCCCGAATTTCCATATCCCTTAAAGCAAGGTTTAAACCTGAACCAAGCTCCGTAAATTCCTCTATCGCCGATAACCTACGAATAGCGTTTGTCCCTATCGCCTCAACCGGCGGTATCACAAGATAAGCATATGCCTGCCTGTTTGAACGTCCAACCCTTCCACGAAGCTGATAAATCTCCGCAAGACCAAATGTATGTGCATTGTAAATAAAAATTGTGTTTACATTCGGAATATCAATTCCAGCCTCAATTATCTTCGTTGAAATTAAAATATCAAACTTTTGCTCAAGGAAGCCAAGCATCACCCTCTCGATCGCAGATGTCTTCATTTTTCCATGAACAACATCAAACTTTAAGTCAGGAACAATCCCCCTTAAAAATCTAACTATATTTTCAATCTCTGCTATTTTATCAACTACGAAGTAAACTTGCCCCCCTCTGCTTACCTCATGATAAATTGCACTTTTAACGATATCAGCAAATTTCGGGGAATTAACGGTTATTATTTTAGTAATTATCGGTAGACGATTCGGCGGTGGAGTGTTAATTATCGACATATCCCTTGCGCCCATAAGCGAAAAATATAACGTCCTCGGAATAGGAGTCGCACTTAAAGTTAAAGTATCAACATTGACCTTAACCTTCCGTAATTTCTCCTTAGCCTCAACCCCAAATCTATGCTCTTCATCTATAATCAATAATCCAAGGTCTCTAAATCTTACATCATTTGAAAGTAATCTATGCGTTCCAATAATTATGTCAATCTTTCCCTTTTCAAGGTCTTCGATTATCTTAACCTGCCTTGCCTTCGGAATAAATCTTGAAATGACCTCAACTCTTACAGGATAATTTTTCAATCTTTCCGTAAATGTCTTGTAATGCTGATGAGCAAGAATCGTCGTCGGAACAAGCATTGCAACTTGCTTTTTATCCAAAACCGCTTTAAATGCTGCTCTTATCGCAACCTCCGTCTTCCCAAACCCGACATCACCGCATATCAATCTATCCATTGGTTTCTCACTTTCCATATCCTGCTTGACTTCAATCGTTGCTCTTCGTTGATCCGGCGTATCCTCATAAACGAAAGATGCCTCCATTTCCTTCTGCAGATAACTATCGGGGGAAAATTTAAAACCTTTCACATAGCTTCGCTTCGCATAAAGCCATATGAAATCTCTCACAACCTTTTTAATACCGTCTTTTGTCTTTTCTTTGAGTTTTTCCCATTCTGCTGAACCAAGTTTGTTAAGTCTTGGGACAACCCCTTCTTCCCCGCGATATTTTTTTATCCTGTTAATGTAATTCAAATTTACATATAAAACCCCTCCATCGGCATATTCAAGTCGAACCGCCTCCTGATCAACTCCGTTTACCCTTATCTTTTGAAGCCCAGCAAATTTTCCAATCCCATAATCAACATGAACGACAAAATCCCCTGGTTTAAGCATTTCAAGCTCGTGAAGCGTTATCCCCTTAAACTTTCTGTATTTTAAAAAATTTCTAGCCTTAACCCTGTTGAAAATTTCATGTTCCGTGAAGACGGCAATTTTATCCTTAGTTAAAATAAAGCCCGAATTCAGCGATTTTCCCTTAAAATGAACTTTCATCGTTTCCTCAAACCCTATCGTCTCTTCAATAAGCTCTTTCATCCTTTCCATCTGTTCACTTCCATCACACAAAATGAAAATTTCAAACCCACCGCTCAACAATTTCAAAACTTCTCCCGAAAAAAAAGTTATACTGCTATTAAAAAATGGCTGTGCCCTTGATGAAAAATTTACAACGTTTTCATTTGCGTCACCCGTCTCCAACCTCAAGATATTTATAAACTTCTTGAAATCAACCCCATCAAATATATCATCATCAACCGCTTGAATTACAAGATCTTTATCCTCAACAATACAAATCGAATTCGCCAGTAACTTCGAAACCTCGATCGTCTCAAAATTTAAATCCGTAAGCCTTGGAACTATTATCGCTTGATTTAAACTTCTCAACGATCTCTGTGTAAAAATATCAAATTCTCTTATCGATATTACCTCATCCCCGAAAAATTCAATCCTTATAGGAAACTCACCTGCAAATCCAAAAACATCAACAATGCTCCCCCTTACGCTGTAATCCCCTCTCGATTCAACATATTTTTTCCTCTCAAAACCTTCTTTCATCAAATAAGAGGTGAACTCATCATAGTTCACCCTACCCCCAACTGAAAGGATAAAAGAAAAATTGTTAATTTCTTGACTTAATGGGATTTTTTCCTCGATCTGCTTTATCGAAAAAATTATAACTTTATTGCCCAGCGCATATTCGTGAGCAAATTTAACTCTTAAAACATCGATATCGTCCGCCAGCATATCTTCGTCTGGGATAAACTCAAAAACTTTGTCCTCCCCAATGATAAAATTTAAATCATCTGCAACTCTGCGCCCAAATTCATCATCCTGAACAACGACCATAATTCTATCCTTAACCTCCCGATACACGTAAGCAACAATGAAACTAAAAAGAGAGCCAGCGACATTTTTTAAGTTTATACTCTTGTCCTGACCCCTCAAAAATTCACCTAATCTTTCAAACTTATCTATTTTGAAAATCTTTTCAACGAAATCCATTCTTTAAAAGTTAAATCAATGTTTTACCTTCAATTGCTGCCCTCACGAATCCATCTGCTTTTCTTAACCTCTCTCGCGCTTCTTCAGCAGAACAACCCGTCTTTATCATTACGATTGCTGTTTTCGCATGACCCCCAGCTTTCTTTAAGTATTCCTCAGCTGTCGCATAATCAACACCAGTAACTATCATTACCACTCTCTTCGCCCTCTCCTTCAACTTTTCACTTGTCATCTGGAGGTCAACCATAAGATTTTCGTAAACCTTACCAAGCCGTATCATAGCAGTGGTCGAAATCATGTTAAGAATTAACTTTTGCGCAGTTCCGGATTTCATCCGCGTTGAACCCATTATCACCTCGGGTCCAACTTCAGCGCAAATTGCAACATCCACGAAAGGATAATTAAATTGATTCCGCGGATTTGTTGTTATAAAAATTGTCTTTGCCCCAAGCTCCTTGGCTCTTCTTATGGCTCCAACCACATAAGGGGTTCTTCGGCTCGCTGCAATTCCACAGACAACATCCTTCTCATTGACATTTTTCGCCTCAATATCCCTTACCCCATCTTCCTCTCTATCTTCCGCACCTTCCTGAGCTCTGAACACAGCTTCAGGACCACCCGCAATTATACCTTGAACCATTTCCGGATCAGTTCCAAATGTTGGTGGACATTCAGCAGCATCCAGAATTCCAAGTCTACCGCTTGTTCCAGCTCCGACATAAATTAATCTTCCACCCTGTTTAAACGCTTGCACTACAAGTTCAACCGCCTGCGCAATGTAGGGTATCTCTTTCTCAACGACATAAGGTACTTTTTTATCTTCATCGTTGATGATTTTTAGAATTTCAACCGTTGATTTCGAATCGATATCCATGCTTGCTGGGTTTCTTTGCTCCGTTGTCAAGTTCAAAAGTTCATCGAACAGTTCTTTTCCTGATTTTGCCATTTTACACCTCTTTTGTTGCTAATTTCATTAACACAACCTTCTTATCTTTAAAGTTTACTTTTTCAATTCCTTGAAAACTTAGCTCAAGAATTTCAACATCAGCTACAAGACCTGTTTTAAGCGCATCTTTAATCTCATTTTCAACATCTCCACCTTTAAAAGCGATCAAAGAACCAGAACGAAGATAACTCTTTTGGTTTGTTTTTTCCAAGAACTTTTTCGAGAAATTTTTAGGGTTTAAAAATTCGAAGCTCCACTTCACAACCTTTTTTAACTCTGCAACAGCCCTGCAAATCACATAATCAAACTTCTTCCCGTACTCCTTCAACTTCGAAATTTCTTCAGCCCTCCCCCAAACCGTCTTTACGTTTTTGAGACCTAAACCTTTTAAAATATTGGACACCGCATCGATCTTTTTTCGCGTTCCATCAAGAAGAATAAAATTGGCGTTTTCATTTAGAATCGCCCAAGGTATCCCAGGCAACCCACCTCCTGTTCCAAGATCAAGTACTAAAGAATTTGGCTCGATCTCAATTTTAAACAATGGTGAGATACAGTGAAGTATATGCTTACCCCAAATGTCGGTTTCTTTTCTTGAAATTAAGTTTACCTTTTTATTCTGCTCGAGCAGAAAATCTACATAATTTTGCAAAAGCTTAGCCTTATCCTCAGAAATTTCCAAACCATTTAACTTGCATATCTCGACAAACTCTTCAAACTCCATTGAAGTATTCTTTAATTTAAAGATCCATTAAAAGTGTTTCACGTGAAACACTTTTAACCTTTCAAATAAACCATCAGAACTGATATATCAGCCGGAGAAACACCTGAAATTCTCGACGCTTGACCTATCGATCTGGGTCTAACCTTCATTAATTTTTCCCTCGCCTCGGTTGAAAGCGATTTAACTTTTGTGTAATCGAAATCCTCCGGAATTTCCATAGATTCATACCTTTCAAACTTTTCAATTTCCTCAATTTGTCTCTGTATATAGCCTTCATATTTCACTTCAATTTCAACTTGTCTTAGCACATCTTTTCTTCGGAGAACCTTTTGCAAAATGTTGTCAGATTTAAACGCTTCAAGCTCAAAAAGTTCAGATATATTAACCTCTGGTCTTTTTATAAGTTGCTCGAGTTTTTCATTTTGTTCAAGCGGTTTTGAACCTATCCTTTCAAGATATGAGTTGACCTCAGAAGGTTTAACGCTTCTATTTTTAACAAAGTAAAGCGCTTCCCTGATCATCTCTTCCTTTTCGAGCAACCTTTGATAAACATCGCTTGGAATCAACCCGAACTTATACCCGTATTTCATCAACCTTCTATCCGCATTATCCTGTCTCAGCATTAATCGATGCTCGGCCCTCGATGTAAACATTCTGTAAGGTTCGTCAATGATTTTGTTGATCAAATCATCAATTAAAACCCCAATGTAAGCTTCACTTCGCTTTAAAATGAACTCATCCTCACCTTTAATCTTAAGCGCAGCATTTATCCCAGCTATTATTCCCTGCGCAGCTGCCTCTTCATAGCCAGATGTTCCATTTATCTGCCCTGCAAAGTAAAGACCCTCGACGAGTTTTGTTTCAAGCGTCAACTTCAATTGATGCGGTGGGAAAAAGTCATATTCAATCGCATATCCAGGGCGAAGCATTTTCACATTTTCAAGCCCAGGTATCGTCTTTAGCCCCTCGAGTTGAATCTCAACAGGCAAACTTGTCGAAAAACCATTTACATACATCACGTGTGTATTTCTGCCCTCGGGTTCGAGAAAAATCTGATGCCTTTCTTTATCCCTAAATCGATAAACTTTATCTTCGATAGATGGACAGTATCTCGGACCTCGACCTTTGATAAGACCAGTGAAGAGCGGAGAACGATCAAATCCTTTTTCAAGGATTTTATGCGTTTCTTCGTTTGTGTATGTTAAATAGCAAGGGATTTGGTCTTTGATAATTTCTTTTGTTTGGAAAGAAAATGGCTCAGCATCGGGGTCTCCGGGCTCAACCTGGACTTTTGAGTAATCGACGGTTCGCGCATCAATTCTGGGTGGCGTCCCTGTCTTTAACCTTCCACTTACAAAACCGAGTTTTTCAAGCGACTCCGTAAGTCCCGTCACGGCAGGTTCGCCAAACCTTCCGCCAACTCTGCTTATAAGTCCAGTATACATTTTTCCATTTAAAAATGTCCCAGCTGCGATTATAAGCGCCTTACATGCAATCTTTATATCAAGTCCGGTCTTGATTCCCACAACTTTGCCATTTTCAACAAAAATTTCCGTTACAACATCTTGCATTATATCAAGCCCTTCTTGAGCTTCCACACGCCTTCTCGCCTCTATTGAATATTGCTCCCGATCATTTTGAGTTCTTAAAGACCATACTGCTGGACCTTTTGATTTATTCAAAATCCTATATTGAATTGCCGTTGCATCTGCAATTTTGCCTATCTCTCCACCCAGCGCATCAATCTCTCTAACTAAATGCCCTTTCGCAGTTCCACCAACAGCAGGATTGCATGACATCCGACCAATTGCAGTTATGTCTATCGTCATAAGAAGCGTTTTCATTCCCATTCTGGCGGAAGCCAACGCTGCTTCAATCCCAGCATGCCCTCCACCAACAACTATAACGTCGTAGATTTCATCTATCGTCGGGTTTATCATCTGTCCATTTTAAAATTTGTTTTCAAAATGTTTCACGTGAAACACTTCTACTTGCCGATGCAGAATTTCGAAAAGATATTGTTCAAAATATCGTCCGTAGTTACCTCTCCAATTATCTCACCAAGATGATTAAGCCCGGCTCTCAAATCCACAGCCACAAGATCACCCGGCATCCCTTCTTCAAGCGATTTTAGAGCGTAAAGCAAACTTTGTCTTGCTTTTACAAGTGCATCCCGATGCCTAACGTTTGTAACAACAACGCTTGCTTCCGTTTTGTTCACTCCACCAAAAGATTGTTCAACCATTATCTTTTTTAACTTATCAAGACCAACCCCAGTTAAAGCAGAGATGCGAACAACTGGAAAATTGTTCGCTATCCTCTCCGCCTGGACTTCCTTACCGTTCAAAAGATCAACCTTGTTAAAAACAATTATACATTTTTTCGATTCATTCATCGCAAGATTTAAGACGCGATGATAAAGCCTTATATCACTCTCGGTGATCTCATCAATTGAATCTATCACAAGCAAAATCATATCCGCTCTTTTAAGCTGTTCCTCTGCTCTTCTAACCCCCTCTTGCTCAATGATATCGTAAGTTTCCCTTAAACCTGCTGTATCAATAACCCTAAAAAGAACACCATCAATATTTAAACTTTCTTCAATTATATCCCTTGTCGTCCCAGGGATATCGCTTACAATCGCCCTATTCTCATTTAAGAGAGCGTTTAAAAGACTTGATTTCCCAGCATTTGGCTTCCCAGCGATGACAACCTTTATCCCCTCACGATAAATTTTCCCATATTTGAACGTCTCTATCAATTCGTCAATTTCCTCTATTGCGCTTTTGATTCTATTGGCAAGCTCTGGCTTATCGACAAATTCCAGATCCTCGTCCGCAAAATCAAGTTCAAGTTCAACAAGTGAACACAAATTTATCAAATCATCTCTCATCTTTTTAATCTTCCTCGAAAGCGAACCCTCAAGCTGAGATAGCGAACTTTGATACGCAAGGTCAGTCACAGATCGTATCAAGTCAGCGATCGCCTCAGCCTGCGAAAGGTCTATCTTTCCATTTAAGAAGGCTCGCTTTGTAAATTCACCCGGTTGCGCAAGTCGCGCCCCAGCCTCAAGTATCGCCTCAAGAACTTTCCTTGTGACGAAAATTCCACCATGACAACTTATCTCAACCGTATCTTCACCCGTATATGAATGCGGTGCCCTAAAAACAGTAGCAACCACATAATCAACTACTTTCCCCACTGAATCAACTATACTTCCATAATGAGCAGTATGGCTTTTAACTTCCTTAAGCTTCCTTTTGCCTCTAAAAACTCTATCAGCAACCTCTATCGCATCCTTCCCACTTATCCTAATTACAGAAATTCCAGCTTCTCCAATCGCCGTTGAAATCGCAGCGATTGTATCCTCAAGATATTTCATCGCTAAAGGTTTGAAATTTGATGTGATTTTAACTCAATTTAAAAAATCGACCACTCAAATCAAAAATAAGGCAACGTTGTTTGTGCCCCAACCCTTTGGCTAAATCTTGAACATTTAGTCAAAATTTGACTTTTAAGTCAAATTTTGTTATATTTGGTCAAATTAAAACTGAAAACGAATATGAATGTCAAAATCCAAAAGACGTGAAATAATCAAAGAAAGACACAAACAAGAAATCATCGAATCAGCGCTATATCTATTTGGTAAAAAGGGCTACAAAGACACAACCATTGAAGAAATAGCGGAAAATGCCCAATTCAGCAAAGGTGCCATCTATTTTTACTTTCCGAGCAAAGAACATCTCTTTCACGAAATCCTAAAAATGGTTTTTGACAAAGTTCAATCATTTGCGGACGAAGCTAAAAATTCCAAAGGAAGTGCCCGTGAGAAACTTAGAACTTACGCCATTAACATCGTCCGCTTCTTCCTAACTGAAAATAACTATTCATTCCATGTGATGATGCAAGCAATTATGCAAATGGAAACCCAAGAAAAGGAAGCGACAAAAAACTATGTTCTTGATAGGTTAAAACAAATTTCGAAAACATTAACCGACATAGTTAAAACCGATATTAAAAATGGCAAACTAAAAAACATAAACCCGACCCTCGTAATAATGGCTTTCAACGGTATGTTAAGGGATATCATATACGGCTGTCTTATTGAGAACAGCCTGAATCTAAAACCAGAAGAAATGGTGGACGAAGTTATTCAGATAATTTTCGACGGAATATCAAAAAACAAATAAAAAGAAGCATATGAAAGCATTAATTTTATTTGTCCTCCTACCGCTAACATTGCTATCACAACCAAAAGTATTAACGCTTGAAGATGCGGTGAAAATAGCACTTGAGAACAACAATCAAGTAAAAACTGCTCGCCTTGAACTTATTAAGTCTGACGAGAAACTTGTTGAAGCAAGGTCGAATTTAATACCTCAACTTAATTTATCAGGAAGTTATTCGAGATATTTAAAGAAACCCGTTTTATTTCTTCCTCCAGATTCACCTTTCGGTAGGTTAACAGGTGGTGTGATCGAAATAGGGTTTGATAACTCTTACATTGGTTTATTCAGCTTTCAGATGCCCATTTTTTCATGGTCCGTTTATGCCGGGATAAATGCTGCAAATAAGGGGCGTTTAATTGCAGAGCAAACATACAAAAGCATCACTTTGAAAACGATAAGCGATGTAAAAAAATCTTTCTATAATGTTCTTCTCGTAAAGGAAGCTTACAAAATAACGAAAATGAGGATTGAGCTTGCCGAAGATAACTTGAAAAATGTTGAAAAGATGTATCGTCAAGGCATCGCCTCGGAATATGATTACATTAACGCACAAGTTCAATATCAAAACCTACAGCCGTTGTTGGTCCAAGCTGAAAACAACCTTGAACTTGCAAAAAATGCCCTTAAACTTCTACTTGGAATTGATGTTAACGAGGAAATAGATATAGTTGGCGAGATGAACGTTGATAATTTTGCGGAGATTAATTATGCAAGCGCTTTAAAAGAACTTTATGAAAATAATCCCGATATAAAACAGGCAGAATATCAAATAGAATTATCAAAATCTCTTGTCTCGCTTGAATTATCTGGACATCTCCCTTCTTTATTTTTCACAGGAAATCTTCAATATCAAGCACAAGCAAACGACTTTAACTTTAACCAATACAGATGGATAAGGACAACATTCATTGGCTTGCAAATACAAATTCCGATATTCAGGGGTTTTGGGACACAGGCAAGGATTGATCAAGCCAAGGTGTCTCTTCAACAATCAACAGAGCGAATGCGCTTTGTAAAGCAAGCACTTGAAAATGAATTAAAAGGCACGATTTATAGAATTGAACAATCAAAGAAAAGAATAGAAGCCCAGAAAAAAGCTGTAGAACTTGCTGAACTTGGATATAAAATTGCGAGGAAAAGATTTGAAAGTGGCGTTGGAACACAACTCGAAGTAAGCAATGCGGAGGTGAACCTTGCACAGGCGCGATTAAATTATCAACAAGCAATATATGATTACCTCACAGCGTTGAGCGACCTTGAAAGATTAACAGGTAAAACAAACTATTCGGAGGAGAAATGAAAAAACTATTCTTGAGCACACTTTTAATTGCAGGGTTAATTTTCTTGGGATGTGCTTCAAAGAATGAAAATTCTAAATCAAATGCCCAAAGCGAAGATATAGTCCCAGTTAAAGTAGTGAAAGCAGAAAAAAGAAATTATGATATAATCCTTGAATACGCTGGAACCGTAGAACCTTATCAAAAGGCTAGGGTTGGCGCGCAAATGTCTGGAACCATTGAGAAGATTTATGTAAAAGAAGGCGACTACGTAAAAGAGGGGGAAATTCTCGCTCGGATGAACACTCAACAACTAACCCAAGCAAAGATACAATACGAACTCGCAGAATCTGATTACAAAAGAATGAAATCACTTTTTGAAACAGGCTCAATCCCCGAACAGCAACTTGAAAGAGCGAAAGCAAATTATGAAGCAGCCAAAGCTTCCTATGAACTTATTCTTTCTAATACTCAAATTCGCGCTCCTTTTGATGGAATCGTAACTGAAAAACTAATGAATGAGGGTGAAGTTTTCACACTTGTTCCAACAGGCGCCGGAGGTCCTGGAATAGTTACTTTGATGAGAATGGATATTGTGAAAATAAAGTTGAGTATAGCTGAGAGGGATTTCCCGTTGATAAAGTTAAATCAACCAGCAGAAATAATTGTTGATGTTTACCCTGACAAAGTATTCATTGGAAAGATAGCCCAAAAAAATCCAGCCGTAAGTTCCATATCAAAAACATTTTCAGCTGAAGTCGAGGTGCCAAATCCACAGCTTTTATTAAGACCTGGAATGTTTGCAAGAGTTAAAATAAAGGTTGGCAAAGGTCAAGGGATAATAATTCCTGAATCAGCGGTGGTTCCCCTTCCCGGCTCCAATGTAAACTACGTTTTTGTCGTGCAAGGAGATATTGTAAAAAGAAGGAACATAACAATTGGGAGAAAATTTGATGGGGAAGTCGAGGTATTAAATGGAATAAATGAAAATGAAATGGTTGTAATAACGGGGCAGACAAAGCTCTCTGAAGGAAGCAGAGTAAAAATAATAGAATAAAACTAAGAAGGAGGTATAAAAATGAATTTGCCGAGATTATCCGTAAATAGACCTGTCACCGTCATAATGTTTTACATGGCGTTGGCAGTTCTTGGTGCTTTTGCTCTTTTGCGCCTTGCGATAGATCTTCTCCCTAAACTTGAACCCCCAGCAATAAGCGTCGTTACGATTTACCCAGGTGCATCAGCAGAAGATGTTGAACAAAAGGTCACAAAACTAATCGAAGAGCAAGTTAGCACAATTAATAACGTTTCAAAGGTTACATCAAACTCAAAAGATAACATCTCAATTATAACTATTACATTCAATTGGGGCACGAATATAGCAGAGGCGACAAATGATGTTAGGGATGCCATAGATAGAGTAAAAAGAAGTCTCCCAAGTGATGCAGAGGAACCTTCGATTTTTAAGTTTAGCACATCAACTTTTCCTGTAATGATGATCGGTATTAATTCAAGTGAGAGTTTTCCGGGGATCAATAAAATTATAGAAGATAAGATAGCTCAACCATTGCGACGAATTCAAGGTGTGGGTTCAGTTTTTGCGATAGGTGGACCATGGCGCGAAATTTTGATAAAAGTTGACCCCAAAAAACTTGAAGCTTACAACTTATCGATACCACAAATTGCTCAAATACTCAACTCTGAAAATTTCTCCTTACCAGCTGGGATAATTAAAGTTGGAATAAAGGAATATAGCGTTCGTGTCCCAGGTGAATTCAAAACAATTGATGAGATTAAATCAACCGTTATAGGAAACTATCAGGGTGCCCTTGTCTATTTAAGAGATGTGGCAGATGTAATTGACACAATAAAGGAACAAACGCTTTATGTCAAAATAAACAATACCCCTGGAGTTTTGCTCTTCATTCAAAAGCAAGCAACCGCAAACACAATTCAAGTTGTTGAAGAGCTCAAAAAAGCCCTCCCACAAATTCAAAAGACTTTACCACCGGATGTTAAACTTAACATCGCTTTTGACTCATCCGAATTTATAAGGAATTCAATTCGGAACTTAAGCAACGCAATAATTTACGGTGGCATCTTTGTAATTCTTATAGTTCTGCTATTTTTGCGAAAGATCAGAGCAAGTTTAATAATAATTTTAACAATTCCGTTTTCATTGGTCGTTGCGTTTATAACGCTTTATTTAATTGGTGGAACCATAAACCTAATTTCACTTTCATCCCTTGCTATCGCAATTGGTATTGTGGTCGATAACGCTATAGTTGTGCTTGAGAATATAACGCGACATATTGAACGAGGTGAAAATCCGAAAACAGCTTCAGTTATCGCTGCAAGCGAAATCGGGCTTGCGATCTCTGCCTCATCGTTAACTAACATAGCTGTGTTTCTTCCGCTTGCTTTTTTAACTGGAATAGCCGGGTTTCTTTTCAAAGAGCTTGGCATTCTTGTGACAGTGATGGTGTTGACTTCATTGATTGCTTCATTAACTTTGACACCAACTTTATCATCTAAATGGCTCAAAAAACAAGAAAGGATAAAGAGCCAACTTCTTTCAAATCTTTTTAACACAAGCGAAAAATGGTTTCAGGCAGTTGAAAATTTCTACTCCACATTTATATCTTGGGCTTTAAAGCATAGAAAAACGATAATACTTACCGCATTGATTTTATTTATCGGCTCGTTCATACTTTTTAGATTTGTTGGATTTGAATTCTTCCCAGCAAGTGATACTGGACAAATTCAAGTGATCGCCCAACTTCCCGTCGGAACAAGAATTGAAGAAACGATAAAGGTAGCTGAGCAATTACAAAAAATTGTAGTTGAAGAGATACCCGAAAAGTGGAGAAAATATATTTTCATGAGAGTTGGAACAACTGAGCAAGGATTTGCCACAATAACGGGACAAGTTGAAGGTAATAACGTTGTGACAGTTGGGGCGAGACTTGTTCCATTGAAAGAAAGAAGCGCAACGGCTCAGGAACTTGGCGCAAGGATCAGAGAAAAAGCAAAATCAATCCCAGGCATTGAAAAACTTGAGATCTCACGCGGTTCCGACTTTCAAGCATTGCTGTTTGGAGGTGGAAAGCCACTAAGCGTTGAAGTCGTTGGCTATGATTTGAATTTAACATCGCAAGTTGCAGAAAAAGTTAAAGAAGAACTCGAAAAAATTCCAGGAGCAAAGGATGTTCAAATAGGAAGAAGTGGCATCACACCTGAGATAAGAATTGAAATTGACAAACAAAAGGCATCATCACTTGGACTTAATACCGCAATCATTGCCACCACAATAAGATCAAGCATCTATGGACTTAAGGCGACAACCTACAAAGAACTTGGAGATGAATACGATATAACACTTCGACCGGATGCGGATTTGAGAAATAGCATTTCGTATATTGGCGAAATCCCTGTGCGTAGCATATCAGGAAATATCGTTAAGATTAAAGACATAGCAAGAATTTATGATACATTCTCCCCAATTGAGATCCAAAGAAGGGACAGACAGCGAATCATACCTGTAGGTGCAAATGTAGAAGGAAGAGCATTGAGCGATGTCGTTAAAGATTTACAAGATCGAATTTCAAAACTTGACATACCACCCGGCGTTGAAATTAGATTTGGTGGTCAAGTTGAAGAACAAGCAAAGTCATTCCGCGAACTTTTCCAAGTTTTAATTCTTGGTATAATACTAACTTACATGATCATGGCTTCACAATTTGAATCTTTCCTTCATCCATTTGTCATAATGTTTTCAATCCCCTTTGCTTTTACGGGGGTTGTGCTTGGATTACTTGTTTTCGGCGTTCCATTTGGTCTCACAGCATCTATGGGTTTAATAATCCTTGTGGGTATAGTTGTCAACAACGCGATCGTCCTTGTTGACTACATAAATCTTTTAAGAGCCCGTGGATATCAACTCTTTGACGCAATAGTTACTGCTGGGAAAACTCGTTTGCGCCCAGTTTTAATGACAACTTTTACAACGGTTTTAGGAACATTGCCCCTTGCGATTTTTAAGGGTGAGGGGTCAGAACTTTGGCGCCCTCTTGGCATAACAATGCTTGGAGGTTTAACATTTTCAACACTGATAACTCTCGTGCTTGTGCCGACTATTTACTCAATTTTTGAACATAAAAAGGTGGAGGTTAAATGAAGCTTGTAATGCTTGTTCTAAATCAAGCGCTTGAGGACGAGGCGATCAAAATATTTGAAAAACTAAATATTCGTGGTTTTACTCAAATTAACAACGTTTATGGGCAGGGTTCGGATAAAGGGGAACCACACTTTGGAACACACGTATGGCCAGAAATTAATATGCTTATCTTTACTGTGGTCCCAGATGAGAAAGTCGAGGATATATTAAATGAGGTGAGATTTCTAAATAACAGATTTGAAGATGAAGGACTGCACGCTTTTGTTTTAAATGTTGAACAAATGATATAAGAAAAAGGCGGGCTTTAAAGCCCGCCTATATTATCCCGCTATAAATTCCCCTCCATCAACTCCAATTACATTTCCCGTAACCCAATACATATCATCATGACTTAAATAAACTATTGCCTTAGCAACATCTTCAGGGGTTGTTAATCTACCAGATGGGTTTCTTCTAAGTGAATATTCGATCATCTGTTCGTTGCCAGGAATTTTTCTCAATGCTGGTGTATCTGTGACCCCAGCCCTTATACCGTTAACAGTTATCCCATACTTTGCAAGTTCATAGGCGAGTTGTCTTATATGAGACTCAAGGGCAGCTTTAGCTGCTGATACGGGTCCATAATACGCCCAAACTCTTGTCGATCCCTCACTCGTCATAGCAAAAATTCGCGTCCCATTGCCTATCAATTTGCGATGAAACAAATCTTGAACCCAATAAACTAAACTATGTGCCATAACATCAAGCGTCATCTCCATCTGCTTCGGTGTCACTTGTTCCTCGGGGTTTTCAGATATATACGGTTTCAAAGTTCCGAAAGCGAGCGAGTGAAGCACAACTTTTATAATTGATGGCTCACTTGAAAATCTCTTCTCTATAGCATCTAAAACCTCTTTTCTTTTTTCGTGATCTGCAGCGTTAACATTGAAAAACTCAACTTCAACCCCATTTTGCTTTATCTGTGTAATTATTTTCTCAACATTTGGCATTGTGGTAGCTCTATCAAGATGGACACCGAAGATATTATAACCATTCTTTGAAAGTTCAATTGCGGTAGCAGCTCCAAAACCGCTTGATGCACCAAGAATTAATGCCCACTTTTTAATTTCTCTCTCCAACTTTTATCTCCCCTTTTAATTTTAAATTCCTTTTTCCTTTAAATTCCTCTTTACAATTTCCAATGCTTCCTCCTCGGAAATTTTCAGGCGCGCTTTTGCCATCCTAACCGCCGTCTCAAGCGACTCAATTTTTCCTGTAAGATAAAGCCAAATGTGGTATCCAAGCCGATTTAAATCATTAGGTTCCTCCGCTGGGATTCCTTCAACGCTTGAATACGCAATTTTTTCAATGCTATCCGGTGGAAATTCTTTGACCGATGCTGGAGTTTTTGTCGTCATCGGAGTTTGCTTTTTTCGTAATTTTACAACTTTGCAATGAAATTTTCAAGTTCGCGTTAAAGAAATCCCAATTTGATTTTTTATGAACTATGACTTATATTTAAAACTCAAAAGCATATTTGTTTTTCCGGGATGGTCTCTGAGAACATCCTCAAAATAAAACAAAAAATCTGGGAGGTTTGCCAAAAGGTAGGTAGAAACCCAGACGAGATCACCATTGTAGCGGTCACCAAAACTGTACCTGTAGAAAAAATAAAAGAAGCCATCAATGCTGGAATTCACGATATCGGCGAAAATAGAGTCCAAGAGCTCCTTGAAAAGAGAGATTCAGTTGAAAATGTAAGATGGCACTTCGTTGGACATTTGCAAACCAACAAAGTTAAATACATAGTTGATTTTATTCACTTGATTCATTCAGTCGACAGTTTAAAACTTGCCCTTGAGATTGATAAAAGAGCGGGAAAGATAAATCGCCCAATTGATGTTTTAATAGAGGTCAACACGTCGGGAGAAGAAACGAAATACGGAGTTAAACCTGAGGAAACAATTGAGCTTGCCAAACAAATTTCGGAAAACTGTAAATTTGTACGTGTCAAAGGTTTGATGACACTCGCAGCATATTCACCGGACCCAGAGAACGCTCGTCCAATGTTCAAATTATTGAAAAATTTAAGTGACGAAATAGCGAAACTCAATCTCAAAAATGTTGAAATGAGGCATCTCTCAATGGGAATGAGCAATGATTATTTGATCGCAATCGAAGAAGGTGCGACTATTGTGAGAATCGGGACTGCCATATTTGGGTCAAGAAAATAAAAGGCATCACAAAAATGAAATTCACACCGCTTTCGATTAAAAAGCAACAGTTTAAGAGGTCGTTCAGAGGGTATAACGTCGAGGAGGTAAGGGTTTATCTTGAAATGCTCGCAAGCGAATATGAAAATCTTTTGCAAGAGAACAAATCAATGAAAGAAAAAATAGCAATGCTTGAAACAGAAGTTTCAACTTACAAACAAATTGAAAAGAATTTACATCTCGCGGTAACACAGGCACAGGAAACAGCGACTAAAACAATTGAAAACGCTCAAAAGCAAGCTGAACTTTTAATAAAAGAGGCAGAATTAAAAGCAAAAGAGAGCATCGACAGAGCAAAACTTGAGATCTCAAAAATTGAAAACGAAATCCAAATCTTAAAAATTGAAAGGGATAGAATCCTGAAAGAGTTGAGAGCTTTTCTATCATCTGAACTCGAGAAGCTAAACCTTTTCGAACCCATTGCAAAGACGGAAACGCAGGGGAAAATCGAAGAGAAAATTAAACTTGATGATATAATTAAAAATCTTGAACAATAAAACAAAATAAACGATAAGGTATGAGCGAGTTAAGACAGCAGATAACCGAAGCGTTAAATTTTATAAGGACAAAAACAAAACTTGAACCCAAAATCGGTATAATACTTGGAACCGGTCTTGGCGGACTTGTTAAGGAAATTGAACCCGAGGTGATAATTGACTATGCTGACATACCTCACTTCCCAATTTCAACCGTTGAATCGCATCACGGTAAGTTGATCTTTGGTAGACTTAGTGGTAAAGAGGTTGTCGCAATGCAAGGAAGATTTCATTATTACGAGGGATATACGATGAAGCAAATTACATTTCCGGTTCGAGTGATGAAATTCCTCGGAGTTAAATATCTTTTAATTTCAAACGCAGCTGGCGGATTAAACCCTCTCTTTAGAAAAGGAGATCTGATGATAATCACAGATCACATAAATTTGCTTGGCGATAACCCATTGATAGGTCCAAATGATGACGAGCTTGGTCCAAGATTCCCTGATATGTCTGAACCATATAATAAAGAACTCATTGATCTTGCAGAGCAAATAGCCCTTGAGGAAAAAATAAAGGTCCAAAAAGGTGTTTACGTCGCGATGACTGGTCCAAGCCTTGAGACAAGAGCTGAGTATAGATTTTTACGTTTAATTGGCGCAGACGCAGTTGGAATGTCAACGGTTCCAGAAAATATAGTCGCAAATCATATGGGGATGAAAGTATTTGGGATTTCAGTGATAACTGATGAATGTTTCCCAGACGCGCTTCAACCATTAAGCATTGAAGAGGTTATAAAAGTTGCATCAGAGACAGAGCCGAAATTAACCTTGTTAATGAAGCGTTTGGTAGAAAAAATTAATGTGTAATTTGCCATGCTTCAATCCATTGGCAAAATTTTAATACTATTTGGCGCGCTGATCCTTGTTTTTGGATTCATCCTTTTGATCGCTGATAAAATTGGCGGGAAAATCCCATTCTTGGGCAAATTACCCGGCGATATCCTGATTCAAAAGCGAAATTTCACCTTCTACTTTCCACTTACAACAAGCATCTTGTTAAGCTTGATTTTAACTTTGATACTATGGCTTTTGTCTTTTATATTTAGAAAACACTAAAAAATCGAAAAACAAATCGAATTCGACGAAATGTATAAAGAGTTGACCGACAAAATAAAATACTCAGAGCTTGAACGTGAGATTTTAAAATTTTGGAAAGAGAACAAAATTTTCGAGAAAAGCATCGCCACAAGAGAAGGGAAACCTAATTTTACATTTTATGAAGGACCGCCGACAGCGAACGGGCGACCTGGAATTCACCATGTTATGAGCAGAGCTATAAAGGACCTTGTTTGCAGATATAAAACAATGCGTGGATTCAGAGTTTACCGAAAAGCTGGTTGGGACACACATGGGCTTCCCGTTGAAATTGAAATTGAGAAAAAACTTGGAATAAAGCATAAAGATGAAATAATTGAATATGGCATAGAAAAGTTTAATGAAGAGTGCAAGAAATCTGTGTTTGAATACCTTGATGATTGGGAAGAAATGACCGAAAGGATTGGATACTGGATCGATCTCGAAAATGCTTATATAACATTTACGAACGAATACATCGAATCAATTTGGTGGGCTTTAAAACAGTTTTTTGACAAGGGCTACATTTACAAAGGTTATAAAATTCAACCTTACTGTCCAAGATGCGAAACCCCGCTTTCATCACACGAAGTTGCTCAAGGCTACGAAGATGTGAAAGACCCATCGATTTATGTCAAGATCAAAGTAAGAAATGAAGAAAACACATATTTTCTTGTTTGGACGACAACGCCGTGGACTTTAATTTCAAATGTCGCCCTCGCAGTTCATCCAGAAATAACCTATGTTAAAATTTTACACAAGGGAGAAAATTTAATCCTTGCCAAAGATAGATTAATTGTAATTGACGGGGACTACGAAATCATTGCGGAATATAAAGGAAAGGATTTGAAAGGAAGAGAATACGAACGTTTATTTGATTATATACCTGTTCATAAAAAAGCCTTTTATGTTGTAACTGCTGATTTTGTCAGCGTAGAGGATGGAACCGGAATAGTTCACATTGCGCCAGCGTTTGGTGAGGAAGACTATCAAGTGGGTGTCGAATACGATTTGCCAACGCTTCAGCCTGTGAATAAAAGCGGGGAATTCACGGATGAAATTGTTGATTTCAGGGGAAAATTTGTTAAAGATGCAGATCCAGAAATAATTCAAAACTTAAAATCCAGAGGCTTACTTTACAAAAAGGAAACAATCATACACAGCTACCCACACTGCTGGCGATGTAAAACGCCACTGCTTTACTATGCTCGTGAATCTTGGTATATAAGCACAACGCGATACGTTGATAAAATGATAGAATATAACAAACAAATTCAATGGCATCCACCCGAAGTTGGCTCTGGAAGGTTCGGGAACTGGCTTGAGGAAAACAAGGATTGGGCTTTGTCAAGGGATAGATTTTGGGGAACCCCGCTTAACATTTGGGTTTGCGAAAACTGCGGTGAAATAAGAGCAATCGGAAGTATAGAAGAAATAAAAAAAGAAGGCAAAAACATACCCGAACCACTTGACCTTCACAAGCCGTTTGTGGATCAAATAATATTTGACTGTAAAAAGTGCGGTGGAGTGATGAAAAGAACACCCGAAGTGATAGATGTATGGTTTGATTCTGGAGCGATGCCTTTTGCTCAATTTCATTACCCATTTGAAAATGTCGAACTTTTCAAGGAAAACTTCCCTGCAGACTTTATAGCCGAAGGGATCGACCAAACTCGTGGATGGTTTTACTCCCTTCATGCAATTTCAAGCTTTCTCTTCGATTCCCCGGCTTACAGACATGTCGTGGTAAATGAGCTCATACTTGACAAAGAAGGGCAAAAGATGTCAAAATCTCGGGGGAATGTAGTTGACCCATTTGAAGTCGTTGAAAAATATGGGGCGGATTCGGTTAGATGGTATCTTATGTCCGTAAGCCCACCCTGGAAACCTAAACTTTTCAATGAAGATGATATAGTCGAAATTCAGCGCAAATTCTTCAGCACATTGCTTAACACCTATTCTTTCTTTACGCTTTACGCAAACATTGACAAATTTATGTATTCAGAGGAAAGAATCCCTCTGAAAGAGAGACCTGAAATTGATCAATGGATAATTTCGGCTTTAAATTCGCTTGTTAAAAATTATATTGAGGCAATGGATAACTATGATTTGACCAAAGCTGCTCGTTTGATTTCGGATTTCACAATTGACCAACTTTCAAATTGGTATGTGAGAAGAAGCAGAAGAAGATTTTGGAAGAGCGGTGTTGAAAAGGACAAAATTTCGGCATTTCAAACGCTTTATGAGTGTCTTATTACGATAGCAAAGCTTATGGCGCCGTTCGCACCGTTTCTTGCAGATGAGATTTACAGAAATCTTAACAATGTCACAAAAAGAGAACCTTATGAGTCCGTCCACCTCGCCTATATACCTGAGCCAAATGAAGCTGAGATCGACCAAGAACTTGAGAAAAGAATGGAGATTGCTCAAAGAATTGTTTACATCGTCAGATCGTTGCGGGCGAAAACAAATCTTAAAGTTCGTCAGCCGTTAAAGAAAATTATCATACCTGTATCTGACGAAAGCGAAAAAGAAAAAATTGAAATGATGAAAGACATCATACTTGATGAGATCAATGTTAAAGCAATTGAATATGTTGATGACGATTCAGAAATCGTTGAGAAAAGAGCAAGACCAAACTTTAAGTCAATAGGACCGAAATTTGGTAAAAAAGCACAAAAAGTTGCCCAAGCAGTAAAAGAGCTCAAAAAAGCACAAATAACGGAACTTGAAAACAGCGGGAAGATTGAAATTATAATCGATGGAGAAAAATTTGAGGTTGTCAAAGAAGATGTCGAAATTTACAGCGAAAACATAAAAGGTTGGGTTGTTGAATCCGATGGTGTGATAACTATAGCGCTTGATACCGAATTAACAGAAGAGCTGATAAACGAAGGGTTCGCGCGCGAGTTCATCAACAGGGTTCAAAATATGAGAAAAGAGGCTAACTTTGAAGTCACAGACAGAATCCGTATATTTTTCAAAACCGAATCAGAAAATCTAAAGAAAGCCGTGCTCGCCTTTAGCGATTATATTAAAAATGAAACCCTCGCGATTGAATTGAGCGATAATTTCAAAGAAGCTGAATATGTCAAATTGTGGGATGTAAACGATGAGCCTTGTGAAATTTCAATCGAAAGGGTAAAATTAAATTAACTTTAAAACTTTAGAGGGATGCAAAAATGGCCAAGAAAAAAAGCAAGTCCGAAAAGAAGAAAGTTGCTGCGAAGAGGGCAGCAAAGAAAGCATCAAAAAAAGCGGTAAAAGCGACTGCGAAAAAAAGAACTAAAAAAGCCAAGGTTGAAAAAACCAAAACCCCGAATACAAAAATCGCCACGATCCCATCCAACCCCGCAAAAAATGTTAACGAAGTCCTAAAGAAAACGGAGAATCAGCCCGGGAAAGCTTCTTACTCAAAAGAAGAGCTTGATTATTTCAAACAAATCCTCCTCAAAAAGCGGGAGGAGATACTTGAAATGCTTGAATCCCATAAACAATCTTTGATTGAATCTGCATCCCAAAATGATAAACCGCTCGGAACCCCATATTCTATTCATATGGAATATGGAACGGAAACGGAGGAACGTGAGAAGACGATGTTTTTCATCGCAAGGGAAGCAAAAATGTTAAATTACATTGATGCTGCACTTGTGAGAATAGAGCGCGGGACATACGGAGTTTGCATAAGCTGCGGTAAATTAATTGATAAACGACGCCTCGAAGCCGTACCTCACACTCAACTTTGCATTGATTGTAAATTGGCACAAAAGAAAAAATCTTAAATATGCGGATACTTTTTATATCTTTATTTATCGTCCTATGCGATCAAATTACGAAATTGCTCGTCAGGGGTTTTGAAATTCCAGCGCTTGGGATTAAAGTTAAAGGTATGAGGCTTGGCGAGTCAAAACAACTTATTGGTGACCTCGTAAGGATAACCTACACTGAAAACCCTGGAATAGCATTTGGCATAGACTTAGGGAATAAGTTTCTTCTTACATTTTTAACTTTTATCGCTGCAATCATCGTTTTCATTTACCTTTATAAAGTAAGAAACGGAAATTTCATGCTTCGCCTTTCGCTCGGGATGATACTTGGCGGAGCAATCGGAAATTTAATAGATAGAGTTTTTCACAGCGTTATTTTTAATTATGGAAAAATCTTTCATGGCAGGGTCATCGACTTCATAGATATTGATTTTTTTAACATTAATCTTTTCGGCTATCATGTCGATAGATGGCCGATTTTTAATATCGCTGACGCATCTGTCACCATCGGGGTTTTATTACTGCTTTTAACCCACCGTGAAAAACCTGTTTCAGAGCAGGTTGAAGAAATAAATCCTAATATGCTGGACAATGCCAGCAACGAAAAATGAAGTAATAGAAATTTCTGGAAAACTGAAAGTTCTGAAAGAGATCGAAATTATTGTGCCAAATGTTGAAAAAAGGGAAAGAATAGATAAATTTCTTGCAAATCAAATTGAAAACTCAAGCAGAAGCAAAATTGAAAAACTGATTGAATCTGGACTTGTACTTGTAAATGGTCAAACCGTTAAACCAAGCCACAGGATTTCCCCAGGAGAAAAAATAATAATTAAAATTCCAAAGGAACCACGCCCAGAGCTTACACCCGAGCCAATTCCTCTTGATATAATTTACGAAGATGATTATCTTCTCGTCGTCAATAAGCCAGCAGGTATGGTAACCCATCCAGGGCATGGAAATTACACAGGAACTCTTGTTAACGCACTTTTATATCATTGCTCAAAACTCTCGAAAGTAAACGTCTCAGGGGGCGAAGTTAGACCTGGCATAATTCATCGTCTTGATAAGGACACAAGCGGACTTCTTGTTGTTGCTAAGGATGACGAAACCCATAGGCATATTGCAAAGCAATTTTTTCACAAAACGGTTGACAGAGAATATTGGGCAATCGTTTGGGGTCATTTTAATTCTACCCGAGGTGTAATTGAAACTGAACTTGGGAGAAGCAAAAGTGATAGGACGAAATTCACAGTTGTAAAGGGTGGTAAACTCGCCATAACGGAATACGAAGTTCTTGAAAAGTTTGATTTTCTGTCCCTTGTCAAATTAAAATTGAAAACAGGAAGAACGCATCAAATAAGGGTTCACCTCGCTTATATTGGACATCCAGTTTTCGGGGACCCGACTTACGGTGGGAGAAGAATTGCATGGGGTGGAATTGACAGAAAGAAAAAATTGTTTGTTGATGAACTCTTGAAAATTATGCAACGACAAGCGCTCCACGCAAAGACGCTTGGCTTTATACATCCAGCAAGAAATGAATTTATGAAATTTGACTCCGAACTACCTGAAGACATGAAAAAACTTCTGGAAATTTTGAAAAAGAGCGATTAAGCAAAATGTTGCAAAAAGGGGACGAAATAGAGGTAAAAATAGAGAAAAGTGTCTTTGAGGGAAAAAGCATAGCAAGGTTTAACGGTTTTGTTTTATTCGTCAGGAATGCTGTCCCAGGTGATGTAGTTAAGGTGAAAATTACAAAAGTAAAAAAATCATACGCAGAAGCTGAACCGATTGAAATAATTCAAGAATCAAATTTAAGAGTTAAACCGAGATGTAAATATTTCGGCATATGTGGCGGATGCAAATGGCAAAACCTTGACTATAAAGCGCAAGTTGAATTTAAACGAGATCATGTGATAGAAAGTTTTGAAAGGATTGGCGGTTTCAAAGGAATTGACAAAATAGTTTTACGAACGCTGGCATCTGACGAAATATTCTTTTATAGAAATAAAATTGAATTTTCGTTCTCGGAACAGCGTTGGTTTCCGGAAAATGAAATAAAAGATCTGGACGAAATTGATAAAAAATTCGCTCTGGGTTTTCATCCCCCGGAAAGATACGATAAAGTTCTCGACATTGACGAGTGTTTCCTGCACTCAGAGTTAAGCAATGCAATTTTAAATTTTACAAAAGCTTATTTTAAATCAAGAAAGATTCCCATCTACTCATCCGAAAAGAACGAAGGTTATCTCCGTTTTCTTGTGATAAGGGAGGGGAAGAACACTGGGGAGATTATGGTTAACCTTGTGACATTCGAAGACAACCCAGAAATAATGCAGGAATTCACTGAGGCTCTTCTTTCAGAATTTCCTCAAATAACCACAATAGTTAACAACATCAATACGAGAAAAGCTCAAATAGCAGCGGGTGAGTATGAAAAAGTTTATCACGGGAACGGGACAATAATTGAGAAACTTGGTGATTTTATCTTTCAAATTTCATCGAATTCCTTTTTTCAAACCAATACGAAACAAGCGGAAAAACTCTACAGGAAAATAGTCGAATTTTCCAATTTCAAACCAGATGATGTGGTTTATGATTTCTATTCTGGAACGGGAACAATTTCAATTTTTATTTCGCCCTATATAAAAAGCGTCGTCGGACTTGAAATCGTTGAAAGTGCAGTTGAAGACGCATGGAGAAACGCAGAGATAAACAATGTGAAAAATTGCAAATTTATAGCCGGTGATTTAAGGGAAAAACTTTACAAAGATAAAAGCTGGATGAAGGAAACCCCAAAACCAAATATAATAGTAATTGATCCACCAAGATCTGGAATGCATCCAGATGTTGTAAAAGCGGTGGCAAAAATTCAACCCCGAAAAATCGTTTACGTAAGCTGTAACCCAACAACTCAAGCAAGAGACATAAAAATGTTGCTCGAATATAACCCAAATTATGGAATCGATGCGATTCAACCAATCGATATGTTCCCACATACATATCACATTGAAAACATAGCGGTGTTAAATCTAAAAACAAAATAAACCCACCATCATGAGAAAAAGCATAGCGATTATTTTAATTCTTGTCGCGTTTGTTTCAATTTCACTCTCACAAAAATTAAACTACCCACCGACAAAAATCGTAGATGTTGTTGAAGATTATCACGGTGTCAAAGTAGCTGACCCATATCGTTGGCTTGAGGATTTTAATTCCGATGAGGTAAAGCAGTGGGTTGAAGCCCAAAACAAAATTACATTTGAATTTGTCCGTTCAACCCCATTTTATGAAAAGATAAAAGCAAGGTTGACAGAGTTAATGAATTATCCGAAGTTCTCAGTTCCAGTGAAAGCGGGAGATAGATACTTTTTCTTTAAAAATGATGGGCTTCAAAATCAATCAGTTCTTTATATGCGCGAGACCTTAAGAGGCAAAGATAAACTCATAATTGACCCAAACAAATTTAGTGAAGATGGAACAATTGCCTTGATGAATCTCTCATATAGCAAGGACGGGAGATTTCTCGCTTATGGTGTTTCAGTAAGCGGTAGCGACTGGCAAGAGATAAAAATTAAAGATATCACCACGGGGAAAGATTACGACGAGGTTCTAAAATGGTGTAAATTTTCAAGCATCGCGTGGATGCCGGATAACTCAGGGTTTTACTATAATCGTTTCCCGGAGCCAGGAACAGTCCCGAAAGGAGATGAAAACAACTACAATAAAGTTTATTTTCACAAGCTTGGCACGCCACAATCAGAAGATAAACTTATCTATGAAAGACCTGATGCCAAAGAACTTAACTTTTACCCAAGCATAACCGAGGATGGCAAATATTTAATTCTAAATGTTACATATGGGACAAGTCCAAAAAACAGAATTTATTATCGAGAGTTAAACAGCGAGGGAGATTTTATTCGATTGCTTGATGAAGCAGATGCAAGATATGATTTTATTGGGAATAAAGATAACATCTTTTATTTTCTCACGGATTTAAACGCCCCAAAGTATAAAATCATCGCAATCGACATAAAAAACCCCGAAAGGAAAAACTGGAAAGATATAATTCCAGAGAACAAAAAAGCGGTCATATCGAATGCACGGATAATTAACAATCATTTCGTTATCGTCTACAATGAGGATGTAAAACACAGAATTGAAATCTACTCGCTTGATGGGAAATTCGTTAAAGAAATAAAACTCCCGGGAAGTGGAGCTATTTCCGGGCTTTCTGGAAGACAAAACGACAAAGAGATGTTTTTCGGGTTCACATCGTTTTTATACCCATTGAATGTTTACAGATATGATTTTACAACGGGAAAGCTTGAGCTATTTTTTGAAACGAAGTTAAAAGGTTTCAACCCAAGTGATTATGAAGTAAAACAGGTTTTTTATGAATCAAAAGACGGCACCCGTGTTCCAATGTATATAGTTCACAAACGAAATTTGAAACTCGATGGAAATAACCCAACTTTGCTTTATGGTTACGGTGGTTTTAACATAAGCATTATGCCATCCTTCTCGGCTATTAGACTGCTTTGGCTCGAAATAGGCGGAGTTTACGCGGTTGCGAATTTAAGAGGTGGAAGCGAATATGGAGAAGAGTGGCACCAAGCTGGAATGCTTGATAAAAAGCAAAATGTATTTGACGACTTTATCTCCGCTGGGGAATGGCTTATTAAAAATGGCTATACGAATTCCAGAAAACTTGTGATAAACGGAAGAAGCAACGGTGGTTTACTTGTTGCTGCCTGTATGGTTCAGCGCCCTGAACTTTACGGCGCTGTCGTGTGTGAGGTTCCAGTAATTGATATGCTAAGATACCACAAATTTACCGTAGGTAGATATTGGATACCCGAATATGGAAATGCAGAAGCAAACCCCGAACATTTTAACTTCCTATATGCATATTCCCCACTTCATAATGTTAAAAAGGGAACTACTTATCCACCAATTTTAATCACCACAGCAGATCACGATGACAGAGTTGTTCCACTACATGCTTATAAATTTACCGCAACCCTCCAATCCGCAAATTCTGGTGATACACCCGTTCTTCTAAGAGTTGAAACTAAAGCAGGTCATGGGGCTGGAAAACCAACATCAAAAATCATAGAGGAGCAAACGGATATCTACGCGTTTATATTCAAAATTTTGGGAATAACTTATTAAACCTTTTGCCCACCAGACCCGGAGGAATCTTCAACGTTTCCTCCGGGTTTTGCAGATCTAAAAATATCTATCACCCTGTCGGCGAGCTCATTAAAATCTGTATTTTCATCAACGTCAACCCATATAATTCTTTTGTCCTGTCTGAACCATGTAAGTTGTCGCTTCGCATATCGTCTTGAATTTCGCTTAATTAAGTAAATCATTTGATCGTGAGTAATTAACCCGTCCAGATAATCAAAAACCTCTTTATATCCGACCGTTTGAAGTGCGTTTAAATTTTTATCATATCCAAGCTCCCTTAAATGTTTAACCTCTTCAATTAAGCCGTCCCTTATCATTTGGTCAACCCTTTCTTCAATCCGATTATATAATTTCTTCCTATCCCAATTAAGCCCGATTTGAACAGTTTGAAAGTTTATCTTCGGTTTGTTTTCTTTTTGAAGTTGGGAAATTGGTTTTCCAGTTAAATAATAAATTTCAAGAGCCCTTATAACTCGTTTCAAATTGTTTGGGTGGATTTTTTGTGCTGATTCAGGGTCAACTCTTTTAAGTTCTTCATAAAGAATATCAACACCTAACTTTTTCGCCTTATCGTAAAGTATTTCGCGAAGTTCCCAGTCAGCCCCAGGTCCCTCAAAAAATCCATCGATCAACATCTTGATATAAAGTCCCGAACCGCCCACAATTATCGGAACTTTTCCTCTTGAAAATATATCCTCGATTATCTCTCTTCCCCTCTTTCCGAAAACACCAGCATTAAATTCCTCATCTGGGTTAAGTTCGTCGATAAAATAATGTTTTATCTTTTCCCTATATTCTTTCGATGGTTTTGCTGTGCCAATGTCCATATATTTATAAATTTGTCTTGAATCCGCTGAAATTATCTCACCGTTTATCTTTTCAGCAACAATTATGGATAATTTCGTTTTCCCCGACGCAGTTGGTCCCACGATCGCAAGGGTTTTCTTTCCCATTTTATCTGCCGTTGTTTTTAAACTTTTCCTCGCTCCATCCTTCCTTGCCAATCAATGGGACAAATTTAAACCCAAACTTTTTCTTTATGTCGAGCTTATGCTCGTCGATCTTCTTTATGATGTAAAGTTCCTGAACTTCGAGATCACCGATCGGTATGACGAGTCGTCCATTAATTTTAAGTTGCTTAACGAGAGATTTAGGAATCTTTGGCGCTGCTGCAGTTACAATTATCCCATCATAAGGAGCAAATTCGCTCCAACCTATTGAACCATCCCCAACCATTCCGATCACCTCGTATCCAAGTTTTGAAAGCGTCTCAAGCGCGGTTTTTAAAAGTCCTTCGAATCTCTCAATTGTGAAAACCTTTGCCCCCATTTCAGCAAGAATCGCTGCTTGATATCCCGAGCCAGTCCCAACTTCTAAAATCTTATCACCCGGTTTAACCTCCAAAGCTTCAGTCATAAGGGCAACCGTATAAGGTTGGGAGATTGTTTGGCAAAAACCTATGGGCAATGCTGAATCCTCATAAGCGTAATGTATAAATGCTTCAGAAACAAAAAGATGCCTAGGAACCTTCTCCATAGCTCGAAGGACATTTTCATCTTTTATCCCTCTCTTACGAAGAAGCTCAACCATCGCTTTTCTTTCATCTTCAAACTTTCCCAAATCAAGCCTTCTGCTTTTTGTTTTTTTAATTCAAGGAAATCATCTCCCCAAAAACTTCGGGTATAAATTGCAATAAATTTGAATGTATCGCCAAAATGTTTTATATAACTTCGCTCACCATTGTAAATAGTTTTGATTTCCACAAATCCAACCTTAAAACCAGCAAGCAACGCTTTTATCAAAAACTCGCTTTCAAAACCGAAACCATCACTTTTAGCATTGATTTTCTCAATCACTGCTCTCTTAATTAATCTGAAACCGCATTGACTATCCGGAATTTTTCTGCCTGTGCGAAGCGAAATCAAAAAAGATGTTATCTTGTTTGAAAAAATTCTTTCAATAGGCATTGATTTCAAATTTCTCATCCTGTTCCCAATCACAATATCAAAACCCTCGTTTAACTTGTCAATAAATTTAGGAATTTCATCGGGGTCATGCTGAAGGTCAGCATCAAGGGTCAAAACTGCATCGTAATTATTTGACCTCGCAAACTCAAAACCTGTTTTCAACGCCTTTCCCTTCCCATAATTCTCATCATGTTTTAAAACATTTACACCACGATCAAAAGCAATCTTTGAAGTCATATCATTTGAACCATCGTCAACAACAATTATATCTTTCAAAGGGATAAATTTTTTTACCCTCTCAATTAAAATTCCAATTGTCCTTTCAGCGTTATATGCGGGAATTATTGCACAGATACTATTCACCTTGGGAGACCTCTTCGAAAATTTCTTTTGGTGTTTTATCACCCGCTTGAAGCTCCGCGAGCAACTTTTTCCTCAATCCTTCGGGTGACAACCCGCGCGTTAATTTGCCAGCCTCCGCGATTGAAATTGTCCCTGTTTCTTCACTCACAATTACAACTATTGCATCTGAAATTTCACTTAGCCCAAGCGCTGCTCTATGTCTTGTCCCAAGGAGAAAATTGCCAATTTTTGATTGTGCACTTAACGGCAAAGTACACGCAGCTGCCTCAATTCTATCTCCAGATATAACAACTGCTCCATCATGAAGGGGTGATTTTGGGTAGAAAATCGTTAAAAGAAGTTCCTTGGTGACTTTTGCTTGAATTGGCACACCTGTTTCAATGATCGATCTTATACCTGTTTGCCTTGGTATTACAATTAAAGCCCCGATTTGCTTTTGCGACATTTCACTAATCGCTTCAACAATCTCATCGATCACGGCAGTTACACCCGGTTTAAAAATAAAACGAAACACAGGATTATTCCCAACGAGCATAAGAAGCCTGCGCAATTCCGGTTGAAAAAGGATGATAAACGCAATGATCCAGACATCGCTGACAAATCGCGACAACCAGTTGAGAAGTTTTAAATTTGCAAGCCCTGAAATAAAAGAGAGCAAAACGATAAACAAAAGCCCAAGAAAAATTTGCGCTGCAATCGTCCCCTTCATCCATATATAAAGTTGGCGTATTATTAAACTTACAACTAAAATATCAATTACATCGATGAGTGTAAGCCGTAAAAAGCCTATTTTTAAGATTTCAATCATTAAATGTGGTTTTGCTTTATTGGCACTTGCTTTATTGCATCAACTATTCGCACAACCCTTGCCATTTCTTTAACATCATGAACCCTAACTATGTTTGCCCCATTCCATACTGAAATTGCAACCGCCCCAGCAGTTCCTTCGAGCCTTTCCCCAACAGGTAGATTCAAAACATTTCCAATAAAAGATTTTCTTGAAACCCCAACCAAAACAGGATAACCAAGCGACTTAAACTCACGAAGACGTCTTAATATCTCAAGATTATCAATCAACCTTTTACCAAAACCAATCCCTGGGTCAACTATTATCTGCTTGATTCCAAAACTTTGCGCTCTTTCAACGCCTTCCAATAGATAACCATAAATTTCAGAAATAACATCATCATAATACGGATTTTCTTGCATTGTTTTTGGAGTTCCTTTGATATGCATAATAACAACACTTGCGCTATATTGCGCAATAACCTCAACCATCTTCTCATCAAATCTCAAACCGCTGATGTCATTTACAATCACCGCTCCATTATCAAGAGCTTGCCTCGCCACCTCAGATTTGTATGTGTCAATCGAAATAGGAACATCAACTCGTTTAACGATCTCTTTTATCACCGGTATAACACGTCTCAATTCCTCCTCAAGCGGGACACGTTCGGAGCCAGGGCGTGTTGACTCCCCACCAACATCAATTATATCCGCTCCATCTTCAACCATTCTCATAGCATGTTCAACCGCTGAATCAACAGTAAAATATCTCCCGCCGTCTGAAAACGAATCAGGCGTCACATTTAAAATCCCCATTACATAAGTCCTCTTTGAAAAATCAAATTCCTTTCGACCAAATCTATAAACTACAGAATCATTGAAAAAACCATTCATCGCCCCTGTTAACTTATCCGCAAGTAGTTTACCTTCGCTTGAAAAACTTTTCAACATATTCACCAAGTGCTCAAAATTTTCGCCTTTAACCGAAATTATTAAATTCCTTCTACCACTTTCATCAACCTTTGAAACGAGAACATCGCCGTTAAGATATTTTGCAATCTGTTGTGAGATCAACAAGGAAATCTTATCGCTGACATTTTCGATTTTCAAACTAACATTAACAAATTTTTCCGGCTTAAATTCAGATGAAAGAGAATGATCAACTTCCCCAAATCTTGAAAGTTCCTCCATCGCTTCTTCTAAATTACCTATCTTGAGAAATCTAACCCTCATTAAACTATCCTACTTTTGTTGGTTTTACTTTAATTTTGTACGAATTTTTAAATTCGGCGATTTCAAACTCGACATCGACAAATTTTTTTATCACATCTATATTAGTTTTTAAGTGGTTTGTCAACCTTGGTGTGGTAAATTCCGAAACCTCGGGAGCTAAAGAAAGCGGAAGCAAAATTTGGTCAGCCATATATTCATCAACTGCTGAATCAGAGCTCAAAAACTTCAAAAACTTCTCACAAGCCTCCTCAGCCACAAATTCGGCTCTTTTCCCCTTTTCACCGAGATTAGTATAACAACATACTGAATTTTCAAAAATGCCAGTTATTGCAATGGTTGTGTTCTTTGAGTAAGAATCAAGTTCATCAATAATTACTTCAACCTTACCGTAATTTTTTAAAATTTTTTCAGCTGCTTTCGCCTGTCTTTTTGCCACTTCATCTGTTAAATTTGTATGTGCTGAATAAACTTGAATTCCAAGAAGTTCACCCCTTTCGATAAGATTTAGTGGGTTTATTTCTCTTACAGGATTTATCACCGCCTTGATCTCACCTCCACCATGCGGATAAAATCCGGCTCTTTTCAATTCAACATCAATTTTTAAGCCGATTCTTTTCATAAAATAAATCCAACAATTTTTAATGTAATCAAAAGTCGGACTCCAAGATACATGAGTTCCACCCGTAATTGTCAAGTTAGATGTCCCGGTTGCAAAGGAAAGGGGCAAGTAAATCGTTTGCAAAACAAGCGACGTTGAACCAGCAGTGCCAATATCAAATTTAAAATTCCCATGTTTAATTTCAACAGGAAAAAATCTCACCCAATTTGATTTAATAATCGCACCTTCAACAATTGCATTCGATATAACAGATGAAGCTTCGATGGCTTTAAGGTGTTGAGCCTGTATTCCGGGGTTGGGTCTATTTGCTCTGATATTTATCATCTCAAAAGGTTTCATCAAAAAAATTGAAAGGGCAAGTGATGTTCTTAACATTTGTCCACCGCCCTCACCCTGTGAGCCGTCAATCTGGATAAGTTCGGGTTTTGCTTTGACCTTTACCTCCGCCATCTGCCCACGCAAGGAAAAATCTTTATTTTTAACCCTACCTATCCCCGCAAAAGCGAGGAAAAGGCAGGCGTCATCACATCCAAATTAAAGATAAATAAAAAAATGCTCTTTGTAAAATTTGGAATTAAAATAAAAAGGGGCGAGAAACCTCGCCCCGCTCTTTTACTTCTTCGGATATGGTGGAATCGGTGGGAGCTTTTTCTCTTTAGTCTTCAACTCTTCAAGTATAATTTCAATTGCTTTATTTAATTGCTCATCTATCCCCTCATATTCCTTAGCAGGGTCATTGTCAACATAAACATCCGGCTCAACCCCATACCCTTCAATTATCCAACCTTCACCCTCCGCTCCGTAAACAGCAAATTCAGGTTTATTAAGATATCCGCCATCAACAAGCGGAAGCGTTCCCCTTATCCCTATGACACCACCCCAAGTCCTCTTCCCAACAAGTTTACCGAGTCCGTATTTCTTAAATCTATACGGGAATATATCACCATCAGAAGCAGAATATTCATCGATTATACAAATCTTAGGTCCATAGTGCATATCCCTTGGATTTGGAGTTGGCGAGATATACCTTGATACACTGACCATCGCAATTTCTCTTCTCAACCTCTCAATTATCATAGGTGAAACATTCCCTCCACCATTACCTCTCACATCTATTATCAATGCTTTCTTTTGAAGTTGCGGATAGAAATGCTTCACAAATTCATTTAACCCCATAACACCCATATCAGGAATGTGAATATAACCAACTTTTCCATTTGTTGCCTTTTCAACTTTTTCAATATTGCTTTGCACCCAATTATAGTAGTAAAGCCTCGTTTCATCCCCAATTGGGACAACTGTAACCTCCCAACTTCCCTCTTCCTTAGGCTGAGAGTTAACTCGAAGTTTAACTTGCTTGTCAACAGTGTTGATAAGCGATTCGTAAATATTTCTCATCTCTTTAACGGATTTCCCATTAACAGCAAGGATATAATAACCTTCTTTCACATCCACTCCAACTTCGGTCAGAGGCGAGCGCAAATTTTTATCCCAATTTTGTCCTTTCAAAATTCTTTTTATCCTATAATATCCCGATTTTTTATCCCTTTCAAGTTCAGCACCAAGCAAACCAATCCGTGTTTTGTCAATTTTAGGCAAGTCGCCACCACCAACGTAAGTATGCCCTGCGTTAAGCTCTCCTATCATTTCACCAATCACATAAGTTAAATCAGCGCGATGATTTACATAAGGAACTAAAACTTCATATTTTTTCTTGACACTTTCCCAATCGACCCCGTGTAAATTAGGATCATAGAAAAATTCCCTCATCTGCCTCCAACATTCGTTGAAAATTTGCGTCCATTCAGCGCGCCTATTAAGATTTACCTCAAGCCCAGAAAGATCAAGTTTATCTTTCAATTCAACCTTTGCTTTGGGAACATCTATAATAGCATATGTTTTCTCCTTCACAACCAACATTTTCTTTTCATCAAATGAGATAATAAAATTATCAAACTGCCCAATCTCAGTTTCTTTCTTTTCGCCCAAATCATACATAAAAAGCAATGGCTTTTCATCTTTCAATCCTCTTCTGATGTAATAAATCCTACCTGAAGCATAACCAACCCTTGTGTAATTTGAAGGAGTTATCGGCAAACCAATTATTCTGTCTTTGATTCCATCAAGGTCAACGACGACATTAACTGCTCTTTTCTCCTGTGATGTCTCTTTTTTGCTTTGCTCCTGAGTAGCAGGTTTTGCTTCATCACTTACTTTAACCTCGTCGCTTACTGGTTTAAACGGCGACTCCACGCTCTTTGAAAGAGTTATTAAATAAATTCTCGCCATATCTTGATAAACATGATTAAACTCTGTCCTACCGTAAATTGGGTTAAAGTCTCTATCTGAAACAAAGATCAAATACTTTCCATCGGAGCTGAAAATTGGATTGTATGATGAATACCAACCATCTGTAACCTCATAGGATTTATCTTTTTCAAGCGAATACAAGTAAACTCTTGAAAGCCCCTCTTCCTCTGGCTTTACATACGCAATCCATTTGCCATCGGGTGACCAAGAATATTGCCTTATCTCCCCAGCTGTTGCTCGTGCTACATCTTTAATTTTTTTAGTTTGAACATCAACATATCTCAATCTTAATTTTCTATCTGACCACATTATCTTTTTAGCGTCGGGCGACCATACAATGCGGTATTTATATGTATCTTCTCCGGAAGTTAATTGTATAGGTTTATCGCTTCCATCTTGCTTGATTATATAAATTTCATCTTCACCCGAAGCATCGGAAATATAAGCGATATACTTCCCATCAGGCGACCACACAGCATCGCGCTCATGAACTCCAGAAGTTGCAGTTAAATTTCTTGTTTGACCCTCTTTCGCTGGCACTGTGAAAACATCACCGCGAGCGACAAACAATGCTCTTTTCCCATCTGGGGAAATATCATAATCTGTAATGAAATCGGCAACTTTGATTATCCCACCTCGACCATTTGCCATATCGTCGGCTATGATAATTGGAACCTTTTCAACTTTTTCCGTTTTCAAGTCAAACTTATAAATGTGCCCACCATATTCAAAAACAATCGCATTTTTCCCAATGGATGGAAATTTTATGTCATAATCTTTAAAATTGGTAAGTTTTCTTGTCTGCTTTGTCCTCAAATCGTAAACATAAAGATTCATTCGTTTGTTTTCATCCCTATCAGAAAGAAAATAAATTTTGTCCCCGTGCCACATCGGTATGATATCAGATGCGGGATTGTTTGTTATATTTTCCGTTTTCTTCGTCTCAAAATCATATATCCATATATCATCAGCCATCCCACCTCTATATCTTTTCCACGTGCGAAATTCACGAAATACACGATTATAGGCAAGTTTTTTACCATCCGGTGAAAAGGAACAAAAACCACCTCTCGGCAACGGCAATTCCTCAGGAATATCACCATCGAGCGAAACCTTGTATAATTTACCTTGAAATGCATTCCAACTTTTCATCCTCGAACGGAAAATTACATACTTACCATCAGGCGTCCATCCCATCACGATATTGTTAGGTCCCATCCTATCCGAAACATCATCTCGCTCAAGTGTTGCAGTATAAGTCAATCGTCTCGGTACACCTCCTTCTGAGGGTATTAAATAAACCTCGGTATTACCATCATATTGAGCGGTAAATGCGATATATTTTCCATCAGGAGAAAACCTTGCGAACATCTCGTAACCATTATGGCTTGTGAGCTTTCTTGCTATACCCCCGTTCGCAGATACGATGTAAAGATCACCAGCATAGGTGAAAACTATTTGCGAATCATAAATAGCTGGAAAACGGAAAAGACGCCCCTCTTCTTGGGATAAAACGAAAACTGTGGTGATGAATAAAAGGAGGATTAAAAGAAGTGTGCGTTTGAGCATAGCACTACCTTTTTTGTTTTTAATCCGAGGTTCAAGATTTTTGACGCATTTTCTTTGGATTAGTTTCTCATTCTTTATTAACTTTAAACCAAAGAAAAAAATAATCATTATGAGCAACATCCCCAAAGAAAAAATACTAAAAATTTTGGTTATAAAACTTCGCGCAATCGGCGATGTTTTGCTCTCGACCGTAGTTTTAAAAAATCTTCGGCACAATTTCCCGAGTGCAAAAATCGACTTTTTAACCGAACCACCATCAAGCGAAATAATAAATGGAAATCCATTCGTTGATGAACTCCTAATTTTTGAAAGAGAAAAAAATAGTTTGAAAAAATTCTGCGAATTAAGAAAAAGAAAATATGACCTTGTGATAGACCTTTTCTGCAATCCAAGATCTGCTTTGCTCACATTCATAACTGGCGCCAAATATCGAGTTGGCTACGCTTTCCGGGGGAGAGGTTATGCTTATAATATCAAGTTAAAACCACGAAAAGAGGTTTATCATAATGTTGAATTTAATCTTGACGCCTTAAGATTTATAGGGCTTGAAATAATTGATAAAGAAATTTACATGCCAATTGGAGAAGAAGATGAAGGCTTTGCAGAAAAATTTTGGGTGGAAAACAATTTGAACGGAGAAACCGTAATAGCGTTGAATCCAAGCGGAACTTGGGAAACGAAAAGATGGGAGATTGAAAAATTTGCAAAGCTTGGGGATGAAATAGCTAAAAACTTTAAGGCGAAAATTTTAATCCTATGGGGAAGCCAAAAAGAATTTGAAGATGCACAAAGAATTTTCTCAATGATGGAGATAAAACCCATAATCCCACCTAAAACCAATCTAAAACAATTGGCTTCAATCTTAAAGAGATGTTCTTTTATGATAAGCAATGATTCAGCCCCAATGCATATCGCAACAGCTGTTGGAACACCAACACTTGGCATCTACGGACCGACAAACCCTTACGCACAAGGTCCCTATGGGGAGAAACATCTATGGGTGAGAAAAGAAGATCTTAAGTGCATCGCTTGCAATTTGACGAAATGTAAAATTGGAAAAATTTGCATGAAAGAACTTTCTGTTGAAACGGTATACTCTGCATTCCTTAAACTTGTTGAAAAGAACGAAAAATCGTTAAACCCCGACATTAAGTTCTAATTCCGCGCCCAAAGTTTGTCTATTTCCATTACGTTAGCTCTTTTTATCAAGAACAGGTTGTTTAATTTTAAATCCAGCTTTTTACCTCTTCCAGAAATTTTTCAAATTTTTTGACTTTACTACTTTCCTCGATCGCCTTATTTGTGATTACAAATGTACCATCTGTGTCTATTTCCGCGATTGCCCTTCCTTTCTTAGCAGGATGTTTAACGATTAAGTCCCCATCCTCATCAAGAGTAACAAATAAAACTTTTATATTTTCAGTTACTTTGCTACTTTTAAGCTTTAGAAACCAGTATCCGGTTTGGGCAACTCTTTCTCTTAGCGTTGTTTTGGAAGACACAATGGCAACAACTTTACATTCCTTAGGGTCAAAGATAACGATATCAGCATCTGGCAAGTGCATGCCAAACTTACCATAATCAACAACTAAGCTCCTTTTTACCCTTGATAGGCATTCATCCAATTTGCTTTCTTCCTTTTCTAATCTTTCTCCTTTAATAATTTTTAACCCTATTTTTTCAATTTCGCTTATTAAATACTCAAAAATGATTTCCTCTACTAACTTTCCCTTAAATGGTTTCCAACTTTGCTCTGGGTCCTTAACACCGTACTTTTGGATTTCCTTAATATACTCTTGTCTTGCCTTCTCGAGAACATCAGATAAATTCTCAATTCCTCTTTCTTTTATCCACTTTTTAATTTCGCTTTTAATAGCATTAACAAATTCTTTTTTATCTTTCATAAAAACCCCAGCTGATTTTCAAGTTTTTTACTTTTTTGTCATTAGAGGATGCTTTTTTTACAATGATAAGATATTTAAAACCACGAAGGTAAAAATTGTGTTGCAGTGCTTTGCTATGCCAAAATGGGGTATTAGAAGATTGGTTTCTTCTTACAACAGAAACAATATCAATTGGGACAAAATACTTTGTCAATCTTTCATATATTTTCAGACCTACTGGAACGAAAACTCCCTTTGCCCATTGGTCTCCGATAAGCCACGCTAAAACTTTCCCCTCCTTTAATACCCTCAAACATTCCTTCATCACCTTTTCCAATTCATCAAAAAATTCTTCTTTTGTTGCAGGGATATTACCAATGTTAAGTGGATGGTCATTATACTTGATGTTATCCCCATAGGGGGAATCGATAAATACCATATCAATAGAATTATCTTTAAGCGGTAAGTTTCTTGCGTCAGCCTGAATTATATCATTTCTCGTGGGAACGATGTCAAAAGCAACTACTCTTCTTCTTTCCTCTTTACACACATCAATAGTTGTTCCTGAACCAGCCATTGGATCACATACTAAATCTCCAGGTTCAGTATATCGCCAAATTAGGTTATATATTATAAACGCGGGCGTCACGCCTGGATATTTGTTATTCCCCTTTTTTGTATCACCGTAACTTTGAGTTGGGTAGTCCCACAATGTTGTTGAAAAAATTGGTGGGCGATAATCCACATCAACAAGCTTTTCCCCTTTGATATCAACAAACAATTCGTTATCTAAAATTGATTTTAAATAAAGAGCTCCATTCTCTGTTAGTATATCTTTCCATGATATAGATAACCTTTTAAGTAATCGCCCCGCATTGTTAACTTTTTTGATCTCATTTAACGGCTCAACTGAAATATAATACGGGTATTTACCTCCAAAAATTTCAAGTGTCTTATCATATGAGGGTTCACCCTTTGCTAAAAATGTACCCCAAAGAATATCGGTATCAAGATTGTATAAAAATATGTAGTCACCTTCTTTTATAGCAAAGAGCTTAGGGGCGTAAGTTCTACCAGTAAGAACAATGTTTTTTGAAAGCATTTCGCTTTCACTTTTTGAAGTGCATGCAAATATGAATCCTCGCTTTTTCATTTTTCATATCTTTTTTACTTCTCAATTTCTTTTAGCCATTTATCTATCACTCGTCGTAAATATCAAGCCAAAATTTCCTCTCTTTGCTTTTTGCAAGCAGAGCATCTTCCAAATGATATAAAGTATATTGCTTTAGAAGAATTAGCTCTCTTCGCCTCATCTCATCACTTGTAAACGGTCCCTCACCACTATCCCATTTGTTTCTTTCTCTATAAATTTTATCAAGTTCTTTCTTCACCTCACTAATTTTCACACCATAACCCACCCTGTTTTGAAATGTTTCATTCGTTAAATGCTCTAAAATTCGTGGTAAAATAATATAAGCAAAAAATTTTTAACTTTACCAATTGCTTGGTTGAGCATTGTAAGGTTTAAAATCATTCAACTTTGTGGACTTCCCAATTTTCATCAATCCACAATCCCACCACATCAACACCAAGATTCCACATCTTAATCGCTCCAACTGCAGATAAGATTTGTTTTAAGTGTGTTTCTTTATTCACGGGATTACCAGCACAATCGTGATGTCCAGCAATTGCAACAATTTTTGAGCTATGTTTATTAAGCGAAATTTCAACCTTCCTTCTTATCGCTTGAATCGTAAAACTATCTTTGTCTTCTGACAATATTTTATCTGGTCCAGGCTCTGTGATCATATCCACATAATCTACTTTATACTCCTTTTTCAACCACTCAATCACTGGAATCTGAGTTCTTCCGTCAATACAGTTGATTGCTGTAGCAAATTTTTTTGCGTTCATATCTGCGCCTTTATCTCAGTTTACCGATAGAGCTCCTACCTTATGATTTTTATACAACTTATTCTTTCTTCGGATAAATTATCGCACGAGAAACAATCAATTAAATCCTTAAAATCTCTGTCTCCATCTCACGCAAAGTAAAGGCATTATTTTACCTTGATTGAAAGACCTATCGAAGTAAAATCGAACTTACTTCCTGTTTCTCTTTCCGTAGCAGACCATCCTATCCAGAATCCGCCATAGCCTATGTTATAATAACCTATATTTACGAAGTACCCTCCAGGTAAACCTAAGCCAGCTCTAACTGTAAGCTTATCACTTTTTGAAAAATTAAACTGCAAAAACGGATACAAAGAAACAAACGGAACAATTGGAGTAATTTCTTCACCTCTATTTTTTCTGAAAGAAGTGTAATCTCCAAATTCACCTGCTATCCCGCCATAGGTTCCAATTCCTAAATTAAAGAAATGAAGAGGCAAAAATATATTTGCATCAATATCAGCGCCAATGCCAAAATATGGCTTTTGTCCTCTATTTTGTTCAAGTTCCCCAGAATTTTGTACATCGTAAATGCCAAAATATGCAAAACCACCGCCAGAGAGTTTATACCAACTCCCACCAATCGCCCTTACTAAATTTGCCCTGAAAAACTTATTTTCATCTCCTCCATTAAATCCCCCAGCACCATTGAAATACGCGCTTAAAAATGTAGCTTCTTTTTTAACTTCGGTCGGAGCTGACATCGGCGGTGCAGAATCCCAAAGTGCAGGAAGATACGTTGGACCACAACCCACCATAAAAATAAATGAGAACAGAACAGTAGTTTTTAAAATTTTGCCCGCCATGGCATCCTCCGCTTTGTTTTTAAAAAGCCTTGAGTTTATTTTTCTATAATTTCGCAAATCGCAACCAAACTTTCAACCCCCACAATTTTAACAGATGTAATTTCATTGACAAGCGAGGGCTCATATCTTGCTTTAACTTTTACATAATTATTCGTAAACCCAAACATCATTCCGTCCTTAACTTCGCCCTCCCATAAAACATCAAGAATTTTCCCAACCATCTGCCTGTAAAAAGCGACCTTCTTCTTTAATCCAAGATTTCTTAACATCTCACTTCTCTTATGTCTTTCATCCATAGGAACCTTATCGGGCAAATTTACCGCATCAGTGCTCGGTCTTTCTGAATACGTGAAAACATGGAGATACGAAATCGGCAAGTCATTTATAAAATTGTAAGTCATTTCAAAATGCTTTTCATCTTCGCCAGGAAAACCGACAATCACATCAGCACCGATACATGCATCCGGGTCTTTTTCTTTTATGTATTCAACTTTACTTCTATAAAGTTTCGTATTATACCTTCTTCGCATCTTTCGTAAAATTTCATCGCTACCGCTTTGCAGTGGGATATGAAAGTGATTGCAAATTTTCTCTGAATTTATGAAATAGTCTATCATCTCTTCATTCAAAAGATTCGGCTCAATAGAGCTAATCCTTATCCTCTCTATCCCATCTATCTTTTCAAGGCTCTTAACAAGTTCAAAGAGATTTGTTCCAATTTTTCTACCATAATCTCCTACGTTTACCCCGCTCAAAACAATTTCTTTATAACCAAGTTGTGCAAGAACTTTTGCCCTTTCAACTATGATATCAATCTTCGGGCTCCTGCTTCCACCGCGAGCGAGCGGAATTGTGCAATATGAACAATTATAATCACACCCATCTTGAATCTTTAAAAACGCCCTTGTCCTATCAGATGCAGGAGTTGAACTTGCAATATGAAACTCGTCTGTATCAACTATAGGCGAGATAAAAATTTGCGCATGGTAATTTTTCTGAAAATCACCCACATAATCAAAAATTTTAAACTTTTCATTAGAACCAAGGATTAAATCAACTCCCTCAATTTGTGCTATCTCATCAGGTCGAAGTTGTGCGTAGCAACCTGTGACAATTATAAAGGCATTTGGCGATATTTTTAAAGCCTTCTTCACAGCACGGCGACAATCCCTGTCAGCGTTTTCAGTGACAGAGCAGGTATTTATAACGCAAACATCCGAAGGTTCACCAAATTCAACTATCTCAAATCCATGCTTTTTGAATTCCTCACCTATCGTTGATGTCTCGGCAAAGTTTAATTTGCACCCAACAGTGTAAAAAGAGACCTTTTTCATTTATTAAAAACAGATTGATTTTCAATTTACCTCGCAGTTTTCAAAGTAAAAATTGCGAAATTAAAATCAAAAACACAAGCAGAACTTGGTTTGAAATTTTAAATACGTTTTTTATCTTTACAACATCAAGATTAAATCAATACGTCGAGTGAAATTAAAATTGTTGCGCGTCGTAATTTTATCGCTGATTTTTATTTGCATCTCAAATGCGCAGGATTTGAACCTCAAAAATAAAAACTATGTGTGTTTATCTGGTGGATTAGGTGCTGACTATATCAACTTCCCTGATGTTTCCGATTATATAACATCAATCGCTGGAAAGAGGACAAAGGAATTTGACGGTGCTCCAGAGTTTTGGGTAGCGACCGAATTCAAAATCAACAAAGATATGGCGATAAAGTTTGACTATTCTTATATCTTTAAGCAATACAATGTTGAAGAAACCTCAACCGGCGCTTCTTTAAATTATACATTTACATACAAAGTCCACACCCCAATCTTAATTTTAGATTACCTGCTTTTCCAAGAACGAGAATTTTACATCATCAAATTTGGGGCTGGACTCGGTTTTGTTAAAGGATACTTCTCACAATTTCTACCACTTTCAGGAAAAGAAATAACTTATGGGACAAATGGTGGGATTTTAAAGCTTGAAGCGGTATTCTCATCTCGACTCGACGGAAAAGTATATGTTCACCTTTCAACCGATGCAAAAATTGGTTTAACCAATGAAGCAAGAGATGGAGATGGAAATAAATTGATAATCCGCAGACCGTTTGAAGGAGATAGAAACTTAAGATTAAACTTTATTGGTGTTGCAATTCGTTTCGGATTTAGTTATTATTTTTAAAAAAATACGGGAGTTGCTGAATGAATTATCTTGAAAGTTTTATCTTGTCAATTTTGCAAGGATTGACGGAATTTCTTCCCATAAGTAGCTCAGGACATCTCGTGCTTGCAGAACATTTGTTGGGAGTAAAGAAAAGCGGGATTGATTTTGAAGTTTTCGTTCACTTTGGAACGATGCTAAGTGTTTTGATTATCTTCAGGAAAGATATCGTTGGAATTTTAACATCATTTTTCACGAAAATTTTTAAAGTAAGCGAATTAAAAGAGAACTTTAAAACGGATGAAAATTTCAAACTCGCTATTTTAATCGTTTGGGCATCGATACCAGCTGGATTAGTTGGAATTTTATTTGAGCGTAAAATTGAAAGCATTTTTCAAAATCCCAAGCTGACCTCAGCATTTCTAATAGTAACAGGGTTAATTTTAATTTCAACGCGTTTGGCTAAAAACAACCCTGAAAAAGACTTTAACTTTGCCTCGTCTTTTCTTGTTGGGGTTGCGCAAGCGTTCGCAATTCTTCCTGGCATATCAAGGTCTGGATCAACCATAACCGCTGGGATGCTTGCAGGAATAGATGGTGTTAAAAGCGCAAGGTTTTCATTTTTGCTTTCACTTCCAGCAATTTTCGGGGCTACACTTTTAGAAACGAAAGAAATCTTCGAATTTTCACTATTTGAAAGATTCCCATTGCTTTTATTTTCGGCATTGATTTCATTTATCGCGGGATATATAGCGATAAAATTTTTATTTAAGGTGATCTCCCGTGGCAACTTTAGTCTATTCGCATACTACTGCCTATTCATCGGCTTAATTGGGTTAATTTTTCTAAAATAAAATCGATTGAAAAAATGAAAGCCACAACAATTATCTTGTCTTTGCTTTTTTTCTTGATCCCAAATCCGCAGGAAAAAACAAAAGAGAAAGAAGTAGTCGTAATTGAAACGAAATTTGGGAATATAGTTATTGAACTTTTTGATGAGGTTGCGCCAAAACACGCAGAAAATTTCAGGAAGTTGGTGCGTGAAGGTTTTTATAATGGGACAACCTTTCACAGAGTTATACCAGACTTCGTCATTCAAGGTGGTGATCCTCTTTCAAAGGATAACGATAGAAACAACGACGGTCGGGGAGGTCCGGGATATACACTCCCAGCCGAAATAAAGATGCCACATAAAAGAGGATTCGTCGGAGCAGCAAGACAACCGGATAACGTAAATCCAGAAAAGAGATCAAACGGAAGTCAATTTTATATTTGCTTAAAAGATTTGCCACATCTTGACGGAAATTACACCGTCTTCGGGAGAGTGATTGAAGGTATGGAGGTAGTTGATAAAATAGCAAGCGTACCAAGAGATAAGAGAGACAACCCAATTGAAAAAGTTGAAATGAAAAAAGTTTACCTTAAGAAGCTCCAAGTGAAATGAGAAAACAAAAACGGAGGCTTTATGGCTCAAGCAGTTGAAGTTCAAAAAGAAGTAAAATTTGAAGCTAAACTTGGGCTTTTTGATGCCACTATGATAGTGATGGGTTCAATGATTGGCTCTGGAATTTTCATAGCTCCATCAATAATGGCGGGATATATGCCTGTTCCATTGTTCCTGATTTTATTATGGACGGTGGGAGGAATTTTAACGGCGTTTGGAGCTATTGCATATGGTGAACTCGCTGGAATGATGCCGAAAGCAGGAGGGCAATATGTTTTTCTACGCGAAGCATATAACCCGTTGCTTGGATTTCTCTACGGATGGACGCTTTTCTTTGTAATCCAGAGTGGATTTATCGCAGCTGTTGCAATTGCTTTTGCAAAATACCTTGGTGTTTTCATTCCAGCCCTCTCGGAAAATAATGTGATCTTAACTTTAAATATATTCGGTTGGAATTTTACACTTAACAGTGCTCAACTTGTTGGCGTTGCTGTGATCGCCTTTTTGACTTGTATAAATTGCTTCGGGGTTGTTTTCGGAGCCTTTGTCCAAAATCTATTTACTGTTTCAAAAATAGCTGCCATAGTTTTTCTTGTATTCATCGCGTTTGCAATTGGAAACGGCAATTGGTCAAACTTTTTTGTAAGTTTTTCATTTAAAGATTTTAAACCCATTGCTCCCCCAGAGGCTTTGTCGATGGGATTTTTAGCTGCATTTGCCGTTGCAATGTCAAAAGCTTTATTCGCTTACGATGCGTGGAATTCAGTTACATTTGCAGCGGAAGAGGTCAAGGAACCGCACAAAACCGTACCTCGTTCACTTGTGCTTGGAACAATCGGTGTTATGTTTATTTACATTCTTGCAAATATCGCTTACCTTTACATTCTACCGATAGAAGAAATGGCGCTTATTCCAGATAATAGAGTTGCTGCAGCCGTAGCTGAAAAAATTTTTGGAGTAATCGGAGCACAATTGATCGCTATAGCGATAATGATTTCAACATTTGGTTGCGACAATGGAATGATACTTGCAGCGCCAAGGGTATATTACGCAATGGCAAAGGATGGTTTATTTTTCAAGGGCGCCGGAAAACTCCATCCAAGGTATAAAACACCTGTTAATTCGCTTATACTTCAAGGAATATGGTCAAGCGTGCTAACTCTAAGTGGGACATACTCCGCACTCTTAACTTACACAGCTTTTACATCCCTTCTTTTCAATGTGTTAACAGTTTTTGGTTTATTTATTTTGCGAAAAAAATATCCTAACCGTGAAAGACCATACAAGGCATGGGGTTACCCTATAATCCCAATTTTATATATACTTGTTGCTGTTTTCTTCATCGTCTACATCATAATTGGCGATCCGAAAAGTTCAGGTCTTGGGTTATTGCTTGTGCTTATCGGAATCCCAGCCTATATTTACTGGTCAAAAACAAAAAATAATGCCCCATAAAAATGGGGATGGAAAAACTCGACTTTGATAAATTAACTATCGCAGTTAAGCATAAAAACTTCGCCCCAGTTTATGTCTTTTACGGCAACGAAGAATTTCTAATTGAGGAATCAATTAAAGCGGTTGTCGAAAATGCCATTGCCGATGGACTGCGCGAGTTCAATTTTGATACTGTCTATGGGAATGAAATTGATGTGCAGGGATTACTTTCACTTCTACTGTTGCTCCCTGTGATGAGTCAAAAACGAGTCGTTGTGATGAGAAATTCAGATAAGTTTTTAAATAAACTGTCAAGGTCGAAAAAAGAAAAAGATGCAACGCTGTTCATCAACTATCTGAAAAAACCGAACTCCGACACAATTTTCATAATCGTTTTAGACGAGGTTGATCTTGAAAAGGAAATTTATAAAAAACTTTTTGAACTCGCTGAAGTGGTTGAACTTAAAGCACCTTACGACTGGCAGATTCCAAGCTGGATTGCAAAAAGGGTGAAGGAACGAGGAAAACTTCCACCGTGGAAAGGCAAAGAGATAACGGATGAAGCGTGTAAACTCCTTCAAGCCTATGTCGGTAATTCGCTTCGTGAAATTGATAACGAGATAACGAAACTATTCATCTTTACGGGCGAGAAAAAAATTATCGATGTCGAAGATGTAAAACAAGCTGTTGGGATGTCAAGAAATTTTACGGTGTTTGATCTCCAAAGATCAATTGGAGAAAAAAATTTGCAACTTTCAATCACGATAATTGAAAAAATGCTCCAAGCAGGTGAGTTCCCACCCGTTATATTGACTATGCTTACAAGATATTTTTCAACTCTATGGAAACTTTATGAACTTAGGAAAACCGAAAAAGACCCCAAAAAACTTGCAAATTCACTTCAATTGAGCCCCTATCACATTCGGGAGTATCTGAATCAATTGGACAAATTTAAAGAAAGCGAAATAAAAAATGCTTTCAAATACCTAATTGAAGCTGACGAGTTAATTAAAACAAGCCCAATTGACAGCAGAATTGTCTTGACACAAATGATTTATAAAATTGTAGCGCAGACACAAAATTAATTTTCGCCTTCAGTATCCAGCGAACTTATCAACAATGTTAATAAGTTCTTCCCCGTTAACATATCGTTTAAAATTTTCAATGAAAAGATTTGTCGGCTCTTCCCAATAATTTGGGAAAAGACCAGCGACATGCGGAGTCACAACTACATTTTCCATCTCCCACAGTGGTGAATCAGAAGGCAAAGGTTCATCTTCAAAAACATCAATCCCAGCGCCTCTAATTTTCCCTTCTTTCAAAGCTTTTACCAACGCTTTTTCATCAACAACAGCTCCACGACCAATGTTGAAGAAATACGGTTTTCTTTTCATCATTTCAAACTCTTTTTCCCCTATCAAATGATACGTTTCATCGGTCAGCGGTAGAACAACAACTATAAAATCGGAACTTTCAAGAAGATGCTGAAATCCCTCTCTTGTCACAATTTCATCAACATATTCAACCTTTGCATTTGTCCTTTTCATTCCAATCACATACATCCCAAATGCCTTTGCAACTTTTGCGATTTGCCTTCCGATATTACCAAGTCCAAGAATTCCCATAGTTTTTCCATAAAGCGATTCAAAGTCCCTCGCAACTTGCTTATCCCATATTTTCAATCTTTGGCTGGAATAAATTTTTTTAAAACCCCTTGTCAACGTCAAAATCATTCCAAATAAAAACTCGGTCATATGATACTGATGAATCCCCTTTGAGCAAGTGACGATGATATTTGAGTTTACAACTTCTGGATACAAAATCATATCAACGCCGGCATATCCGAGGTGAACCCATCGCAAATTTTTCGCTTTAAGAACATGTTCCCTATCAAAATCCCCGAAAATTACTTCAACATCTTCAATAAACTCACCGATCTTGCTCTTATCTGGCTCAAAAATTATCTCAGCTTCACCTCCAATTTCTTGAATAATTTTATCAAGGTGTGAGCTTCGAATTCGATGAGTTATGAGAACTTTCTTTTTCATCCAGATTTAATCTTTTTGGGAACGAAATCACTGCTATGGCCGGGGGAAAATTTTGATGTCGGATCGACATAATTTTTTGCGTTGTTCACTGCAATTGCTGCTTCTCCAAAGCCAGTTGAGATCAATTTTAATTTGCCCGGATAGTTCACTATATCCCCAGCTGCGTAGACACCTGGAATATTCGTCTCCATTTTTGAGTTCACTTTTATTGCATTTTTATCAATCTCAAGCCCCCACTCTTTGATAAATTCAAGATTTGCAAGAAAACCCAGAGACAAAATTATATGTTCAACCTCAAGATAAGTTTCCTCACCAGTCCTGTTGTCAAAGATTGTAGCGCCCTCAATATGTTCATCCCCATGGACACGTTTTAATTCATAAAATGTTTTCACATTAACATCTGAATTAAAAAGTTTCTTCAGGCTATCCTCATGGGCTTTAAAAACATCACGCCTATGGATCAAGGTTATATTTTTTGCTATATCTTCAAGATTCAAAGCCCAATCAACTGCGGAATCCCCACCTCCAACAATGAGAATATTTTTATCCTTGAAGATTGATTTATCTTTGACAATGTAATGGATCCCGCGACCTTCAAGCTTTTGCACATCAGGTATATCAAGTTTTCTTGGAACGAAAGCACCTATCCCAAGCGTTAAAACCACACTTTTAGAAAGGTGAATATCCCCTTTTTCAGAGGTGAGTTTAAAAATGTTTTCTTCTTCGATTTTTTCAAGTTTGACAATTTTTTCATCCAAACAAACTGTTGGTTCGTATTGCATTGCTTGAGCTATTAGATTTTCTGCTAAATCTTTAGCCAAAATCTTCGGGAAGCCCGCCACATCATAAATAAATTTTTCCGGATAAAGCGCCGTAAGTTGTCCACCAAGATAAGAAAGAGCATCTATCAATTTTGTTTTCATATCTCTCAATCCCGCATAATAAGTCGCATAAAGTCCAACGGGTCCAGCGCCAACAATTGTTATGTCAAAAATTTCCTCTTTTTTCATTTAAACTTCATTTCGGATTTGTTGGTCTTAAGATCAAATGGCTTAACATTGCTCTTTCAGGCAAAGTTGCGATAAGAAGAGCTGTTTGTGCCACATCTTCAGGTTTTAAAACTTTGTCGCTGGCTGGTGGATTTGAACCGGCAACATTTGAAAAGTTCGTGTCAACCGAACCCGGGCATAAAGAAGCAACTCTGATGTTATATTCCCTCACCTCGTGCATTATCGATTCCGTAAATCCATTTACAGCCCATTTGGTCGCTGCATAAACAGCCATATTTTTAACCCCGAGCGTTCCAGCAATCGATGAAATGTTTATAATAACCCCAGAATTTTGTCTCATCATATAAGGCAAAACATATTTAGTAAAAAGAAAGACACCGCGAAAATTTACCCCAACCATACTGTCAAACTCATCAATGGTAAGATCAACAACTGGCTTATAAATTCCAAACCCTGCATTGTTGACAAGTATATCAATCTTCCCAAATTTTTCAACAGTTTTTTCAACTGCATTTTTAACATCCTTTTCGCTTGAAACATCTCCTTTAAAGATCAAACATGTTCCGTTGCGCGATTCAATTTCAGACTTTAATCTTTTCAAATCCTCTTCCGTTCTCGCAATCGCTGAAATTTTTGCCCCCTCTTTTGCAAACAAAAGGGCAATGGCTTTCCCAATACCTCTGCTCGCTCCAGTTACAATTGCAACTTTATCGTTAAGAAGCATTTTTAACCTATGTTTTGTTTTATGTTAAATCTTGACTTATCAAATGCATGAACTCGTCTCTTGTTTTAGCATCTTCCACAAAAATACCATGCATCGCGCTTGTCGTCGCAACGGAATTTTGCTTTTCAACTCCTCGCATTATCATACAAAGATGTCTTGCTTCAATTACAACAGCAACCCCTTTAGGACTCAAATACTCATTCAATGTATCTGCAATTTGTTGGGTTAGTCTTTCCTGAACTTGAAGACGACGACTGAATACTTCAACAATCCTTGGAATTTTGCTTAATCCAACTATCTTCCCGTTCGGGATATAAGCGATGTGAACTTTCCCATAAAAAGGAAGAAGGTGATGTTCACACAAACTGAAGAAGTCGATATTTTTAACTACAACCATTTCGTTATATTTTTCATTGAAAATCGCGCCGTTCAGAACTTTTTCTATATCCTCGCGATAACCTTTTGTAAAATATTCAAATGCTTCGGCAACACGTATTGGTGTTCTCTTTAAACCCTCTCTCTCTGGGTCTTCACCTATCTCAATGAGAAACTCTTTTACTAAACTGGCGATTTTCTCAATCTCAAGTTTATTTTGAACAGCTTGCCCCTTTCTATTTTCGTTCATAATTTGAACCTCAATTTTTGTTTTTATTAGAAAAACAGCAAAAAAGCGCCTTTATGTTCCAATAGCCCAAAGTTTTTTATCAGGTTTAAAATTTATAAATTCCTTACGTAAGTTAAAAATAAAAAATAAGGGGTGACTTTGAGATGACGCCGATAATCATCGCACTTATAGCTGCAGCTGGAATTTCAATCTACGGCTCAATTACTGGGAGGACAAAACAAACTATCCCGATTTCAATTGCCGTTTTGATAATTGGATTGCTTTTCGGCTCCGTCGTAACTGTCCCTGCTGGACATGTCGGAGTGTTAACCTTATTTGGAAAGGTTGATTCGGAAGAGCTACCGGAAGGGCTACATCTAATAAATCCTTTAAAATCTCTACATACGATGTCAATAAGAACACAAGAAATTTTTGAACATGCTGAAGTTCCAAGTAAAGAAGGATTAAGCGTTGGGCTTGAGGTTTCGCTCCTATACCATATAGAGCCGACAATGGCAAGTGATATTTATAGAACGCTTGGTGAAAATTACGATGCTGTGCTTATAGTCCCAATGCTAAGATCAGCGATAAGGAATGTGACAGTTTATCACGAGGCTAAAGAACTTTACACATCTGGTCGAGAGGTGATAGCTGGACAGATTTTTAATGAACTTGATAAAGCTTTAAGGACAAGAGGCATAATTGTCGAAGCAGTGTTGTTAAGAAAGATCGTCCTTCCAGAGCAAGTTCAGCAAGCGATAAACAATAAGCTTGCAGCGGAACAAGAAGCCGAAAGGATGAAATTCGTTATATTGAGGGAAGAGCAGGAAGCAAAAAGGAAAAGGATTGAAGCCCAAGGAATCGCCGATTTCCAAAACATAGTTCGCCAGGGTATTGATGAAAGACTATTAAAATGGAAAGCGCTTGAAACTGTCAATGAACTTGCCAAGTCACCAAACACAAAATTTATAATTCTGGGAGATAAATCTGGGCTTCCGATCATAGTTCAACCATAAAGTAATGGAGGCAAAGCATGGAGATAATTCTCACAGTCGGTATTGTAATCATCTTTGTTGTTTTAGTTTTTCTATTTCGGCAACTTCAAAAATCATCAGATTTGTGGAAACAGGAGGTTTCAAATCTTCGACTTGAATTTATTCAACAGTTGCAGGGAACAGTTCAAAATGTGAACTCACAAATACAAAACATAAGCAATCATGTTAACGCTGTCACGCTTCAACTGAACCAAAAACTTGATAACAGCATTTCTTACTTATCAACCCATGTTAACCAGGCGATCACGCAGATGGTTGGAACAGTTACAAGCAATCTTCAAACTATAACTGAGTCAACAGGACAAGTAAATCAACGCCTTGATAACGCGTCAAGAATTATATCTGAACTTATGAAACAAGTTGGCGAAATGAAAGAAGGGGCAAATCAAATTAAAAATATCGGTCAAAGCATAGCAAAACTTGAGGACCTCTTTAGCATTCAACAGTTTAGGGGAAGATTTGGAGAAATAATGCTCGAAAATATGATCAGGGATATACTGCCTAAAGAATACTATGAATTTCAGTTTGAATTCAAAAACAAAAAGAAAGTCGACGCGATAATAAGAATTAACGATAAATTGCTTTCGATTGACTCAAAATTTCCACTCGATAATTATCGAAAAATGCTCGAGTCCAAAGACGAAGCCGAGAGAAGGAAATTAAAACTTGAATTTATAAAAGATGTCAAGAAAAGGGTTGAGGAAATTGCACAAAATTATATTCAGCCGACAGAAAATACGTTCGATTTCGCGATGATGTATATCCCATCTGAAAGTGTATATTACGAACTTATAACGGACAAAGAAGGCGAGGTTTTAAGCTATATGCTTGATAGAAAAGTTATACCCGCATCCCCAAGCGTTTTATATGCGCAGTTAAGAATTTTCAATATAGGTTTTAAAGCGATTCAATTTGAAAAAAACGTCCATCAAATTCTTAACTCATTGTCTAAACTCCTTTCGGAATTCGATGTGGTGATGCGCGAGTTCGAGACACTTGGAAAACACATAAACAACGCTCAATCGAAATATTTTGAAGTTGACAAGAAACTGTCGCAGTTTAACAGTGAATTCAGGCAAATAGCTGAGCGGGGCACAGTTCCAGATTGATTGTATTCGCTTGAATTTAACTAAAATAGTTATTAACTTATTTCAGGTCGCGAATAAAAATCGTTATCGAATGACGTTGCCGAATCATTTAACAATCTTGCGAATTGTCCTTTCTCCAATCTTCGTCGCTTTGCTTCTATCCGAGAATGTTTTTTATAAGCAACTATCTTTGCTTGTTTATGTTATAGCTGCACTGACCGATTGGTATGATGGTTGGATTGCGAGAAAATTTGGGCATATAACACGCTGGGGAAGATTTATGGACCCACTTGCGGATAAAATTTTAACCTCATCTGCTTTCATTTCATTTGCCTCGCTCAGGTTGGTTGAAACTTGGATGGTGGCTATAATAGTGATTCGAGATATATTAATAACACTTTTAAGGTCATATGCCGAATTAAAAAATAAACCCGTCATAACAACAAAGGGAGCAAAGGTTAAAACGTTTATTCAGATGAGCTTTATTTACTATCTTCTCTTCGTCTATGTTATTAATTTAAGTTTCGAAGGTGTAAATTTTGACGCTTCACTTTTGAATCCAACCTTGATATACTGGGTTATGCTTTTCATAACTTTGTTGACACTGTGGACTGGTATAGCATATCTTTATGACAACTGGAAGATAATTAAAACTTTTTATGTCACAGCGGGAAAAAGGGCTTCGGAATCAATATAGAATTTCACTTTTCTCAAAGCTCATAGCTACTGGTTTTCTTTCTGGCTATTCACCAATTGCCCCAGGCACAGCGGGAAGCTTGATTGGGATTTTAATTTACTGGTTCTTTTTGAACTCAAATCTTAACCTTTTGATAATCTCAATTCTTTTCTTCATCCTTGGGGTATTCACGTCTACAGAATTTGAGCGAAGAAACGGTCATGATCCGCCCGTTGTCGTAATTGATGAGATCGTCGGGATGTGGATTTCACTTTTATTCATAGAGAAAAAACTGGGGACTGTTCTAACTGCATTTTTAATTTTCAGACTTATGGATGTAGTCAAACCACCGCCAGCGAGAACATTTGATCGTTTAAAAGGTGGCTTTGGAATTATGATGGATGATGTAATCGCAGGAATTTACGCAAACGTTTTAACACAAATTATCTGGAAAGTATTTCTGAAATAAAAATCAAACTAAAAAAAATGCGCGCTGAAATAATAACAATTGGTGACGAGCTCCTCATAGGTCAAGTCATAAACACAAACGCAAGTTATATAGGGAAAAAACTTTCTGAGATAGGGATAAATGTTGCAAGAATTGTATCAGTCGGAGATGTTGAAAAAGAGATAATTGAAGAGCTTGAATATGCCCTTAATAATTTTGATGTCGTAATATTAACTGGTGGACTCGGTCCAACTCATGACGATGTCACGAAAAATGCGGTCTGTAAATTTTTCAATACCGACCTTGTTTTTAATGAGGATGTTTTAAACCAAGTTAAAGAATTCCTTGCGAAGCGAGGACGAACAGAAATAAATGAAGCAAACAAATCCCAAGCCTTTGTTCCAAGAAAAGCGAAGATAATAACAAATTACTGGGGAACCGCACCTGGATTTTTGTTCGAGGAGCAGGGAAAGACCGTCATTGTAATGCCCGGTGTTCCAAAAGAGATGATGGGGATGATGGAAAACTTCGTGATAAACTACCTTTCTCAAAAGGCAAAAGGGCTTGTGATAAAACAAAGGGTTTTAAAAACAACCGGGATTCCCGAAGCCCACCTTTACGAAAAATTGAAAGATACGGTTGAAGAGATTGAAGAATTTTGTAAAGTTGCCTTTCTACCATCAGCTCTTGGAGTTAAAATTAGAATAACGGTTGAAACAAAAAGCCAAAGCGAGGCGGATAATTTAATAAGTGAGGCGGAGGGAAAAATTAGAGATAAAGTCAACAAATATATCTATGGAATTGATGATGAAGAACTTGAAGAAGTGGTTGGAAGATTACTAACTGAAAAAGGTCTCAAACTTGCAATCGCTGAATCATGTACAGGCGGATTAATTGCAGATAGAATCACAAACGTTCCCGGAAGCTCAAAATATTTCGAGCAGGGGGTTGTCGCATATAGCAATAAGGCAAAGATTCAAATACTCGGTGTCCCAGAGGAACTTATAAAGAACTATGGCGCTGTAAGTCGGGAGGTTGCAGAAGCGATGGCTAAAGGGGTAAGAGAAATTTCTGGAGCAGACATCGGGATATCAACAACTGGGATAGCAGGTCCAACAGGAGCAACACCAACAAAGCCCGTTGGACTTGTATGGATAGGATATTCGGATAAAAATGAAACTTTCGCAAAAGAATTTAGGTTTGGTGACGACCGGCTTGAAAATAAACAAAGAGCAGCGCAGATGGCGCTTGAAATTTTAAGAAGAAAACTACTTGGGATTGAGATATGAAGATAAGAACGTTTATCGCTATAGATGTGCCTGAGAAAATTAAAGATGAAATTTTTGAAGTTGAGAAAGAACTAATTAAATCAGCAGGCGAGGGCATCAAATGGGAAGGGAAAGAAAAATTTCACATAACTTTAAAATTTCTTGGTGATGTAAATGAGGAGATGATCGATTCGATTTATAAGATTTTGAGTGAGAGTTTAACTGGATTTGGTAAATTTCCTGTTGTTTACAAAGGGATTGGCGCTTTCCCAGATTTTAAAAATCCACGAGTTATATGGATTGGGTGCGAAGACCCAACTGGAAAACTTTCTGAACTTCAGAAAGTAGTTGAAGAAAAAATGAGCGAATTTGGCTTTGAAAAAGAAAATAAAGAATATCATCCACACATAACTCTTGGCAGAGTTAAAAAAGCCAGAAACATTTCAAGTTTGATTAAAAAGATAGAAAATATTAATTTTGAAGCAAGGACAGGTGAGGTTGCAGAAGTTTTGATAATGAAAAGCGACCTTAAACCGAGCGGTTCGGTTTATACGGTTTTAAGAAAAATTAAATTAATATAGGGAGTGATTTAAAATGGCGGTGGACAAAAGCGAAAAACTAAAAATACTTCAAACAACAATTCAACAAATCGAGAAAGAGTATGGCAAAGGTGCAATAATGCGCTTGGGCGAAGGTCCGATTGCAAAAGTTGAAGCGATACCCACTGGTTCAATTTCACTTGATTGGGCAATTGGAATCGGTGGTGTTCCAAGGGGAAGGATAACGGAAATTTTCGGACCTGAAGCATCAGGTAAGACAACTCTCTGCCTTCACATAATAGCTGAGGCACAAAAGAGAGGTGGGCTTGCTGCATTTATTGACGCAGAGCATGCCCTTGATTTAAATTACGCTAAACGTCTTGGGGTTGATGTAAGTAATTTACTTCTCTCACAACCAGAATTTGGAGAACAAGCCTTAGAAATAGTTGAAGCACTCGTAAGAAGCGGAGCAATCGATGTCGTAGTAATTGACTCCGTTGCTGCCCTCGTCCCAAGAGCTGAAGTTGAAGGGGAAATGGGAGATGCAACAATGGGTGCGCAAGCCCGACTTATGTCACAAGCCCTGAGAAAGCTTGCAGCAGCAATTAGTAAGTCAAATACAAGCGTTATCTTCACAAATCAGTTGAGAAGTAAAATTGGGGTTATGTTCGGAAACCCAGAAACGACAACCGGTGGGTACGCCTTGAAATTCTATGCAGCGGTCAGACTTGATATAAGAAAAATTGATGTGATAAAAGAAGGTCAAGAAATAATCGGAAATAGGGTCAGAGTTAAAGTTGTAAAAAACAAGGTTGCACCACCTTTTAAAGAAGCTGAGTTTGACATACTTTATAATGAGGGAATTTCAAAGATAAACGATCTTCTTGATACCGCTGTTAATCTTGGGATAATTCAAAAAAGTGGTTCATGGTATTCATACAAGGATGAAAGAATTGGACAAGGGAGGGACGCTGTTAAAAAATTCTTCACTGAAAACGAGAACATTTTAAAAGAAGTTGAATATCTCGTGCGCGAGAAACTTGGACTTTTGCCCGAAACAACAGAGCAAAAAGTAAGCGAATCCGAAGAAACAGCTGAGCAAGTGCAAGCGGAGACAAAACCAAGTAGAAAGAGATAAAGGCAAAAATTATCTGAAAAATGCCCGTTGTCATAAATTTAAAACGCAAAAAAAGAACAAAGGATTGGTATATTATTTACCTCAACGATGGGCGCGAAATTTTGTCTTATATTGATTTCATCATCAAGTTTAAAATCAAAACCGGAAAACAACTAACCCAAGAACAGATAGACGAAATAAAATCGTCATCCGAATTAATCTTCGCCAAAGAAATTGCATATAAGTTTCTGAGCTCCAGACCAAGAACACAAAAAGAAATTGAAGAACGGCTAAGACAAAAAGGATTTGACGAGAATATAATTTCAAGAGCCGTTGAGGAAATAAAAAATTACGGTTTCATTAACGATATTGAATACGCCAGAAGTTTTGTATTTGACCGATTCCGCTCAAAGACGCTCGGCAAATTTGCTTTAAAGCAAGCACTCCTTGCAAAAGGAGTTTCAAATGAAGTAGTTGAGCAAGTTTTATTAGAGAGAGAAAATGTTGTTGATGAATTTGAAATAGCGCTTGACCTTGCCAATCAAAAACTGAAACAAATAAAAACATCAAAAAAGAAAAAAAGGGATAAAAGCGAGCAAAAACGAAAAATATACGAATTTTTAGCAAGACGTGGCTTCGATTGGGCTGTGATAAATTCAGTCATTAGAAAAATTTTTAACGATTTGGAATTTGAAAATTAACAATCTTGGAAAGATGTCATTTAAACAAAAGTTTTTTGTTTTCGTCGGCATACCAACAATTGCGCTTCTTATAGTTTGGATAGCCTCACTTGCTATCCACATTTCGCTGATCCTAATTTTATCAATTTTTTTATCCGTTGCATTGAATCCTCTCGTGACATATTTCGAGAGCTTGGGGTTTAAAAAAATTGTGTCTATAGCGATAGTGTTTGTGAGTTTATTACTTTTATTTATCTTTGCGTCCGTTTTCATTATACCAGCTTTTACTCATCAATTTAAAACCCTTGCGGAACAACTTCAAAGGGTTCCGCTTGATGCTATAATCGCTTCATCAGTTGGAAACCTGAAAGAAAAAATTCCTCTTTTAAAAGGTCTCGACCTTGAACAAAAAATTCAGACACTTATAGCTGAGTATTCACTTAAAGCAGCCTCCGCACTGACATCAGCCATAACGACGATGCTCGAACTTCTACTTGCCCCATTTGTCGCCTTTTTTATTTTAAAAGACGGTGAAAAATTTAAAAAGAAACTCATAAGAGCGATACCAAACAAATACTTTGAGATGGGGTTAAATGTTCTCGATAAAATTGAAGCACAGGTAACAGGTTATATTCGGGGTCTTGTTCTTGAAGCAACTGCCCTTGGGGTTATGTCCGCAATCGGTTCTGCGATTTTAGGAATTAATTTCGCATTCGTAATCGGATTAATCGTAGGGCTTGCAAGCTTCGTCCCTTACCTCGGTGCTTTCGTTGGGGCTGTGCCAGCTCTTTTGATTTCGGTTGTTCAATTCGGGGATGGACGAATGATTCTACCTTTAATAATAATGTTTGTCATAGTCCACTTAATTGACGACCTTGTGGTTCAACCTCTTGTTTACTCACATTCCATTGGAATGCACCCAGTTGAGGTTGTTTTTGTGCTTTTAATTTTTGGCGAGCTGTTTGGACTGTTCGGAATGCTTATCGCAATCCCAGTTGAAGCAATTATAAAAGTTCTGATAAAAGAAATATACTGGGGATTAACACATTACAAAATCATAGCGACAAAGTATGAGGGCTTCAAATCAATATGAACTTGACGGCAAATTCATCGCTCAGCAGTTAAAAACCTTGAGATTATCAATGGATAAAAAAATCATAGAAATAGCTGAAGCAACTGGATACGCATCATCTTATATCTCTCAGATTGAAAACGGGAAAAAAAGCTTGAATTATAAGGTCCTGCGCCGAATTTTACTTTATGGGTTTGGCGAAACATTATCAAGTTTCTTCGCAAAAGTTCTAAACGATGAAGCGAGCTCACCTAACTTGCAAATTTATAAAAGTCCGTTCAAACTTTACAACGAAGATAAAACAGTAGCAATTCAAATCTTAATCCCGATGGATATTTCAAGGGGAATTGAACTTGTTAAAATAACACTTTCACCGGGGGCAGAATTTGAAGAGGAATTTAAAATTGACTTTAAAGTTTACGGCTCCGTTTTAAATGGAGCTGTAAAAATTCACTACCCTGCTCAAAAAGTTGAAGTTTTTCAAAACGAAAGCTTTATACTTTCTGTCACGGCGGATTTAACTTATTATAACTCTAATCAGCAAAATTTTAAAATCTCAAATCTATCCGAAAACGTGGCTGATATCTTTTTAGTCTTCACACCACCTGTATTTTAACTCATCTTTCAGGCAAAGGTATAACAACTAAACTTTCGTTCCCATCGAGATCAACCGCTTGAATCCCAAATATAAAGTTATCTTTAGATATGTTTTTCAACGTGAACTCATTAACCTTGCCAACAAAAATTTTTCTCTCCCACAACGGTGATGTTGTTTCCCTGATGCAGATATTATAACCCATAAGGTCATCTTCGCTGTTTAAGTCCCATTTCAAAGTTGTATCATATTCAAGCTCGGATACTTTTATCTTCGGATTTTGCGGAGGTAAAGGAGCGTTTGCAAGATGATAGAGCACAATTGCGTTAGCCCTTGTGATGTTAGCACAATATCCATAATCAACAAACTCAGGGAGATCACCGTACTTTATACCCTTCTCAACCCTGACATTTTGATGTTGCCTTGAATAGTTTTCATTCATTTCACTTATTCTAACAGCTGGGAAACCTTGCTCATTGAATGGCGTATGGTCGCCACCGCGCAAGAATCTATCGCGTCTAAAAACTAATTCAACTTTAAAATTGTCAAGATATCTCTCCGCTACCTCTTTGATATACCTTGCAAGTTGTCTTGAGGGCGAGTCATTTTCAAGCCCAACTTGTGTTATTAATCGCAACATGCTCTCATCTCTTGAAATTGGTAAACCCTCTGAAAAAACTCTAACACGTGTGTTATCTACGACTCCATTTCCTCCCTCCGTGTTTCCGATTATATCGTTATTTAAAACACCAAGAACTGTAATTCCAGAATCTTTAAGTTTTTTCGCAAGATGCCTACTCCCAAGCAAACCTTGTTCTTCACCAGCGAACAAAACAAACATTATCGTAAAATCAAATTCATATCTACTCAAAACTCGAGCAAGTTCAAGAACAGCTGAGGTCCCACTTCCATCATCGTTTGCCCCTGGGGCAAAACCAGTTGAATCAAGCGCATCACCAGATCTTGAATCATAATGAGCGCTCACAATATAAACTTTATCCTTGTAAATTTTCCCAGGAAGCGTTGCAATAACATTTGCCATTTTAGTTGGTTTTGGAACCCTTGGACCGATCGGCGCTATAAACTCATCAAATTCAACTTTCAACCTACCCCCACTTTCCTTGCCATATCTTTCAAGCTCAGATTTGATCCATCTACGAGCTGCACCGATACCACGATTTGGATTAGTTGTATCAGAAAGAGAATGACGAGTATGAAAATTTACGAGCCTTTCAATATTTCTCTTAATGCTATCCGCTGAAATCCTTTGAATTATTTCAACAACGGTGGGATTTCGTTTTATAACTGGTTGAGAAAATAACGAGGCTGAGAAAATGAAAAAGATCAAAAAAACTTTTACCTTCACTTTGAAACTGACTTTTTAGTTTATTTACAAATTTTCAAGCAAAAAATCAACCCCAAAATCAGATAAATTTATACAAACTATCCCCTTGAAGCCGTCTTAACTCATTTACTTCACACCCAATTTTTCACGGATCAGTCTAACTTCTTGGCTTGCTTTTCTTAACTCATTGTAAATTGCGATTGAAAATTCCCTTACCCTATCAGCCCTAGGGTTTGATTTGTTAAGTTCCTCAGCTAGGTTTTTATAGTGCAAATCAGCCCTTTTACAATACTCATCAAGATATGCTATATTTCCCTTTACAAGTTCGAGCTGTCCTTTGGTAAAAGACTCTTTAAGTTTAGCATATGATTGCTTTACATCAGTCATACACTCTCCAATTTTTTTAACATACTTTTGGGCAACGTCTATAATAACTACGTTTTCCCTTTCGACCTCTGTTTTCAAAGCCCCAGCATATCCACGCACATTACGACAAGAGTTATCAAACTCATCTAAACGTTCCTTCAGGGATTGGGCGGGAAGAATAATAGGTAGAACGATAAGCATTATAAGGTGCACTTTTAGGTGCTTCATTATCTTCCACCTCCATAAAATTTTATGTTAAGTAAACTCGTTTAACAATATAATCAATAATCTGGTCCAAGGGAGAAGTAATAGACAGGTTTTGAAAACGAAGCCCAATTAAATCTCCATGCAATGTCAATGCGTAAAAGCAATCCAAACAGATAAATTCTAAAACCATACCCTGTCCCGATCAATAGATCTTTCGTTACAGTACCTGTAAATGGATTTGGCTCATAAAACGCACGCCATGATTTCCATGAATCCCAAGCAGAGCCCATATCAACGAAGATAACGCCCATTATATTTCTAAATGCAAGCGGTAAAGCACCACCAATAAAATATCTTATCAAAGGAAATCTGAACTCAAGATTCATAAGTGCAAACTTAGAACCGTTTTGCTCATTATAAACATAACCACGAAGGGGAACAATTGGACCACTGATAGCTTCAAAGAAGAAAAAGTCAGCAGTATTTTCAATCGGGATATAATCATTCTTAATAGCCCAGTTTATCCACGTATCAACTCCGCCAAGCATAAATCTTTGTCTGTTTTGTCCCGTGCTTCCCCCGGCCGTAAGTCTAAAGGCAAGGCTGTAATTAGTCCACAATTTGAAATATTTTCTATAATCAAAAATTCCAGTCAAAAATTGAATTCCACTTGCTCCAAGCTTCGGGCTTGCGTAGAAAGAAAGATAATATCTTTCTCCATTTGACGGGAAAATATAGCGCCATAAGGAATTATCATGAACATAAGTCAATGACGGCATCAAAACAGTCGAACGTTCACCTATCTCTGGAAAATCAATATATTCACCAACTACGTTATAATAGCCAAGTCCAAAGTCAATCCTCTTAAACTTATCAATCGGATAAGACCCCATCAATGTCCCACCGAATAATCTGTATCTGTAATAAAGAGGATAGTATTGATCTCCCACCCCAAAAAATCTCGCTATATGAAAAGCCTCAATCCCCCAGTTAATTCTCTTTGGAAGATAAAAGTAAGCAAACGCATAATCACTATTTTTAAGATCGAACACAAGGCTTGTTATTAAATAAATTTGATGATTCCCAAGCATATCACTAAACATCATAAATGCTTCACCCAGGACACCATAAAAAGTGCTATAACTGGCATTTGTATAAATTAAATCGGGCGTAAAATTAACTTTATATCTGTAAACCTTATAACGACCCGATTCATCGAGATTGTCCAGCGGTTTCAGAGAATCAGCGTGTGGTTTAATTGACATCGCTAAACTATCCTGTCTAAATATATCAGCAAAGATATAGTGTCGGAGATTGATTTTTATATCGCTTCCATAGGGTTGAAGTGAAGATGAATCAACTTTGCTCAAAGACTCAATCTCGCTATCCCTTTTAGCCTTTGCAAATTCCCTTTCCTTCTCTTTAAGGAACTCTGTGACGAAAATTGTCGGCTCAAGTTCATTAACCTTCAAATCCCTATCAAACGGCTGACGCAAAAGAAAAATATCAAAACCACCGTTATAAAAGGATGCAAACGCAAGTTTTGAACCATCGTATGTAATTGACAACTGATAAATACCACTTAAAGAATTAGTCAGCGGTCTTTCAACCCCCGTTGTAAGGTCTTTCTCGTATATATTGTTAATCCCGTTCCTGTCTGAAATGAACAAAATCTTTTTACCATCAGGAGAAACCACCGGTGATGTCTCATCCCAATATTCGGTATGTGTAATCCGCTTAATTTCATGGGTTTCAAGATCAACCGAATAAATGTCATATTGATTGGGGTCAAAATTATACATTTTGAAATCTTGAGGTATCATATCCTTTGAAACAAAATCCTTTCTATCGGATGAGAAATAAATTAATTTCCCATCCGGAGACCAAGTCGGATCTGCATCACTGAAGATGTCATCAGTTAGATTAACAAGCGTTTTATTTGAAAGGTCATAGACATAAATATCTGACTGTCCATGCTTTAATCCCACAAAAGCAAGCTTTGTTCCATCCCTCGACCAATCAACCGAGAAGATACCTTCAAGGTCAAACGTTATTTTTTGTTGCTTCCCCGTTTTAACATCAATTATAAAAATTGCATCACGATCACCACTTTTAACCGCAAGAGCTATTTTATTCCCGTCAGGAGACCATGTCAACCCGGGCGTTAGCAGATGAAGCTCTTCAAAATTTTTAGTCCTGTTCCCCTTTACAATCTTTTTTATTATCCTACCATCAATTGCGGACATTATGAAAACGTCAAAATAATCATCCCTATCAGAGATAAAAGCAATTTTATCGCCTGTTGGAGAAATAGCTGGACTTGTATTATAGAAGTTGTTCTTTTTAGTGTGATCCGTTAACCGTTTAGCAAATTCATCAGGAGCCTCTCTCTTTGAAAAGTCAGCCCAATATAACTTCTTTTGCTCTTTTACCCATCTATCAGAAAGTTCTTTCAAAGATATTCCAAGTGAACTTTTTATACCAGCCTCAACGCTTCTTAAACCCCTAATTCTATTTATAATCTCTCCAATTTTCTCATCCCCATACTTTCTCGAAATATACCAAAAAACCGATTGACCACCCCTATAAGCAAAATAACCATCAAGATATTCTATTGGCGGAAGATAATTGCTAACAGTTGCATCGCGCATAAACATATCAGAATTAGTATCCCATCGCAATGCAGAAAATTCAGGCAACCCCTCAACAATCCACATTGGCAATTGAAGTTGAATATTATTTATCAAAGCAGCTTGTAACGAACCCCCATAAAACATATCATTCATCACGGCGTGGACAAGCTCATGGTGTATCACATGGCGAAATTGTCTATACGAACCTTCAAATGGAACAACAACCCTGTTTTTGAACAACTCCGTCACTCCACCTATCCCTTCCTCAAGGTATTCAGCTACCACATTTGTCTGCTGAAAGTCGTTGTGAGAATTATAAACAACTATTGGGATGCGATTAATGATTTCATACCTCAACAACTTGCTTATTTTAACATAGGCATCTTCCGCCACCTTTGCAGTATACTCAGCAAGTTCATATCCACCATCAGTGAAATAAATATCAAAATGGTCAGTTCGTATAAAATACCACGTAAAATCCTTATACTGAACCTTATTTTTCCCAAAGGGACCCTGCTGGGCAAGCCCCACCGAAATCAGAACTAAAAGCAAAACGAAATGCGCAAAAAAACGCTTCATTTTAAAACGCCTCCGAATTTTTTATTTGCTCTAAAAATTTAAATCGTTTTTCAATTCTTTTTGTTCCTAAATCAATTTGCACCAAATTTTACTAAAATTCAAACTAAAACTTAACCCCGTTCCCGAAAAACTTTCATTTTAAAACAACCATTTTTCTCGTTTTAGAAAAACTATCAGCTTGAAGTGTGTAAAGATATACCCCCGACGGCATCTCACCGGAATAAAATTTTATCTTATGTCTTCCAGACGGCATCTCACCGAAATCAAAATTTTGAACAACGCGACCGAGCAAATCGTGAACTAAAAGTTTAACCCTCGCGCTATACGAAATCTCAAACTCTATAGTTGTCTCTGGATTGAATGGATTGGGGTAGTTTTGATAAAGCTCAAACCCAAACTCTTCGCTTTTAAAATTTTCTGCGCCCACAACAACCTCCGCACCATATATGTTAACTTCAACCCACGCCGAAACATCTGAACATAACTTCACATAGACGATTTTTCTATTTGAGTCAAACAATGCTGAGACCGAATCCGTTAAAAATTTCAAAGAATCACCGATAACCTTAACTTTGACGCCATTTACTTTAATAGAATCAAAAGTTCCGACAAGATTAAACTTTAAAATCCAACATCTTTTATCAACCTGACCGACAAATCTTCCGCTTGCTTCTCTTATGTAAAGCTTAATTTCATCGCTATATTTTCTACACTTGATTTGAGTTACTGAAAATTCCCCCCTTTCATATCCAAGCGTTTTCCCATCATCTTCATAAAGTTCAAAATCAACATCCCCAGGATAAACCTCAACCAAAAGCGTATCATCTGGTGATTCATCGACATATCTTTTCACTTTAGCCATTGGAATTATCGATGGGACTTTAATAAATAAAGGTATTTGTTCAAGTGGCGCATTAACTTGAATCGTTTTACCACCTGTGTAAACTTCGCCCGTCCAAAAATTAACCCACGAATATCCCTCCGGCAAATAAACATCTTTTACCCTCTGTCCAGAGACGAACACAGGTGAAACAAGAATGAAATCACCGAAAAGATATTCATAACTTAAGTTGTAAACATTTTTGTCATTCGGAAACGCATACACAAGAGGTTTTATAAGCGTTTTGCCATACTTCCATGTTTTATAGGCGTAGGTGTAAATATAGGGTATTAAGCGATATCTAAGCTCAATGTAGTTTTTAACTATTTTTTCAACATCCTCGCCAAAAGCCCACGGCTCAAGGGGCTGTTCATGACCATGAGGGCGCATAACAGGACAAAAAGTTCCAAATTGAATCCATCTAACATATAACTCTGGTGTCGTCGTCCCACCCGTAAACCCGCCAATATCCGAATTATGATAAGGTATACCCGACATCACCATTCCGATCAACATTGGTATTTGAACTTTAAGTCCATTAAAACTTTTTCGCACATCTCCAGACCATGTAATAGCTCCAAAGCGTTGAATTCCCGCAAATCCAGATCTTGTTAAATTGAAAATTCTTTTGTCAGGAAAATCATTTTTATAGCCATCATATAAAGTTTTCGCCCATAGAAAATTGTAAATGTTATGAACTTTTCTTGCGCTTCCAAGCCAGTGTTTTAAGAAGTCAGGATGATTTTCCGGTTCCCCAAGGTCAGTCCAAAATCCATCAACCCCTTCATTTAAAAGATTTTTATATTTTTCCCACCACCACAATTGCGCAGATGGATTTGTCAAGTCAAGCAAGGATGAGGGTGTAGCCCAAAAATTTTGAAAAATATAAGTTTTTCCAGTCGAATCAAATGCAAAAAAACCACTTTTATCAGCAAATGAATAGTTAATCGAAGAAAGATTTATATAAGGTTCAGAGATCAAAATCGTCTTAACTCCAAGCTTCTTAAAATCCGACATCATCTTAACAGGATCAGACCAGTTGCTCAAATCCCAGGTCATATTCCCCATTTTGCCCCAACCGAACCAATAAAGATCAAGAATTAACCCGTCCAGCGGAATATTCCTCTGCAGGAATGTGTTGACAACGTTTTCAGCTTCCGTCTGGTTTCTGTATCCAAATTTGCTTTGTAAAAAACCAAAAGCCCACTTTGGAGGAATAGGAGGAAATCCAGTAAGCCAAAAATATTTCTCAAGTATTTCGCTCATCGAAGATGTATAAATAAAGTAATAATTCATCTGCCCGTCTTCAACTTTGTAATACCAGACAGATTGAATGGAAACCCCAAAATCAAAATAGCCAGGGAAAGTTACATCGAAATATAAACCGTAGTTATAATTTGAATGAACAAATGGAACATTTATCTGCATAGTTTTTAAAGGTGTTTCATAACCGCCTGTATGCTGATTATATGTGCTGAATGCATATCCCCTTCTGTCAATATCAATGCCTTTCTGGCCAAGTCCGTAAAAATGTTCATCCTGTTGAATTTCAAAAAAGACATATTTCTCCTTACCGCTGTAACCAAATCCTCCTAAATTCCTCTCTTTTAACAAAAGTTTTCCGACTTTGTCGTAATAATAAATTCTCAAAGGGAATTTATCAACCCGAATTAAAATTGAATCTGTTTCAATGAAAAAACTGCTATTGACATCGCTCAAACTCCACCTCACACTATTACAACTTTGAATCACAACTGGGCTTATATCTTCAACTATGTTACTTGAATCTTCAAACAAGGTAACCTTCACGATATCGGCTCGGATGAACTTAAACTCAACTGCACACACCCCTGCATAGAATCTGACGGTGCTGTCCGTTGCAACATGTCTCGTGTAATTTTGAAGAAAGTTTATTTGGGTAAAGGTAAGTGTTGGTAGGAACAAGGTTAAGAGAAGTTTTTTAAGCATTTTGTCTGCATTTTTGTTTGCGCAAGTCTTGAAGTTTTGCCTGCTTTAATTTAAATTAATTTAAAACTGAAAAGCAAGGATGCCTTTTTGATGAAAAAGCTAAAAAGGGAAACCAAAGCTCGAAAATTCAACCTTAGCAAGATTATTCTTATAGTTTCATTTGTTTATTTTGTCGCTGTGCTAAGTTTTTCACTTGGGTATAGGAAAGTTGGAAACTATGATATAGAAACGGATTTTTTCTGGGACTACGCAATTGAAGCAAAAAACATTCTAAAAGGCATCATAAATATAGGAGAATTTCGCGGTCCTGGATATCCAGCAGTAGTTGCAATTCTATCGTTGCTTACCTCTGATTTATTCAAGGCTGGTTTAATAATTTCTGCGCTCTCCTCTGCCCTTGTTATATTGATGAGCTTTAAAATATTAGAAAAAGTTTTTGATGAAAAATCGCTTTTCTTTCTTCCCTAACCTTAATTTTAAACCCGACTTTTCTAAGATATTCCTATGTTTGTGGGACAGATATGTTCTTCAATTTTCTTGTTTCATTTGCTGTGTTTTCCGCGATCGTAGGGGTCTTAAAAAATAAGATTACATTGCTTTTCCTTTCCGGTTTAGCTGGGGGGTATGCATATTTGACGCGATATAACGGGATTTCCCTCATTGTTGGCTTGCCATTGATGATTTTGATTTTGAACAACAAGAATTTAAAAAGCGGGATTTTAAAATCTGCTCTTGCCCTCTTCGGATACTTTTTGTTCCTTGTGCCATGGTCAATTTATTCTTACATAAAACGTGGGGAGTTCTTCTATAACCGCAACTACCTTAACATCGCTTACGAAATGTACGCGAAAGGGAAAATACCGTGGGATAATTTCTGGTTTGATGCGTCAAAGGAATATAAATCCTTCGCCGATGTCTTTCTGCGCGACCCAGGACTTTTCATCGAAAAAGCAATTTTAAATTTTATTGATCACTTTTGGCGCGATCTCACACAGCTTTGCGGATGGCAATTTGCAATTTTATTCGTTATCGGTTTAATTTTGCTAATAAGCCGGGGAATTGACAATATAAAGCTTGCATATCTTGCCCAAAATTTAACATTCTTTTTTGTTTTGGTTTTCGTTTTTTACAGCGAAAGATTTTCAATGTATCTTCTGCCCGCTTATCTTTCGATTTGTTACTATATCATCAATTTGAAGAAAGTGGAGCATGCTAAATTTGGGTGGATAATTATTTTTGTAATTTTTAACCTCATTTCCATCCCTAAAATTTCGCAGATGTTGAAGAGAGACATTGAAAATCAACCATTTGACATTCTTTACATAAGAGATCAATTCAAATCAAAATTTGGGGATTCAGAAAAAGGGAAAATCATCGTGGCAAGAAAACCTAATGTTGCTTATTATCTAAATATGGAGTTCAAACCTTTTCCGCTTGTGAATAATTACGAGCAACTTTACAACGAGCTCAAGAATTTAAACGCATCATATCTTTACTACAGTTGGATTGAGTATTATTTCAGAAAAGACTTTGAAAACCTTTTCAATTATAATTCCCCACCCTCATTCCTTGAACCTATTGCTGTTTCGGAAAATCCGCCCGCGGTTCTTTACAAGGTGAAGAAATAAAGTTAAGTTTCACCCTCGGATTTGCGAACCGGCGGGATCGATAAGTTTGACAAACACCTTCTTCGATATTCAATTATTCTTTCAATAACTTCATCAACGCTTTCTTTAACCATGATCTTTTTTCCCGTTGTCAAAGCTATGATCGTATCCGGTGAAGACTCAAGGTACTCAATTAATTCCGCATTTACAACGATTTCTTGACCATTTAATCTAGTTACTTTGATCACTTTTTGAACTTTATTTTAATTTCAAAAATTTATTGCCCCGCCGCAAGGGCGGGGATTTGGTAAATTAACGTTTTAAATTAGTAATCTCCTGTAAAAATTCATCGCTTACCGTTATTATCCGCGCATTCGCCTGAAAACCGCGCTGTGCGATTATCATACGTGTAAACTCCTCCGCAAGATCAACATTTGATTGCTCAAGAACCCCCGACATTACTTTAGACTGTATCACCGAACCCGGCTCATCAATTATCGGGGTGCCAGAATTTGCAGAGATATCAAACATATTATCCCCAACTCTCAACAATCCTGTTGGATTGTTAAATGTCGCGACAAGAATTTGGGCAAGGACACGAACGGTCCCATTTGAAAACACACCAAGAATTTTTCCATCTTCATTTATAGAAATTGTGTTTAAAAATCCAAGCCCATATCCGTCTTGATCAGCAATTAAACTTGAAGTTCCTTCCATTTGAGTTATCCCAGCAAATTCACCAATCTTTCCAGGATCAATCACTATATCAAGGATATCGGCAGAGTTGTTACCCGGATCAATTCTCAAAGTTGAACTCCCATCGTCGAAGAAAAAGCTTCTCAGCGAGCCATTGGAATTAAATACGACCTTCCCACTTCCACCCGCAACTATAACTTCATTTCCGCTAACCTGCGCTCTCCAAATCCATTGATTTGGTGTTGTTGCATCTTTTACAAACTTTAAGGTTATATTATGCCTATTCCCAAGCGAATCATAAACAGTTAAAGTTGTTGACACTTCAACATCTTCGGCTTTTTGAACCTCAAGCCAATTGCCAGGTTTGTTTTCAAAAATTGAATTAAACTTATCTCTACCCACCGAAGAAATGTTAAGTTCGGTAATTTCATTTGCTTTCCCACCATCTGCATTCACGACAAGCGCTCCAGTATTTGGATCAATTTCAACTCCTTTTGAATTATTTATCCTAAAAGCATTTTTAATAACATCAGCAAAATCTTTGTAAGTTGATGTAGAATTCACAGTGAAATTAACTGTTGAGATCGCTTTGCCTCCAACCTTCCCATCAATCGTAATTATATCCCCAACCGTAAGTCCAAGATCATTCCCCTGCGCATCCCTTAAATTGATCAAAAGGTCGTCAGCACGCGCAATATGGGAAAACTTATCAGATACTTTGTTTGAACCCGCTGTATAACTTCCACTTAACCCCGATAAAGCGGTTTCAAAGCTACGATTATTGCTGGACACCAAAATGTTTTGATCAACACTTGATGTCAAAACAAGGCTACCTTGCGAATTGATAGAAGCTGACAATAAACCTGCGAAGTCGTTGTTAATTTCATCAATTAAATCTTTTAAAGTGTTGAAATTGCCATCCCCAACCCCGCCATCTTTATCCACATAAGTGTATGTTTTAACTTTAGCCCCAGCTTGAATTGTCACCGTCGTTGAACCGGAAATCATTCCAGTTATAATCGTATTTGCTAATCCTGTGGCAAGAAGCTCATTAATATCAGAGGTGCCATCTTCAACTGCGTAGAGTCGTGCACTTCTAAGTATATTCCCCTTTGGGATACCTCCGGCGTTGAGGTTACCTGTAAGCTTCACAGTTGATGTTGCCTTTGCTGGCGCTTTTTGACCGAAAGGAATCTTTATGTCTTCAAGCTTTGCCCCAGGGGGAACAAAACCAGAAGGATCAGCCATCTTACCTTGAACAATTGCACCTGTTGCCGAATCAACGAGATAACCATTGGCATCAAATCTAAAAGCTCCAGCTCTTGTAAAGTAATTTCTTCCGCCCTTCCTTACAATGAAAAATCCATTGCCTTGAATCGCAAGGTCTGTAACCTGACCCGTAGTTTCAAGATTCCCCTGTGTAAAGATTGTGTCAATCGCACTTATATTCATTCCAAGTCCAACTTGAAGTGGATTAGTTCCACCTGATTCAGCAGAGGGTTGAGTAGCCCCGCGAAGCGTCTGCGCAAATGTTTCACTGAAGGAAACACGCGCTGATTTAAACCCAATGGTATTGATGTTTGAAATGTTATTCCCAATCACATCCATCATAATTTGATGATTTCTTAAACCAGAGACGCCAGAGAATAACGACCTAAGAAATGACATTTTAACCTCCTCCTTTTAATTTTTTGTTTTTAATTTTGATCTCGCCTCGGTCGGTCAGCGAGATTGCGGGGCTCCCTGAGAATTAGGTCCAGCCCCTTGAATTATTACAGCACCATCAATATTTGTGAAAACATGTTCCCTCATGCTATTTTCATCAATCACCGTTATAACAGTTCTACTCCTCACATTAACAATAAAAGCAATATCTCTCAACAAAATTAAAACATCTCTTGTATTTTTTTGCTCCGCTCGAAACAAAGCATCATTTAAAAGCTTAACATCCTCCTCACTTAATCTCACATCCCTATCTTCCAATCTTTTTAAAGCATGATTCGAAAACCTTATTCTCTCAATCTCACCCTTAAAAATTTCCTCAAATCTTAAACCAAACTCTGGAACCTTTACACTCGTACCTTCTTTCTTTAAAGTTTCAACCCCGCCAGCTGGAATAAATGGAACATTCACACCATTTACTTCAATTGTCATTTCCACCCCCATCTTTTATTTCAATTACATCAGCAATGTTGAACTCAACCCCACCAATTAGTATCACCGCTCCATCCGCTTTATACCTTACCCCTTCAACGATCCCACTAATGTAAGTATTCACCGCTACAGGCTTAACATTTTCATCAACAGCTTCAATTCTGACTTTGTAATTCCCAGCAGGCAGATAATTCCCAAATTCATCCCTTCCATCCCATTTGAAATCATATCTACCACTTTTCCTTTCCCCAAGCTTAAAAGTCCTTACCACATTTCCAGAGGAATCAAGAATTTTAATTTCAATCGATTTAACATCGCCCTTCAATTCATACCCAAATTCTAAACCTTTCCCAAACTCAAGTTTAAAAGAATCACCATAAACAGTCACCTTTTTCCCAATTAAATTCGCAATCAAAGCATTTGTAATAGAACGATTTGTCGCATAACTTGCGTCAATGTTTCTCGAGAGATTTAAATTGATATTGTAAAGCTGCTCGAGCGAACTAAACTGGGCAAGCTGGCTTGCAAATTCCGTGCTCCGAATTGGATTTAAAGGATCCTGATAGTTAATTTGTGTTATCAAAAGCTTCAAAAAATCATCTTTCCCAAGAACTGCCTTATTAGAGCTTTGAACACTGCTTCCAGTCAAAGGAATGCCTCTAAAGTTTTGGATTAAATTAATGTTATCCACGATTCTCACCTCCCTTTAAATTATTGCCTCTATTAAACTACCACCATAAATCCTAACGCTTTCAAAAGAGTCAAAATTTTTCTTTTTGTTTGCTTTCTTTAAAAACTGCCCGTGATCCGAGCTTGAAGAATCAAAATAATTATTGTTAATATTTTCACCAACCATCAACACTGAAATCTTTTCGGGCATTACATTGCTTGACTCAAGAGATGCCTTTAAATTATAAAATCCTGACTCAATCAGATGTTTCGCCTCGAAATTTTTAACCTCAAACAAAATCCTTACCCCCTTCTCGCCCTGCGAAATTTTGACAACGACTTCCCCAATCTCACCTGGTTCAACTTTTAAAATAACCTTATCATAAATAAAATCACCATTCTTAAAAACTAAAGTCTTTATCACATCTAAAATTTCCTTGGCTTTCACCGATAGCACAAAATTTCCAGCGCCAGCTTCATCGCTTGAATCTATAGCATTAATAAAACTTAAATTCCAATTGCCAACTTTTTCATAAACCCTCCCGAATTTAACATTGCTAATCTCAAACTTTTTAAACTCATGCTGTAAATCAAACTCGCTTTTGGCTTGATTGCGCTCAAAACTTGTTGAAACAACATCTTCCTTCTCGTTTTTGATGTCCACATTGCATCCTCGATTTTCAAATTGTGGTTTTAGCTTTCTCGATTTAAAAATTAGCTCCTCAATATCAATCTCATTATCTTTTTTTAAAACTTCCCCAACCCCAGATTCAAAAACCTTAACATCATTCCCCAATGCAATCTCTCTCGGAGATGGCTCTAACTTCGAACCAACTTTTTCACCCTTTTTCAAAACTCGCTCATCTTGTAAATCCTCCGGCAAAATAGTTTCAATTCCATTACCCTTTACACTCTCATAATCAACCCTCTTTGCAAAGACAAATTCACGAATTGATTCGTCTAATCCAACTTCTTCAAACCCTTCATCAATAATAAATTTGTGAATCTCCTGTTTCAAACTAATTTTATCTTTCAGATTTAAATTCTGAAACAACTCTAAAACTTCCCCATCCTCTGCAAAAAAGAATGCATCAAGAGCAGGAATTAAACTTGTCTTAACTTCTTTGGATTCTTGATTTGAAACGGAAATATCAAGTTGCTTTTCTGTTTGAGTATTTGATACTTGTGATTCTAAACTCTTGGGCTTTGAAATAAACGTTGGATATAACTGAACCGAAGAGCTTCCCTCCTGAGGTAGGCAAATTGATTCAAATTTTTCTACTTTAACGTTCGCAAAAAACTGAGTTAAGAAAAGCGCAAGTATATCCTTAAAATCTGCCTTTGTCTTTTTACAGGAAATCTCGTTTTGCCCGACTTGATTTAAACCTAAATCACTTAGTATATCAATTAAACTTAACTTCATTTTAAGCTTGAAAGTTTGCTGGCTTTTGCTGTGCTGATCTCGGAAAGTATCTTTGCAGCTTGTCGTCTCTGCATATTTAAAATAATTTTAATCGCCTCACCTTCAGGCATGTTCTCAAGAATTCTTGCAGCTACTTCCGGCTCCATCGACTCGTAAATTTTTGCCATAGTTTTGATTCTATCATCCCGCTGATTTAAAATCTGGCGTTGCAGCCTTTCAACGATCAAATCCCTCTCCCTTATCTCAGCTTCAAGATTGCGAACTATTTTGTTAAGAACAACAATACTATCTTTATACCTTTTTAATTCCGCAAATACCTCATTATATAAACTTTTCAAACTATCAAGTTTATATGCCTCGACATATTCAAGACCAATCGAACTTGTATCCTCCCACATGATACCAAGTGAATCATTTTTAAGTTTGAGGGAGTCAAGCCCTATTAAAACATGACTTGATTTGGAAATCGGTCTAAAAAGTTTGGGATAAAGCTTTGAAAGAACATACATGCCCTCAAAAATCGTCACAAAAGAAAAAGTAAAACCAAGTATATAAGCAAAGATCGTTCTTCCCATTTTTATCTGTTAAATATTGTTCTGTGCGAAATTGAATCTAAAAGCGTTTGCTCCTTCTTTTGAAAATCCTTCAAAATCTGCTCATTAAATTTCTGCTTTAATTTCTCAATCATGCGCTTGTTTTGATTCGTTTTTATCAAAACATCGCGTTTTTTCTCCTCTTCCTTTAGAACCCTTTCGAGTACGCTTTTCTGTCTCTCAACCTGTTCAGCGACCGCATTTAAATAAGCATATTGAATTTGCAAATCAATCACCTTAATTTTTTCCTCAATTTCCAAATTTTCCATTTGCTGCATTTTTTCAGCTTCAAGGTCTTCTAACAATTTTTCGGCTTTTTCACGAATTACTTTAATCTCCGAAAGGTCTCTATTATACTTTTTCTCTTGAACTTGACGAACCTTCAAAACTGAATCAAGTTTGAAACGTGGCATTTCCCCACCTTAAATTAATTTTGCAAGCTCAATTAAACGATTAACCGAATCCTCAAACTCTGCTTTTTCTTTCATATCTTGCTTTAAAAACCCCATTATTCTTTCAATCATCTGTAATGCTTTATCAATTTTTGGATTGCTACCTCGAACATAAGCCCCAATGTTTATCAAATCTTCAGCTTCTCTGTATGTTGCAAGCATCTCTATTATTTTTTCTGCCGATTTTTTGTGCTCAGGGCTAACTATATCTGACATAAGTCTACTCACGCTTTCGAGTGGCTCTATAGCTGGATAATGTCCCATATTTGCAAGCCTTCGTGAAAGCACAATGTGACCATCAAGTATTGACCTTGAAAAATCAGCAATTGGTTCATTGAAATCGTCACCTTCAACAAGAACCGTATAAAGTGCTGTGATGCTTCCCTTTAAAGAGGTTCCGGCGCGCTCAACAAGTTTCGGAAGTAATGCAAAAACAGACGGAGTGTAACCCTTCGTTGTGGGTGGCTCACCTATTGCAAGTCCAACCTCACGCTGAGCCATCGCAACACGAGTAAGTGAATCCATCATAAACATCACATCAAACCCTTGATCTCTAAAATATTCCGCAATTGCAGTTGCAACAAACGCAGCTTTAACCCTTATAAGAGGTGGCTTATCGCTCGTCGCAACTACAACAACACTTTTCAAAAGATCTGAATCACCAAGCTCCTTCTCAATAAAATCTCTAACTTCCCTGCCTCGTTCACCAATTAAAGCAATTACATTCACATCTGCATTCGAGTGTCTTGCGATCATTCCCATAAGTGTGCTTTTCCCAACCCCACTCCCCGCAAAGATTCCGATTCTTTGTCCTTTCCCACACGTGAGAAGTGAATCTATAGCCCTTACGCCCGTAGCTATCGGTTGAGTTATCCTGCTCCTCTCAAGTGGGGCTGGTGGTTGATTATAAATTGATTTCATTTCATCTGCCTCAATCCATCCTTTTCCATCAATTGGGTATCCAAGCCCATCTATAACTCTGCCAAGAAGCTTTCTCCCAACCGGAATGGAAAATGTTCGTCCCGTTGCAACTATTTCACTCCCTGGGCTTATCTTATTTATATCACCAAGTGCCATTGAAAGAACACGATTATTTTTAAATCCAACCACCTCCGCCAGACAGATTGTTTCATCATTTTTTGACTTAATAGCGCATACCTCTCCAAGCGAAGCCGATGGACCGATTGATTCAATTACAAGACCTATAACTTGCGTAACCCTTCCGTTAACCTTAACTAAATCAAAATGTTCAATCTTATCAAGATATTTTCTCATTTTTGCCTCAAGGTTTAGCATCATTTCGTAACCTCAAGCAATAAGTTTTCAATTAATGAAAATTGCGTTGAGATTCTCGAATCAACATTCCCAAGCTCGCTTTCAACCACACAACCACCCCTTTCAATCCCAGGATCTGTTTCAATGATAATTTCACTTGCTGAGTCAAGCATTTGCAAAAGTTCTGGTTTTAACCCCCTTATAAGCTTTTCATCCTCAGGGTTAATTTTTAACTTTATCTTTTCAACGCCGACAACCCTTTTCACCGCTTCCTTTACTTGATTTAGAATGAAGTTGTCATTTTTTTCAATTTCCTTTTTGACAATTTTCTCGGCAATTTTAATGGCAAGCGAAAGAACAAAACTCTCAATTTTTGACCCGAGCGATTCAACCTCGCTGTAAAAATTTTTTAAAAGTTGATCAAAAGCAGCAATATGCTCGCTCAATTCACTATTTACTTTTTCCCTTAAAATTTTCTCGGCATCGTTAAACCCCCTCTGATACGCTTCCGCAATCTTTGCTTCATATTCATTCTTGAGCTGTGATATTATTGATTCAATATCGATTCCGCTTTCACTCCTTCTTTCCTCTTGCGCAAAATCGACGTCCGAGGTTGAACTTGTTTCAATTTCACTTCTCACATCCTCACTTGACAACTTCCAAACACTAAGATCGTCAATTCTTAATTCCTCAAACAAAAATTTCTCCACAGGCGACCCATCTTTTACAACCTTTTTAGTAAACAATGTCCTCTTCACCTCCTCTTCCAGCAATGATAATTTCCTGATTTTCCTCAAGCCGTTTTATAATTTCAACAATTCTCATTTGAGCTGCTTCAACCTCACGTAATCTTACAGGACCCATATATTGAATTTCCTCCTGCAACATAGCTGCAGCCCTTTCCGACATATTCTTGAAAATTTTTTCTTTTATCTTTTGATCCGCTCCCTTCAAAGCAAGTGCAAGGTCTTTTTTATCAACCTCGCGCAAAATCCTTTGTATGCTTCTATCATCAATGTAAATGATGTCCTCAAACAAGAACATCAACCTCTTTATCTCGTTTGCAAGATCTGGATCTTGTTCCTCTATCCTTTGTAAAAGCACCCTCGCTTCCTGCGAGCCGATTTTGTTAAGAATCGCCGCTACAGTCCTCGACCCACCAGTTGCGCTAACTTCCTGACTTAAAGATGTTTCAGCCATCACATCAATCACGCTTTCAAGTTCAGTTAAAATTGTTGGGGAAATTTTCCCAAGCTTCGCAATTCTATACACAACTTCAACCCTCAAATCTTCGGGGAATTGATTTATAACTTTTGCAGTTTGCTCAAGTGGCAAATGAGAAAGGACTAAGGCTATCGTCTGAGGATGTTCCTTCTGAAGAAAATTTGCAAGCTGTGTCGCATCCGCTTTTTTAAGCGCCGAAAATCCTTTTATTTGAGTCATGCTGTGAACCTTTTCAACTATCTCGGACGCCTTCTGCGAACCAAGCGACTTCTCAAGCAATGTTTTAGCATATTCAAACCCACCAACAATGATATATTCCTGCGCCTTCATCATTTGAAAAAATTCCTCTATGACAGCCTGAACAACAGACGAAGAAATTCCCTCCAACGAAGAAATCTCTATTGCAAGCTGTTCCATTTCCTGAGGCTCAAGATGGCGAAAGACCTTCGATGCAGTTTCAACATCAAGCGCAAGCAGTAAAATCGCCGCTTTTTGCTTGCCCGTTAAATTTTCATATTTTAAATTTAACGCCTTTGCCATTTCTGCCTTTCCTCTTCAAGTAACCAAACTTTAATTAGCCTCGCTGCCTGCTCAGAATCTTCACGAATATAGTCCTTCACCTTTTCTTTAATTTGCTCCTTCTTCATTCTTTCAAATTCGAGCTCTTCCTCGTTGACCTGTTGAATCGCTTCAACCGCAACTTGTTCTGGCTCTTTAAGCGTTGCCTGAGACTGAACGGTTGGAAGCTCTTTAACTTCAATAGTCGGAATTTCTCTCTTTACCTTCAGCTTTCCGAGAAGAGAAAATACAAGAATAATCGACCCAATTATTGCAAGCCCAACCACAATTTTCTCTACAAGCTCACGCCAATTTTCTTTTTTATCCTCCCGTTGTATAAACCCTATCCCCTCACCTGCTGGCTCAAATGGTATGCTGAGAACGGAAACCTGGTCATTTCTATCTGGATTGAAACCCACGGCGTTTTTAACTATTTCCGTCAACTTCTGAATTTGCTCCTCATCCCGTGGGATGTATTCAACTTTCCTAACCCCTCCTGCTTCATTAACTTTGTAAGTCCCATTTACAAGGACGGCAACCGAAAGTCGTTTTATATTTCCAACACTTTCAACTATCCTTTGAAGTGTCCTATTAATCTCATAGTTTGTTATTGTGTTTGTCCTTTGCGAGCTTGCGCTTGCAAGCGTTGAATCAACTGAACTACTTTTTTCCTGCGTCGTTTGCTCACTCCTTACAACAGTTTTATCAGGGTCGTATTCCTCTATTGTCTTTTCAACTTGGGTAAAATTAAGTTCAACATCAACCTTTACTATTGAATTTCCCGAACCTAAAACAGCATCAAGCAAACTCTGAACTTTATCGGCAAGATATTGCTCAACACTTCTTTTTAACTCATATTGCTTACTACTTATCTTTGCAAGCGGATCTGTATTGGAATTATCAGATAAAAGCCGTCCCCTTGAATCAAGTATTGTAACATTTTGGGGTTCAAGCCCCTCAACGCTACTTGCAACAAGGTAAGCGATGCTTTGGACGTTATCTGGGCTTAACTTTGCCCCTTGTTTTAACCTAACTATTACAGATGCGGTTGGTTGTTTTTGATCTTCTTTAAAAAGCGTTCTTTCGGGAATAACAATGTGGACCCTTACCGCTTCAATTCCATCTATTTGCAAAATTGTCCTTGCAAGCTCCCCCTCAAGTGCACGCTTGTAATTTATCTTTTGAACGAAATCCGAAACACCAATATTGCTTTTATCAAAAATTTCATACCCAACAATGCTTGAATTTGGCAACCCTTCACTCGCAAATTGAAGCCTTAATTCATAAATATTTTGCTTTGGAACAAGTATAGTTCGTCCACCGCTTTCCAATCTGTAATTAATCTTCCTCTCCTTTAATCTCTCAACTATTTTACCTGCATCCTGCGGTTCCAAATTAGAAAATAGAACTCCATATTCAGGCTCACGGACCCACGAAATCAAAAACGTAAAGCCAACAATTGAAGCAATCGTAACTGCAATAAGCAAAATCTTTTGCGCAGTTGATAATTTCCCCCAAAATTCTTTCACCTGAACAAATGAATCCATCAGAATTTAAAATTTTTGTTTAAACCTGTAAACGCATTAACTCCTTATACGCTTCAAGCATTTTGTTCCTCACCTCCATCAAAAGTTCAAAACTTGTCTTCGCCTTCTCAACTGCAATCATAACATCATGAATATCATTTATCTCTCCAGTTATTGCTTTCTCAATCGCCTCGCCGGCTTCATTTTGGAGCTGATTCACATCTTTGATAAACTCTTTTAAAACGCTCTCAAAACTCTCGATGCTCTCCCTTGCCCTCTCTTTCACTTCATTTTTATAGAACTCACCAGAAGCTATTAAATTAACCTGCTTAATCATAACTCAAACCTTTTTGTTAATTATCTGATTGTTGGTTTCAATAACTAACCTGCCTCTAAAATCATACTGATAACGCTCTCTTATTTCCTTAACGCTTTCGGGGAAAAGTTTCTCGAAGAACCTAACTTCCTCTTTACTTAAAACTTCTGCAGGATGCGAAACTTTCTTAACTTGAAAATTTAATTCATTAAAATTGTTTACACCTTCAACCTTCATATCAAATCTCCAATGCATCTTTTGCCATGTTCTTTGAAGCGTTAAAAGCAGTCACATTTGCCTCATACGAACGCGTCGCCGAAATCATATCAACCATTTCAACAACTATATTAACATTTGGCATATGAACATAACCATTCTCATCCGCATCAGGGTGTTCTGGATTGTAAACGAGCCGTTCAGGGGAATTGTCTTCAGTAACCTCAGCTCTTACTCCCCTTATTCCATCTTCATTTGCCACAAATTCAACAGAATTTGAATCAAAATGCTTTTCATTCGTTATCTTCAACCCAATTGTTTCTCTTTTTAAAACATTTGCAAAATTTTTCTCCGCTGAAGCCTTCATCACTACAACCTTCCTCTTGTAAGGCGTTCCCTTCTCGGTCCTCGTTGTCTCAACATTAGCGATATTTTCAGCGATTGCCGTCATCCTTTTCCTTTGAGCACTTAACCCCATAGCACTTATGTTAAATGACGCAAAAAGCTTCTCCAATTTCATAAGCCTCCTCCTTTTATACTTTTTTGAATTCCCCTGAACGACTCCGCTATCAACCTTGACGCAAGTTTATATCTTATCTGATTCTTCGCAAGCTCAACCATCTCATAATCAATGTCCACATTGTTTACACCACTTGAAAGAGGATCAGGATTATATGCTGATGGCTCTACCACAGTTTCAGGTTGAACCTCATCAAAATCTTTCGCACCAATAGAAAAATGTTTTTCATTTGTTTTCACCCCTCTTATAAATTCACCACCCAAACTTTTTCTAAGCTCCTCCTCAAACTTTACATCAATTCGTTTATATCCTACCGTTGTTATGTTTGCAATATTTGACGCAATCGCCCTCTGCCTCAAGGAGTACGCATCTAACGCCTTCTTAAGAAGCGGTATTTTCGTTTGATTAAAAAGAAAAATCTTTAACATTTCTCATTCCTCTCTTATTGAGCATAAAGTTCAAATTGAATATCGTCCGTTTCAAAATCATCAACAAACCTTCTCTTCCTTCGCACAAGAACAAAAATGAATATCAAAATTCCAACGAATCCGAGCGATAAAATCAACCCTCTCATTTTTCAACCTTGTTTTGTTAAATTTTCTCAAAAAGACCTAATGCAAAATAAGTGCCACCACAAAAACTAATTTTTACGCGAAATTTAAAGTCGTTGCTTGCCCAATCTGTGAGGAATATTATGCAAATGCTGAATAATATTGAACAACAAATTTTGCTAAAAAGGGTTGAAATTAATAAATTTTTTTAAAGTTGTTCAACCTTAAACCCCTATAACTTATTATGAAAACGGCTCAAAAAACATCATTTAAGGGCTTAACTTTACCGGAACTCGAAAAATTTGTAACTGAACTTGGATGGGAAAAATTCCGCGCAAAACAAATCTTCAAATGGCTCTACAATAAACAAGTCGACAGCTTTTCCAAAATGAGCGACCTGCCAAAACACTATAGAGATGAACTTCAAGAGATAGCCGAAATAAATGAATTGAAACTTTTATCGTTTGAAAAATCAAATTGCGACGGCACAATAAAATTTCTATTTGAATTAAAAGATGGAGAAAAAATTGAGAGTGTTTTAATACCGGATAAATCCCGCCTTACGCTTTGCGTTTCAACACAAGTTGGATGCCCTATCGATTGTAAATTTTGCGCAACAGGGGCAATGGGGTTCAGAAGAAATTTGACGACTGGTGAAATCATTGACCAAATAATACATACACAAAGATATGCCGATAGGAGAATTACCAACATCGTTTTTATGGGAATGGGAGAGCCACTTTTAAATTTAAAAAATTTACTCAAAGCAATCGATATAATAACAAGCGATGATGGTATAAGGATCGGGGCAAGAAAGATAACGGTCTCAACCGTTGGAATACCTGATAAAATAGTAGAATTCGCAAATGCAGGAAAGAAAGTTAAAATTGCCTTATCACTTCATACCCTTGATGAAAATCTACGCTCAAATCTTATCCCAATAGCAAGCAAATACCCAATCTCATCCATTATCGACGCATTAAAATATTACTACAGCAAAATTGGATTGAGGATAACTTACGAATATATCGTTTTCGATGGTCTAAATGATAGAGATGAAGATATCGAAAAACTCGCAGAGCTTGCTAAAGTTATCCCGTGCAAAATAAATCTTTTAAAATTTCATCCTATTGATTTCATACGAAAGGAGCCGTCCTTAAAACCTTCTCCAAGGCTTGAAGAATTCGCCCAAAAACTTCGCGAACGCAACCTTACTGTATTCATAAGAAACAACGCTGGCGAAGATATAAAAGCAGCTTGCGGACAACTCGCAATTTTAAATAAACAAAATTAAATTAAGGAGAACCTCTAATGAGATTGATAATTTTTGGTCCCCCTGGCGTTGGAAAAGGAACTCAAGCTCAAATTTTATCTCAAAAACTGAATATCCCGCATATTTCGACGGGAGATATGTTAAGAGAAGCGGTTAAAAACCAAACCGAACTCGGTCTAAAGGCAAAATCTTTTATGGATAAAGGGGAGCTCGTCCCGGACGATGTGATGATCGGAATAATAAAAGAGGTTTTAGCCTCTGAAAAATGCAAGAATGGGTTTATACTTGACGGATTCCCAAGGACAATAGCTCAAGCAGAAGCGCTTGACGAAATATTTGAAGAACTTAACATAAAACTTGACTATGTGATAAGCCTGGAGGTTAACGACGATGAAATAATTAAGAGATTGACAAATAGACGTGTTTGTAAAAATTGTGGAGCGGTCTTTAACCTTTTGATCGACAAAATTCCAGAGGATAATAAATGCCCGAGATGCGGTGGTGAACTTTACCAAAGAAGCGACGATAATCCAGATGTCATAAAAAATAGATTAAAGGTTTATAGAGAATCAACTCAGATCCTACTTGAATACTACGCCAAGAAGGGAATTTTAAAAGCAATAAATGGGGTCGGAGAAATAAGCGAGATAACAGAAAAAATTTGCAAAAGCGTCGGGATAAAAAGTTAATCACCGCTTTTTACCAAAAGACCCTTTCTGCAATACGACGACCTTACATGGGTTAACAAATTATAATTAAAATCTTTTCAACTCAACCCCCTTGCGTTTAACAAAAACTTTGCTTATAAATAATTAGGCATAACTTCTTCTGTTTGTCGATAACTTGTTGATAACTCATATATTTTGTGTAACAAAAATTTTACTTTCGATTTGACAAGTCGTTCTTTTCCGCATAAATGTGAATAACTTTAGTCTCGAGACCGAAAAATCATTGAATTTTAAACAAAAATTTTGTCGCTAACATGTGGATAACTATGTGAACAAATGTTGATAACTTTGATAACTGACATAACGATTTATCCACAGGTTATCCACAATTTTTATAAAAATGTTGATAAGTTTTAAAACCAAAGATTGTTTTGACTTATGGAAAAAGCATCAAAAACTCCAGAAAAAAATATTGAGCAAAGCCCTTTCGATTTCACCACAGATGAAAGCAACACGCACCCCGAATCGTTGGGAGCATCCGTAACTCCAGCTGAGTTCAAAGATGTAAAGGCAATATGGAACGAATGTCTTGAAATAATTCGGGATAATGTTAATCCCCTAAGTTTCAAAACATGGTTTGAGCCAATTGTCCCTCTTAAAATTGAAGGAAAGCAAATAACAATCCAGGTGCCAAGCCAATTTTTTTATGAGTGGCTTGAGGAGCACTATTACAGTTTAATCAAAAAAACACTTACTAAAGTTCTTGGAGAAGGTGCCAAGCTTGTTTATTCCGTTGTTATGGAAAATTCGTCTTCAGATGAAACAAAAACAACGATAAATCTTCCTCCTGCTCCAAAACCAGCTTCAAAATCATCTTACCCAATTCAGGTCAAAAGCTCTTACGACTTTCAACCTTTTGATAGCAATTTAAACCCGAAATATACATTTGACAATTTCGTGAAGGGCGATTGTAATCAATTAGCCAGAGCAGCTGCTCTTGCAGTTGCAAATAACCCAGGAGGCACATCTTTTAATCCACTTGTGATCTATGGTGGCGTTGGACTTGGTAAAACCCATCTAATTCAAGCGATTGGAAATTACGTCATCGCGAATAAAAAAGCAGCGAGGGTTTACTATGTTTCAAGCGAGAAATTCACAATTGACTTTGTTGAGGCTATTCAAAAAGATAAGGTCAATGATTTTTCTAATTTCTACAGGAGCGTTGATGTCTTAATCGTTGATGATATCCAATTTTTTGCGGGAAAAGAAAAAACGCAAGATAACTTTTTCCATACATTTAACGCTCTTCATCAGGCAAGGAAACAAATTGTTTTATCCTCCGATAGACCACCAAAGGAATTAAAAGGGCTTGATGATAGACTAATTTCAAGGTTTCAATGGGGTTTGATCGCTGATATTCAACCACCGGATCTTGAAACAAGAATTGCAATTCTAAAGAAAAAAGCCGAGGATAATGGGATAGAGATTCCACAAGAGGTTATTGAATATATTGCTGTCCATATAACATCTAACATAAGAGAACTTGAGGGTTGTCTTATAAGTTTGCTTGCGAAATCTTCACTTGAAAACAGAAAAATTGATATTGAACTTGCAAAGGAAGTTGTGAAAACAATAGTTAAAGATACATCTATAAAAGTTTCAATTGAGGAAATCCAAAGAATTGTATCTGAACATTTTGAAATCCCTCCAGATATGTTAAAGGCAAAAACGAGAAAACAAGAAGTCGTGATGGCAAGGCAAATTGCAATGTATTTATGCAAAGAACTTACAGATTCATCTCTTAAAACAATTGGATTACACTTTGGGGGCAGGGACCACAGCACAGTGATTCACGCATGTCAGTCTATCGAGGAAGATATGAGAAAAAGCGAAAAGTTTAGAAATCTTGTTGAATCTTTGCGAAGGAAAATTGAGTTCAATTCAAAATAACAACATTGTTAATAAGTATGTTGATAATTTGTTAATTCATGTGAATTGTATGTTGATAAATCAAAAAGTTATCAACACTTGCATTGTGGATAACTTCAAAATGTGGATAAGATCAAAGTTATCAACACCAAACTAACACTTGTTATTGTTTAAATCTCCCCCTCACTTAGCAAAAAAAAGAATTGGCAGACAAAACTTTTCTAAACGATTGAGGCATTGTGTTATTTTCTTAAAAAGGTTATCAACATATCCACAGCCCTTATTAATAATCATAACAACTTCTTAAAAAATAAACTACTTATTTTACGGATTCTATAGCTTGCACAATCAGCGGGAAATACCTATCAAGCGCACATTCAACCGAATTTCTCAACTCGCAAATTCCATCTGGCGTTTGTCTACAATCCTTGCAAATATTTTCTCTTAAGGAAATTATATAATCATCCATATTGTCGCTTCTAACTGAAAGAACGATATCGACGATTTTTGGAAAATATTCTTTTACACCACACATTGACATTTCTGAAATCCTGCAAATTCCATCTCCATAGGCATCGCTGTCTATACAAACCTTACACACGGTATTTTGAACTGCACGCCAGTATTTTTCAATCTCAGGCACCATGGTAAATCTCCATTTTTTTTACAAGTATATTTTGAAAACTTTTTTGGAGAAAATCAAGTTAAATTATGCCAGGGAAGTTGTTGTTGCTTAGGTTTGAAATTGCAAATTTTATTTGATATATTTTTGACAAAAATTTTTCTGATACCATTGAAGTATGACTGGAATTATAAGAATTAAAAATGCGATCTTTTACGGTTACCACGGGGTATATGCATCAGAACAAAATTCTGGTGGAAAGTTTGAAGTTGATGTTGAACTTTATTGTGATATTTCAAATGTTATGTTGACCGATTCACTTAAAAGCACAGTTGATTACGAACAAGTTTATAACTTTTTAAAAGATCTGATAACCGAAAAAAAATTCTATTTAATTGAATCGCTTGCATATAGAATTGCCGATGGTTTAATTAAAAAATTTGAGAAAGTTCAAAAAGTCATAGTTAGGGTTCGCAAACCATCCCCTCCTGTTGGTGGTGTTGTCGATTGCGTTGAGGTGGAAGTTGAAATTAAAAAAGATTAAACTGATATCGATGCCATTTGCGTACCTTAGCATAGGTTCAAACATTGGCGATAGGATTGAATACATAAAAAAATCCCTTGTTTCTCTATCGAAGCTACCGAGGACGAAAGTAACCAAAATTTCCTCGCTTTACGAAACTGAGCCGTATGGGAAAAAAGATCAGCCATGGTTTGTAAACATTGTGGTTGAGATATTTACAGAGCTGAGCCCAACCGAGCTTTTTAAAAGGTGCAAATCAATAGAGGCAAAGCTTGGGCGTCAGGTTCGTGAAAGGTGGGCTGAGCGTGAAATTGATATTGATATTCTTTTATATGGCGATGTTGTGATTTCAAGTGAGGAGCTTAAAATTCCGCATCCAGATATGCACAACCGTCGCTTTGTCCTGATACCACTTAGCGAGATTGCCCCGAGGGTTATCCATCCGCTTTTTAAAAAAAGCATTTCTGAACTCTTAATTGAGTGCAAGGATACAGCAAAAGTGATCCACATCCCTGAGAAAATAAATTTTGAAAAAATAATAGGACCAGAAGTGAAGGAAGTAAGATATATAGCAATTGAGGGAGTAATTGGGGCAGGGAAAACCTCACTTGCAAAAATGCTCGGCGAACGCCTCAATGCTAAGGTTGTACTCGAACAATACTATGAGAACCCATTTCTTGAAAAATTTTATCAGAATAGGGAAAGATACGCTTTTCAAACACAGATATTTTTCCTTTTAAGCAGATATCAACAACAGCTGGAACTTCTGCAGAGGGATTTGTTTCATGAGTATTTGATAACAGATTATATCTTTGACAAAGATAAAATTTTTGCACATATTAATTTGAAAGGCGATGAACTTAAGCTTTATGAGATGCTTGTAAACATGCTTGAAAAAAATATACCTGCGCCAGATCTTGTGATTTATCTTCAATCCAGCGTTGAGAGGTTGATGTTTAATATCAGAAAACGTGGGCGACCATTTGAAAAAAACATAAGTGAAGACTATATCCGCGAACTATTTGAAGCATATAATGAATTTTTCTTTAATCAGTATAAAAAATCCCCTGTGCTTGTTATAAATGCTACCGAAATTGATTTCGTCAACAGCAAAGAAGATTTTGAGGATTTGATAAGCAAAATTTTAAGCCCGAGAAAATCTTACTTTGAATACTACAATCCCGCAAAAAGATGAGGTAGAAATATGCTTAGATTACTAATTATACTTTTACTTATTTACATAGCCTACAAGTTTTACAAGGTTTTCATTCATTATAAAAGCAAGGTTGATGAACTTGAGCGTGAACTGAAGAAGAGGAAGATAAACGAGCTAAAAGATACCGATTATGAAGAAATAAAATGAAAAGCATTGAAAAGCTCCTTCCTAAAATTGATCCATTTAGGAACAAAAGAGTAAAAAACTTCCTCGTTAAGTTTCTAAGGCAATTTTTTAAAAATCAAACCTTTGTAAGGATTGATAAATCTGAAAAAACAAATATTGATTTCGGCGAGATAAAGAAAATCTTAATTGTGAGGCAACACAATCAGCTTGGCGATATGCTTTGTGCCGTCCCTTTGTTTAGAGCGCTTCGTCAGAAATTTCCAAACGCAAAGATTACGCTTGTCACAAGTCCTGTGAATTATGAGGTTGTAAAAGATAACCCCTTTATTGACGAGATTTTAAACTTCGATAAAGTTAAATTTTTAAAGTCGCCATCAAGTTTTTTTAAATTTATAAAAGGCATAAAAGCGGGCTTTGATATCGCTATTGTTCCCGTAACTGTTTCAATTTCAACGACAAGTAATTTGATTGCTTATATTTCAAAAGCAAGAATTAGGATAGGTCCTGCTTCGCTTAACGGAAAGGAAAACCCAACCGCATTTCTTTTCAATTATCAGGTTGAACTCGACTGGAGAAATGAAGAAAGAAAACATCAGACAAAACGAAATCTCGATATCGTAAGACCATTTGGGATTGACACAGAGGATTTAAGTTATGTCATACCGTATTTTGATGAAGATAGAGAATTTGCAATTAATTTTTTGAGTGGGGCAAAAGATTTTAATGTTTTTATCGGCTATCATCCAGGTGCGGGAAAAGTAAAAAACAGATGGGATGCGGGTAATTTTGCAGAGGTTGCCATTAAACTTGCAGAGAAATTCAACGCTTTAACCTTGATAACGGCGGGACCAATGGATGACGAACCTGTTGAAAGGATGAGAAAACAAATCGATGGCAAAATAGAATATCTTATTTTGAGGAATGAAAAGATTAGTAGAATAGTTTCGGTTATCGAGTCGATCGATCTTTTTATTACAAACGACACGGGGATAATGCACGTTGCAGGGGCAACAAAAACACCTGTCATTTCCCTCTTTGGTCCAACGAATCCATATCAATGGTCTCCACTTAATGAAAATAAATTTTTTATTTGGTCGGAAACTGGTGATATAAATGATATAAAAGTTGATGGAGTTTACGAGCTTGCGGTAAAAATTTTGAGCCAAAAAGCGGGGCGAGATTAAAGTCGGTTTATCTTTCGATTTTTCCGATTTGTTTTTAAAAAAATTTTTATAAATTTTGATTGTTGGGAATAAGTGATTTGACAAATAAATTTTTATTTTTCAGGTCAAATGCTTAAGGATAAAAAGATAATTGTCGGTGTAACTGGTGGGATTTCTGCTTACAAAACTTGTTATGTTGTTCGTGGTTTGAAAAAGCTTGGTGCAGATGTAAAGGTTGTTATGACCCCATCGGCAACACAGTTTGTAGCTCCTTTAACATTTTCGACTCTTTCGGGGAATGAGGTGATCGTTGAAATGTTTCCTTCCTCAACTCATGAGGGAACAGATATAGGGACAAAACATATTGACCTTGCTCTATGGGCTGATCTTATGCTCATAGCTCCAGCGTCAGCTAATACAATTGCGAAAATTGCTCATGGAATCGCGGATAATTTTTTAACTTCGCTTGTTCTTGCTATAAGATGTCCTCTTGTTCTTGCACCTGCGATGGATGTTGATATGTATTTAAACGAAATTACCCAAAGGAATTTAAAAATTTTAAGGGAGTTCGGTTGCCTGATTATAGAACCGGAGGAGGGAGAGCTTGCGAGTGGTCTTGTTGGAGTTGGAAGGATGGCTGAGCCCGAGAGGATAATTGAATTCATTAAAGATTTTTTTGCTGGGGTTAAATTTGATTTAAAGGGGAAGAAAATACTTGTCACAGCCGGACCAACTTATGAGCCGATCGATCCAGTCCGTTTCATAGGAAACTGGTCATCTGGGAAGATGGGATTTGAAATCGCAAAGGCATCTGCGCATCGCGGGGCTGAGGTGATATTGGTTACAGGTCCAACAAATCTTAACACACCTAAAAATGTCAAAAGAATTGATGTTGTAACAGCGGATCAAATGTTTGATGCGGTGGTCGAGTTTTATGATCAAGTTGATGCGGTAATAATGTCAGCTGCAGTTGCTGATTATGCTCCTGTTCGGAGATTTGAAAAAAAATTGAAGAAGGAAGATTTATCTGATGAAATGGTCGAATTAAAGTTGAAAAAAACAAAAGATATTCTTAAATATCTTGGAGAGCATAAAAAAAGACAAATACTCGTTGGGTTTGCGCTTGAAACCGATAACGCTTTTGAGAACGCAATTAAAAAATTGAAACAAAAAAATCTTGACCTCATCGTTCTTAACACAATAGGTGAAGGCTCTGGGTTTGGATATGATACCAACATTGTAACTATAATTTCAAAAGATGGTGAAGTGGAGAATTTACCAAAGATGACGAAGTATGAGGTTGCCCATAAAATTCTTGATAAGGTTTCGCTAATTTTTAAAAAAGTTAAAGTTGAAGGATGAAAAAGGAAGTAAAGAAAATTTTAGATGATGCGAAGCGTTACTTAATACAGCAGGAAAGTTTATTTGGAGATGAAATAATCTTGCCGAAACAATCATCCAGCGAGCAAGAGCAATCACCCGTTGAAAAAGATGTTAGCGGTGAACAATTTGGTGTTGCTCCGAGCTGGGTTGAGTCGAAAACACTTGATGAGCTTGAGGCGAAAATAAAAAATTGCGTTAAATGCCCGCTTGGCAAGACGAGGACTAATTTTGTTTTTGGGGTTGGAAATCATAAATCTGAGGTTGTTTTCATTGGTGAGGCTCCTGGGGCGGAAGAAGATTTACAAGGCGAACCGTTTGTTGGTAGAGCTGGGCAACTTTTAAATCAGCTTCTCGCAAGCGTTGGTTTTAGAAGAGATGAAGTTTACATCTGCAATGTTTTAAAATGTCGTCCGCCTGGAAATCGTGACCCGCTTCCCTCCGAGATAGAGGCTTGCAGTCCATATTTAGTAAAGCAGCTTGAAATAATAAAACCGAAATTAATTGTTTCGCTTGGTCGTTTCCCTGTGCAAACGCTTTTAAAAACGAGCGCATCTCTTGGCTCCCTTCGTGGTCAGGTTTTTGAATGGCGTGGGATGAAAATAATAGCAACATATCATCCCGCAGCTGTTTTGAGAAATCAGCAGTGGAAGCGACTTCTTCTTGAGGATTTGCGCAGGGCTAAGGAAATTTTTTTGCAAAAATAAAAAATTTTAAACCATGGGAATCGAAAAAGGATTAAGACATGAGTTCCCACTTGAGAAGATAACCAAAGATTATAAACTAACTTCTATTCCTGAACCTAAAGAGGTTGTTCAAAAAGTTTTACCGCAAGCCCTGGAGTTTGAAGTCGCGGTTCTTTCTGCTATGATAATTGATCCTGACTGCATTCCAAATGTTTTTGAGATTTTAAAGCCAGAATGCTTCTATAAAGAAGAGCATCAAATAATTTTTGAAACTATTGTTGAACTTTTCGAAGCGGGGAAATCCGTTGATCTTTTCATCCTGAATCAAGAGTTGAAGAAAAAGGGACTGCTTGAAAAAGTTGGCGGTGCTGCATATCTTACAGAAATTTCAAATGCGGTTGCAACGTCTGCGAATGTTGAAGAGTATGCCAAAGTTATACATGATAAATACGTTTTGCGCGAGATTATAAAAATGTCAAATGCGCTGGCAAATTCCGCCTTTAAAGAAGATGCCGATGCGTTTGAGTTACTTGATTTTGCGGAGAGGAAATTGTTTGAAATTTCAGCTGAAAAATTTAAATCTGATATCACAGATTTTAAAAAAGCGCTTAAACAGGTGCTTGAAAAATACGAGGCAATAAATAGGGAAAAGATACATCTCACAGGTGTATCAAGCGGATTTCCAGAAATCGATGCTTATACTGGTGGGTTTCAGAAGTCAGATCTGATAATAATTGCTGGAAGACCTGGAATGGGCAAGACGGCATTTGCTCTTTCAATTGCGAGGAATGCTGCTGTTATAGATAAAGTGCCTGTGGGGATATTTTCACTTGAGATGTCTTTGGAACAAATTGTGTTAAGGTTAATTTCAATGGAAGCAAATGTTAATATGCATGATTTAAGGACGGGGAAATTGTCTGGTGATGAATGGCAGAAAATTGCTGGATTTGTTGGGAGGATAAGCGAAGCACCGATTTTTATCGATGATACCCCTGCATTAAGCACACTTGAACTTAGGGCGAAAGCGAGACGTTTGAAATCAGAACATGACATCGGTCTTATAATTGTTGATTATCTTCAACTGATGCAACCTCCGAAGGCTGAGTCCAGAGAGCGAGAGATTTCGATGATCTCAAGAGCATTGAAAAGCCTTGCTAAAGAACTTGAAATCCCGGTGATTGCACTTTCACAATTAAGAAGGGCGGTGGAGGAAAGAAGCGATAAAAGACCTCTTCTTTCTGATTTGCGTGAGAGCGGTTCATTAGAACAAGACGCTGATGTTGTTATTTTTGTTCACAGACCTGAATACTATGGTATAACTGTTTATGAAGATGGGACACCAACAGAGGGAACAGCCGAGATAATTATAAGCAAACAGAGAAACGGACCTCTTGGAACCGTCAGACTAAGTTTCCTTAAACATTCGACGAAATTTGCACAACTTGAAATTAGAAGAGCTCCAGAGGGCGAGTACGGTTTAGGTGAATCCACAGTTAAACCGATATTTTAAAATAAAATCTGGTTAAAATAGTGCTTTCCCAAGTTTTAAGCGCGTCAACTTACGGGATAGATGCTTTTACTGTTAAAGTTGAAACTCACATTGAGCAGGGACTGTTTGCTTTTACAATCGTCGGTTTGCCAGACAGTTCGGTGAAGGAAAGTAGAGAAAGGGTTAACGCTGCGATCAAAAACTCCGGATTCAAATTTCCAAATAAAAAGATAACTGTAAATTTAGCTCCGGCTGACATAAAAAAAGAAGGTTCGCAATTTGATTTACCAATAGCAGTTGGAATTTTATCGGCAACCGATCAAATTCAATCAGATATACTTGACAAATTTGTAATTCTTGGAGAGCTTGCTCTTGACGGAACTTTAAGACCTGTTCATGGGGTTCTTCCGATTGCAATCTCTGTAAAGAATTCTGGGTTAAGGGGGATAATTCTTCCAAAAGAAAATGCGAAAGAAGCAGCGATAGTTTCAGAGGTTGAGGTTTATCCGATGGGTTCGCTTACAGAGGTTGTTAATTTTTTAAACGGCGAGCATCAACTACTGAATCCTTTTAAAATTGACATAGATGAAATTTTCAATCAGGAAAGTAAATACACGATTGATTTTTCAGATGTGAAAGGGCAGGAAAATGTTAAACGGGCTCTTGAAATAGCTGCAGCTGGTGGACATAATGTTATAATGATCGGGCCACCTGGAAGTGGTAAAACGATGCTTGCGAAGCGACTCCCGACTATACTGCCTCCTATGACGCTTGAGGAAGCCCTTGAGACAACAAAAATTCATTCGGTTGCTGGACTTTTACCGCCCAACACGGCACTTATTGCAACTCGTCCATTTAGAGCACCCCATCATACGATTTCAGACTCAGCGCTTGTTGGTGGCGGAACAATTCCACGCCCCGGGGAAATTTCGCTTGCACATCATGGGGTTTTATTTCTTGATGAGCTTCCAGAGTTTAATCGCAATGTGCTTGAAGTTTTAAGACAACCTCTTGAGGATAAAAGGGTCACAATAAGCAGGACGAAAATGACAGTTGAATATCCTGCTAACTTTATGCTTGTTTGCGCGATGAATCCCTGCCCCTGTGGAAATCTTGGAAATCCTTATCAGCAGTGCACATGTTCCCCGGCTCAAATTCAAAAATATATGGGGAAAATATCAGGACCTTTGCTTGATAGAATTGATATACACATAGAAGTTCCAGCTGTTAAATATTCAGAACTTGCAAGTAAGGCAACTGGTGAAACATCGGCGCAAATAAGGGATAGAGTTATTAGGGCAAGAGAAATACAATTACGTAGATTTAAAGGAAGGAAAAATCTTTTCAAAAATGCTGATATGCAGACGAGAGAAATTAGGGAATTTTGCAGGATTGATTCGGATGGGGAAGCAATTTTGAAAAACGCGATAACGAAATTGGGTCTTTCTGCTCGCGCTTATGATAAAATACTAAAAGTTGCAAGAACTATCGCTGACCTCTCAGGTAGTGAAAATATAAAACCAGAACATATAAGCGAGGCAATCCAATATCGTAGCCTTGATAGAAACTTGTGGGGAATTATGACCTAAGATGATCAATCAATTTTTGCTTTTTAAATTTATCTCTCATTGTTTTGAGATCAATGTTTGCGTCTTTTAAAATTTTACGAACTGTGCCAGCTGAAATTTTAACATTGTAGATTTTTTGCATCGCCTTTACAATTATTCTCAACGTCCAATATCTTTTCTGAATGCCAAACTCAAGAGGGATAAACTGAGTGACAAGGTCTATGATTTTTTGCCTGTCTTCGCTCGAAAATTTTTCTTTTTTCCCTCTTTTCTTCGTAATGCCATTAAAACCCTCTTTTTTGAATAGTTTAATAGTATAAGCAACGGCTTGCTTGGTAAGACCAATTTCTCTTGCTATCTCCTCAAGCGATTTTCCCTCCGCCTTTAGCAAAATCATCTTTGCCCTACGATAAAACTCAGAATTCGTATCTATTGAATTTTCTAAAAACTTCGTAATCTTATCTTTCTCATCGTGGCTTAGAAACAGTATATGTCTTTTTCTCATATTTTAATCTTTCAACGCCGTTAAATTTCTATTTCCATCCCCTCAGCTGCGATGAGAAGGTTAAATTTATACTTTTTCTTTTTCAACTCGTTTTTACAATGTTCAAAAATCTGATCCAACATGCTATCTGTATGAGTGTGGTCGTGATGGAAAAGTAAAAGTCGCTTCACACCACCTTCATGTGCGACTCTCAACGTGAAAAGATAGTGCGAATGTCCCCAGCCAACTTTTTCAACATATTCCTCAGGTGTGTAAGTCGTGTCATGGATTAAAAGATCGGCGCCTTTAACAAATTCAAAGATTCTCTTGTTCGGGTCCCCTGGGATTTTTTCAAATCTTTCAACAACTTCCTTTTCCCAGTTAAAAAGATACGGTGTTATCTCTCTATCAAACGGTTCATTATCGCTTATATAAACGACCGTCTTATTATTGAAACTTATTCTGTAGCCAAGTGTAAATCCGGGATGGTTAACATAGATTGTCTTAACGGTGGCATCATAAACTTTAAATTCTTCCTCGCCAACCTGCAAGAATTTTATGTTTGCCTTTAGTTCGCTTAATCTTACAGGGAAGTAGACCCTATCCATTTGATCTGCAACGATTTGCTCGAGCGTTTTAGTCTTTGCCCCTGATCCAACTATTGTAAACTCATTTCCCGAAATAAAGAGCGGTTTAAAAAAAGGGAAACCTTGGATATGGTCCCAGTGAGGATGGGTTATCATTATATAAGCTCTTGTGGATTCCCCTTTGCGAATCAAATAGTTGCCAAGATTTTTTATTCCTGTTCCGGAGTCAAGAATTATCAAATTGTTATCGTCAAGTTTGAGTTCAACACAGGGTGTGTTTCCCCCATAACGAACTGTGTCTTTCCCCGGTGTGGGGATGGAACCCCTACAACCCCAAATTTTTAATTTCATAATTCACCCCCTTTAAATTCTTATATTCTTTTGAAAGTTCAACATAGTGAATGGCAGATTCCTCAATCATCCTCTTTTCATCGCTTGTTAACTCTCTCACAACCCTTGCTGGAACGCCCGCGACGAGCACACCTTCAGGCACAACAAATCCTTGCCTCACAAGTGAACCTGCTGCTACAATTGAAAAAGGTTGAACTTCAGCGCCATCAAGCACTATAGCCCCCATACCAATTAAACATTTATCGCGAATCACTGCCCCATGCAAAATCGCACCATGTCCAACTGTAACATCATCGCCAACGAACAATGGATATTTCTCTGTGGTCACATGAAGGATGCAACCATCTTGAATGTTTGTTCTTGCACCAATTCTTATATAATTAACATCACCTCGTATTACCGCATTAAACCATATATTTGAGTCCTTTCCAATTGTGACATCCCCAATTATAACTGCTCCTTCAGCTATGAAAACCGATTCGTCGATCTCTGGAAACTTACCTCTGTAAGGCAATATTTTCATGTTTTAATTTCCCTTTGTTTCTTTAATGTTGTTCCACCCTTTCAGTTCAACTGTAACGCTTCCAACCAAAACTTTCAATTTGCCCTTTAATGGAATTGCTTTCTCATCAGCGCTTATCCATCCAGTAAAATCTCCGGTTAATCCGAAAAATCCAATATAATTTGCTTTTCCATCTATTTCGTAAGCGTCGACCGGTTTATTTAGTGCATCTATTTTTATCTTTGTTTTTCTTTTACCAAAGTTTATGATCGTAATTCCTTTCACCCCTTCAATAAAAGTCGGCACAACCATTGTTTTTGTTTGGTTAAAATTTGATCTCGCATAGTAAAAAAGAGATGGACCATCACAATACATGGTTAAAACTTTGACCGTATCTATTTTTTGCCCTTTCGTATCATATTCAAAATTCTGATAATTCTTCTCAACGATATAAGCTGACAAATTTTTATAGAACTGATATCTAACGCTTTGATAATACTTTCGCTCGTTAAGTTCGCTATAGTACTTTCTCGCTACAAATCTCGAATCGAAAGTTGCTTCAAAACTAGCGTGGATATCTACAAATGGAACAGAATAAGAATTAACGGTAACCCTAACTTTGTAAAGTTCGCTCCCGTTTTCAATAAACTTGTCGACGACTTTAAACTTTATTTGACCGAGTTTAAAAAAAAGATACTTGACCTCATAAGTTAGTTCTTCGCCAACTTGAATAAACGATGTATTAAATGATTTATCAAATTTTTCAAATTCTTGTTGAGAAACCAATTCCGCAGATAATATAAAAATTAAAACAAAAGCAAAACGCATAAATCTATTCTGAAGAACCAGGAGCTTTTCTTTGTACCCTTTTTCTTGCTGGCAATTTTTCCTCAAGCTTTGCTTCAAGTTGTTGCTGTGCCGAAATTATTCGTTCTTCAAGTATTTTTTGATATGCAACTACTTCACTGGTTTGCTGTTTAAGGACATCAACTATTGTTTTCAAATCGCTTGTCGTCATTTCAATTTTCCCTACGGTGCTTTCAAAACTATCAATTATATTTTTCTCTGCAGACCTTGTTAACTTTGAAAGATTTATAACTCCAAGTGCAACGCCAGCCGAAAGAATTATAACGATTATGAAGCCAACCACAAGCGTCGCTCTATTTGAGCCAAACTTTGAGATGATCTCATCAAGTTTTGAAGCGTTTTCCTCAATTTTAGCGGAAACCTCACTTACCCCCTGGTTTACCTTACCAATTGATTGTTTTACATCACTAATTTCGTTCGTGACGCCAGATATTTTCTCGTCAACCTTTGAAATGCGATTTCTCAAATCACGATTTTGTGCCTCAACTTGGTTAATTCTTTTGGAAAGTTGCCCTGTTTCAGATGAAATCGTCGAAATTCTGGAATCAATTTTTTCAAGTTTTGATGATAAAGCTTCCCTTACTTGATTTACACTTTGATTTAATTTTTGATCAAATTCATTCCGAATTGAATCAACCTTCCCCTTGAGTGAGCTATCCATTATTTCCAGTTTTTTAATGACATCGTCGATAGAATATTTTGGTAATTGTTGTTGGGCTTGCGAAAAAAGATTCACGGTAAGAACAAAAATTAAAAGTAGCAGTTGCCATGATTTCATTTTTACACCAAAATTTATTTTTAAATTGAAAAATCCAACTTGAGAGTTGGAATTATTTACCACTTGCCAAAAGTTTTTCAGCCTGTGGCATCAGTTCAATGGCTTTTTGAAATTGCTCGTCAACCTCGAGCATTATCGGATACCAACCTTCATTTCGCCAAATGAACCTTGCTATGTGTGCCTTTAAAATGGCTTTTATATACGCCTGGTCTTTCTGATATTGGTCTTCATCCCATTTTATTCCCTTTGAAACAACAAAATTTTTGAAATTGTTAAGCATCTCATCCGTTATCTGGAAGTTTTTTCTGAAATACTCAAAGTTGTTCCCATACTTGCTTCTTATCTCGTTTCCTTTTTCATCCATAAAGTTTGAAATGAAAACATAGAATAGATTTTGTCTTCTTATATTAACTGAAAGATCCGACAGGGTTTGCGTTTTTACGAGAAAATCTGGAACGATCCCACCACCACCGTAAACGGGACGAGATAAAACTTTGGTGTTGTAAACTGTTTTCGCCGAATCCTTCCCTTTGCTTGGTTGTTCAGCTAATGTCATATACTTTTTTCCTTCGTATGGTTTCTGGATCAATCTTCCGCTCGGGGTATAGTATCTTGCGGTCGTTAATCTAATTGCGGAACCATCGTTTAATGGGAATTGTCTTTGCACAAGTCCCTTACCAAATGTGGTATCACCAATGATTAAACCTCTATCCCAATCTTGTATTGCCCCTGCAACAATTTCACTTCCAGAGGCTGAACCTTGATTAACAAGCACAATAAGCGGGACATTTTCAAGTGCCCCATCGGATGTTGCATAAAATTCTTCATTGTATTCAGGAAGGCGCCCTTTTGTGTAAACTATCAATTTCCCTTTGGGGAGAAACTCGTCGGCGAGCTTTACAGCTTCAGAAAGAAGACCGCCAGGGTTGTTTCGCAAATCGAGAATAAGTTTCCTCATCCCTTGAGATTTCAACTTTTGAACAGCTTCCCTAAACTCACGATCTGTAGTCTCCGAGAATCTGTTTACGCTTATATAACCAATATCTTTTGACACCATCACCGCAACATCAACGCTATAGATCGAGATTTTATCTCTTGTTATGACGAAATCAAGCAACTCTTTAACCCCAGGTCTTAAAATCGTCACCTTTACCTTCGTTCCTTTTGGACCGCGAAGTTTTCTTATCACATCTTCATTTTTTAATCCTATCGCTGGCTCATCGTCTATCTTTATTATCTTATCTCCTGCCATTATGCCAAGTTGCTCGCTTGGACCTCCTGCTATTGGTGAAACAACATTTATAGTATCATTGATAATCGTAAATTCAATCCCTATGCCTTCAAAACTTCCTCTTATATCTTCGTTTACTCTTTCCATTGCTTTCGCTGGGATATATACCGAATGTGGGTCAAGGACGCCAAGCATCCCTTCTATCGCAGCTTCCACAAGGGTTTGAGTATCAACTTTGTCGACATAGTTTTTTCGTGTTAGATTTAAAACATCATTGAGTTTCATTATCTGTATGTAAACATCGTCGGTGGAAAGCAAACTGTTTAGATTCGCCCCAATTACCATCCCAACGATAAGGGCAATTATCATAGTCAACGGTGAGAATTTTTGTCTGAGCATCTTTCTTTACCTCCTTCAATAATCTACTTTTATTTTGAGGTAAGTTAAAAAATTTTTTTCATTTTTTCCAACACCCAACCCAATTATGATGTCTTTCTTTATTTCCCAGTTCAAATCAAAGCCAAATCTGAAACTATTTTCAATAACTCCACCTAGAAATTTAACTTTTTCAGCGTCTCGAGCTCGATGTCCAAGATTAAAATCCCCTCCAACGTTTATAGTATCAGAACCGACCACAGGATTTCTCCCATGCCTTATTTTTTCTCCAAAAACTGTCAGTGTCGCCCTTTTTGAAAGAAGATAAACAATTTTAACGAAAAAATCATCTGAATTCGGTCCAATTGAATGCCCTAATAAAAAACCATTATGCGTGTAATTATTTTCATTGAATTTGTGAGAGTAAACATATGGTTCAATCCTCGTGTATTCAAATATAAGATCAGCATCCTTTACAAAATCAGCGAAATAAAATCCAACTTGATAACCAAGCTCGTTGCCATACCAACCAGTGCCAATAGTTGGGAAGTTTATATCATCAATTAGAATTGTCCCGTAAATTTGAAAGTTTCTGAAGATGTTTGATTTGAAATCAAAGCCGAGAAGGGCATTGTCTCTATCTTGAAGTGAATGTTCAGCAGACTTATAAAAGTTGATCGGGTTGAGATAAGCTAGCTCAGGGAAACGCTTCGTGTAAATAATGCCTTCCCAAATTCCGAAATTGAATTTGTCCCAAAAGTTAAAGTTTAACCTGTGGGTTGCGAGATATTTTGAGTTTATTACAGTTATATCTCCTGCAACGGTGTCTGGAATCGTAAATTTTGCCCCAAGAAGCCATGAATGAATGAAACTATAGGAGACACCTTTATATTTAAATCGAATCATTAAAAAGTCGAAAACTGGGGAAGTATTGGAGATAAAAAGCTTGCCAGAAAATCCGTATCCCTGTGTTAGCGATTCTCTGCCGAGCTGAAAGCTTAAATGTCCCGTTTGATATTTTATGTATGCGTCTGTGAAGTCGAAGTTGACAGAGCCTTTTTCGTTAAACTTATAGTTTTGTTTTAATTTCAGATCCTCAAGAGCTAATTCTTTATCTCCGAAAGATTGTCCATCCGTTGATTGAAGGTAAAATCCAAATTTGCCACCGTATGTTCCCCTTAATCTTCCACCAATTTCAGCTAAAGCGACCTTCGAACTCTTTGCAAATCTCATATCAAGGTTGAAAAGCAAATCTGCAAAAAAATTAATGTTTGAATCTCTGTAAGCATAAAGATATTTTGCTTTGTCCGAAAAAAAACCTCCTTTGAATTTAAATCCATCATTTAAGATTGAGGTTTCGAAAAAACTTTCGCTTTTCAGTTCGTTTTCAAATTCAATCATCAAAAGATCAAGATATCCCTGTTCTTTTGTGCTTAGTTTATCACGCCTTGAGTGAATTTCTCTTAAAAAATTTGCAACTTCATTTCTTGAAAGTGGCAGGGAAGCGTCATCAAAATTTTTGATTATTCCCCTTACTTCCATTCTTTTTAAAAAGATATATACGCTATGCGAGATCGGGACATTCTCAACTTGTGATAAAATGTTGGCTGAAAAAAGCAAAAAAATCGGGAGAAACTTTTTCATCTCACCATATTCCACTCGTTTGAAATTGATTTCTTAAATAAGATAATTGAAATGGAGTTAAAAAACCACAAAGCGAGGGTTCTAACGTAGCCATATTTTCTATATCGTCTTGGTGATTCGTAAATTTTAACTCCGTAAACATTTATTATTTTCCCGAGACGATGGAGTCTCATATATAATTCAAAATCTTCGCCTGCTACAAGTTTATCATTGTAGCCGTTTACGTTAAAGAAAGCTTCTCTTTTTATAACATGGCATTCGCCTCTTCCCATCCCAAGCCCTATGACATTAAGAAGCGCAAAGAATTTATTTAGAAACCAATGAAATATCTTATCTTTAAAGGTTTCCTCCTCGGGATAAACATCAACCTCAAAAGAGAGAGCAACTGCTTCTGGCATTTTCAATAAATTGTTACACAGTTTGAAAAATATGTCAATATCGCTTATTCTCGCATCTGCGTTTAGGAAAACGAGTATTTCCCCGTTCGAGTTTAGAGCCCCAAGATTTCTGCCTCTTGCGATGGTTTGTTTTTCCCGAGGTTCATTTAAAACGATTTTATCAGCGAATTTTTTGGCTATTTCAATTGTATTGTCTATGCTTCCCCCGTCGCTTACTATAACCTCAATGTCGTAGATTTGTTTTATTTCATTTGTAAAGGTTTTTTCCGCCCAGAGAAGTGTTTTTTCTTCGTTGAGGGTTGGAATTATAACGGAGAATCGCTTCATTGAGAGATTGAGACTATTTAACTTTTTTGGTGCTTATAAAAAAATGGGGGCGATTTCCGCCCCCCAAGAAACTAATTATAAACCTTTTAATTCCTCGACGAATAAATCCATTTCTTTCTTTGTTCTTTTCTCAGTCACGGCAATTAACAATCCATCCCCATAGCCGGGGAACTTTGATAAGTCAATTCCGGGGAGAATTTTCTTAGTTTGTAATTTTTCTTTGATTTTTGATACGGGGATAGGGGTTTGCACAACGAACTCTTTGAAGAATGGTTGATTATATCTCAGTTTAAAACCATCAATTTTTGAAATTTGTTCGGCAAGATAATGGCTTTTTTGGAGGCAAAGGTTCGCAACTTCTTTTAAACCTTGTTTCCCCATCAAAGCCATATAAACTGTCGCAGCAAGCATCATTAAGGATTGATTCGTGCAAATGTTTGAGGTTGCTTTTTCTCTTCTTATATGTTGTTCTCTTGTTTGAAGCGTGAGCGTAAAGCCGCGTTCACCGTTTCTATCAATTGTGACCCCGGAAAGTCGCCCTGGAATCTTTCTGATTAAAAATTCCTTTGTGGCAAAGATGCCAAGATACGGACCACCGAATCTCAGCGGAATCCCGAGTGGTTGTCCTTCACCAACGACTACATCTGCGCCGTATTCACCGGGTGGGACTAAAATTCCAAGCGAAATTGGGTCAATTGCAACTATAAGCAAAGCCCCCTTATTATGTGTAAGTTTTTCAATCTCAAATACATCTTCGATATTTCCGAAGAAATTCGGTTGCTGAACGACAACGCATGCAGTTTGATCTGTTATCTGTGCTTTTAAGTCGTCAATATCGCAAACCCCGGAATCAAATTTAGTTAATTTAACATTGGCTCTTCTCGGGTGTGTGTAAGTTCGAACCACTGCTAAATAATTCGGGTTGATCGGTCCAGCGATGACGACTTCATTTCTTCCAGTATGACCAAGTGCGAGCAAGACTGCTTCTGCAAGTGCGCTGGCACCATCATACATAGAGGCGTTTGCCACATCCATTCCAGTCAATCTGCAGATCATAGTTTGGTATTCATAAATTGCTTGAAGTGTTCCTTGACTTACTTCTGCTTGATACGGAGTATAAGCGGTGTAAAACTCAGATCTGCTTATTATTGTAAAAACAGCTGAGGGGACGAAGTGATCGTATGCTCCACCACCGAGAAATGAAATTGCATGGTTTAAGTCGAGGTTTTTTTCGGATATGCTTTGAAGTTCTTTTAAAACTTCAAATTCCGAAATAGGCTCGGGAAGTTTTAAATCTTCTTTTAATCTTATCTCTTTAGGTATATCTGAAATCAATTCCTCGAATGACGAAACGCCAATCGCCCTAAGCATTTCTTGCCTATCTTCGTCGGTATTTGGAATGAAGCCCATTTTATGTGCACCTTTAAATTTTTAAATTTTTACTTGCCTATGAATTTCCGATAATCTTCGGCGGAGAGAAGATTGTTAAGTTCATTCATGTCCTTAATTCTAATTTTAACTATCCAACCCTCGCCATAAGGGTCCTTATTAATTAAATCTGGTGAGTTTTTTAAGTTTTCATTCACTTCAATTATTTCGCCTGAGACAGGCGCGAAGAGATCTGCGACTGTTTTTACAGCCTCGATAGTTCCAAAGGATTCAAGTTGTTTTACAACTTTTCCAACTTGTGGGAGTTCAACATACACAATATCACCAAGTTCGCTTTGAGCATACTCGGTTATACCAACGACCCCAACGAGGTTGTCTTCAATCCTTATCCATTCATGTTCTTTTGTGTACTTTAAGTTTTCCGGAAATTGCATAGTGTTTCCCCTTTTTATGTTTTAATCGTTCATATTAAATTTAAGGTCAATAAATTTTGTGTCGTAATCGATCCCGCTTCTAAATTCGGGCGAATTTAAAAGTTTTATATGAAATGGGATTGTCGTGTGGACCCCTTCAATTACAAACTCTTCAAGCGCCCTTAACATTCTTGCGATTGCTTCGTCTCTTGTTTTCCCGTGAGCTATTAATTTCGCTATCATTGAATCATAATAAGGCGGGACAACATAGTCCTGATAAATGTGTGAATCCACTCTAATGCCGAAACCACCCGGAAAATGAAGTCCTGTTATTTTTCCGGGCGAAGGTCTAAAGCCATTGTATGGGTCTTCAGCATTTATTCTGCATTCAATTGCATGTCCATTGGGTTTTAATTGCCTTTGTTTTATGTTAAGTTTCTCACCCGATGCAATTCTAATTTGCTCTCTTACTATATCTATACCATAAACCATTTCTGTCACTGGATGTTCAACTTGAATTCGGGTATTCATTTCCATAAAATAAAAATTGCCATTCTTGTCAACGAGAAATTCGATAGTTCCAGCATTTCTATATTTAACGCTTTTTGCCCCTTTTACAGCTGCTTGACCCATTGCTTCGCGAAGCTCGGGTGTTACAATCGGGGATGGTGATTCTTCTATTAATTTTTGATGCCTTCTTTGAATTGAGCAATCTCTTTCCCCAAGATGTATTACATTACCATGCTCATCTGCGAGGATTTGAATTTCAATATGCCTTGGTCTTTCAATGAATTTTTCAATATAAAGCGCTGGATTTCCAAAGGCAGCTTCGGCTTCTGCTCTTGCGGTTTGCCATGCGTTTTCAAGTTCACTTTCGTTGTTTACCATTCTCATACCTTTTCCGCCACCACCCGCAGCAGCTTTCAACATTATTGGGTAGCCAATCTCATTTGCTATTTCTCTGGCTTCCTCTAATGTTTCAATGACACCATCACTTCCTGGGATTACGGGAACCCCTGCTTTTCTCATCGTTTCTTTTGCCAAGGCTTTATCACCCATTGCCTCAATCGCATCTGGTGTCGGACCAATGAACTTTATCCCCGATGATTCACAAATTTCGGCAAACATCGCATTTTCAGCTAAAAAACCATAACCCGGGTGAATTGCTTCGGCATTTGTTATCTCAGCTGCTGCAATTATCCTTGGAATATTAAGATAACTATCTTTGCTCGGTCCCGGACCTATACAAACCGCCTCATCTGCAAATCTGACATGGAGGGAATATCTATCTGCTTCTGAATAAACCGCGACTGTCTTTATGCCAAGCTCTTTGCATGTTCTGATAATCCTTAAAGCTATTTCACCTCTGTTAGCAATTAAAATCTTTTTAAACAATTTTTATCCCGTGAGATTTTTTCTTACTTAATCAAGGAGTTCAATAAGGAAGAGAGGCTGACCATATTCAACGGGTTGAGCGTTCTCGACGAGAATTTTCGCAACTATACCATGAACATCGGATTCAATTTCGTTCATAAGTTTCATCGCTTCAACTATGCAAAGGACTGTGCCAGGGAAGACTTCATCGCCGACTTTAACATATGGTTCAGCATCCGGAGCAGGTGCCCGATAAAATGTCCCCACTATTGGAGATTTTATCTCATGATATTTTTTGCCTTTTTCAACAACTGGAACTTCAGTTGCGCCAGCGCCTTTTTCTTCTTTTGGAGCTTCAACTTTTGTCTCAGGGGTTTGAGCTAAAGGTACAGGCGCAGGCTGGTGGACTGGTCCAATCGGTGGATAAAATGGAAATGGAATTGGAATAAAGTTTGGAAATGAGTTTGCGCTGGATTGCACAACAGTCTCACCTTTACGGTTTTTGCTTATCCTTAACCTTGAACCCTCTATCTCTATTTCAACCTCTTCAACACCGCTTTCATCAACTGCTTTAATGAGTTCCTTGATGTAATTTAGATCCATTTTGCTTAACTCTCCTTTTATTTTACTCTTTCAACATATTCGCCTGTCCTCGTATCAACTTTGATTTTTTCACCTTGCTCAATGAACAACGGAACATTTATAACAGCACCAGTTTCAAGCTTCGCTGGCTTCATCACATTTGTTACCGTATCCCCCTTAATCCCAGGCTCCGTTTCAATAACTTCAAGTTCAACAAAGGTCGGGAGCTGAATTCCAAGAATTTGGTCGCCATCGAATAAAATATCGACTGTCTCGTTTTCCTTCATAAACAAGGCATTATCTCCAACAAGCTCAGACGGGACATGGATTTGATCAAATGTCTCAAGATCCATAAAAACAAATTCATCCCCGTCTTTATACAAAAATTGAAACTTTCTAAAATCAAGCCTTACTATTTCAATTTCCTCACCGGAATCAAAGGTTTCATCCAAAATTCTTCCTGTCTTTACATCTTTAAGTTTAACCCTTACAAATGCACCACCACGACCTCTTTTGACATGCTGAAAATCAATGATTGTATAAACTTTTCCATTGTACCTTATGTTCAAGCCATTTCGAATGTCAGCAGTTGTCGCCATGATTCTTTTAAGTTTTGTTTCAGACGTGCTTTGAAAATATAAATAAAACCCCCAATAAAAGCAAGATTCGAAGCTTTAAATTCTGACTCGCTTTATTCTCGTTGATTGTTTCGAGAAAATTCTTAAATTATATTAAAATTTCAGGTTTCGTTCTAGAATGCATGAACTTTCCATTGCGCAAAGTATACTTGAAATCGCTGAGAACACAGCGAGAAAAAATAATTCAAAGGCGGTTAAAAAAATTAAGGTTCAAATCGGCGAGTTCTCCGGCGTGGTGAAAGAGGCACTTGAGTTTTCTTTTGATGTGGCGAAAGTTGGAACAATTGCTGAAAGAGCCGAACTCGAAATTGAAATAGTTAAGTTTAAATCAATTTGCGACGCTTGTGGCTTTGTCCTCGAATCGATGGAAGATTTTAATTTATTTTGTCCAAAATGTTCGGAACCGATGAATATTGTCTCGGGTAGGGAAATGAGGGTTGAATATATTGAAATTGAATAAGCAAAAATAAATTCGGGAGATTAAAATGCATAAAATTGATGTCGGCACGAAAATTCTTCAGGCGAATGAGGAAATAGCGCTCGAAAACAAAGAACTTTTCAAAAAATGGGGAGTTTTCACAGTAAATTTGATGTCAGCCCCTGGAGCTGGAAAAACCTCTGTTCTTGAGGTGATGATTAAATATCTTAAAAATGATTTCGCTATCGCAGTAATTGAAGGGGATTTGCAGACAACGGTTGATTCAGATAGAATAAAAGCGTTAAACATACCTGCTTATCAAATAACCACTGGAAATGTTTGCCATCTCGATGCCCGTATGATTCACAATGCATTACATGAATTTAAACTTGATGGGTTTGATATACTTTTTATCGAGAATGTTGGAAACCTCGTTTGTCCAGCTGAATTTTACTTGGGAGAGGATTTAAGGGTTATGGTTTACAGCGTTGTTGAGGGGGCAGAAAAACCAAAGAAATATCCTCTTATGTTTCACGAGGTTGAAGTTGTTTTGTTGAATAAAATTGATCTTTTGCCTTATGCTGGGGTTGAATTAAAAGAACTTGAAAAAAATGTTCTCGAAGTAAATCCAAATGCGAAAATTTTCCCAATTTCGTGTAAAACTGGCGAGGGGATTGAAGGTTGGATAAATTGGTTTAAAAACAGAGTTGAAAAATTCAGAGAAAATGTTAAAGGCTCAAAAGATTTATATTGAGGGGATCGTTCAAGGGGTTGGATTTAGACCGTTTATTTTTAAGCTTGCAAATGAATTTAATTTGAAAGGATACATTTATAACGACACAAATGGTGTCTATATTGAAGTTGAAGGTGAAGAGGATGCGATAAATGAGTTTATAAAAGAAATCCCAAGAAAAGCTCCGCCTCTTTCGCTAATTGAAAAAATAGTTTGCGAGCCTTCGAATGTAAAGGGTTATAAAGAGTTTTTCATTGAAAAAAGTAAGGGGGGAGAAGAAAAATTTGTTTTAATTTCGCCCGATGTTTCAACATGTGAAGACTGCCTGCATGAGCTCTTCGATCCCAATGATAGAAGGTTTAGGTATCCTTTTATAAATTGTACAAACTGTGGTCCAAGGTTTACAATTATAATTGATGTGCCTTACGATAGACCGAAGACGACGATGTCAGTTTTTAAGATGTGCGATAGGTGTGAGCGGGAATACAATGACCCTTCGGATCGAAGATTTCATGCTCAACCTAATGCTTGCCCTGTTTGTGGTCCCAGGATTAAACTTGTTGATAAAAATCTGAACGAGGTAAACTGTGATGATGTTATAAAAGAAACTTCAAAAATTTTACGCGATGGCTTTATAGTCGCAATAAAGGGTTTGGGAGGTTATCATTTAGCTTGCGATGCTTTGAATGATGAAGTTGTTTCCGAACTGAGAAAAAGAAAAATGAGAATTGAAAAGCCTTTTGCGATTATGATTCCAAGTATTGAATGGCTTGATAAGATTTGTGAATATAATGAGGACGAGATAAAACTCTTAACATCAATTCAACGCCCAATTGTTTTGATGAAGAAGAAAAAAGATTGTCCCGTGGCTTATGAGGTTGCACCGCGAAATTCCTATCTCGGGGTTATGCTGCCATATACCCCACTTCATCATCTCCTTTTAAGGGAGGTTGACATTCCTCTTGTTATGACAAGTGGGAACTTAACCGAGGAACCAATAGCATATAAAGATGATGACGCTTTCGAAAGGTTGCAAAATATAGCCGACTTTTTCCTTGTTCATAACCGTGAAATTCACATACGGTGCGACGATTCAGTTGCTGTTGTAATATCGGGAAAACCGACGATGATAAGGCGTTCGCGAGGGTATGTGCCTTATCCAGTTAAAATACCATTTGAAGCGAAAAAACATGTTTTAGCAGTTGGAGGGCACTTGAAAAATACATTTTGTTTTTTAAAGGGTAGATATGCTTTTTTAAGCCATCACATAGGCGACCTTGAAAATTGGGCTACTTTAAAATCATTGATTGAGGGAATTGAACACTTTAAAAAACTTTTTGATTTAAATCCCCAAATTCTCGCATACGATATGCACCCTGAGTATCTGTCCACTAAATATGCGCTTGAACTTGACATCCCAATTAAAATTCCGGTTCAACATCACCATGCCCATATTGTAAGTTGTATGACGGAAAATAATTTGTCTGAGCCTGTGATCGGCGTTGCATTTGATGGGACAGGTTTCGGAACTGATGGTAAAATATGGGGTGGGGAATTTCTTATAGCTGAACTTTCAAAATTTGAAAGATTGGCTCACTTTGAGTATGTCCCGCTTCCGGGTGGTGAAGTTGCTATAAAAGAACCGTGGAGGATGGCAGTTTCATATCTTTATCAAACATTTGGGCGTGAATTTGTCGATATTCAAATTCCATTTATCAAAACCTTAATTGAAGAAAAGGAAAACAAACTCAAAGTCCTTCTACAAATCATAGATAGAAAAATTAATTCGCCTTTCACTTCTGCTGTTGGAAGACTGTTCGATGCGGTCTCCGCACTTTGTCAGGTGAGGTTGAGTGTTAACTATGAAGCCCAAGCAGCGATGGAATTTCAAATGCTTGCTGATGAAAATGAAGATGGATTTTATTTGTTCGAGATCGATTATGCTTCAAAACCTTGGGTGATTAACTTTAAACCCTGTATTGAGCAGATTGTTGACGACATCGTCAGAGGTATACCTGTTCCGAAGATTTCTGGAAAATTTCACAATACAATTGCTAATATAATTTGTGAGGTTTCAAATAAAGCAAGATCTTGGACTGGAATAAATAAAGTTGTTTTAAGTGGTGGAGTTTTCCAAAATGCCTTGCTTGTAGAAAAGACAATTTTAAAACTTGCTAAACTTGGTTTTGAAATTTACACCCATTCAAAAGTTCCCCCAAACGATGGTGGTTTATCGCTTGGTCAAGCGGTGGTGGCTTTGTTCAGCGTTGTTTAAAAGTTCTCCTTCCTTAACCATTTGATGTAGGAAATCAAGTAATTTATTTCATCTTCGCTCAAAATACTTTTATAAGCGGGCATTTTGACAATCTGTTTTTTGAGAAATCTATCTGCAATTGGGTTCTTTTCAAACCGTTTTATTTTTCCGTCCGATATCCACTCTTTAAGTTCATTTTCGTCTCTGACAAGGTCCTTAAAATCTTTTCCATCCCATCCTGGTATATAACCTTTGAATGAACCTTTATTTGGCATACCGCCCATACCATAGGGACCATGACAACCAAAACAACCTGATTTTTTTGCTATCTCATAGCCAATTTTTGCGCTGTCGTTGTCTATTTTGATCAACCCCATAACTGCTTTGAGATAAGAAATTAAATCACTTAATTCTTTTTCGGAGATAATTTTCTCATAGGCTGGCATTTTTATAACCCCACCGAGTTCGAGATTTTGTAATCTTTTGGGTTTTCCATAAAGAATCCATTCTTTTAATTCATCTTCGCTTAGAATGAACATCATTGCTGTTTCCCCTTGCCATGATGGAATTTGACGGTATCGGTATCCTGGATTCTCTATATTCCCTTGCCCTTCAAAGCCATGACAATTAAAACAGCCGTATTTGAAAGCAACTTCTCTACCTTTCCATACAGGTGTATAGTTAGGATAAGTTATGATGAACCGAAGGATGATTAATAGAGATGCGATGGCAAATATAATCAGCAACAAAATATTTCGTTTCATCTCCTTTTTACAATTTATTAAAAAGGGCAGGTTAAAGACCTGCCCGTTATAAAAGTTATTTCGCTAGTTCGACAGATTCGATTACAATCCCGGGCAAACCGCCACGCTGGTATAAGACACCTGTTATTGTTACTTTTTCAGCAGCATAATTTTTTAACTTTTCATATGGTTCTGGCTTTGAATGGTTTTCAACTATAAGATATACTTTCCCATCCTCTGTTAAAATTCCAATTGGTGCGCCACCCTTAATGCACATGTCCGCACATTTTTTATGCTCAGCTCCTTTCTTCTCCCCAGCAATATAACAAGCAAGATCGAGGCATTCACCTTTAAGGGTTACCTTTTTAGCTTCAGTTTTCTGCTGAGCTGGTAGATATGAAAAGAAAAAGATGGCAAGCAAGGGAATAAAGAGAGTAAAGAAGAATTTCGTCGACCGCATCGTAGCACCTCCAAGTTTTGTTATTGAATTTGCTTTAAAATTTTCAACAAGTCGATTTGGTTTAGAGTTTCTTAAATTTTTGAAAATCAACTCAATAGCGTGTAAATTTAATAAAAAATTTAAATCCCAATGACACGCAAGCTTTACTATAGCGATAGTTACATCACGCGATTTAGAGCAAAGGTGATAGATGTTAAAAATTACAATGGGCAAATTGCTGTCGTACTCGATAAAACTTATTTTTATCCAACATCGGGGGGACAAGAACATGATACTGGATTAATTAACAACGCAAGGGTTGTAGATGTTATAGAAACGGAAAATGGTGAAATTTTGCACATAATTGACGGAAATTTATCAATCGGTGAAGCTGATTGCCAAATTGATTGGGATAGAAGGTTTTCAAATATGCAACAGCATACAGGTCAACATATACTTTCAAGGGCTTTTGAAATTTTGCTAAATTGCGAGACTGTGTCATCAAGGCTTGGAGATGACATCGGGACGATTGACCTTGATATTGAAAGCTTAAATTACGATAAAATTCATGAGGTTGAGTCTTTGGCTAATCAGATTGTTTGGGAAAACAGAGAAGTTAAGATTCATTTTGTTAGCGATTCGGGGATTTCGAAATTTCCCTTGAGGAAACCACCAAAGGTATCTGGTACGGTTAGAATTATCGAGGTAAGCGATTTTGATTTCTCGCCTTGTGGTGGGACGCATGTTTCAAGGACAGGTGAAATAGGTTTGATAAAAGTTAAAAGGTGGGAAAGAGTCAAGGGCGGATTGACGAGAGTCGAGTTCCTCTGTGGTGTAAGGGCGCTAAGAGATTATCAAGTGAAAAATAAAGTTTCAAATGAACTTGTCGCACTTTTAAGTGTTCGTGACTCGGAACTTGCTGAACAAGTAAATAAAGTCCTTGATGCGCAGAGAGAGAAACAAAGGTTGATAAATTTCCTTACAGAAAGATTGATTGAATTCGAAGCTGAGAGATTGATTCAAGATTCGGAAAAAATTAATGGGGTAAATTTTGTTAGTGTAAGTTTTGAAAATAGAGCTGTTGATGAATTAAAAATTTTAGCTCGCAAGTTAATACAACATTCAAAAACTCTTTCAATTCTTGGGGCGAAGTCTGGCGGTGCTAATTTTATAATTTCAAGATCAAACGATGTTGAGGTTAACTTAAAGGAAGTTCTTAATGAGATTTTGGATTTTACTGGCGGAAGAGGTGGTGGAAAGGATGATTTTGTTCAATTTGGTGGACCTGTGGAAAAGTTTGAAGAGATGTTTAAGGTAAGCGTTGATAAATTGAAAACAAAAATATCTTAAAGGAGTATGTCGGGGGATTATATCTGCGCACATATAATTGTTAAAGGCTTTGTTCAAGGGGTTGGATTTAGATGGTTTGTTCAAAAGCATGCAAATCATCTCGGATTAAATGGATGGGTGCGCAATTTAAGTAACGGTGATGTCGAGATTGAAGTTGAGGGTGAACGTTCGCTTGTTGAAGAGCTCATAAAACTCGTCAAAGTTGGACCGAGATACGCACAGGTTGAAGACGTCCAAATAACTTGGAAACCTTACGAAGCTAAATATAAATCTTTCGAAATAAAAGGTTGGCTTTGATTTTGAGAGTTGGGATTGGCTATGACATACATCCACTTGTTGAAGGGCGAAAGCTTTATATTGGCGCAGTTGAAATTCCGTCTTCCAAGGGTTCGCTTGGGCATTCGGATGGCGATGTGTTAATTCATGCGATTTGTGATGCCTTGCTTGGTGCTTTAGGGTTTGGAAACATCGGGGAGTTATTTCCGGATACGGATGAAAAATATAAAGATGCAAGAAGCGAGATCTTTCTTAAAGACGTTAAAAGAATCCTCGATGAAAAAAATTTTGAAATTGTAAACATTGATTCAACCGTGATACTTGAAGAGGTCAGACTTTCTCCATTCATCGGAGAGATAAAAGAGAAGATATCTTCAATTTTGGGAATTCCCCCTGATAAAATTTCCATCAAACCGAAAAGAAACGAAAAATTTGATGCGGTAGGGAAGGGAGACGCTATTGCTTGTTTTGTCGTTGTTTTAATAAAATCAAAAGTAGATGAGTAATGGAGACGAAGCAGATTCTGGAATTTATTTTAAGCATTGACAATATATGGATTTACCTTGTGGTTTTTTTCTTTGCTTATATTGAAAATGTTTTCCCGCCCTCACCAAGCGATGTTATCGTTGTTTTTTGTGCTTCTTTGTCGGGGATTGGGAAGACTGATTTTACTCTCACTCTTGTTTCCGCTGTTTTGGGCAGTACATTTGGCTTTGTAACTATGTACTTCATTGGGGATAAATTTGGTGATGAAATAATCGAGAAAGGGAAAATCAAGTTTATAAACCCTGAAAATGTGAAGAAGGTGGAGGTGCTTTTTTCAAAATATGGATATCTTCTCATTGTTATGAACAGATTTCTTGCGGGAACGAGAGCTTTCGTCGCATTTTTTGCTGGACTTGGGGAATATGATTTGAAAAAATCAATTTTACTCTCTTTTATCAGCGCCTCTCTTTGGTATTTAATTCTTGTAACAGGTGGCAAAATTCTGGGAAAGAATTGGCATTTGATAGCTGATGTGATTTCAAGTTATAGTAAAATCGTAACTGCGATACTTACGCTTGCTGTGATTGTTTTTGTTTTGAAAAGTTTCATAAAAAGTAAAAAGGGAAAACCTTGATTCAAGAATTTTTGCAAATCGATAAAGCACTTTTCTATTTTTTCAACGTTAAAATTGCGAACCCCGTTTTTGATGTTTTGATGCCTTTTATAACTAAAGATATAAACTTGAGAGTTCTCTTTGCTCTTATCTGGATTGGGCTTTTAATCGCCGGCGGTAAGAGGGGGAGGATAGTTGCAATTCTTCTAATTCCAGCAATTGTGATAAGTGACCAGTTAAGCAGTCATATCATAAAACCATTGGTTGGCAGGATAAGACCGTGTCATGAGCTTGAGGGTGTTAGGTTACTTGTTGGATGTGGAAGTGGCTTGTCTTTTCCATCGAGCCATGCTGTTAATAGCGTCACCGTTGCAACTTTGGTATCTAAATTTTATAAAAAGTATAGCGCATATCTTTTTATTTTCGCCTTTCTTGTTTCATTTTCGAGAGTTTACGTCGGGGTTCATTATCCAGCAGATGTAATTGCTGGGATGATAATCGGTGCAATCGTTGGATTTGGCGTTGTTTATCTCTGGATTTATATAAGTAAACTTTACGAAAATAAATTCGGCTCTGGAGTTGAAAAAGGGAAAAATTTTTGACGAGAGATTTCTGCTTGCATTTTCGACCGGAGTTTTGCTTTCGCTTTCATTTCCACCTTTAAAATCAGGCTTCTTCGCAACCGTTGGATTTGTCCCGCTTTTATTTTTGATTGACAAGCTCAAGAATTACAAACAACTTTTCCTTTATTCTTATCTTTCCTTTTTCTTTTTCAATCTATTTACGCTTTACTGGGTTGGAGGATGGTCAAAAGAAGCGGACCCGTTTTTAATGGTTGGATGCGTGCTTTTAATTTTGTTTCATCCGGTTCTTTTCTTCCTTCCGATGTGGTTTTATATGTTTGTTAAAAGAAATATTGGAGGTGTAGTTAATCTCGTAGCTTTCCCATTTGCATACACCTTGTTCGAGTATTTTCGCTCAAAAACTGAATTAGCCTTTCCATGGCTAACACTTGGAAATACGCAGACATATTTTATTGAGAAGATACAGTTTATAGAGTTCACAGGTGTTTACGGGCTTTCTTTTTTAATTCTTGTCGTAAATGTCATTTTTTACCTTGCTATAAAAGAAATTCTTTCGCAGGGGAAAATTTTTTCAAAGAGAGCTTCGCTGTATTTTTTGCTTGCTATTTTAATTTACATTGCTCCAGATTTTTATGGTGCATCTGTCTTGAAGAAGTCAAACAATTTCTCATATAAAGAGATCAAAGTTGGTCTAATTCAACCTGATATAAATCCGTGGTTGAAATGGGAGGGAACGCTTGCTGAGCAGCTTGAACTTTATATGGGCATGACAAGAAAAATAATTCAAACGAATCCAGATGTTGAGTTGATCGTTTATCCAGAAACGGCGATAACCTATTATTTCCTTCTCTCACCATATCGTTATTATTTCAATTGGTTCAAAAGTTGGGTTGATAGTTTAGGCATCGCGATATTGACAGGTTTTCCAGATGCAAAGTTTTATGATAATCCTTCCGATGCTCCGCCAAGTAGCCATCTTATAAAAGAAACAGGACAAAGATATGATGCGTTTAATGCGATGGGTTTATTTTTGCCAAATTCGGATAAGATTCAAAAATACGCGAAGATAATACTTGTCCCATTTGGAGAGCGTTTACCTTATGCGGATACGTTCCATTTTTTGATCGAGCCATTGCAATGGGGCGTTGGGATAAGCAATTGGGCGAAGGGAAAAGATACAACTATTTTTGAAATGAAAAGGAAAAATGGGGAGGTCATCAAGTTTTCAGGTGTTGTATGTTATGAATCAATTTATCCTTCTTTTGTCCGTGAGTTTGTGAAAAGGGGAGCCCAATTTCTTGTCGTCATCACAAATGATAGTTGGTATGGCAACACATCTGGACCATATCAGCATTTTCAGTATTCAATTTTAAGAGCGGTTGAAAATAGAAGAAGCATAGTAAGATGCGCAAATGGTGGGGTATCAGGTTTAATTGATCCATATGGTAGGGTCCAAAAGAAGACGAAATTTCATGAGAAAACGCAAATTGCCGACATAGTTAAGTTAAACGACGAAGAAACTTTTTACACAAAACATGGGGATGTAATAGTTTACATCTCGTTCTATTTGACAATTTTTACATTTGTCTTTGCCGTATTTAAAAATTTTAAACAAAAGATGGCGAAAAAATGAAGTTAAAACTAAACATTGTTTTTATGACGATTTTGATTTTCATCTTCGGTTGCGCAAGACAAACAGAGGATGAGAAGTTTTCAAAGCTTGTAAATAAGTTCATGGACGAATATTTCAAATATCATCCAGTCAGCGCGACTTGGATTGGATATCACGAATACGATAACCTGCTTGACGATTTTTCAGAAAGGGCGATACAAGAAAAGCTTGAATGGCTAAAAAGTTATAAAAAGAAGTTTTCGAAATTTGACTTGAAAAAACTTTCAAAAGATAACAGTATCGATTGCCGTATTTTGTTAGAGGAAATTGAAGAGAGAATTTTTAATCTTGAGGAATTGAAGGAGTATGAATGGAATCCGTTAATATATAACTCGGTGATAGGTGATGGTCTGATGTATTTGATAACGCAGGATTTTGCACCGGCGGAGGAGAGATTGAAAAACGCTCTTGAGAGGGTGAAACAGATTCCGAACTTTATTGAGCAGGCAAAGAAAAATTTAAAGGATGCGCCACAAATTCATATTGAGACTGCTGTAAGGCAAAATAAAGGCAACATTAACATTTTAAAAAATGATTTAATAAGGTTTGCGGATACTTTGAAGATATCTGATGAACTAAAATTAGAGTTAAAAAGAGCGGTTGACGCTGGAGTTAAATCGCTTGAGGAGTATGGAAGATGGCTTGAAGATGAGTTAAAGCCGAGGTCAAAGCGTGATTTTAGACTTGGCAAAGAACTTTATTACAAAAAAATGAAACATTATTTAAAATCAAATTTAACGCCAGATGAAATTCTTGCGCTCGCTGAAAAGGAAAAAAGCAAAGCTCATGAAGAAATGTATCAAATTGCTTTGCCACTTTATAAGTATTACTACGGCAGGGAACCAAAGGGAATGGATAAGTTAGCAGTTATAAAAGCAGTGCTTGATAAAATTGTGCTTGAACATCCGAGACCATCGGAGATTATGGATAGAGTGAAGGCGGATTTAAATTATCTGACGAAATTTGTTAAGGAGAAAAATCTTCTAACGCTTGACGAAAGCAAACCTCTTGTTGTCAGAGAAACGCCTGAATATCAACGCGGTGTTTCAGTGGCTTCGCTTGAGGCTCCAGGTCCATTGGAGAAAAATATGAAAACATTTTACAATGTTTCTCCAATCCCGGAGGATTGGACACCAGACCAAATTGAATCGTATCTTCGCGAGTATAATTATTATTCGCTTTTGGAATTAAGCATACATGAGGCTATCCCGGGGCATTATGTTCAGCTTTATTATTCAAATCGTTGTCCGTCAATTGTTCGCAGTGTATTTGGGAGCGGTACAATGGTTGAAGGTTGGGCTGTTTACGCGGAGAGATTGATGATTGAAAATGGAATTTTGAACGACGATCCAAGGATGAAACTAATCCATTTGAAATGGTATATCAGGGTTATAATAAATTCAATTCTCGATCATAAGATTCACGCTGGGGATATGACGCAGGAAGAGGCATTATCTCTAATGATGAAAGAGGGATTCCAAGAGAGAGCAGAAGCAGAAGGGAAGTGGAGAAGAGCATGCCTTACCTCAGCTCAACTTTCAAGTTATTTTACGGGGTTTCAAGAGATAATGTCATTAAGGGATGAATACATAAAATTGAAAGGGGAAAAATTTAATATCAAGGAATTTAACGAAAGTTTGCTTTCGCATGGTTCACCTCCCGTGAAATATCTTCGCGAAATTTTGCTTCAATTGTAAATGTAAAAACTAATTAAAGATTTGACTTGTTGACATTTGAAATTTTAGGTAGAAAAATTTTTATTGAGTCACCCGTTGCTCCTGTTGATAGCGATAAAGCTGTAGATGATGTGATTGAGAAATACTCCACGAGTGAGAATCTTCCGTTTTGGATTGAGGTTTGGCCTTCGGCGGTTGTTCTTTCTGAGTTTATCCTTACGAGAGATGAGTTTGAGAATAAAAAGGTTCTTGAACTTGGATGTGGGCTTGGGTTAACGAGTGTTGCTCTCGGACTAAAAAATGCTGTTATTACTGCAACTGATTGTGAGATGATGGCATTACAATATGCGAGGAGAAATTACATAAGAAACATTGGTGACGGAAAAAATGCGAGGTTCGTTTATCTTGATTGGAAACGTCCGTTGATTTCGGAGAAATTTGATTTTGTGGTTGGAGCGGACATAACTTACGAACGAAATTTGTTTAAAGACTTGATAAATGTTTTAAAAACTGTGATGACATCACAATCTATCTGCTATCTTGCTGACCCCAACAGAATAGCTTCGCGTGAGTTCTTTGAAATTTTAAAGGGTGAAAATTTTGGCTTTGAGACAGTGCTGAAGAAAGAAATCTTGCATAAGGGAACGAGGACAGTTGTATTAATTTACAGGATAAAAAAATTGGGCTAAATTTGTATGCGAAAATCGCTTGTCTTTCTAACTGGATTTATGGGAAGTGGGAAAAGCACGCTTGGACCTTTGCTCGCGGAACGTCTTAAATATGATTTTATTGATGTTGATGAGTTAATTGAAGACATTGAAGGTAAAAAGATAGTTGACATATTTCGCGAAAAAGGCGAAATTTACTTCAGAAACACTGAGAGAAAAATTTTAATTGAGACAGTGTTGAAACTCTCAAGGTTTGTTGTGGCACTTGGGGGTGGAACTATAACCTTTGCTGATAATCTTTACCTTGTGAAGGAATCTGGCATTTTGGTTTATTTGATGGCAAATCCTGAGGTTTTATTTCAAAGAATAAAACATAAAACGGATAGACCACTTTTGCTTGACCATCATGGTAATGTTTTGCCAGAGGGATTGCTTTTTGATAGGATTCTGTCTTTGCTTAAAATGAGAGAGCCGTTTTATTTGCAGGCTGATATTTTAGTTTCAACGGATGAAAAAAGTGTCGAAGAAACGGTCGATGAAATTTTAAAAAAGCTTGAGGGGAAAATTGCATAAAATAATTTTAAATCTAAAAAATGCAAAATACCCGATTTACATCGGCAATGAAACTCTGAGCAAATTTCCATCTCTTTGCAAAGCTCACAGGATAAAGCCACATCTGGCAATTGTAACCGATAAAATTGTCGCTAAGTTATATCTGGATGAGCTTTTAAGTGTTTTAAAAAAGAGTGGATTTAGCCCAGAGTTTATAATCGTGAACCCGGGGGAGAAAAGTAAAAATCTATTTGTCCTTTCGGAAATTATCACACAATTAATTCAGATGAAGTTGCGTCGGGATGAGACGATAATAGCTTTTGGTGGCGGGGTTATTGGAGACCTTGCTGGATTTGCTTCCGCGATTTATCTACGTGGTGTAAATTTGATTCAGTTCCCAACTACCCTACTTGCGATGGTTGACAGTTCAATAGGAGGGAAAGTTGGAATCGACCATAAGTTTGGTAAAAATTTAATTGGCGCCTTTTATCATCCGATTTTCGTTTTTTCAGATGTAAGTTTTTTAAAGACGTTGCCACAGCGTGAGATCATCTGTGGGCTTGGGGAAGTGGTCAAATACGGAATTATAATGGATTCGGAGATTTTTAAAATGCTGGAGACACAGCTTGAGGATGTGTTGAAGCTTAATTCCAGAGTTATTCAAAATCTTGTATATAGATCGGTTATAGTTAAATCTCGAGTTGTCAGCAAGGACGAAAGAGAAAAAAAGTTAAGGATGATTTTAAACTTCGGTCATACGATTGGTCATAGTATAGAGGCATCGCTCAATTACAAAAGATTAAAGCATGGTGAGGCAGTTATGCTTGGGATGATAGGTGAAAGTTTCATCTCTTTAAACAGAGGTATTTTAAGAAAAGCTGAATTTGAGAGGATAAGGAAAGTTATTTCTGAGGCAGGGGTTGTTTTTCCCAAAAAATTTCTTGCAAAAACCTTGATCTTAAAGCATATTGGGTATGACAAGAAAATTTTTTCAGAGCGATTAAATATGTATTTGCCCGTTAAAATCGGAAGGATGAAGTTCTTTAACGATGTTAGCCTTGAAGAGATTGAAAACGCGATTGATTTTTTATTTAATCAAAACTAAAAGAATTTCCTTATGCGAAAACTTTACAATTTCATTTTATTGCTCCTTTCATTAAATCTCTTTGCACAAGTTCATCCCAAAAGGGAACTACGCGCGGTATGGCTTACAACTGTTTATGGTCTTGATTGGCCAACAGCTAAGGCAACAAGTCCAAGCGGAATTCAACAACAAAAGAATGAACTAATTCAAATACTTGACAATTTAAAATCTGCGAATTTCAACACTGTCGTAATGCAAGTTCGCGCACGTGGAGATTTAATTTATCCAAGCCAATATGAGCCATGGGCTACTTCTTTAACTGGAACACTTGGGCGAAACCCCGGATATGACCCATTAAAGTTCGCAATTGAGGAAACTCACAAACGAGGAATGGAATTCCACGCTTGGTGGAATGTCGTTAAAGTTAAAGATGATTCAACTTTACCCCCTAATACAAATCCACCGCATATAGTTTTGCGCTATCCAGAATATGTTAAGTATTATAGACCTAACAATGAATGGTGGATCGATATGGGGAAGCCTGAAGCAAGAGCTTACTTAATAAATGTTGTTATGGAACTTGTGCGAAATTACGACATTGATGGGATACATTTTGATTATATAAGGTACCCAAATCCTGATTTTCCAGATGACGATACATATGCTCCTTATGCAAATGAATATCCTGATAAAGCTGAATGGAGAAGGGAGAACATAAATAAGTTTGTTAGAGCTGTGTATGATAGCATAAAGCGAATAAAACCTTGGGTTAAGGTTGGTTCAGCGCCGATCGGCATTTACAGGAATATATGTGATTCAAATGGCATTTATATTTATTCTCAAAATTGCGGTTCCTGCCCAAGTGGGACAACCCCAATTGCCACAGGATGGCAAGCGTATTGCTCAATTTATCAAGATTCAAGAAGATGGCTGATGGAAGGGAAACATGATTATCATTCGCCACAAATTTATTGGAATATAGCTGACAATCCTAAATTTAATATTCTCGCTCGCGACTGGAAAAATAATAGCTATGGCAAGCATATTTATGCTGGCTCCGCTGCTTATAGGATGGCTTCGAATTCTGGAAATTGGGAAGTCTCTGAAATACTTTCACAAATAGATACAACGAGGGCTGTTGGAGCCGAAGGGAATACTTTTTTCAGATATAAATCTTTGCTTTTAAAAGGGTTGATCGACAGTTTGAGAAATTCAAGGTATAAATACTTCGCATTTATTCCAACGATGCCATGGATTGATAATGTAAATCCAAATTCACCAACTAATTTAATCGCACGAAAAATTTCAGATAAGGTGTTTGAGCTTGTTTGGAACAACCCCGGAGCAGCTCCAGATGGAGATACTGTCAAATATTATGCAATTTATAAATCCGAGACTTCGCCAGTGGATATAGATGATATAAAAAATCTTGTTGCTGTAGTTGAAGGTTCAAGGGTAAGCTATTCTGTGCAAATTGAAGACCCTAATAAAAAATATTATTTTGTCGTAACCGCTTTTGATAAACTTCATAATGAAAGTGCACCTTCAAATGAAGTTTCAACAATTCCAGTTTTTGTTGCTGGGTTTCAAGAGGGGCTCCCGAATAGGTTTGAACTATATCAAAATTATCCGAATCCATTTAACATTGAAACGGTTATTGAGTTTGATGTTCCATTTAACTCATGGGTTAGTTTAAAAATTTATGATGTCTTGGGTCAGGAGGTAAGAACTCTTGTCAGTGGCTTTAAGGAATCTGGGCGACATAAAGTTATTTGGGATGGGCGAGATGAGAATGATAGAGTTGTAACTTCAGGGGTTTATTTTTGCAGGATTATTTCTGGGACTTTCACAAAAAGCATCAAGATGATTTTGATGAAGTAGTTAAATACAGAGTTATAATTTCACCACCGCGAGCTGTTAGTTTTGTCTTATTTTCGTCTTCATTTGTTTTTACTTCACCGATTTTTTCCTCTTTTAGGTTTGCTGTGAAGATTCGGAAATTTCTATAAGTTTTAATTTCAAATTTTTCGCCACCCTTGCTGACATTGTAAAATCTTGCGATTACACCATCTTTATTTTCTGCGATTTTAATTGAACTTAAAACCAAATTTTTTGAGTTAACTTTGACAAAACTTAAACTTTTCGGGAGAAGTTTAGGATAAGGATAAGATTCAGTTTGGAAAATTGAGATAGGCGGATATGAAAATGAATATGCTTTAAAAAATGACCTCGATTTGAAAAAATCCCCAACAATGGGGATTATTGAGTACTCAAAAATATGTTTCCCTAAGCATTGTGCGTCCGGGGTTTTAATTTCAGGTCCCGCTGGTTGGGGTCTATGCAAATTTTTTCTTGAAAGATAGCCAATCGCTCTTAAAAGCGTCACTGCTATTATATCACCATTTTGAGAGGGTGAAATCTCATATTCAGGCAAACCGCGATTTGCAATCATAAGACCGTATTTACCGTTGTGTAAACAAACGAACGCATCCTGATGCCTGGTTGTATAAGGTTTCTCATTTTTATTTAACTCTTCACAATCAAGATACGGATTTAATCTTTCAAGGATTTCAAAATGTCCATCTACTAAGTGCGTCTTCGTTTCGAATCCAACTGGGAAAAGAACCCTTAACCTATGGTCTTTCGCATTATTTGTAAATTCCGTTTTTATGTCGATTCTGTCAATCCCGTTGTATAGTGTTATGAAGGTTTTTAAATTGCAATTAACTCTGTTTTTGCTTCGTGATTTGAAGTCCGGAGTTAAAGATTCGGGAATTTTTAAGTTATATTCAATCATTATTGTTGCTTTGGATGCGGTCTTTTCAACGAGGGAAATTTTGGGTTTGAAGTTTGAACTCAAAATTTTAAGGCAGTTCTCGGAGTGTGAATAGGTGTATTCATCACCTGCATCTTCATCATCTTCGAAGAGGTTCAGGTTGTTGTATGTAATACCGTTTCGCTTATCTTTAACTTTTAAAGTGCCGTCATCATTTACCGAAACCGTGAAAAATTCGTTTTCAATTCTTCTATCATTTGATTTTAGTTCTGTGGTTTTAACTTTTATTTCGCTTGGTTTTAGAGGACGTATGTAAAAGGTTTTATATCCGGCTTGCGGCAAATCCGCCAAAAATTCAATTTCGAAGATATTTTTAAATCCACCCTTTAAAATTCCCATTTTAAATTCCCTGCTTCTTGAGACGACATCAAAACTAATTTCATCCCCGTTTTCATCTGTAATTGTGAAAGTGTCACCAAACTTTTTATTGTCAAGGAAAATTTTAGCCCTTATCAGTTCTTTTCTTTCAAAGTTAAGCGGGTTATAAACAAAAATCATTTCTTCGTCTTCATTTTTCTCTATCATTGAGGCAAGTTTTTCTGTAACTTGTTTGATCACAAATTCAGTGAGTTGTTCAATCTGTCTAAATCTGTCTTCCATATCTTTGTGTATCTCATCGACGCCACAGCCACAGATATCATCATGTGGATGATTTTTCAAAAGCATTTTCCATGCTGTCCACAGGAATGGAGAGTAATCTTCGCCAGTTTCTAAATAAAGGAAGGCGCTTAAAGGTTCAGCGTATTTCTCGAGGTATGTCTGACATGCGAAGTTTTTTTGTTTTAGATAAATTCGTGTTGAATATACGTTTTGAATGATTGGGTGGTGGTAATTTTTGTTTAATTCCCCTTTGAAAACTTTGAGTCTTGGCTTTGATTTAAGCATCAAGTCAACAAAGTCTGAAAAGCTCCCTTGGATAATTTTAAAATTGTTAAGTTTCTTGTTCGCGAATTTTATTATTTCGGGAATTTGCGGTTGGATTGGGGCATGGTCAGTGCCGTTGTTTAAGAGGATGAAACGGGAATTTGCTTTATTTTTTAATGATTCAAACTCTTTTTTGATTTTTTTAATAGCGAGATCAAAGTTTGGTCTTTCAAATCTATAATCACCCCACTCATAATCAAATCCGAGACAAGCACAGTTCCAATATCCATTTCTTTGATAAATTGCAAGTACTTTGCTACCGTCGTTTGCTTGCCACCAAAATTCGTTGCCAAGTTTTTCATATTCTTTTCCCATTCCTCTGGTGAAGATTACAGAGCGAATGCCAAACCCAGAGAGTATTTTAGGCAGGCTTGATATATGCCCAAACGAATCGGGAATATATCCATCGTTCATAAGTTGCCCAAATTCGGAGGCTATCTTTCTTCCAAGCAGGAGGTTCCTTATCATAGCTTCAGGACTTTCAAGAAATTCATCCATCAAAACATACCACGGACCAATGATAAGTTTCCCTGTTTGAATGAGCTTTTCTATGTTTTTTCTTCTTTCAGGTTTTATTTCGAGGTAATCTTCAATGATAACAGTTTGTCCATCAAGAACGAAGCACTTGAAATTTTCGTTAGCTTCAAGGGTGGCGATTATTTCATCGATTGTTTCAACTAACCTTACCCGCAAAAATTGAAATGGCCAGTACCAAGCTCTATCCCAGTGTGTATGACTTACAAGGATCCCGATGTAGTTTTTCATCAATCTTTTTCTTTTATCTGGATGTGAAGTTCCTCAAGTTGTTTTGGGTCAACTTCAGATGGGGCGTCATCCATAAGTGAAATAGCACTGCTTGTTTTTGGGAATGCTATGACATCTCGAATTGATTTCATCCCAGTGAAGATCATAACAAGGCGATCGAAGCCGAAAGCAATTCCACCGTGTGGAGGCGGTCCATATTTAAATGCTTCAAGAAGGAAGCCAAATTTCCTTTTTGCTTCCTCATCTGAAATTCCAAGAAGTTTAAAAATTTTCTGTTGCAACTCGGCATCGTGAATTCTTATACTTCCGCCAGCGATTTCATTGCCATTTAGGACAAGATCATAGGCTCTCGCGCGAACGCTCCCAGGGTTTGTGTCAAGTAAATGAATATCTTCAAGTTTAGGTGATGTGAATGGATGATGAACTGAAACCCAACGCTTTTCCTCCTCATCCCACTCAAGCAAAGGAAAGTCAACAATCCATGCGAGTTTAAAGTCATCCTCATCAATTAAGTTCAGCCTTTTGCCAAGTTCAAGACGTATATCGCCAAGGATTGGGTAAATTTTCTCTGGCGTGTCGGAAATTAAAATTATTAGATCCCCATCTTTTGATTTCATTCGCTCTTTCAATTTTTGAAGCGAAATTTTAGTCATATATTTTGCAATGGGTGATTCGAGGTTCCCGTTTTCAACCTTGAAGTATACAACCCCACCAGCACCATAATTTTTTGCGAGAGTTGTTATCTCATCGATCTGCCTTCTTGAGTAATTCCCACAACCTTGAAGATTTAATCCGCAAATTAAATTTCCATTTTGTATAGCTTCTCTAAATACCTTAAATTCCGTGCTTTCAAAGATATCCGTAACGTTGGTAATTTTTAAATCAAATCTCAAGTCGGGTTTGTCCGTCCCATAAGTTTGAATCGCTTCTTTATAAGGTATTCTTGGGAATGGGGTGGGAAGCTCAATATTTTTAATTTCCCTAAACAATCTAACCATTAAACCCTCAACGATGTTGAATACATCTTCCTCTGTAACAAATGACATTTCTACATCGATTTGTGTAAACTCAGGCTGTCTATCTGCCCTTAAGTCTTCGTCTCTAAAACATTTTACAATTTGAAAATACCTATCAAATCCGGCAACCATCAAAATTTGCTTATAAAGTTGGGGTGATTGGGGGAGTGCATAGAATTTTCCGGGGTGGATTCTGCTCGGCACAAGAAAATCCCTTGCCCCTTCAGGTGTGCTTTTCACAAGGAAAGATGTTTCTATCTCGAGAAAATTATTTTCGTCAAAATATTTTCGGACAACTTGAGCCATTTTATGTCTTATTATGAAATTAGACTGCATTTGGGGTCTTCTGAGATCGAGATACCTGTATTTAAGCCGAAGCTCTTCAGAGACATTTATATCATCTTCAATTAAAAATGGCGGGGTTTCAGATTTGCTTAAAATTTGAATTTCATCCGCAAGCACATCGATTTCACCTGTTGGAAGCGATGGATTTTCAGCGCCTTTGGGTCTTCGTTCAACTTTTCCAGTTACCGAAATTACATATTCGGATTTTAAGTCTTTTGCAATTTGATATGCCTCTAAGTTATGTTGGGGGGAGAAGACGATTTGTGTTTTTCCATAGCGATCCCTAAGGTCAATGAAAATCAATCCCCCAAGGTCTCTTCTTCTGTCAACCCAACCATTTAATGTAACTGTTTTTCCAACATCTGTTGCTCTTAGTTCTCCACAAGTGTGGGTTCTTTTCTTGAAAATCATTTATTTCCGCAGTTTCTTTTTTCAAAAATATATTAAATCTGCCCTTTATTATCAAGCGCTCAAGGGATGTTTAATTTTGTTCAACTTATTTGTCCGAATGTTTAATATTAGCCATCAATTTCAATTTATAGTCTTGAAATTCACGAGAAATTAAGTGATAAAAGGGTGGCATAAGTTTTGAAGTGTAGAAGCATGATGCGAGAGAACATTGAGATTTAAGCTAATGCAAAAAATTATTCTACTTGTTGATGATGATGAAATCGTAAGAATAACCTTAAAGGAATTTTTGAGTTTGTTGGGTTTAGTAGTTATTGAAGCCAGCAATGGTAAGGAAGGACTTAAAAAAGCTCTTGAGAATGAATTTCACATTTTAATTACTGATTATAAAATGCCTGATATGACAGGAGTCGAAATGATAAGGGAGATTCTTAAATTCAAACGGGATTTTCAAATTGTTATTTTAACGGGTTTCCGCAACGAAATCGGGAACGAAGTTATTAAGGAACTGGAAGTCGTTGCAGTTTTAGAAAAACCAGTTGCGCTTGGGGTGCTTGAAAAATTAATAACTCAGCTTTTAGCGAATTCAAATAATAAAAAGGAGCGATAAAAAATGAAGAAAGCAATTTTTCTTTTGGTATTTTTTCAATCTTTTGTTTTTGCTCAGAAAGCCACGCCACTTCAGTATCTCTATATGATGAAATCTTTCAAACCGGAAATTCAAAAAGTTGGGGTGATTTGTGATTTGAGTAAAAATCAGGGGATTGTAGAAAAGCTTCAACGTCCTGCTTTTTCAATTGGAGTTAAAATTATTGTGGTGGATGTGAAAGAGTTGAAAGATATATCTCGGGGATTTGAGGAGTTGACGAAGAATGGCGTTGATTTTATCTGGATTTTTAATGATGAAGATGTAGCTGCGCATCCGATAGCAAGGGAATATATTTTTAAAAGTGCTCTTTTAAAGAGAATTCCAGTGGTGGTTTCAAATTTGGAGTTTGTTAAAGAAGGTGCTCTCTTTTCGCTTGAAGTTTTAGGGGAAGAGGTGAGGGTTTATGTAAATAACAAAGTTGCAAACGCACTTCAACTAACGGTTCCAGAAAACTATAGGGAGAGGATTCAATATGTGGCTAATTAAGAAATTCAACGATCTCAAATGGCGTTATAAAACTTTCATTGGGATTGAATTAATCGTTATTGTTGTTGCTGTAGCAAGCTCAATTATTTATTCGATAATTTTGGGCAAGGAGATGGAAAGGCGATTTATAACGAGAAGTGAAACTATAATCAACGCATTTTCACGCTTATCTATTTATGGAATTTTGCTCCAGGATACAAAACAGTTAAATCAATTGATCGAAAGTTTTTATGATGACTATACAAGTTACATAGCTGTGTATAGTTCTGATGGTAAGATACTTGCTGAGAAAAACCTAAAGATTCTGTCGGACGAGAGAAAAAAATTAAGGAATTTTGAAGGGAACATAGATTACACTCATATCCCGACAGAGGGTGATTTTATTCTTGATTTTCAAGCTAAGGTTTATAATGGGGCTGATCTTGCGGGATATGTAAGGTTTGGTTTTTCGAAGAGCAAAGTTGATGAGGCTATTTCAAAGGCGCATTTGATAGAGATTGTTTTTGTTTTGTTTGTGGTTTTACTTGGTTTAGTTTTTGGATATTTTGTGGTTGTATTATTTGTTAACCCCGTTGAGAAAGTTCGCCATGCTGCTGAATTGGTTGCGCAAGGTGATATCAATGTTACGATTGCTGATAAGGCTATTGAGAGAAATGATGAGATCGGGTCTCTGATGAGGTCATTTAATAAGATGGTTGAAAATATTAAAAATGCGATTGATGAGGTAACTTCTCAGCGAGAGATAGCAGAGAGGTTGCGAGTTGAAGCGGATGAAGCTAGAAGAAAGACGCAAGAGCATCAGAGGTATTTGGAGGATCAATTCAGAAAAATCTTTGATGTTATTGAATCCGTCTCGGATGGGGATTTGACGAGGGAAGCGGTTGCCGAAAGGGATGATGAGGTTGGTATGTTTGTTAAAAAACTTAACAAAATGATAAATGATTTGAGGATTTTAATAAAAGAAGTGATTGATTCGAGTAATGCTGTTGCTAATTCAACGGCACAGATAAGTAGTTCAACTGAGGAGATGTCAGCAGCGGTTCAAGATCAAGCAAAGCAAATTGCAGAGATTGTTTCAGCGGTTGAAGAGATGTCAAAAACAATAATTGAAAACGCACATCAAGCAGAAAGGGTAGCAGAACTTGCTCGTGAAAATAGTTCGTTTGCAACTGAAGGAAGCAAAGCGGTAATGTCAACAATTGAGCAGATGCATCGGCTTGCCGAGATTGTCAGAAATTCAGCCCAAAGCATTCAAATTCTTGGCAAAAGTAGCGCTCAAATTGGTGAGATAATTGATGTGATTGACGATATTGCGGATCAAACAAATCTTCTTGCTCTTAATGCAGCAATTGAAGCAGCTCGCGCAGGCGAGCAAGGACGCGGATTCGCAGTTGTTGCTGATGAGGTTAGGAAATTAGCAGAAAGGACGATGAAGGCTACCAAGGAAATAAGTGATATGATAAAGCAAATACAAAATGATACAAATGAAGCTGTGCAGATAATGAAGGCAGGGGTGGAGGTTGCTGAAGCAGGAATTCAGCTTGCTGATAGGGCAAACCTCGCTCTTAAACAAATTGTCCAAAATGCTGAAGATGTTGCAGGGTTAATCACTGAGATATCACGAGCAAATAAAGAACAAGCAAGGGTCAGCGAAGACATAAGTAAAGCAGTTGAATCAATAAGTTCAATTGCCGAACAAACATCCGCAGGCGTTCATCAAATTGCGAGAGCAGTTGAAGATTTAAGCAAACTTACAGAAAAATTAAGGCAAATGGTTATGCGATTTAGCATCGAAAAAGCAATTGATAGAGAAAGATATAAAAATTTTGCAAGGGTTGATGGGAATGGTTTGTAGAAACATCAAAAAGTTAAAAATAAATTAAGTTAGATAAATGAGCCTTCAAGATCTTGTAAACGTGGGAAATTATGGGGAGGCGCTTCAGATAGTAAGCTTTAAAATCGGGAGTGAGGAATTTGGTGTGAACATCCTTCAGGTTCAGGAAATAAATCGCCCCATTCAGATAACACATGTCCCAAATGCGCCAAATTTCATTGAGGGCGTGATAAATTTAAGAGGGAAAATCGTCCCAGTCGTGAATTTGAGAAAAAAATTTGGACTTGGAGAAAAAGAAATTGACAAAAACACTAGGGTTATTGTAGTTGAGTTAAATAATAAGATAGTTGGCTTCATAGTCGATAGCGTAAGCGAAGTTTTGAGGATTTCTAAAAAAGTGGTTGAGCCACCACCAGAACTTATTTCTTCTGGGATTGACAGCGAATACATAATTGGAATAGCGAAGTTGGAAGAAAGGATTTTAATTTTGCTTGACCTTGAAAAAGTTCTAAGCCTGGAAGAAAAAAAATCTCTAAAAGAAGTTCACATTGGGGCGAATGAAAGTTAAAATTTCACCTGACAAACTCAGAGCTTATTTAGTTGTGGAATCAGAAGATGAAATCAAGAATTTATGTGTTGATGATATTTTAAAGTTTGTTAATTCAAATGGTGTCGTTCAGGGGGTTAAAATCAGCGAAATTCAAGCCTTGCTTAATGACCCTAAGAAGGGGGAATTTTTAATAGCTGAGGGTAATCCAGCCATAGATGGTAGGGATGGATATATTTCTTTTGAATTTGATTCAAACAGAAAAAATCTTATTAGAAATATTAAGGCTGGAGAAAAAATAGCGACGGTTTATCCTCCAACTTTTGGTGTTAATGGGTTTACGGTGACTGGAGAAATTTTAAAAGCTAAATCAGGGAAGCCCGCCAATGTTTTTCTCGGTCGAAATGTGTCCCTCTCAGAGTCGGACAATTCTATTATAATTGCTACATCTGATGGGAATCTTGTTGTCGATGAAGACGGCACGATTGAAGTTTCGCCTATTTTGAATATTGATGGTAATGTTGATGTAAATTTTGGAGTGCTTAGTTTTATTGGGACATTGGTGGTTAAAGGTGATATAAAATCAGGTGCCAAAGTTGAAGTGGATAAAAATCTTGAAGTTTATGGAAACATTGAGGATGCCGACGTTGAAGTTAAAGGTAATGCTCTCATAGGTGGTGGATTTATTGGCTATGGTAGGGGACGGCTTTATGTTCATGGGAATGTCTCGCTAAGATATATAACAAATCAAAATCTTATTGCTAACGGTGATGTGACAATAAAGCGTGAAGCTGTTAACGCAAATATTATATGTGGTGGTAGAATCATAGCGAAAGACGCGGTGATAATTGGTGGAACGATAATGTGTAAAGGCGGAATTGAAGCAAAAAGTATTGGAGGAGCAGAATATTCAAAAACGGTGATAATTATTGGAAGAAGGGATAAACAGGTGGAAAAATTAAAGAAAATAACATCTGAAATAAGACGACTTGAATCATATCTTGAGGGTATTAAATCGGAAATATATGCACTTGCGCGGTTAAAAATTGATTGGGGTGAACTCCCTGAGGATCAGGAAAGACAATTTCAAAATCTTATAAAATGGCGCGATGAGATACCGAAACGCCTGCAAAATCTTGAAAAATTACGCAAAAATTTGCTTGACGATATGAGAGGAGCTGAAAGAGCAAAATTAATTGTTTACGGCACAATATATAAAAACACCTACATTGAGATAAATGGTGCAAAAGAGGAAATAAGTTTTGATATGAGAAGTTCCGTCTTTGAAGAAGATATGGGGATAATTGTAAGAAGTAAATTGCAAGAGTTATGAACAAAGCCTCTGTGATTTTGGACGCTGATCCAGGATGATTTAAACCTTATTAATGACTGCCATGTTGATTAAGAGAAAAAATATAGATGGTTTAGCATTGAGCGATGAGGAGTTTTTGGAGTTGAGAAATTTTATTTCAAAGGTTACGGGTATATACTTTCCTGAAAGCAAAAAATATTTCATTGAATCAAAACTTCGTCCAAGGGTTGAGAACCTCGGTTTGAGAACATATGGTGATTATTTAAATTACTTGAAATACTCACCTTTTCGGGGGAGCGAACTCGAGGTTTTGTTTAGTTTGATAACGGTAAATGAAACATACTTTTTCCGTGATGAGCCGCAATTCAATACAATTGAGAAAGAAATTCTGCCAGAGATTATAGAATCAAAACCACGAAATGGTTTCAGAACCTTGCGAATTTGGAGTGCGGGTTGCTCAACAGGGGATGAGGCTTATACGATTGCGATGATTTTTCTCGAGAATATAAAACCAAGATATCCAGATGTTAATATTGAAATAATTGGAACGGATATCAACGGTGTTGTACTTGATGTGGCAAAAAAGGGAATTTATAATCAATACTCAGTGCGATACGTCCCGGAAAATTATATGAAAAAATACTTCAAGATTTTAAACGGCGGTGAATTTCATTTAACTGAAGATGTTAAGAGGCTTGTTAAGTTTAAGCAGATTAATTTAGTAGACAGATTTCAAATGGTGATGATGAAAAATTTTGACCTTGTTCTCTTAAGAAATGTTTTGATTTACTTCGATGAAAGTTCAAGGCGTGAGGTTGTTTCGCAGGTTTATGACTCGCTGAATAGAGGTGGTTATCTTATAGTTGGATTTTCAGAGAGTTTAAGAAATTTAACGAAGGCATTTAAAGTAGTTTATTTTGATAAGATGGTTGGATATAAAAAAGAGTGAGATGAGAAGTCATGGCGAAAGCGATACTTATTATTGATGGTTCACCAATGATAAAGAGGTTCACCTCATTTGGGCTTGAAAACGTGGGCTATAAAGTTTTGACTGCTTCGGACGGTATAGATCTTCGTGAGTTTTTTATCATTAAGTCTTTCAATATCTAAAATAAAAGGAGTAAAGCCCTATGGAGGATGAAAAGATTAGATTTCTTGTTGTTGATGATTCACCAACGATGAGGAGAATTGTTATAAATGCTTTGAAGAATATCGGGTATACAAATATAGTTGAGGCGGAGGACGGGAAGGATGCGCTTGCTAAGCTTTACGCCGAGAAAATCGATTTCATAATAACTGATTGGAACATGCCAAATATGACCGGGCTTGAACTCATAAAAGCAATTCGTTCGGATCCAAATTTTGCAGACATACCAATTTTGATGGTCACAACCCGAGCAATGAAAGAAGATGTCCTTGAGGCGCTTCAGGCAAGGGTTAATAATTATATTGTTAAACCATTTACACCACAGATTTTAAAGGAAAAGATCGAGCAAATTTTAAAAACACTTTAAAAGGAGGCTAAGGCAATGGGGGCAAGTGGGAAAGGAGTTATAAAACAGATTGATTTGCTCTTAAAGGAGATAGAGGAATTAAAGGCAATCTTCATACTTGGACAAAGGGTAATACCATTTCTTGAGGAATTATTTGGTTTTGTTAAGGAAGTTGGTCCGATGCTTGAAGAAATAAACAAATCACTTGAGGAAAGCTCAAACAAGATTCCAAGGGCTTCAAGTCAGCTCCACACAGTTACGAAAACAACTGAAATGGCGACAACGGAAATACTTAATACACTTGATGAGATGACTTTAGGTTTCGGTGAGATAAAAAGTTTGTTATCCACAATGAAGCGTTGTTATGAAAAACAGAGAAAGCTGGCTAAAAGGGTTGGCAGGTATATTGAGAGGGGGGAATTTGAGAAATCAAGAGAGTTGTGGAGGAAGTTTTACGCAGTATTTGAAAGTTATAACAGCTTTGGTGAAGCGCTTGACAAATTGACGTATATAAAGCAAAGTGCAGACAATATAATGATCGCCTTGCAATTTCAGGATATAACCGCACAACAAATTTCTGCTATTGGTCATCTAATTGGCTCAGTTCAGGAGAAATTAACAGATCTTCTCAGGAAGTTTGAAAATCTTGAGTTAAAAGGCTCAGAGCATAAGTTTTTTGAAGTTGAAAGCGGATCATTTAATTCGATGGCTGAATACGATAGATCGGGGCGTAAACAAAAGGTGGTTGATGAAATTGTTAAGAATGGGAAGTTTACTTCGCAAAAAGAGATAGATAGACTATTTGATGGCAACAAAAAGTAAATTAACTTCGGGTATGAGTATACCGGCGATTTTCGACGATGATATGAAAGAAATAGTTGAAACTTTTATAATTGAGACGAAGGAATTGCTTGAAAAACTTGACAATGATCTTGTTGAACTTGAGAAAAGACCGGAGGATTTGGAGCTTTTGAACGCTATTTTTAGGTATGTTCATACGATCAAGGGTACATCATCTTTTATTGGTTTTGAACAAATGAGCGAGCTTACGCATAAATTTGAAGACGTTCTCAACAGGCTTCGTAAAGGTGAGCTTAAGGTTAGGCCGGATATAATGGACGTGATGCTTGAAGCACATGATTTGCTTAAAATTTTGCTTTCAAAACTTGAAAGGAAAGATTTAAGACCGATCGAGATGGAAAGTGTTATTTTAAAACTTGAAAAGATAGCCAATGGTGAAGTTATAAATAACCCTGAAGAAATCTCTGTTGAAGATGAAAAATTTTTAACTTCTAACGATGGAATGGATGTTTTCCAGAGAATTGAATCAAAGGTAATTGATAAGACGATAAGAGTTGATGTTGGGCGACTTGATGAGTTGATAAATCTTGTCGGTGAGCTTGTGCTTGGGAGGAATAGGTTGATGCAAGTAATTTCAACTATCGTTGAAAAATTTGAAGGTGAGATAACGGCGCGTGAGTTGATTGATACGGTTTCTCAAATTGAGTATTTAACTTCAGAACTACAAGCTGTCGTAATGCGCGCGAGGATGTTGCCGATAGCGAAAGTTTTCAGCAAATTCCCAAGAATGGTCAGGGATCTTTCAAGGGAAATGAATAAAAAGGTTGAGCTTTTCATATACGGCGAAGAAACAGAGGTTGATAAATCAGTGATTGAATACATCTACGACCCCCTTGTTCACATAATAAGAAATGCAATTGATCACGGGATTGAACTGCCTGAGGAAAGGATTAAAGTCGGGAAACCGGAAAAGGGCAAAATAATTCTAAAGGCTAAGCATGAGGGAAATTATATTGTTGTAACTGTTGAAGATGATGGGCGCGGAATTGATCCAAATGAAATCAGAAAAAGAGCGATAGATAAAAATCTTATCACCGAACAGGAGGCGATGTCAATAAGCGATAAAGATATTTTAAATTTTATTTTTATCCCGGGTTTTAGCACTGCAAGTAAAGTTACAAATGTATCGGGGCGTGGCGTTGGGCTTGACGTGGTGAAAGCCAATATAACAAAATTAAATGGTATAATTGATTTACAATCAACCCCTGGAGTTGGAACTAAATTTATATTAAAATTACCTTTAACTCTTGCTATAATTCAAGGGTTGCTCGTTGATGTGTGTGGTGAAATTTTCATAATTCCATTATCGTCAGTGATTGAGGTTGTTAAAATAAAAGCCGAACAAGTCCACTCTATCAAAGGCAAAGAAATAATACGTCTTAGGGATTCAATCTTGCCACTTTTAAGATTAGAGAAAATTTTTAATTTAAAATCCAACGGTTTCGGAGAAAAGAAAGATTTTTATATCGTTGTTTTAGGACTCGCTGAGAAAAAAATTGGTTTAGTTGTTGATGCTTTGATCGGTCAAAAGGAAGTTGTGATAAAATCACTTGGCTCATATTTAAAAAATGTCAAGGGAATCGCTGGTGCCACGATTCTAGGGGACGGAACAGTAAGGTTAATAGTAGATGTAGCGCAGGTTTTTAAAATGTCAGCAAAGAATTCTTTCGATTTTATAAAACTTTAACGAAACATCTATGAATATTAATGGTGAGATAAAAGTTTTAATCGTCGATGATTCTGCATTTATGAGAAAATCAATTGCAATGATGCTTGAGTCGGATCCGGAGATAAAAGTTGTCGCAACCGCAAGGGATGGATTTGAGGCAATTGAGAAAATAAAAATGTTTAAGCCTGATATCGTCACACTTGATGTTGAAATGCCAAGGATGGACGGATTGACCGCCTTGAGGCTCATAATGAAGGAATGCCCAGTTCCTGTTTTAATGGTAAGCTCTCTGACAACTGAAGGAGCTGTAGCAACACTGGAAGCTTTGAAACTTGGAGCGATCGATTTTATACCGAAGCAACTTTCATATGTTTCACTTGACGTGATAAAAATTAAAGATGAGCTAATTCAAAAGGTAAAGTCAATTGTAAATAGCAAATATATTCGCAGAAAAATTTATCAAAATGAAATTGGGGATGTCGAGAATGTTAAATTCGGGCGAATTGAAAAAAATTTTGAAGTTGTCGCGATAGGTGTCTCAACGGGGGGTCCTGTTGCGCTTCAGGAAGTTTTATCGAAAATACCTGAGAATTTTCCCGTTGGAATCGTCATAGCTCAGCATATGCCTCCGAACTTTACAAAATTACTTGCAGAAAGATTGAATTCAATAAGTAAAATTGAGGTTAGGGAAGCTCAAACGGGTGATAGAATTCAACCAGGGCTTGCTTTGATAGCGCAAGGGGGTAAAAATTTAATCTTTAAGAAAATCTTAGGTGGGAAAATAGTTGAAATAGTTGATAAACCGAACACACTTTACAAACCGTCGATTGATATTATGATGGAATCTGCTTCGGAGGTTTTTGGAGATAAAGTTCTTGGCGTGATAATGACAGGGATGGGAAAAGATGGAGTTGAAGGATTAAAGAAGGTAAAGGAAAGAGGGGGATACGTAATTGCACAAAATGAGGAAACATGTGTGGTTTACGGCATGCCAAAAGCGGTCATCGATGCTGGGCTTTCTGATATCATACTTCCGCTCGAAAAAATTGGGGAAGCAATCTCAGAAATAGCAAAAGAGAGAAGAGAAATTTAAAGGTGATGAATTTTATCTGGCTTTGTCCCAATTATTAATTTGACAACTCCATCGTAAGTTTTTTCAACCCTTTCAATCTCGAGTCCTGCCTCAAGAGCGATTTCCACAGTTTTGCGGTTTATGTTTTCCCCAAGAATGGAAGTAATTTTATTCCCGAAGTCAAAAATTTTGGACAAAATTTTTCCATCTGGTCTTACATGTTCAAGCAAAACCAATCTTCCACCAGGTTTCAAAACTCTGATTATCTCGGCGAATCCTTTTTCTGGGTTTTTAACCTCACAGAAGACAAACGTTGCAAAAACTGTATCAAATTTTTCATCCTTGAAAGGCAACATTTCTGCATCTGCACGGATTATGGCGACATTCTTTTTAAATTTTTTTGTCTTTTTAATTGCTCTTTCTATCATTTCAACCTTCGGTTCAATCCCGATAATTTTAATTCCATCTGGATAAGCAAATACATTAAGCCCTGTACCAACGCCAAGTTCGAGTATTGTCTCACCTTTTATAAGTTTTATAACTTTCTGCCTTAATTTTTTTAATCCAAGTTCTTCGAGCGGAAACATAAAGATATCGTAGGCGAGGGCGAAAAACTTTTTGTATAAACTTTTTAAAGCCATTTATTTTCAATATACCAATTTATTGTGATGCGCATCCCTTCCTCAAGTGAAACCTTCGGGCTATAACCAAGTTCCTTCTTTGCCTTTTCAATCGAGCAAGCCCAGTTTTTTTGTCTTATATCCCTTATTTTTTCAAGGTTCAGGGGGGAAGCTTTACCTTGTAGTTTAAAGATTAATTCGGAAATAAAGGAAATGGAGTAAAGAATTGAGGCGGGAATTTTTATTCGAATAACTTTTTTATCAAGTGTTTTCAGAACTACGCTTTCAATTTCCTTCCAAGTGCAAATTTCATCACCCGAGATAAAGTAAACTTCACCGGTTGCCTTTTCGCTTTCCCCAGCGAGTATGAATCCATCAACTAAATCTGAAACATAGACTAAACTTAAAATTTGCTCACTGGGTAAAACAACTGGCAGAAAACCAAATTTAATATATTTGAAAATTTCAAATGTGTATGTATCGCGTGGACCGTAAACAGATGGCGGACGAACTATTGTGATTGGCAATTTATCCTTGAATGAAAGCGTCACTTTTTCAGCCTCGGCTTTGCTTTTCCCATAAGAAGTTATCGGATTATAGGGTTTGGTTTCATCAACAGGTATAGAATTTTCACCTGGACCAACGGCTGCCAAACTACTTGCAAGAACGAACTTTTTTAATCTTTGATTTTCTAAGCACGCCTCAAGCAAATTTTTAGTCGTCTCAACATTGCCACGATAGTAATCCCAATAATTTTTTCCTTTCGTCACACCAGCGATATGATAAACATAGTCAACATCTTTAAGTGCTCCTTTTAAAAAATCGACATCAAATAAACTTCCCTTAAAAATTTCAACATCTTTTCCTTCAAGCCATTTCAGATTACTCGTATTTCTAACTATACACCGAACTTCATAACCTCGATTTAAAAGTTCATCAACAAGATGACTTCCGATAAATCCAGTTCCACCTGTTACGAGTGCCTTCATTCAAAATTATTTTTTATTTTTATCCGCCAAATGTACAGGTTTCCAATTTTGCCGTTCCCATTTGACAAGCTCAACCTTAACGTTGCCAATCGATGTTTTAAAATATGCCCTAATTGGGATTCTTGCTGAGTCATCCGAATAATACGCTATAAAGTCGCCCGTGACGCCGGCGATTTCCTCAGTGATAAAAGGTATGAAACCCTTCACTTTTTTCACATTTACATATGAATTCAAAAACTTAACAGTTGTATTTTCAGGGGGGAAACTTACCTCGACATTCTTTACATCAAGTTGAATTAAAACTGGAATTACAGAATTTAAATTCGCTCCGAGAAGTCGTCTTGTTAAGAAAAAGGCAGTGATTCCATTGTAAAAACTTCTCGTATTTTTTTCAATAACTTCAATTATTTCTCCGGTTTTGAGATCTTTCTGTATTGCAACTATTTTGTCGTTCTTTTTCTCAAAGACCGTTACAATTTCTCTACCCTTTTTTGTCTCATAAATTAGAAATTTGGCATCAAGCAATGAATCGATTCTGAATTCGCTTTCAAATCCATAGTGGAGATTTATAAAAAAAAGCCACGGGTTTGAATCCAGCTGAAATCGTGATTTGATATATCCGTTGTTCGTCTCGTTCCAAATTTTTATACTGCCAAGGTTTATAAAACCCCAGAAAGCGTGATATTCAAGGTATTCATCCTTAGGTTCAAAATTGTTCTGTGGAATTGCGCTTTCGACAAGATAAAAAATTAAAAACAATGCCAGCATAATCAAGTAAATTCGACCCATTTCATCTCTCAACCTTTATTTCGACAGCCCATCTCAATCTCGGTTTTTCATAAGTTAAACCAACTGGAAATACCATGCTTATGCTCAATCTGTTAAAACTTGCAACTAAATTTTCAGCAATGGATGGAATAAATGTAAAAGGTTGAAATTTAATTTCAAAACCATAGTCATACAAAATCGCATAAGCCTTTGTTGTGTCTTCTAAGAATTTTACCAAAGGCGGTGATAATTCCCCCGCTTTCATTATACCTATATCTCCGAAAGCAGAAAATTTTATCAGCCTGAAAAATATAAAATCTCTCAGCTTTAAAAATGTTAAGTCAAAGCTTAGGCTTCCCCCCTTTTCAACCCATGTATCAGTTCTGTCAAAATAGCCTCTTAAGTTAAAGCCACCCTTTAGAAATAGTCTTGCTTTTTCAGAAAATTTCTCGTCAATTAGGTAAATCATTCTAAAGGATTGATTTAAAAACTGCTCGTGTGGGTTTGCAACGAAATAAAATTTTTCCTGTGTTGGTGTTTGACCGTAAGAGTTTGCGAAATAAAATCTCGTTGCGAATTCAAATTTACTTGAAGTTGTATTTTGCTTTATTTCAATTGAAAACTTGGTAAAATTTTTAGTGCTATTTGCCGATGTTGTTTTTAGGGCAAAAGTTCCGTATAAAGATGTGTTACCAATTATGTGAGTTATTCCTGCTGTAAGCCCGAGCATATTGAACTTCCCCAAATCCCATTTCAGATTTACAAAGGGAATCTTATTTTCAACGAGCATGGTGTGTTCAAAAAATAATGAAATGTTGTAAAATGGGGGGACTGTTAGATAAAGAGGTCTTATGTCTTTAAAGATTTCGAAGTAAAGCCTTCTCAAACCGTGAAGTTTAAAAATCTCAACTTGAAAACCACTTAACCTTTCAAGTATAGGGAGGGTATTGTTGCGATAGTTTATAAAATAATCGAAATTTTTTGTCCTCGTGTTATACCACAAACCAATTTTTGTTTCGTGATAATCGAAAAGATAAGCTCCATTTGTAAAAATTCCAGGTCTTACTCCATCTCTCTGTGCGAACCAAATTGACGGTCTTATACTAAACCAATATTTTTCAAGAGGTGGGTTTAATTGAGTTTGCTCAAGTAGTTTTATCTGAACCTTGTTGAAAACGCCCGTTCTGTTGTTTAACCTGTTAACATCCCTAAGTTTTAATCCGCTGTCAATTTCAACCATTTTCACTTTCTTATCAAAGGAAAGCTCGAATTCATAAACTGGGTTAACCCAAAACCATGGATGAAGAATTATTGCGTTGGGTTCTTTCTTTGGCTTAAGCTGGAGGTCGAGCGGTATTATGACTTTTTGATATGTCCCGTCTTCAAAATAAATATAAAGGTCAATGGGCATAACAATTTGACCATAGTTGCGCAGTTTAACTTTGATGTTATATTTTCTCAAACCATTTTCACTTACCCATTTGCCAGAGAAACTTTCAATGGCGTAATCACATTTTCTTGTGGTTTTAAGCCATTGATCAAAGAACCAATCAAGCTCCATCCCACTTACCCTTTCGGCAACCCTTTCAAAGTCTTTAGTCGTTGGATGTTTGAAACTCCATTCTTTGAAAAATTCTTTCATAATAAGAGCAAACACGCTGTCTCCAACCACGTACTCAAGCATTTCGAAAATTGAAGCACCCTTACCATAAACTGCATTTGTGTAAGTGATGGGCTCACGAAAGAAATCCGAGTGTAAGAGAACTGGCTCTTCATAACCAAGTTTTGAAAATCTTATGTAATTTTTATAACCGCCGAAGATATCAGATTCAGGTCTTAATAGGTTATCAAGCGTAGAAAAATCGCTCCTCCATTTCTCACCTAATAATTTTTTAAAAACCCTTGGGGTTACAAAACTTGCTCCACCTTCATCTATCCATGCCTCTTTTGATTCATTATTTCCGATTAAGCCATAAAACCAGTTGTGTCCAATTTCATGCGCCAAAATTCCAATCATACTTGTTCTTCCACGGTATCCCGTTATCATTATAAGCATTGGATATTCCATACCTCCATCGCCTGCTTGTGCAACTGTAAAGCTCTTGTAGGGATATTTATAAAACCATTCGCTGTAAAGTTTTATTATCTCCTTTGTAAATTTTCCTGTTTCCCTCCAGAGAGGATAAACGTCAGGTTGGTAGAGAAGATGAATTATAACGGTATCATCCTCAAGGGTCATCCATGTTATTTCGTGGATGTAATCTCTGTCCGCAACCCATGCGAAATCGTGAACTTTTTCGGCTTTAAAATGCCAGGTTTTAAGTTGTGTTTTTAATTCTTTTTTCCATTGCTGTGGGAATATTAGCGTATCAACTGGACCGAGCTCATAACCACACATAACTTCGTTTGGGTTTTGAATTACCCCTGTTGCTCCAACGAGGTAATCTGATGGCAAAGTTATTTTTACATCAAAATTTCCCCATACCCCATAAAATTCTCGTTCAATGTATTGGTCTGCGTGCCACCCTTCAAAGTCATATTCGCAAATTTTGGGATACCATTGAGCCATGCTGTAATCAATTCCTTCACGATTGTCCCGTCCATTTCTGCGCGTTTGTTTTGGTATTTGAGATTCAAACTCCATTTCAATCTTCACAAAATGACCAGGAACGAGCGGTTTTTTAAGTCTTACCCTCAAAATTGTATCAAAAATTTCAAAATCGATGTCTTCGTCATCAGCCTTTAAAGATTTAACATTTGTCCAACCGTATTCATCAGGTTTCATCCCTCTGATCCTTTCACCGAGTGCATTTCTGATAACATCACCACGGATTTGCATTGAACTGCCGGGTTTAAACGCATTTAAATAAAGATGGTAATAAATTTCCCAAAGCGTGTCGGGTGAGTTGTTATAATAAGTTGCTATTTGTTTCCCGGTAAGTTTATGTGTTTTCGTATCCAGAAAGACATCCATCACATAGTCAACCCTCTGCTGGAAGTAATTAGACCTTTGAGCAAGTAAAAAATTTGATATGATTAAAATAGGGAAGGATAATTTTACAATGAGACGAAGTTTTATTCCCATATAAACGCTTCACTTATCTTTTTAATTTCATCGTCGGTGAGTTTAAAATTCACTGCTCCAGCATTTTCTTCAACTTGTTCTGGATTTCTTGCGCCCACAATCGCTGTTGTGATGCCTGGTTGCGAAAAAGTCCAGTTGATAACAATCTGGGCGAGAGTTGCGTTTTTTTCTTTCGCAATTGGTTTTATTTTTTCAAGCGCATCAAGGACCTTCTTTCTGTTTTCAGGTTGGAACCAAAATTGTTTTTTTCTTAAGTCACCACTTTTGAATTCAGTTTCCATCGTAATTTTGCCTGTTAAAAGCCCCTGCTCAAGTGGGCTGTAGGCGAGGATTGAAATTTTATTTTCGAGGCAAAATTCGGAAAGTTCATTTACTATAGCGCGATCTATCAAGCTATATTTTACTTGATCACTTTCAACCCTTGCATATTTCAAGGTTTCTTTTAAAAGGTTTAGATCAAAATTGCTGACCCCAAAAGTCCTTATTTTTCCTTGTTCTTGAAGTCGGGTCAAGGCTTCAAGCGATTCATCAATTGGGGTTGTTTTATCAGGCCAATGAATTTGGTAAATGTCTATGTAATCGGTGTTAAGTCTTTTTAAGCTTCTTTCGCATTCTTCAATTATGGAATCCCTTCGAGCGTTTTTGTAAACATAATATCTTTTTCCGTTGAAATAAGTATCAAAGAAAAATTCCCCCTCGTCTTTATCCCACCTCAGACCGCACTTCGTCGCTATAATAACATCATTTCTTTTACCTTTAATTGCTTTGCCAACGATTTCTTCCCCCAACCCAAATCCGTAAACTGGAGCGGTGTCAATACAATTGATCCCAAGGTCAATTGCTTTATGAATCGCTTCAATTGCAAGCTTTTCATCTGTTCCACCCCAATACCATCCACCGATTGCCCATCCGCCAAAAGTTATAACGGGGACTTGAATTTCAGTTTGTCCAAATTGTCTGTATTCCATATTTTTGTTATGCATTTGTTTTTGATATGTTGTATCCGTAAAGCCAATATGCTATTTCATTGCTTTTGTTTCTGACGGAATGAATCGCGCCTCGCGGAATGAACCATTCATCCCCCGGATTTAATTCCGCAATTTCTCCATCACATTCAATTTCGAGCGTAACATTTAAAGGTGTCACAAGTTCATCAGTGTCATGCACAAAATTTTCCCACCTTTGTCCGGGTGGGTCAATCCAAACATCAGTTGTAAAGCCACGCTCTTGCCATTCCTTTTCAATTTCTTCTTTGTCTTTTCCAAGCCATTTCTTTCTTTCGATGAACAATGGCATGTTTTTAAGAGCGTTTTTTGTGAAAATTTAAAGAATCACCGAATATAAAAACAATTTTTGATTGCTTTATTTTTAAGACATGGTTAAATTTAGATAAGTTTCCTAACTCGATTCTAAAACAAAGTTTCAACCACTATGCGGGGTGAATACAGAAAGTATCTTGAAGCAGCAAAAAAGGTATTTGAAGAAAATAAAACCCTCACTCTTGTGAGTCGTGGTAAAGATGGGAAAGTTTGGGCTGGAAAAGTTTATTTTGGCGAAGAAGATGGATATATTTATGTTGCGCTTGAAAAGGGGAAAAACTATTCCAATATCATTGAAAATCCATATGTCTTTTTCGTAATTGAACACGGTGTCCCAGATAGGTTCGTTCAAGGTGAGGGAATTGCTGAGATGCTCGGGGATATAACTGAAGTGCCCGAGCGAAGTATAATTTTTAGAAAGGCAGTTGAACTTGTGGTTTACGCTAAAAAAATCCCTGGTGTCACAGTTTTTAAAATAAGACCAACGAGGCTTTATATTTCCGATTTTACCGAGGAATGGAAACCAAGGGCTGAAATTGAAGTAACTGATGAAGTTTTAAAAATTTTCCAAACGGAGTTGAAAACAAAATATAATATTTTAAAGGTTGCTTTTAAAGCGATAAGACCATTTGCATTCCCAGCTACAATCGCGCCCGTCTTGCTTGGAACTTTTATAGCTCCAAGTGTTTCAATTCCGATGTTTCTCCTTGTATTATTCGGTCTTTTGATCGCGCATTCGGCTGTAAATGTTTTAAGTGATTACTTTGACTATATTCGTGGTGCCGATACATGGAAAGTGCTCGGTTCAAGCCGTGTTCTTGTAGATGGTTTAATGAAGCCGAAACATCATTTACTTTTTGGTCTAAGTTTGCTTTTAATATCTCTTGTCATAGGGTTTTACTTTGTATTCGTTGTTGATTACAAGGTTTTGTATTTTATAATTCCGGGTTTAATTCTTGGGATTTTTTACACCGCTCCACCAGTTGGACTTAAGTATAGGGCACTCGGTGACCTTGCGGTTTTCTTGGCATTTGGACCTATTATGACGCTTGGGGTTTACTATATCCAGACAAAGGAAATTTCATTAATTCCTGTTATCCTTTCAATTCCAATTGGACTTTTGACGACGGCGATCTTGCATGGAAATAATTTCAGAGATATCAAAGAGGATGTGGAAGCTGGATATAAAACCCTTGCTGGCATCATAGGGGTCAGGGCTTCGAGCTACTATTATGCTTTTCTTGTTTCGCTTGCATATTTATTGATGGTTTATTTTGTTTTTGAAAAATTTTTGCCCGCTTTTTCTATACTTTCATTTTTGACGTTACCAGTTGCAGTAAGGAATATCAAGGTTTCATTTAATCAAGCGCTTGTAAATTTCACTTTTCTCGACTTGTTGACCGCTAAGCTTCAACTTTATTTTTCGAGTCTACTTATCGTTGGGATAATTTTTGAAAAATTTTTGCTTTAACTTTACAATAGCACGTTGAAATTAAAATGAAAATCACGCTTAGCCTAAAACTCGTAGCTGATATCTTAACAACACTTAGATTTTTTATTGGGCTTTACATTGTTAGGTTTTCAACCCTTGAACCGAATGAAGGTATCCCGTTAGCCTCAAGCTTTTTATGGATCGCTTGGGTGACGGATTTACTGGATGGACCAATTTCGCGACTTGACCCGAGAAAAGCTCAAAAATTTATAGGAAAGCATGACTTAACAGCGGACGTCACGGTCTCACTTGGATGTTGGCTTTTTCTAACTTTTTCAAATTTAATTAGCCCGTTTATCGGTTTTGGATATATTTTGCTTGGGATGTTTTTGTTGTGGTATTTTAAGTCCGAATATTTAGCGTGGGCATTTCAAGCACCTCCGTATGGAATGATGATTTTATTTGCGCTAAAGTATGCTCCTACATATGGAATGTTTCTTATCGTGTGGATTATTATTGTGGTCATTGTGACATGGCCGAGATTCCCCAAGTATACTTTGCCCGAATTTTTAGGTGGAATGAAAGCGTTGTTTAAGAGATAAGTAGCAGATAAATTTTTTGCGGACCGTGAACGCCGAGGACAATTACCTTTTCAATGTCAGCTGTTCTACTTGGCCCAGTTACCATAAAAATTGAGTCAAAGTTTTTATCTATTTTCGTGAAAAATTCTTCAAACGTAGGGCAAAATTTCTTCGTATCTGCAATCACGATATGAATTCGGGGGAGGAGTAAGCTTGATTTGAATCTATTTTCCTTATGAGTGAAAACTATCGTTCCAGTCTCCGCTATCAAAAAATCACATCCAGTAATTGAAGCATCAACCGAAGCAAGTTGTTCTACTGAATGTGGTTGTGTTATTATCTGGCTAACCGGCAAATTTTTTAAAACTTCGTCGATCTCATTTTCAAATTTTTCAACGAAAATTTGGTTTACGTTTTCAATTGTGATGATATTTGAAATATCATCAAGGACTTTTTTGTGCGATGTTTTAATGAAGACCCCGCCAACCCTTTCAAATTCAAACTTAAACTTTTCTATGAGTTCCATTCCAGCGTTATACTTACTTTTTATTTTTGCAATGTTTGATTTCATGTTTTTTGGTTTCTCCATATTTCTTTAAAAGATTTCGGTGCAAGCTCAGGGAAGATTCGTTCCTTTGACCAAGATTTAACTTTTGGTTTAATCCCTAACTTGAGAAGATATCTTAAAAATTTGGAGGCAGATGTGTAAAGTTTATAATTTCGCATAACGATAAACCATAGTTTAAAGATCAATTTTTCAAGCCAAGATGCAAATCCCAAATCAACAGCTTGAGCTCTAAGTTGAAGTAGAAGATGATGTATTTCAATTTTTACTGGGCAAATTTCAAAGCATTTTCCGCATAAGGAGGACGCAAACGGTAAAAGCAGCGCGTCTCTAAGCCCCAACTGCGCTGGAGTTAGCACAGAGCCAATTGGACCAGGATAAATTGAACCATAAGTATGACCTCCCACTCTTTGATAAACAGGGCAAGTAAGCATACAAGCACCGCACTTGATACAGTAAAGTGCTTGTTTTAACCTCTCGGACTTTAACAAATTTGTTCTACCATTGTCAAGCAAAATCACATAAATTTCCTCAGGTGAATCTGGCTTGTTCTTCTTCGGTGAGTTTATAATTGAAACATAGCTTGTGAATCTCTGAGCTGTTGCGCTTCTGCCCAAAATTTTAAAGAAAACGGTTAAATCAGAAAGTCGCGGGATTACTTTTTCTATTCCTGTAATAGCAATGTGCACTTTTGGGATAGTTGTGCTTAAACCCGCGTTTCCTTCATTTTCAACTATCACAATGGAGCCCGTCTCAGCTATGAGAAAATTTGCGCCTGATATGCCAAGATCGGCATTTAAAAACTTATGCCTCAAAAATTCCCTTGCGATGTTTGTTAATTTTTCAGGTTCGTTAGTGAATTTCACCCCAAGTTTTTCTGAAAAGAGTTTCCCAATCTCATCTCTTGATTTATGCATCGCTGGAGCTGTGATGTGCGATGGCATCTCACCAGCAAGCTGAACGATAAACTCGCCGAGGTCAGTTTCAACTGTTTCAATACCATTTTCCTCCAGAAACTCCCTTAATCCAATCTCTTCGGTTACCATTGATTTTGATTTAACGCATAATCTTGCATTTATTTTTCTTGCTATTTGAAGCACGTAATTTTTTGCTTCAATTGAATCCTTGGCACGGAAAATTTTTACTCCGTTCTTTGTTGCTCTTTCTTCAAATAGGTCAAGATAATAAGCAAGGTTCTCAATGGTATGTTTTTTTATCTCATGAGCCTTTTGTCTTAAGTTTTCCCAGTCTGGAAGTTCCGAAACAACCTCAACCCTTTTTGAAAGTGTATGAGAGATAGCGCGGGTCAGGTTTTTTCTCAGATTTACATTTAGAAGAGCTTTTACGGCGTTATTTCTAAATTTTGATGGTATATAGTTCATTGTGATTTTAAATTTTTGTTAAAAGTTTGATAGAATTTGTGCGATGTGGATTGTTTTGATGTTTAAGTTGTTCTTTCTTGCATAACTGTCGATTTGCATAAGGCAACTTTGGTCTGTGGAGGTTACAAATTCAGCGCCTGAATTTAAAATATAATTAACCTTATACTTTGCCATATCGGATGATATTTCTGGAAACTTAACGGAGAATGTTCCCCCAAAGCCACAACAATCTTCGGGATTTTCCATCTCGATCAATTTTAGTTTTTTAACATTTCTTAAAAGAATTCTGGGCTCGGTTTTGATCCCAAGTTCTCTTAAGGCGTGGCATGAGTCGTGGTATGTCACCGTGTGATCAAACTCGGCACCGGTTGAGTCAATATTCATAACTTTAACGAGAAATTCTGTCAGTTCAAGTGATTTTTTAGATATGTCCTGTAAGTCTTCGGTAAGAATAATTTTGGGATAAAAAATTTTAATCATACTGACACACGAGCCGGATGGGGAGACTATGTAATCAAAATTTGAGAAAATTTGTATAAACTTTTCAGCTAAGATTTTCGCCTCTTTCCAATATCCAGTGTTAAATGCGGGTTGCCCACAACAGGTTTGCTCAATTGGATATTCAAAATTTATTCCGAACCTTTTTAAAATTTTTACAGTTGCAAGACCAACCTCGGGGTAAAGTTGATCGATGTAACACGGAATGAAAAGTCCAATCTTCATTTTAAAAACTTGCTTTATTCTTTGCTTAAAGATAACAATGCACAGGTTCAGAATCAAACCGCTAAACTAAATTTTTAAATCTGACAATTTTTCAACTGCACGGGATTTTCGTCGGAAAAGTTATTTAAAGATTTAAATTTTTGGGGCTTCTGCGGTTTTGTCTAGCAAATTGTCACTTGACAAATAGCGAAATTTTTGTTATATTTGTATAGCAATATTAAAATATTTGAATATACGGACATGGATTTAAAGAAGTTAAAAACATTGGATTTCACCGAAGAGGCTGAAATATTGAAAATTATTGGTCATCCTACAAGACTGAAAATTATATGCGGTATAATTGAACAGGATTTGTGTGTAAGTGACATAGGTGATTGCCTTGACGAGCCTCAACCCAAGATTTCCCAGCATCTTGCTTTGTTAAGAGCGAAGGGCATTGTGAGGGCAGAGAGGGAAGGATTGAACATAAAGTACAAAGTCGTCCACCCACTTGCGATAAAAATTGCCAAAATCCTTGAAAAAGAAAAGTTAAAAGATTAGAAATGATTGAAGAAACGCCTGATTATGCACAGATTACAGAAATGTTAAAGGTCTTGTGTCATCCGGTTCGCCTCAAGATAATTGATGAACTTAAGGGTTCGGCTAAAACTGTTTCAGAATTAGGGCGCTCTGTGAAACTTCCACAATCACTTGTCTCGCAACATCTTTCAATTTTAAGGCATAGCGGAATTATAAAAGGTGTTCGTGAAGGGAGGAAGGTTCGTTATTCAATTTTAAATCCAATCGCGATCAAAATTTTAAAATTAATTCAAAACAAAACTAAAGGGAGGAATTAAATTATGTTTCTTGATGCAGACGACAGAGAGGAATTGAAGAAGAGATTTGAGGAAAATTTAGTTAATAAAGTTAGGCTGATTCACTTTACGCGAGAGCTCGATTGCCAGTATTGCAGGGAAACAAAGCAACTTTTAACTGAGCTTTCTGAACTTTCGGATAAAATTCAATTGGAGGTTTATAATTTCTATACAGATGAGGATAAGGTAAAAGAATTCAAAATAGATAAGGTTCCAGCAACTGTCATCGCAAGCGAGGATAAAGATTATGGAATAAGATACTTTGGCATCCCTTCTGGTTATGAATTTGCGTCGCTTTTGTCGGATATTGAAATGGTGTCGCGAGGGGTATCTGGTTTGAGTCAGAGAAGCATTGAAAAAATAAAAGAAATTGATGTGCCCGTTCACATTCAGGTTTTTGTAACGCCAACGTGTCCGTATTGCCCGAGCGCAGTGCATCTTGCACATCAACTTGCAATGGAAAGTGATTTAATCACTGCTGATATGATAGAGGCAATTGAGTTTCCGGATCTCGCCGAGAAATATATGGTTATGGGTGTTCCTAAGGTTGTGATGAATGACATTTATTACTTTGAGGGCGCACTGCCCGAAAGGCACTATGTTGATAAAGTTGTTGAAGCAGCAAAGAAAACAAAAGATGCTTTAAAGCAACAAAATTAACTTGTAAACTATGGCTGAACGACTTGTTGTAATTGGTGGTGTTGCTGCAGGTATGAGTGCAGCAAGTAGAGCGAGGAGATTAAGACCTGATATAGAGATCTCCGTTTTTGAGAAGAGTGGTTTTGTCTCTTATGGTTCGTGCGGTTTGCCGTATTTTATCTCTGGCTTAATAAAGTCGCCGAACGATTTAGTTGTTTACGATGCGAAGTTTTTTAAAGAGAAAAGAAATATTGATGTTTTCATTCATCATGAAGTCTTAAAAATATTTCCCGGGAAAAGGACAATCCTTGTTAGAAATCTTGAAAATGGTAAAGAGTTTGAGGTTGGGTATGATAAGCTTGTAATTGCAACAGGCGCCAGGGCTGTAAAGCCGGAGATAAAAGGTGTTGAGCTTAGGGGCATCTTTACGGTTAGGTTTCTTGAGGATGGGATCAAGATAAAAGAATTCATTGGTGAAAATTCTCCGCGAAAAGCTTTGATAGTTGGAGCTGGATATATAGGTATGGAAATGGTTGAGTCGCTTGTCTCACTTGGCATAGATGTTACAATCGTTGAGCAGATGCCAAATATACTTGGGACGATGGATGACGAAATAAACGAGATCGTTGAGCAAGAACTTCAAAGAAACGGTGTAAGGCTTTTAAAGGCTGTTTCTGTCAGCGAATTCGTCGGGGAGAACGGGTATGTTAAAAAATCAATTTTAAGCAATGGTCAAATGATTGATTCTGAGCTTGTTGTGGTTGGAGCTGGGATAAAACCAAACTCTGAGATTGCAAGAGAAGCTGGGATTGAGATTGGGAAGACAGGTGCAATAGCGGTAAATCAAAGGATGGAAACAAATATACCTGGAATTTATTCTGCTGGTGATTGTGCTGAGGCTTATCACTTGGTTTTAAATCGTCCAGTTTATTTTCCTCTTGGAACTACAGCAAATAAACAGGGAAAAGTTGCTGGTGAGAATGCAGCTGGTGGGAACGCAGTTTTTAAAGGTATCGTCGGCACGGCAGTGTTTAAGGTTTTTGAACTTGAAGTGGCTAGAACTGGAATCTCCGAGAAGCAAGCGAAATCCGAAGGGTTTGATTATGTTGCAACTTTGATCGAACATGGTTCAAGGGCACATTATTATCCTGGCGGGGGTAAAATTAGAATTAAACTCATTGCTGATAGAAAAACTGGGCGTTTGCTTGGAGCTGAAATGGTTGGAAGAGATGGCGTTGCTAAAAGAATTGATGTTTTTGCAACGGCGATCCATGCAAAATTGAGCGTTGATGAAATTGCTCATCTTGATTTAAGTTATGCTCCACCATTTGCACCAGTGTGGGATCCAATTTTGATTGCGGTAAATGACCTTGAAAAGAAAATAAAGAAAACATAATTCGATGGAACAGAAACAACCAAAAGTTATAATTTTCACAACCCCAACTTGCCCATGGTGTAGAGCAGCAAAACAATATTTTATGCAAAAGAAGATAAAATTTACAGAAGTCGATGTAACAAAAGATCAGCGTGCGGTTAAAGATTTGATTCGCCTCACGGGTCAAACTGGGGTGCCCGTAATTTTAATAAATAATCGTCCAGTTGTTGGATTTGATAGAGCAAAAATTGATCAATTGCTTGGGTTAAAATAAAAACAAAATTAAGGAACAAGAAAAAATGAAAATTAAACCACTCGATGATAGGGTTCTTGTTGAACCGCTTGAAGAAATTGAATCAAGAACAAGCTCTGGAATCATAATCCCAGACACAGCGAAGGAAAAACCAAGAGTAGGGATTGTCGTCGCCGTTGGTACCGATGAAGACCTGCAGTCAAAGGTTAAGGTAGGGGATAAGATTCTGTTTGCGAAGTATGGTGGTGAAGAAATTGAAATGAATGGAAAGGAATACAGAATTATTTCGAGAAGTGATATACTGGCAGTGATTGAAGAATAGAAGAAATAATTTCAGATTAGCAATGAAAATTTCAACTCCAATTGATTATGGCGAGCATGTCTCCCAAGTTTTGGAGCGTGCTCGCTACTTTTGGCTTATGGACACGAACAATCACGAAGCCGAACTTAGAGGCAACTCAACAACACTTATAAACATTCAAAGATAAAGTTTCAGGTTTAACATGGCAAAAATAGTTGTTCTTGGTGCTTCATTTGCAGGGCTTACGGCAACGCTTGATCTAAAAAGAAAGCTTAAAGACAAAGCGAACGTAACTGTTATCTCAAAAGCAAGAGATTTTGTGTTCATTCCTTCCTTGATTTGGGTTCCATTTGGATGGAGGAAACCTGAAGATATTTCTTTTGAAATTAAGCCTGTGCTTGAGAAACGTGGTATAAATTTTGTCCACGCGGAGGCAACTAAGATTGTCCCCGAAAAGAATCAAGTTGAGACAACAGCTGGAACATATAATTATGATTTTCTTTTAATTGCTACAGGTCCCGATTTAAGTTTTTCAGAAGTAGAAGGGCTTGGTCCACATAACGGATATACGACTTCTATTTGTACGGTTGAACATGCACTTCACGCTGGTGAAAAATGGAATGAGTTTGTCAAAGACCCTGGACCGATTGTAATAGGAGCGACGCAAAAAGCAAGTTGCTTTGGTGCAGCTTATGAATATGTTTTTAATATTGAATACGCAGCAAGAAAAGCAGGGATAAGGGACAAAGTAAGCGTCACATTTGTAACATCAGAGCCATTTCTTGGAAATTTTGGAATAGGTGGAGTTGGAAATTCCCAAAAGATGAGTGAATTTTTCTTTAAAAAGCTTGGCATTCGTGGAATTACTAATGTAGCGATTGAGAAAATAACAGAAGATAAGATTTATCTTTCAAATGGTGAAGTTCTTTCATATAAATACGCTATGATAATCCCTCCATTCCTTGGTGTTAAGGCAGTTCGCGATTCCAAAATTGGAAATGAATTAGGATTTATCCCTGTCGATGACACATATAAACATTTAGACTATGACAATATTTATGCAGCTGGGGTTGCGGTTGCTGTAAAATATCCTGAGCCAACGCCAGTGCCAATTGGGGTTCCTAAGACTGGCTATATGTCTGAAGTAATGGCGAGAGTTGCGGCTGATAATATTGCTTTTAGGGTTCTTGGTGTAAATCGTTTAAGAAAGCTTGCCTTTTCAGATATTGCTCCGCTATGCATTATGGATGCTGGAAATATGGGTGTTCTTTTCATTGCGAGCAGGATCTTTAAACCAAGAAAATATCACATACTTTTCCCCGGACCTTGGTCGCATTGGCTCAAAGTATGGTTTGAGAAGTATTATCTTTGGAAAATGAGAAACGGTTATTCGCAATTGCCATAGGGTGATTGATTTTCAATAAAAATTTGCTTATCTTTAGCCAGTGAATTGTCAAAGAGAAACAATTCTAAAAATTCAATTGTTATTTAAAATTGAACGGTTAATTTAAAACTTAATGATGGAGATAGTGTTGTGATTACGACGCCAGTAAATAAGCAAAAGGCAAAGGTAATCGGGATGGTTATAACAGACTGTCCTAATTGCAAAAATCAAATTTTTCTTGAAAAGCAGAGCGTAAAAATATGCCCCTATTGTGAGGCAGAGGTTCATTTGGATATTGAAAATATTGATGTTCGTGTTTGGGCGCTTGTTCCTGAAAGACCTGCTCGCAGGAGAAGAAGAAGGAGAACTGAAGATATTGACTTTTTAGCAAATTAATTCGGAGGCTCAACTATGAAGGTCAACGAAGCTACATGGGATAGGGTTCTGCGTGTAATCGTTGGTCTTTTTCTTCTTTCATTCTTGATTTGGATGGAAGGGAATTCAAAATATTGGGGCTTAATCGGATTACTCCCCCTTATAACTGGGATTATCGGTTATTGCCCAGCATATTCACTTTTTAAAATTTCTACCCGTAAGTAGAATAAACCCTTCGGGGAATTAAAAAATTTTCAAAGCCCCGATTTAAAATCGGGGCTCTTGTAAAATTAAGGTTTTGTGGTATGTTTATATTTTACATTATTGCAGGTGTGTTTCTATTTTTTATTTTGATGAACTTGAGCATTGTATTAAGAGCGAAGTTGAGGAAGGGCAAGTCAGCCCCCGATATCGGTGGGGAAATTGGGAAAGCAATCGATAAACATGAAAAAGTTTTACTTTACTTTTATAGCCCAACTTGCTCTGCCTGTAAAGTCCAAACCCCAATAATTGACAAGCTTATCGGTTCCATAGATAACAAAGTGAGGATATTTAAAATTGATGTAAGCAAAGATATGGACGTCGCTTTAAAATTTGGGGTTATAGGAACCCCTTCGACCGTAGTGATTGAAAATGGCAAAATTAAAGAATTTTTCGTCGGGGTTAAATCTGAAAACATACTAAGGAGGTCCTTATGAAATATGGAATTTCAAAAACCGTTAATTTGTCATATGAAGAAGCCGTTAATAAAGTTACTGAAGAATTAAAAAAGGAAGGATTTGGCGTTTTAACATCAATAGATGTGAAGGAAACGTTGAAGAAGAAACTCGATGTTGACTTTGACAAATATATTATTCTTGGTGCGTGCAATCCACCGTATGCTTATAAAGCTTTACAAGCTGAGTATGAACTTGGGCTTGTGCTTCCCTGCAATGTGATAGTTTACGAAAAGGATGGGAAAGTCACTGTATCTGCGTTTGATCCGAATGTTATGACTTATATAATTGATAACCCAAAGTTAAAAGAAATTGCGTTTGAGGTTCGCGAAAAACTTGAAAGAGTTATTCAAAATATTTAAAAAAAAAGACATCTACGGAAAATGGCAAAGCGAAAAATAGACTATCGACCTATAATTGGGCTTTTAATTTTAATTTTGGTAGTTGGTTATCTTGGATATAATGTGAGAAAAAAGGATAACAAGACTTATTCTGCGGTTACACCAGCTTTTGCGAGCGTTCTTTCAGACGTGAAACCAGCTCCTGATTTTGAACTTTTAGATGTAAAAGGAAAAAAAGTTAAACTATCGGACTTCAAAGGCAAAATTATAATCCTTGATTTCTGGGCTACTTGGTGTCCGCCTTGCAGAGCTGAGATACCGGGGTTTATTGAGCTTTATAAAAAATATAAAGACAAGGGAGTTGAAATAATTGGTATCTCACTTGACGAAGGTGGAGTAAAGGATGTCTTACCATTTATGAAGGAATTTGGAATCAACTATACAATATTAATCGGTAACTATAAAGTTACGCAGGATTATGGCGGGATTCGTGGAATACCTACGACATTTGTAATTGACAGAAAGGGTAATATAAGGGCGAAATATGTTGGTTATCGTCCAAAGGAAGTTTTTGAAAGAGATATAATTATGCTTTTAAATGAAAGATGAAATCGCAAAATCGTTTTATTTAAGTTTTCAAAAGTTTGAAGATAAATTTACAAAAAGACGTTGTCGAAAATGCGGAAGCGAAATGATGTTTATCAGAAGGTGTTGCGGTGATAATGAGGTTTGGCGATGTGAAAGTTGTGAATACATCGAAAAGGAGGTAACCCGAGAGATTTGGTATTATTACATTTGGGCAAGATAAAAAAACGGGTTTATGGGATGATCTCTGGGCTTGTTGGAGCAATTATCGGTGGAATTTCGGGCTTTTTCATTGGTCGGTATTTTTCGAAACTTGGGGGTATGTGTCCCCTTTTATGTAATCCTAAAATAAGCACTTTGTATTTTGCTTTACTTGGATTTTTGCTCGCATATAAGAAATTTTAAAACAAATTTAGAGGAGTAAAAAAATGCCAAATGTTGAAGTTAAATTTGTCGATGGAATGACTTTTATTGGAAGGGGGGATTCTAACCATTGGGTAATTATGGATGCTGCTGAAACCGTTGGGGGAACAAATGCTGGGACAAGGCCAATGGAACTTCTTTTGATCTCTTTGGGTGGTTGCACTGGAATGGATGTTGTCAGTATATTGAAAAAGAAAAGAGTTAAGTTTGATAAATTTGAGATGAAAATTACGGGAGTTAGAGCGGAAGAGCACCCAAAGGTTTACACAAAAGTTGATATTGAATATGTAATTTATGGTAATAAAATAAACCCCAAAGATGTCGAGAACGCCATTGAGCTTTCACAGGCGAAATATTGTTCTGTTTCAGCAATACTTAAAAAATCCGGCGCTGAGGTAAACTATACATATAAAATAATTCAACCTGAAGCGGAGGTGACAAAAAATGTATAAAGTAGTTTTGGCTTTTCTACTTTTGTTTATGTTTCAAAGTGATGATAACATTCAAAAGTCAATTGAACTTGCAAGAAAAGTTTCAAATGAGCTTGTCGATTCTGTAAAGGCGGTTCTCTTTAAGGAACTTAGCAAAGGCGGATATTTAGAAGCTATGAAAACATGTTCTGGTCTTGCACAGGAAATTATAAAAGCGCATCAAGAAAAATACAACATATATGTCAGAAGGATAAGTGAAAAGTACAGGAATGAAGCTGATAAACCGGACGATTACGAATATAAAATTTTGGGAAAACTTAACAATCTAAATAAACAAGGTGAATTACCGCAGGAATATTATGAAGTTGTCAATGAAAATGGTGAAAAATATGTCAGATATTTTAAGCCTTTGATTGTTCAGCCGATGTGTTTGAATTGTCATGGGACTGATGAATTTTTAAAGCAAGAGATAAAGGAGTTCCTAAGGAAAACTTATCCGAAGGACAAAGCCACTGGATATCAAGCTGGGGATTTTAGAGGTGCTGTAAGCGTTAAAATTAAGCTAAGTAACTCTAAGTAGAAAAGTGCACAAATTTAACCCTCAAGACGCGGAACATCTTCACGACGAGAGAAGGAAAGAAATTCTTCCGCCTGAAGAAATTTTAACATCATGTGGATTAAGGAAAGGTATGACGATGGTTGATGTTGGCTGTGGCAGTGGATATTTTGCCATTCCAGCCTCGAAAATTGTCGGCGATTTTGGAAAGGTTTACGCTGTTGATATTCAAGAAGAGATGCTTAACAAGTTAAAACAGAAAAATCCACCTGCTAACATTATACCTGTGCTTGCAAAAGGAGATTATGAGTTCCCACTCGAGGATAAAGTAAGTGATTTTACTTTCCTTGCCTTTGTCACACATGAAAATGATGATGTTATAAAGTTCTTAAATGAGGTTAAAAGAATAACGAAAGATAATGGAAGGGTTGTTATTCTTGAATGGAAAAAACAGCATGAGGAAATGGGACCACCATATGAGGAAAGAATCTCAAAAGACGAACTTATGGCATTGCTAAATAAGATTGGTTTCTCAATAATTGAGCATGCTGATATAAATCAATCGCATTATAAAATAATTTGTGTCAGAGATGAAAATAGGGTATAAGGCTTTAACAACTTTCTTTATTTTGATTTATCTCATTGGCTGTGCGCTTAAACAAAATGTAGATGAGCAAAAAGGTTATCTCAATATAAGTCCTGCTGAGGCGAGGGAGAAGATGAATAAAGTTAAAAATGTTTTGATTCTTGATGTTCGCACACCGATGGAATTTTCCAAAGAGCATATCGATGGGGCAATAAATATACCTGTACAGGAGATAGAGAAACGGTTTGATGAGCTGAAAAAATATAAAAACTACGAGATAATAGTCTATTGCAGAAGTGGGAATCGAAGTATGAGGGCAAGCGAAATTCTTGTTAAGAATGGGTTTAAATACGTTTATAATCTCTCTGGAGGTATTATTGAATGGAAAAAATATTATGAGGTGAGAAGATGAAAAGGATTACAAAGGATATAACGATTGAGGACCTTGTAACAGAATTTCCCGAATCAGTTGGATTTTTGATGAAAAAGGGAATTAAATGTATTGTTTGTGGTGAACCGATATGGGGAACGCTTGAGCAGGCGATAAAGGAAAAGGGCATGGAAAATGAAATGGAACAGATAATTGATGAATTGAATGATGTTCTCGGTTTAAAAGAAAAGTAAAATTTTTATGAAGCGTTTAAAACTTTTTATTTTTGTTGTCGCTGGTGCTATTGCGGGCTATCTCTATTATTTCTTTATAGGTTGCAGGACTGGAACTTGCCCAATTACTTCTAATCCGTATTTATCGATGTTTTACGGATCGCTTATAGGCGTTGGAATTTATTGGACATTTTTTGACAATAAAAAGAGATAAAAAATGGCTGTTGCACTTCAAATAAGTTTATACCCGTTAAGGCAAATGGATATAATAGAGCCAATTGATAAAGTGATCGAAATTTTTAAATCTTACGGGCTTGAGACTCACGTTGGCTCTATGAGCACGCTTGTTTATGGTGAGGATGAAAAAGTTTTTAAAGCACTCCAAGATGCTTACAAAAAAGCTTCGGAGTTCGGTGAATTCGTTATGGTTGCGACATTTTCAAACGCTTGTCCACTGCCGTT